>CACZLZ010000022.1 GCA_902782145.1 uncultured Aeromonadales bacterium
TCAGGTTGAAGCTTGGTGGTAATACCATTAAGAATTTGATCTAAAGAGTTGGGCCCGCCTTGTGCGGGCTTTTTTATTGGTTAGTAAAAAGCCCGCTCTGGCCTCATATCAGCACTTTTTCAATGATTTTTTTGGGGAAAAACAGCACTTTTTCAATAGAATTCTGGGCAAATTTGACACTTTTGCAAAAACGATCCGCTGGTAGACCGCTGTGACGGTTGCATCTGTGTCCTGATTACATTGCGGCATTCCCTTCAGAATTCCCGTTTCAGACCGGCTGTACGACTGAACCTGACTGACTGGGGGCTTCCCGGATCGAAGCCATGCGGCCTTATTCGGCATCTGAGCCTGGTTAGGCGCTGACATATGGTCAGAACTGCGGATCCCAAAGCAGTGAAACCTGCTCATGGCATAGGAGAACGCTGATCCTGGATCTGTTGAAAAGATGTTCCAGCATGGGTAGAAGGGTGTTCTCGATCCTGTGGAAAAGCGTGTCATTAAGTGCAGAACAGTGCTCACGGGCAAGGGGAATGCTGTTCAGAGATAAGGAGAACGGTGGTTCATTAACTGTGGAAACCTGCTCATGGCATAGGAGAACGCTGATCCTGGATCTGTTGAAAAGATGTTCCAGCATGGGTAGAAGGGTGTTCTCGATCCTGTGGAAAGGCGTGTCATGAAGTGCAGAACAGTGCTCACGGGCAAGGGGAATGCTGTTCAGATATAAGGAGAACGCTGTTTCATCAACTGTGGAAACGGGGCTCACGGAGGGACCGCATGTATGCTCACAATCATCCGGAATGATGTGTCACAGATCAGCTGAACGGGTGTCATGAATGTCTGCTATTGTGGCCCTGAACCACTGAACCTTACGAACTTGCATTTTTCTGGAGGAAGAATGCCGGATCAGGGAACTGATTGCGCTTCAGGAAGATCGGGATCGTGAAGGGAAGCGGGAACGGAGCGGGCGTGGAAACGAGTTCGGATTTAGTTGCTGCTGGTGTTCTCAGGCGCAAGGCGGGCTCAGTGCATGGCAAAGCGGAGCATAGGTCCTGGAACACCCGGGAGGAACAGTCATGGCAGGGAGAGCTCCGTCCGTTGCCTGTTTCCGGGAAGGTGAGGCGCCATTGGGAATACCTGCTGATCATAGAAAGGCTGGATCTGTAACCGGTTCCGAGTTCTGATCCGATCATGTGGTACAGGGTAGGGGCTGCGTAGGGGAACACAGAGGGCGGTTCAGCGGGGGATCTGGGAGAGAGTGCTACGGATCTCGTGAACCTTCCCGGCAGGGAACTGCCTGCCACCTTCAGCAGCGGTGCCGTCCTTACCTTTTCAGCAACACCCCTTTCTTCCGTCCGGAGACTCAGCGGATCTGCTGTTGTGCCGGTGGCGGATCATGACGGTTCCGTTTGCTCCAGTTTCAGGAGCCGGCCGTCCCGAACCTGGATCGGCGTCAGTCCCGGATCTCAGTTGTTTTTAGGGAGCCGGGACCGCCAGCCAGAGGCTTTGATGCCTGGCCACGGATCTTCCCGCCCCTTTTTCCGCCGTTTAGCCGATCCCGGATCCGTCCGCTCCGGATCTCTTCCGCTTCACCGGGCCAAGGGAATGCCTTCCCCGGGGGAGGATGGCAGATCGGGTGCTGTCCGGCCAGCGATCAGTCCTATGAACTGCCCAGGATCGCCCCGTGAACGGCCACCAGATGCCGCCGCCGGCGTCCCGGCGGCGCCTCTGCTCCGGTTATTCCACCAGGCGGTAGCAGGGGGTGTACTCTTCCTGGGACAGTTTCATCCGGTTCTGCTGAACCATTTCACTGAGCAGGATATCGATATTCCTGAGGATCTCCGGATCTCCGTGGAGCTCATAGGGACCGTGCTTCTGGACCATCTCCATGCCCTCGGGCTTCACGTTACCGGATACTATGCCGGAGAAGGCGTTGCGCAGGTTGGTGATCAGGCTGCTCAGGGGCTGATCCTTGGTGAGGTTCAGGGCCCGCATGCTTTCGTGGGTGGCGGTGAAGTGCTCCTGGAGTACCGGATTGATCTTGAGGTTCCAGTTAAAGTAGAAAGAGTCGCTGAGGTTGATCCGCTTCTCCATGACCTGGACGGCGCCGTCGGCGCAGATATCCGCCACCCGGTCAGGGTTGTCGATGACGATGTCGTACTGGCGAGCAGCCTCATCTCCCAGGGCATTGCGGATGAACCGGTCCAGCTCTTCAAAATACCGCTCTGAGCTCCGGGGCCCGGTGAGCACCAGGGGCACCGGCTGATCATTGTTGCCCCGGTCGGTCTTGATCCCCAGGATGAACATCAGCTCCTCTATGGTTCCGGGCCCGCCGGGGAAGATCACGAAGCAGTGGCCCAGGCGCATGAAGGCCTCCAGGCGCTTTTCAATGTCGGGCATGATGATGAGCTCGGTGACCATGGAATTGGGGGGCTCAGAGGAGATGATGGACGGCTCGGTGAGCCCCAGAAAGCGGCCGTTGTTGATCCGCTGCATATTGTGACCGATGGCGGCGCCGTGCATGGGGCCCTCCATGGCGCCGGGACCGCAGCCGGTGCAGATGTTCATTTTCCGGAGTCCCAGGGCGTAGCCTATCTTCTTGGTGTAGGCATACTCCTCCTTGCTGATGGAGTGACCTCCCCAGCATACCACCATGTTGGGCTCCACCCCGGAAATGAAGGCCCGGGCGTTGCGCAGAATATGGAACACCAGGTTGGTGACCGCATTCTGATCGCCGATCTGCTGATCCAGAATGCTCCGCTGGCTTTCTGTGTAGACAATGTCCCGGAGCACGCTGAACAGGTGCTCCTCGATGACCTTGATCAGGTGGCCGTTGATGAAGGAGGTCTCCGGGGGGTTGTAGAGCTTGAGCTTGATCCCCCGCTCCTTGGAGATGACATCAATGGCAAAGTCCCGGTATTTGGCGAACAGGGCGGAGGGATCGTCAGTCACCGTGCCGCTGTTCAGCACCGCCAGGGCGCATTTTCTGAACAGTTCATACAGGTGTCCGTCAGCGGTCTTTTCCAGCAGGGCGACCTCTGACTGGGAAAGCTGGCTCATGGACTTCTCAGGATGGATGTATGTGATCATGGGAGTCTCCTTTTCTCTTCTACATATCATAGACAGGAAAGGGGCGTCGGCAACAGATCTGTGCCGGATTTCCGCTCAATTCTGCGGTACCGGGCATTTTCCGGCAGCGCCGGTCCGTCTTAAGGATGGGCGCTTGGCCTTCC
This sequence comes from uncultured Aeromonadales bacterium, assembly GCA_902782145.1. GTDB lineage: Bacteria > Pseudomonadota > Gammaproteobacteria > Enterobacterales > Succinivibrionaceae > UBA2804. Next base: position 3,231 of record CACZLZ010000022.1, read on the forward strand.
GGTTGCGGTGCGGGCCGGGTGCCGGACAGATCCTGCCGAGGAGCCGGACAGACCCTGCCAGGGTACAGGAGGGATCCGGCTGCAACATGACATGCCAGGAGATGGGGAGGGCATTGCCGTCCTGTGGAGGCGTGCTCAGGCAGCCGGTCAGGGGAGGCACACTGACATGCTGGCAGGTGAGGTGAGGGGAGGCAGGGCAGGGAACTGAGAGGGTTGCAGGAGCCGCAGCCGGGGCGTGCTGAGGCCGGCCGGTGGGGAAGATCAGTGATCCCGGGACGGCCGGATCCCGGAGCACGGCAGGTCCCGGCCGGGACTGGTTACGGGTGTCTTGGCAGGAGGAGATCTGTTTTCGTCCGGGTGCCATGAGCCACCCACAGCAGCCGGGCGCCTCTTCCGGTCGCCTTCCGTCGCACCCGGCAGATGGCCGTTTTTCCGGGCGCCTTTTTCAGCGGCTCCTGCCGCCTCATGGTGCGGGGATCAGGTGCCCGGCTACCGGGATCTGGCAGTCGCCCCGGCCTTGCCTTCCGGCAAAAGGGTGATCCGCCTCATATATTCATAATTTAAGCGTTTCATAGTAAAATCCCGCTATCTTACGTACTTTTTTAGATCAGATTGCTGTTAGTTAAGGTGACAAGAGTGAAGAAGGCAACCCTCTTTCTGTTATGCGGCGCGCTTTTCCTGGGAACCGGCTGCGAGACCATGAACCACATCATGACCTACCATTCGCCGGCCAATATTACGGTTGAGGAGTCCGACAAGATCTTCGGTAAGCTCCGGGTGGCGTCCAATGTCTTTGACGGTGCGGTGATTGTCAGAAGCGGCATGACGGATGAGGTGACCTTTGACGAGAAGTCCCAGGTGTATGACTTTGAGACCGGCCGCAGCGTGTTCAGGACTTACAACCTGCCCCTCAACGCCACCAACCTGCGCATCGATATCAGCGTGCAGATCGGGGAGACGGTGTTTGCCCCCACCGTGGCGCTGCTGAACAAGGAGCGCAAGCTCATCAAGATGTTTGACTTCAACAGTTTTGAGTACCGTCCCTACAATGATGTGGTGGCGGAGTCCCTGAAGTTCCGGTTCACCCTCAACAACTTCTCCGCCGGGGACAATGCGGTGGCCTACATGGTGATCTTCACCAAGGATCAGGATCTGAAGACCTCCACCCAGGTGGTCCATCCGGCCAAGCTCTTCGCCAAGTCCCATCGGGAGGAGATCCCTGATATCGCCGATCCCCTCATCCCCCATTCCCGGCTGGGTGTGGTCACGGTGAACTTCTCCATGGATGCCGGGGACATTGACTCCGTGTCGGACTTCCTGGATGCCCTGAAGGGCCCCATCTGGGGCGGTGAGAACCACCAGTATATTGCTGATGACGATGACGGTAGCGTGGTGCGTCCCGGCTCTTCTACCCAGAGCGGCATGCGGGCGGTGAACCCCGTCGGGGATCAGCACGCCTCCGGGACCGCAACTGCTCCCCGGGCCGCAACGTCTGCCGCTGCCGCACCTGCTGCCCAGACCCGGGCAGCCGCTCCCCGTGCCGCCCCCGGGACCATGATGAAAGAAACTGAGACCATGTACAACGGCATGATTGAGTCGGCGGTGAAAGCCGGGAATGTCTCCAAGGCCATGCAACTGGCTGAGGAGGCGGTGAACGCCGGATCGGCCACCGCCAACGACACCCTGAACCGTGCCCTGAGAAACTACGGTCGGAGCGGCAAATAGCATAGGTACCCAGGGCGCCCCAATCCGCCGGGATCCGGGAGTTCCTTCCGGATCCCACCAGATCCCGGATCCTGGGCAGGGAGGCCGGATCAGGGAGTGGAGGCATGATCCTGGCTGATCCGGGCGGGGAAGGCAGGATCAGTACGGGAACCCAAGGATCCCGGATCCGGGCACACAGCTCCGGAACCTCCGCGCAGGACAGGAGCAGCTGTCATGATGTCAACCAGTCCTGTTCCGGGTTCCCGCCTTCCGGGTTTCACCATCTCCCGGTTTTTCTTCTGCCCGCTTTTCTGACCGCCTGCCGGCTCCTTCCGGAAGCCTTTTCTTTTCCTCTCTTCCTTCTTCTCCTGCTGTCCGTCTGGCATCCGCTGACAGTCACAGACTTCCGGCACCGGTCTTCCCGTCTCCCGAAATGCTATCCTTCCGGTTTTCCTTTTCTGCCGGCTGCCGGTGGCGCCTTCTCCGGAGTGTCCTTCTCCTGGGGCCTGGAGGTGCCCACGGCGGCGGTGAGCTTCTGCCGCAGCTCCTCCTTCTCCTCCATGTTCAGGGACCGTCCATGGAGGCTGATGGTGAAGCCGTCGTCGGCCCGCTCCCCGGTGGTGGCGATCCTGGCCGCCAGGATGTTCATGCCCTCCTGCTGGAAAACCCGGGCGATGGATGCCAGCAGTCCCGGCCGATCCAGGGCGGACACCTCCAGGTGGGTCACCCCCTGCTGGTCGGCCCCGGGGATGTCCAGGTAGGACACCGAGGGGCGGATGTTGAACTGCCGGTACCGGGCGGGGATCTCCGGGACCGGGGGCACCGGAGAGTCCTGGGAGATGAGGTTCTGCATCAGGTACTTCTTCAGAGGTCCGAAACTCTCCGGGCTCAGGGGCTGGGCATTCCGGTCCATCACGGTGAAGGTGTCCAGGATGAAGCCGTCGGAGGATCCCAGGATGGTGGCGCTCAGGACCGAGATCCGCCGGGCGGAGAGCAGGGCGGCTATCCGGCTGAAGATCCCCAGCCGATCCTTCATATAAATGAAGAGCTCTGTGCCCAGGCGGTTTACGGATTCTCCGAAGACGATCACCGGCAGATCCCCGCCGCCGTAGCCCAGGATATGCTCCGTGTGGCGCCGGATCTGGGGCGGGGTGTGGCGGACGAAGTAACTGGCGTCAAAGGTGTCCCAGAGTTTCCGGATCCCCTCCGCCGGCAGGCCGCCGGCAGTCAGATCCGCCATGACGGTCCGGCGGGTCTCCTCCATCTGGAGTTTCCAGTCCACAGGGTGCTCCGGATCCTGGCGCAGGATCCGCCGGGTGGCGTAGTACAGCTCCCGGAACAGGGCGTCTTTCCAGGAGTTCCAGGAGGTGCCGTTGGTGGCGCAGATATCGGCGACGCTTAAGCAGTACAGGTAGTCCAGGCGGTTCTCGTCCCCCACCAGGGAGGCGAAGTCGGCGATGACATTGGGATCGGAGATATCCCGGCGCTGGGCGGTGTTGGAGAAGTCGATGTGGTGGCGCACGAGCCAGGTCACCGTGCGGGCCTCAGCCGGGGGCAGTTCGTGGAGGGCGCAGAAGCGCTCACTGATCTCGGCTCCCACCTGGGCATGGCCGCCGCCCCGGCGGCCCTTGCCGATGTCATGGAGCAGGGCGGCCAGGCACAGCAGGGGCTGCCGGGGGAGGTTCCGGTAGATGTCCCGGAACAGGTTCAGGGCGGGATCCCCGGCGGAGGGTTCCTGGCAGGAGGGATCTGTGAAGGCGAAAATGTTGGCCACGGTGCGGTAGGTGTGCTCGTCCACGGTGTACTCGTGGAACATGTCAAACTGCATCAGCCCCGTCAGGCGCACCCACTCGGGCATATACATGGCCATGATCCCGTGGCGCATCATCAGCTTCAGGGGCAGCAGCATCCCCGGGCCGCTGGCCAGGATCCGCAGAAAGCTCCGGCGGCAGCGGGGATCGTCCTCCAACTGCCCCCGGCTGGTGTTCTTGAGCTCTCTGATGCTGCGCACGCAGTCGGGATGCAGCCCCGTGACCGGCTGGCCGTCCCCCCGGCTGTTGAGATCTGCTGCCGTTTCCATGAGATCCATGACGGCGGCGGGATCCCGGCGGAACAGGGTGGGATCCACCAGATCCAGCAGGGTGCCCCGGAGCAGGAAGCTGGCGCTGAGAAAGCGGATCCGGGGCGGGTTTTCGTCCCGGAAGATGGCCTCTTCGTAGCGCTGGAGGATGATGTGGTTGATCTCCTCGATCTGCCGGGTGTTCTGGTAGAAGTTGATCATCAGGTTCTCCACCGGGGTGTTGCCCTCCCCGATGTACCCCAGCATCCTGGCCACCGCCACCTGGCGGTCAAAGGTCAGGCGGTTGTCATTGCGCCGGCAGCCGAACTGCAGGGCAAAGCGCACCTTCCAGAGGAAGTAGGCGCTGAACAGGAGATCCCTCAGCTCCCCGGGGGTGGCGAAGCCCTGCTGGCAGAGCTCCTCCGGGCGGACGGCCCCGGTGAACTTCCGGGCGATCCACATGATGGTCTGCACATCCCTGAGCCCCCCCCGCATGTTCTTCAGATCCGGCTCCAGGCGGTTCATGGTGTTCTTCAGGGAGGCGTGGCGCCGCTGCTGCTCCTCCATCTTGGCCCGGAAGAACTTCTTTACGGGCCAGAAGGACTCATCCTCCACGGCGCTGTTCAGCTGGCTGTAGGTCTCATCCGAGCCGCAGATCAGCCGGCGCTCCAGCAAGTTGGTGGCAATGGTCAGATCACTGCTGCCGGCGCTGACGCATTCTGCCACTGTGCGCACCGCATGCCCCACGTCCAGTTTCAGATCCCAGAGCAGGGTGACAAACTGACCCACCCGGTCCCCGGCTTCCGGGGTCAGGGGATCCCGGGTGAGCACCAGGACGTCAATGTCGGTGAAGGGGTGCAGCTCCCGTCTTCCGTAGCCTCCCACCGCCACCACGGCCAGATCTGGTGTGAGATCCAGAGAGAACTGCCGGTGCAGGCGGCGCAGGAGCAGATCAATGAAGCTGCAGCGCATCTCCGCCAGATCCACAATGCTCTCCCCCCGGAGGAAGAGGGCGGCCAGATGGCGGCTCACGGTCTCATTGAGTTGCCGTCCGGTCTCCCTGGTGATCACCCGGTCTCCCAGGTACCGCTCCAGAACCCTGGCCATGTCCATCAGCCTGTCCTCCTGCTGTCGCCTGAGGTGTGTCCGCCTCGTCTCACCTTGCCTCACCGCAACTGATCTCATCTCATTCCGCTACATCCCGCCTTCCGGAGCCCTAGGGGATCCCCGGGTGCCGGCGCTTCACATGCCGGCGCCTCACATATTGTGGAACACCGACGGGATATCGGTCTCCTCCTCCCGGCGGGTGGTGATCTCGCAGCCGTCATCCGTGACGATGAGGGTGTGCTCATATTGGGCTGAGGGCTGCTTGTCGGCGGTGGTCACGGTCCAGCCGTTCTTCTTGTTGACCTTGCACTTCCAGGTGCCCGCATTGATCATGGGCTCAATGGTGAAGCTCATGCCCGGCTTAAGGATGAAGTTCTTCAGCTGGGTGTTCCGGTAATGGAGCACGCAGGGCTCGGTGTGGAACTCCGTGGCAATGCCGTGGCCGCAGTAGTCCCGGACCACGGAGAAGCCGGCCTTGTCGGCTATGGGCTGGATCACGTCCCCCACCACGGTCAGGGGCACCCCGGGCCGGATGACCCTGAGGGCCTGGTACAGGGACTCCCGGGCGCAGCGGCACAGCTGGCGGCTGCGCAGGGACACCTCCCCCACCATGAACATCTTGGAGGTGTCGCCGTAATACCCGTCCTTGATCACCGTGACATCCACATTCACAATGTCCCCGTTGTGCAGGTGCTGGATCCCGGGAATGCCGTGGCACACCACCTCATTGACGGAAATGCAGGTGGCCTTGGGGTAGCCGTGGTACCCCAGGCATGCGGATATGGCATGCTGCTGGTTCTGGATGTGATCCAGCATGATATCGTCCAGCTCCCCGGTGGTGACGCCGGCAACCACATGGGGGGCAATCATCTCCAGCACCTCGGCGGCCAGCCGGCCGGCCGTCCGCATCTTTTCCTTTGCGGCTTCGTCAAGGATCTCCATGGCTTTCTTCCTTAAAATAACATCAGATCATCAGGGCTATTTTAGCAGAAAACCATGGGGGCGGACCGCTGGGGCCGGGATAAGTTAGCCGGGGCTTACTTCTGGCTCCGCCTCCTGGTGCTGAGACCCCGGGCTGTGTCTTAGGGGGCAGGTTCTGCCGCCGGGCTTTTTTGTGGCGTCCCCGGGCGCTTTCGGCTATAATTCATCCGTCCTCCGGAAGGGGGACGGTTTTTTATTTATTTTTTCACGACACACATCCGTCATTGGAGCCTGCCGGGTGCCTCATCGGAGGTTGGCAGTGCGTGGCGGATGGAGGCATAACCCAAAAAAGGAAAACACAATGTCAAATGTAACCATGCGTGACATGCTGAAGGCCGGCGTGCACTTCGGCCATCAGACCAGCTCCTGGAATCCCAAGATGAAGGAGTACATCTACGGCAAGCGCAACGGTGTGCACATCATCAACCTGGACAAGACCCTGCCCATGTTCAATGACGCCCTGAACTATCTGGGCTCCGTCATTGCCAAGGGCGGCAAGGTGCTGTTCGTGGGCACCAAGAGATCCGCTGAAGAGGCTGTGAAGAATGCAGCCACCAGCTGCGGCTCCTTCTATGTCAACCACCGCTGGCTGGGCGGCCTGCTCACCAACTGGAAGACCGTGAAGGGCTCCATCCGGCACCTGAAGGAGCTGGAGACCCAGTCCGCTGACGGCACTTTCGAGAAGCTTACCAAGAAGGAAGCCATGCTCCGTCTTCACGAGATGGAGAAGCTGGAGCGCAGCATTGGCGGCATCAAGGACATGGGCAGTCTGCCGGACGTGCTCTTCGTCATTGACGCCAACCGGGAGCAGATCGCCATCAAGGAGGCCCGCAACCTTGGCATCAAGGTGGTGGCTGTGGTGGACAGCAACTCCAGCCCTGACGGGGTGGACTATGTGATCCCCGGCAATGATGACGCCATCCGTGCCATCGAGCTGTACCTCAGCGCCGCCGCTGATGCGGTGAACGCCGCCAGAAGCGTGCAGACCGAGCAGGACATGGCCCAGGAGAAGGCTGCCGAGGCTCCCGCCGAGGCCTGATCTAACCCCGGGGGACGGGGCTCACCCGTCCCCTTTAAACCAATTTGAGGAAGCAAATGGCAAACATAACCGCCGCAATGGTTAAGGAACTGCGCGACCGCACCGGCGCAGGCATGATGGACTGCAAGAAGGCCCTCATCGAGGCTGACGGCAACATTGAGACCGCCATCGAGAACATGCGCAAGAGCGGACAGGCCAAGGCCGCCAAGAAGGCCGGCCGGGTCGCCGCCCAGGGTGTCATCGCCTGCAAGGCCGAGGGCAACAAGGCTGTGCTGGTGGAGCTCAACTGCGAGACCGACTTCGTGGCCAAGGACGCAGGCTTCAGGGCCTATGCCGACAAGGTGGCCGAACTGGCCCTGGCCAACAACCTGACGGATGTGGCCCAGGTCAACGCTCTGGACTACGGCAACGGTGAGACCGTTGAGGGCACTCTGAAGGCCATGATCGCCAAGATCGGCGAGAACATGCACCTGCGCCGCATCAGCATCGCCACCGCAGAGAACCTGGGTGTGTATATCCACAGCAACAGCCTCATCGGCGTGCTGGCATGCCTCAAGGGCGGTGACGCTGAGCTGGCCAAGGACGTGGCCATGCACATCTGCGCCAGCGATCCCCAGTTCGTGAAGCCTGAGGACGTGTCTGCCGAGGTCATCGCCAAGGAGCGCGCTGTCCAGGTGGAGCTGGCCATGCAGTCCGGCAAGCCCAAGGAGATCGCCGAGAAGATGGTGGAAGGCCGCATGCGCAAGTTCACCGGCGAGGTCTCCCTGACCGGCCAGCCCTTCGTCAAGGATCCTTCCGTGACGGTGGGACAGCTGCTGAAGGATCACGGCGCCGATGTCCTGTCCTTTGTCCGCTTCAAGGTGGGTGAGGGCATTGAGGTGAAGCAGGTTGACTTCGCCCAGGAGGTCGCCGCCCAGGTGGCTGCCGCCCAGGGACAGGGCTGAAACCCTCTTTGACATGAATGATGAAAACCGTGGCCTTGAAGTCGCGGTTTTTTTTGGCGCCTTTAGGGTGTGTATGGTTGTGTGCTGACGGAGTGTTTAAATGGAAGAGCCTGTTTACAAGAGAATTCTGCTGAAACTCAGTGGTGAGGCCCTGCAGGGCAAGGAGGGCTTCGGCATCGATCCCTCGGTGCTGGATCACATGGCTTCGGAGATCCGGGAGATTGTCCAGCTGGGAGTCCAGGTGGGCCTGGTCATCGGCGGCGGCAACATCTACCGGGGAGCCTCCCTGGCCCGGGCCGGCATGAACCGGGTCATCGGGGATCACATGGGCATGCTGGCCACGGTGATGAACGGCCTGGCCATGCGGGACGCACTGTTCCGGGCTGATGTGGAGGCCCGGCTGTTCTCCGCCATTCCCCTTCAGGGGATCTGCCATCCCTACAGCTGGCTGGACGCCATTGCCAACCTGCGCCAGGGGAAGGTGGTGATCCTGTCCGCCGGCACCGGCAACCCCTTCTTCACCACCGACTCCGCCGCATGCCTCCGGGGCATTGAGATCAGTGCCGACGCGGTGTTCAAGGGCACCAAGGTGGACGGGGTCTACTCCGCTGATCCGGTGAAGGATCCCGCGGCCGTGCTTTATAAGGAACTGGATTATCAGGACGTGCTGGAAAAGGAACTGAAGGTCATGGATCTGGCAGCCTTCACCCTGGCCCGGGATCATGATCTCCCCATCCGGGTGTTCAACATGAACAACCCCGGGGCCCTGAAGAGGATCATCCTGGGCTCCGACGAGGGCACAGTGATCCGCCACCTGTCCCGGTCCTGAGCCGGCTCTGATCTTCCGGGATGTTTGCCGGGCGATCCCTGCGCCGGGGCCGGGCAGCGCTGCCGGTCCGGCTCTGATCGGCGGGGCGGCGGGACGGCGTTGCCGCCAGTGTTGCCGGATGCTCTCCAGGTCCCGCTTCCGGGCTGCCTTGGCCGGCGGGTATGGCGGCTCTCCCGGATGATCTCCGGGACGTTCTCCGGGCAGCGCATTTTGTCAGGTGCGGTCAGGAGCGCCGGGCGGATCTTCCCTGCCGCCGTGCCCGCACCGGTCCCGCTGGCAGGCTGACGGGCAGGGCAGGGGGATCCCCCGGATCCCGGCCTGCCGCCCCGTCCCGCTGCCGTATCCGCTTCCGGGCACTTATGGTAAAATGGCGCCAGTGATTTTCGTGTAAGGATTTAGGATTTCCCATGATTAACGACATCAAGCAATCTGCCAGAGAGGGCATGGATAAGTCCATTGAGGCCTACAAGACCCAGCTTTCCCGCATCCGCACCGGCCGGGCTCAGCCTGCCCTCCTGGACGGGATCATGGTGGACTACTACGGATCCCAGACGCCTCTCAGGCAGATCGGCAATGTGGTGGCCGAGGACGCCCGCACCCTGTCAGTGACCGTGTATGACGCCTCAGCGGTGAAGGCAGTGGAGAAGGCCATCATGGATTCGGGCCTCGGGCTGAACCCCCAGACCGCCGGCACCAGCATCCGCGTTCCCCTTCCCGCCCTCACCGAGGAGCGCCGGAAGGAGTTCATCAAGCTGGTCCGGGCCGAGGCCGAGAAGGGCCGGGTGGCCGTGCGCAATGTGCGCCGGGACTCCAACAACGATCTCAAGGCCCTGGTGAAGTCCAAGGATATCTCCGAGGATGAGGAGAAGCGCGCCCAGGACGAGATCCAGAAGCTCACCGACTCCTGCGTGAAGAAGATTGACGAGATCCTCGCCGCCAAGGAGAAGGAGCTGATGGAGATCTGATCCCTTAGGCTCATTTCGGGAAGCGCCCCTCTCCGGAGGACAGCGTGTCCCATCCCGGGAGGGGGCTTGTCCCCCTCCGTGTCACCTTTTCCCTCCCACCAGGCCCCAGCGAGGACTTTGGCCCCCATGGCTCCCACTTCTGACGATCTGATCCTTCCCGGCAGCGGCGCCGTGCCCCGCCACGTGGCGGTGATCATGGACGGCAACGGCCGCTGGGCCGAGCAGCGCGGCCAGATGCGCACCTTCGGTCACGGCAGCGCCACTGCCGCCGTGCGCAGCACGGTGGAGGCCGCCATGGAGCTGGGGGTGGAGACCCTGACACTGTTTGCCTTCTCCTCGGAGAACTGGCGCCGGCCCCGGGAGGAGGTGGAGTTCCTCATGTCCCTGTTCAGCCGTTTCCTGGATACGGAGATGGACGAACTGGATCAGAACGGGGTGCGGATCAGCTTCATCGGGGACATGTCCCGCTTCGGGGAGGAGCTCCGGTTCCGGATCTGCCGGGCTCAGGAGCGCACCGCCGGAAACCAGGCCCTGCAGCTCAATGTGGCCGCCAACTACGGCGGGCGCTGGGACATTGTCAACGCCTGCCGCCGGATCCTGGGGGAGGGGAGCATTGCCCCGGAGGATCTCACCGAGGAGATCTTCGCCCGGCACCTGGCCACCGCCAGCACCGAGGTGGATCTGATGATCCGCACCGGGGGCGAGATGCGTATCAGCAACTTCCTGATCTGGCAGCTGGCCTACGCTGAACTCTATGTCACCGATGTGCTGTGGCCGGACTTCTCCCGGGAGGACTTCCGGGCGGCGGTGCGGTGGTTTGCTTCCCGGGAGCGGCGTTTCGGCTGCACGGGCGAGCAGATCCGATCCCCGGATCCCCGGGAAGATCAGACCTGACGCCGGCCCACCAAGGACAATCCTTTCATGAAACAGCGCATTCTCACCGCCCTGTGGCTTATTCCCCTGGCACTGGCGTGGATCTTCTGGTCGGATCCGGGGATCTTCGCCGCCGGCGCCCTGATCCTCCTCCTGCTGGGAGCCCGGGAATGGGGCAAGTTTGTGATCCCCGCCCGCCCGGAGGTGTATGCCGCCGCCGTGGCGGCCTTTGCCGGCCTCCTCTGCGTCTTCCTCAACCCCTGGGGGGCGGAGTATTCCCAGGAACTCCCATTCTCCCCGGTGCTCACGGTGATCCTGTCCGCCTCCCTCCTCTGGTGGCTTCTGGCCCTGGTGCTGGTGCTGCGCTACCCCCGATCCGGGGATCTGGTGCGCTCCCCCCTCCTGGGATCCCTGGCGGGGATCCTGGTGCTTATCCCCTTCTTCCAGGCATTGCTGTTCCTCCGGCTGGAGGATCCTGTCCCCCGTGGACTCCCTTTCACCTCCGGGGGCGCCAATCTCTTTTTTGTCATGCTCCTGGTGTGGTGCGCTGACAGCGGCGCCTATTTTGCCGGCAAGGCCCTGGGGCGCCACCGGATGAGTCCGGCGGTGAGTCCTAACAAGACACTGGAGGGTCTGGCCGGGGGGCTCCTCCTGTCCCTGGGGGTGGCTGTGGGGGCCTGCATGCTGGCCAGCTCCGGCAGTGTCCTCACCGTGTCCCTGGCCGCATTACTTGCGGTGCTGGCCTCGGTGCTGGGGGATCTGGCAGAGAGCATGTTCAAGCGCGTTGCCGGGATCAAGGACTCCGGTAGCCTCCTGCCGGGTCACGGCGGGGTCCTGGACCGGGTGGACAGCCTGACGGCGGCATTGCCGGTTTATGCCCTGATCATTCATCTTTGTTCTTAAGCCCCTGATCCCCTCCGGGTGACGGGCGCATTTCCCCTCTGAGTCTGCTATGGAAAAGATCACCGTTCTGGGATCCACCGGATCCATTGGCCGGAGCACCCTGGACGTGGTGCGCCGGCACCGGGACCGCTTCGCCGTGTTTGCCCTGGGGGCCATGGCCAGCGTGGACCGGATGTTTGCTGACTGCATGGAGTTTGCTCCCCGCTATGCGGTGCTGTCAGATCCTGCTGCCGCTGCGGTCCTCCGGGACCGGCTGGCCGGGGAGGGGAGCGGGGTCACCGTGCTTGCGGGCTATGATCAGCTCTCCTTCATCGCCTCCCATGAGGAGTGCGACGCGGTGATGGCCGCCATTGTGGGAGCCGCGGGCCTGGTGCCGGCCTTGGCGGCGGTGCGGGCCGGACGGAAACTCTACCTGGCCAACAAGGAGTCCCTGGTGATGACCGGGCACCTGTTCCTGGAGGCCTTGCGGGAGAGCGGCTCGGTGATCCTGCCCGTGGACAGCGAGCACAACGCCATTTTCCAGTCCCTGCCGGAAAGGGAGCAGCGGCGGCTCTGCTTCTGCTCCCTCCGGGAGTCCGGGGTCACCCGGATCCTGCTCACCGGCTCCGGCGGGCCCTTCCGGGAACTGCCCCTGGAGGAGCTGTCCTCCGTGACCCCGGCCCAGGCCGTGGCCCACCCCAACTGGAGCATGGGCAGCAAGATCTCCGTGGACTCCTCCACCATGATGAACAAGGGCTTTGAGTTCATTGAGGCCCGGTGGCTCTTCAACCTGTCCGGGGATGATATCCGGGTGGTCGTCCATCCCCAGTCGGTGATCCACTCCATGGTCCAGTATGCCGACGGCTCTGTCATCGCCCAGCTGGGCAACCCCGACATGCGCACCCCCATTGCCCGGGTCATGGCCTATCCCGACCGCTTTGATTCCGGGGTGGCAGATCTGGATCTGTGCGCCCTGACGGGCCTGACCTTCCAGGAGCCGGATCTGGCCCGCTACCCCTGCCTGAAGCTGGCTGTGGACGCCTGCTGGACCGGCCAGGCGGCCACCACGGCCCTGAACGCCGCCGACGAGGCGGCGGTGGCTGCCTTCCTGGGGGGACGGATCCCTTACACGGATATCTACCGGATCTGCGCCCGGGTGGTGGATCGCTTTGCCGCTGATCCCATCACCGATGTGGACTCGGTGCTGGATCTGGATCGCCGGGTCCGGGAATACACCGCCTCCCTTCTGTAGGATCCCATACGTGATGTTCATTCTCAAAAGCGTCTTTTACTTCCTGGCCGCTCTGGTGGTGCTGGTGGGCTTCCATGAGCTGGGGCATTTCCTGGCGGCCCGGCTGTGCGGGGTCAGGGTTCTGCGCTTCTCCCTGGGCTTCGGCCGGGTGCTGTTCTCCCGGACGGGCAAGGACGGCTGCGAGTACGCCCTGTCCCTGATCCCCCTGGGGGGCTATGTGAAGATGCTGGATCTCCGGGAGGGGGAGGTGCCTCCGGAGGAGATGGATCAGGAGTTCAGCTCCCGGAGTGTCTGGAAGCGGCTCTTCATTGTGGCCGCCGGTCCTTTGTTCAACATCATCCTGGCTTTCTTCCTCTACTGGGGCATGTTTGTCATGGGGGTGGCCGCGGTGCAGCCCTATGTCACCGGGATCCACGCCGGATCTGCGGCCTGGCAGGCGGGGCTCCGGAATGACGATCTCCTGCTCAGGGTGGGGGACTATCCGGTGCTGGACTGGGAGGACGGGATCTACGAGTTCATCCAGCAGGTGGGCTCCGGGAGCCTGGAGCTGGAGGTGCGCCGTCAGGACGGATCCCAGGGTCTGGTCACCCTGGATCTCTCCGGCTGGAGCATCCACCGGGATCAGGGGGCCGATATCTTCCGTCCCCTGGGCTTCTCCCCCAAATACCACAACCTGACCCGGCGCATTGCCGCGGTGCAGGAGGGCTCCCCGGCGGAGAAGGCGGGGATCCGCCCCGGGGATCAGGTGGCGGCGGCCGACGGGGTGCCCCTGGACAGCTGGTTTGACTTCTCTCATGTGGTGGAGGAGCACCCGGGCCGGGAGTTCACCCTGACGGTGAGCCGCCCGGCGGCCCCGGAGGGGGGAGAACTCCCGGAGGATCCCCGGGAGCTGGATCGGCTGCCCCAGGAGCAGGTTGTCCTCAAGGTCACCCCGGAGTCCGTCCCGGAGGCAGGCGGCGGGAGCCGGGGGCGCCTGGGGGTGGCCGTGGCGGCGCTGCCCCTGGATGAGGGGGTGCGGTTTGTCCGGAAGTACGGCCCGGTGGAGGCCGTGGGCAAGAGCCTGGAGAAGATGGCCGCTGTCACCCGCCTCACCGTGGTCACCCTCTGGAAGCTCATCACCGGAGACATTGCTGCGGACAATATCAGCGGTCCCATTGCCATTGCCAAGTCCGCCGGGGTCACCGCCAGCATCGGCCTGGAGTACTTCCTGGGCTTCATGGCCCTGATCAGCATCAACCTGGGGATCATGAACCTGTTCCCCCTGCCGGTGCTGGACGGCGGGCACATTGCCTTCTATGTGCTGGAGGCCCTGGCGGGGCGCCCCCTGCCTGACCGGGTCATGCAGGCTCTCATGTATTTTGGCATATTTGTGTTATTATTAATAATGACCCTTGCGGTGTACAACGACATAGTTTTTGACGGATTTTAGATGAAAAGATTTGCTATCGGCCTTGTGGCGCTGCTGGCGGCGGCACATGCCGGCGGTGCCGAGATCAGGGACATCAGGGTTGACGGACTGCAGAGGGTCTCCCTGGGCGCGGTGCTGCTGAACCTGCCTGTGGCGGTGGGTGACAGCGCCGATCAGAAGGCGGTGTCCGAGTGCATCCGCAAGCTTTATGCCACCGGGAACTTTGACGACATTGACGCCGCAGTCACCGACGGCGGCGTCCTGGCCATCCGGGTGAAGGAGCGCCCCACCATCTCCAGCATCGAGTATGCCGGCAATGACGATATCAAGGAGGACAAGATCGAGCCCATCATCTCCGACATGGGGATCCGGCTCGGCGAGCCCCTGAACCGGGCCAAGCTCATTGAGGTGGAGCGGGGCCTGACGGAATACTACCATGCCAACGGCAAGTACCAGGCCTTTGTCCGGGTCCTGGTGACGGATCTCCCCCGGAACCGGGTGAAACTGCGGATCCAGTTTGCCGAGGGCAAATCCAGCCGCCTGAAGCAGATCAACATCCTGGGCAACAAGGCCTTCTCCGAGAAGAAGCTCCTGTCCCTCCTGGATCTGGACGATGATTCTCCCTGGTGGGATCTGTTCTCCACCGACAAGTTCAACAAGGCCAAGCTTGAGGGGGATCTGGAGAAACTCAAGAGCCATTATCTTAACCGGGGCTACATCCGGTTTGAGATCAAGAGCGCGGATCTGTCCATCACCCCTGACCGGAAGGGGGTCTACCTGACCCTGAGCCTGAACGAGGGCGAGCAGTACACCATCCGGGACGTGACCGTGGCCGGGGATCTGATCCGCCACGACAGTGAGATCCGGGAGATGGTGGATCTCACTCCCGGGGATATCTACTCCAAGCAGGCGGTGACCGCCAACGAGCAGCGCATAGCCAGTTTTGTGGGCAAGTTCGGCTACTCTGACGCCCAGGTCACCACCTATCCCAAGATCGACGACGAGAAGAAGGAAGTCACCCTCCATATGTTCGTGGCCCCGGGTCCCCGGGTGTCGGTGAACGAGATCCGGATCGCCGGCAACAAGGTCACCAAGGACGTGGTGATCCGCCGGGAGCTCCGGCAGTTTGAGGGCACCTGGCTTTCTAACGAGAAGGTGGAGCAGTCCAAGCAGCGCCTGGGGCGCCTGGGCTTCTTCGAGAAGGTGGACATTGACGTGGTGAAGATCCCCGGATCTGAGGATGTGGTGGATCTGGACGTGAAGGTCAAGGAGCGCCAGGTCAACTCCATTTCCGGATCGATCAGTTACGGCACCGTCTCCGGCATCACCTTCGGCGCGAAGCTTGCCCAGGACAATATGCTGGGCTACGGCTACCGTGGTGAGGTGGAGTGGAGCTGGTCCAAGTCCCGCCGGAAGTACTCCCTGTCCCTGAGGGATCCCTATTTCACCCTGGACGGCATCAGCCTCACCGGCCGGGTCTACTATGACGACTACCGGGCCGGCGAGGATGACCTCATCAACTATGAGAACCGCACCATCGGCGCAGAGCTGAAGGCTGGCTATCCCATCAACGAGCTCAACTTCCTGGAGTACGGCATCAACGTGGAGCGCAGCAAGATCTCCCAGGTGCAGTCCTATGCCCAGATCCAGAAGTTCTGGCACATCTATGAGCCCTATGTGGACGATGAGAACCGGCTGAACATCAACACCTACTCCATGAGCTTTGACTGGACCAGAAACGATCTGGACAAGGGGATCTTCCCCACCGCCGGTGACAAGGAGGAGTTCTGGATCAGTGTGGCCCTGCCCGGATCTGATGTGCAGTATTACAAAGCCACCTTGGACGCCACCAAGTTCTGGCCCCTGACCAAGGAGCATGACTACAGCTTCAACGTCCGGGGCACCGTGGGCTACGGCAACGGCTACGGCAAGGTCCGGGGCTACAGCCAGGTGCTGCCCTTCTACCAGAACTTCAACGCCGGCGGCGGTCCCTGGATGCGGGGCTTCAAGAACAACTCCGTGGGTCCCCGGGCCATCTACTCCTATCCCGTGGCCGGCGCCATGCGGGAGGTGGGCACCAACAGTCCCATTGGCGGCAACGCCATGTGGGCCTTCACCGCCGAGCTCATTGTCCCCACCCCCTTTGTGGACGAGGGGTATGAGGATCAGCTGCGCACCTCTGTTTTCTTTGACGTGGGCAACGTGTTTGACACCACCTATGACAAGAAGCGCTACAGCCACTGCATGGCCAACTGCCATCATATCTTTGACATGGGCGATCCCTGGCGCTACCACTCCTCCGTGGGCGTCACCCTCCAGTGGATCTCCCCGGTGGGACCCCTGGCGGTCACCCTTGCCCGTCCTATCCGGGAGCGCAAGGGGGACGACGTGGAGGTCTTCTCTTTCAGCATTGGAAGAACATTCTGATTTTGTCTATTTCCTAAGGGGTTATATCTATGAAAAAGCTGGTTAACACTCTGATCCTCGGCGCATTTCTGGCAGCGGGCTCCGCAGCCTCGGCAGGCACCCCCACCTCAGTGGCGGTGATCAATCTGCCCCAGATCCTGTCCCAGATCCCCCAGTCCGCCCAGGTGAAGAAGAAGCTGGAGTCTGAGTTCTCCGGCCGTCAGGCTGAGCTGAAGAAGCTCAACGATCAGTACACCGCCCTGGTGGAGAAACTGAAGAAGAACGGCTCCTACATGAAGGAGCAGGAGCAGATCAGCACCCAGCGCAAGGTTCAGGAGCTCCAGTCCCAGCTGCAGATCAAGGGTCAGGCCCTGATGGAAGATCAGCGCCGCCGGGTGGCCGAGGAAGAGGGCAAGCTCATGGACAAGATCCAGACTGCCGTGGAGAAGGTGGCCAAGCAGCGGGGCTTTGATCTGGTGATCAACGGTGTGGGCGCCGCCGTCTACGCCAACGACTCCATTGACATCTCCAAGGATGTCATCCAGCTGGTCGGCAAGAGCAACTGATATGGCAGTCACTCTGGGCGCAATCGCCGCCAGGATCGGAGCTGAGCTCCGGGGTGATCCCGCCACGGTCATCGAGCGCATCGGCAACCTGGCCACGGCGGGGGCAGGGGAGATCAGCTTCCTGAACGATCCCCGCTACCGCAAGGATCTGGAGAAGACTGGGGCCTCGGCGGTGATCCTCCGGGAGAAGGATCTGGAGCACTGCCGCACCGCCGCCCTGGTGATGCGGGATCCCTATGTGGGCTTTGCCCTGACGGCTCAGATGCTGGACACCACTCCCCATCAGGAGAAGGGGATCCATCCCACCGCCGCCGTGGCGGAGGATGCGGTCATTGGCAGCGGCGCCAGCATCGGCGCCAATGCGGTGATCGAGTCCGGGGTAGTGATCGGTGCGGATGCGGAGATCGGCCCCTGCTGCTTTGTGGGCCGGAACGCCCGGATCGGCGCCCGCACCCGGCTCTGGGCCAACTGCTCGGTGTACCACGGGGTGATCATCGGGGACGACTGCCTGCTTCAGTCCGGGGCAGTCATCGGATCTGACGGCTTTGGCTATGCCAATGACCGTGGCCGGTGGGTCAAGATCCCCCAGCTGGGCGGGGTCATCGTGGGCAACCACGTGGAGATCGGTGCCAACACCTGCATTGACCGTGGGGCGGTGGATAACACCGTCATTGAGGACAACGTCATCATCGACAACCTCTGCCAGATCGCCCACAACGTCCGGGTGGGCTCCGGCTCCGCCATGGCAGGGGCTGCGGTGGTGGCGGGATCCACCTCCATCGGCCGGTACTGCATCATCGGCGGCCGCTCGGTGTTCAACGGCCACATCAATATCTGCGACGGCACCACTGTGGCCGGTGCCACCTCGGTGATGCGGAACATCACCAAGCCCGGCACCTACTCCTCCGGGGTTCCCGAGATGACCGACGTCAAGTGGCGGAAGGTCATGGCCTGCCTGCCCATGCTGGACGAACTCTACCGCACTGTGCGCCGGGCTTCCCGGCTGCTGGAGGGTGCCGAGGGCGGAGCCGGTGCGGGGGCCCATGATGCCGGTGCCTCCGCCGGGGTCGATCAGGGATCGGCCGGTGAGAGCGCCGCCGATCCCGCCGGCAGCTCTGGGGGCACCTCCGCCTCCTGAGATGCCGGCAGCGGCCGCCCCGGGCGGCCGTTCCCGCAAGACCGGCTGTCCGGTCTTTTTATTTGCCCCCGCCGGGGTGTCTGTCCTCCGGGGCGGCGTCCGGCGGGATCCGGGGCGCCTTCCCGGTACCCTTTCCCTTCCGATCCCCCCGCGCCTCCCCTCCGGCCCTGCCGGGGCGGCGCCTGGGATCCCTGTCACGGAGTCAACATGGCTAACATTCTGGTCACCGGCGGCTGCGGCTATATCGGCAGCCACACAGTGGTGGAGCTTCTGGGGGATCCTTCCTGCCAGGTCACCATTCTGGACAATCTCAGCAATAGCAAGCGGTCGGTCCTGGACCGCATAGAGCGCATAACCTCCCGTCGTCCCGGCTTTGTCCAGGCGGATATCCGGGACGGGGCCGCCCTTTCCCGGGCCCTGGGGGAGATCCGGCCGGATGCGGTGATCCACTTTGCGGGTCTCAAGGCTGTGGGGGAGTCCTGCCAGAAGCCCCTGGAGTACTATGACAACAACGTGTGCGGATCCCTGCGCCTTCTGGAGGCCATGCGGGAGCACGGGGTCAAGAACATTGTCTTCAGCTCCAGCGCCACGGTGTATGGCACCCCCGCCAATCCCCGGATCCCGGAGACAGAGCCGGTGAAGCGGGGCAACAGCCCCTATGCCCAGACCAAGGTGGACATTGAGTGGATGCTGGAGGACTGGCACCGGGCCGACAGCAGTGTCTCCGTGTGCATCCTCCGCTACTTCAACCCCGTGGGGGCCCATCAGTCCGGCCTCATGGGGGAGGATCCCTTGGGGATCCCCAACAACCTGATGCCCTATATCGCCCAGGTCTCCGTGGGGCGGCTGCCCCATCTGAACATCTGGGGCAATGATTATCCCACCCCCGACGGCACCTGCATCCGGGACTACATCCACGTGGTGGATCTGGCCCGGGGCCACATGGCGGCGCTGTCCCACTGCCTGAACCGCCCGGGGCTTTACGCCTACAACCTGGGGGCGGGCCGGGGGATCAGCGTCCAGCAGATCGTGGACGCCTACAATGCCATCCTGGAGAAGCCTATCTCTTATGTCTACGGTCCCCGCCGTCCCGGGGATATTGCCGAATATTATGCCGACGCCACCAAGGCGGCGGAGGAGCTGGGCTGGCGCACCGAGCACGGGGTGGAGGACATTGTC
This sequence comes from uncultured Aeromonadales bacterium, assembly GCA_902782145.1. Lineage (GTDB taxonomy): Bacteria > Pseudomonadota > Gammaproteobacteria > Enterobacterales > Succinivibrionaceae > UBA2804. The sequence goes on from CACZLZ010000022.1 coordinate 22,563, forward strand.
CGGGACACCTACCGCTGGCAGAAGGCCAACCCCGAGGGCTATCCCGGGGACTGACAGCTGCCTCGGCTGTCGGACACAGCTCCGGGCTGCCAGAGCTCTGTCCGCCGGAGGCAGGATCGTAGCCCCGGTTAGCCGGATCTCTGCTCCTGCTTCCGGATAACACCCCCTGACTGCCGGATCCTCGTCCTTGGCAGCCGGATCAATTGTGCTATTTGCCTCACATCGCCGGCGGGCGTCTTTTTTACTGCCCCCGGGGTTGGGGTAAAATGGATCAGTTTTCCCCCTGCCGGATCCGGCCGGATGCGGCAGGGGCGCGGATATGCCGCTCTCAGGTTTAACGATCAGTTCTTGTAAGGATTTCCAAAGTGAGCAACGAAGAAAAAGAAGAGCTTCATCCCCTGGATATCAGGGAGATCCAGGCACTGCTGCCCCACCGCTATCCCTTCCTGCTGGTGGACAAGGTTCTGGACTACACCTACACCAGTGAGAAGAGGGTGCTGAAGGCGGTGAAGAATGTCACCGTCAACGAGCCTTTCTTCCAGGGCCATTTCCCCGGCAAGCCCGTGTTCCCCGGGGTCCTGATCCTGGAGGCTCTGGCCCAGGCCACCGGCATCCTCTCCTTCAAGTCCGTGGGCAAGCCCGGGGAGAATGAGCTGTACTATTTTGCCTCCATTGACAACGCCCGCTTCAAGCGGCCCGTGTTCCCCGGTGATCAGCTGATCCTGGATGTGGAACTGATCCGCGAGGTCCGGGGTGTGGCCAAGTTCCAGGGCACCGCCTCCGTGGACGGGGTGGTGGTGTGCACCGCCGAGCTCATGTGTGCCAAGAGAAAGGCCTGACGGGAGTCCCCCCATGATAGACAGTTCAGCGAAGATAGATCCCACCGCCAGGATCCATGAGACCGCCCTGGTGGGCCGGAACACGGTGGTGGGAAAGAACGTGGAGATCGGACCCTACTGCTTGGTGGGGGACAACGTGGAGATCGGCGACGGCACCCGTCTGCTCTCCCATGTGGTGCTGAAGGGCCCCACCAAAATGGGCCGGGGCAACCTTGTCTATCAGTTCGCCTCCCTGGGTGAGGACTGCCAGGACAAGAAGTATGCCGGGGAGGCGACCAGGCTGGAGATCGGGGACGACAACGTGTTCCGGGAGCACTGCTCCGTGCACCGGGGCACGATCCAGGACAAGGGGGTGACGATCATCGGATCCCGCTGCCTGTTCATGATCAACGCCCACATTGCCCATGACTGCGTCATCGGCGATGACTGCATCTTCGCCAACAACGCCACCCTGGCGGGCCATGTGCATATCGGCCGCTATGTGATCTTCGGGGGTCTGACGGCCATCCACCAGTTCGGCCGGGTGGGGGATCACGCCTTTGTGGCCGGCTGCGCCGGACTCAACAAGGACTGCCCGCCCTTTGTCATGGCGGCAGATCACTATGCCAAGCCCATGGGGATCAACTCCGAGGGCCTGAAGCGCCGGGGCTTCACTTCGGAGCAGATTGAAAGCGTGCGCCAGGCCTACAAGGTGCTGTACCGTATGAACCTGACCATGGTCCAGGCCCGGGAGCGCATCGCCGAGATGGCTGTGGAGCAGCCCTGTCTTCAGGTGATGGTGGACTTTCTGAACGAGTCCGTCCGGGGGATCATCCGCTAAATGGCCAGGGCTCCGGTGATCGGCATTGTGGCCGGCGAGGCCTCCGGGGACAATCTGGGGGCCGGTCTGATAACTGAGCTCCGGCGCCGGCTGCCGGCGGTCACCTTTGTGGGGATTGGCGGGCCGGCCATGCAGCGGGCAGGGCTCAACGCCTGGTATCCCGTGGAGGAGTTGTCGGTCATGGGTCTGGAGGTGCTGCGCAAGCTCTTCCGGATCCTCAGGATCCGCCATGAGATCATCCGCCGCATGGGGCAGATGAAGGTGGATCTGTTCATCGGCATTGACGCCCCGGACTTCAACCTCACGGTGGAGGATCGGCTTCATGCCAAGGGGATCCCCACGGTGCACTATGTCAGTCCCTCAGTGTGGGCCTGGCGCCAGGGCCGGATCCACACCATCAAGCGGGCGGTGGACCGGGTGCTGTGCCTGCTGCCCTTTGAGAAGGAATTCTACGACCGCTTTCAGATGCCGGCGGTGTTTGTGGGCCATCCCCTGGCAGATCTCATTCCCATGGATGCAGATCAGGCCATCGCCCGGCGGCTTATGGATCTCAGGGAGCGGGGGCTGTATCTGGCCGTGCTGCCGGGCAGCCGCACCGGAGAGGTGAAGGCTCTGGCTCCGGTGTTCCTGGAGGCCTGCCAGATCCTTAAGAAGGACTACATCAACCTTCGGATCCTGGTGCCCCTGGTGAACCGGGATCTGAAGGCGATCTTCGACCAGGCCGCCGCCAAGCACGGCAGGGGCCTTGAGATCCAGACCTTCACCGGCCACGCCCGGGATATCATGACCGCCGCAGATGCGGTGCTGCTGGCTTCGGGCACCGCCACCCTGGAGGCCATGCTCATCGGCCGCCCCATGACCGTGGCCTACAAAGTGTCCAAGGTGGCGGAGATCATTGCCCGCCGGATGCTCAAGGTGGACGTGGTGTCCCTGCCCAATCTCCTGATCCCGGAGAAGCCCGTGGAGGAGTTCCTCCAGGATGACTGCACCCCGGAGAAGCTGGCGGGCAGCGTCAGCCGGCTCCTGCGCTCCGACAATGCCGAGCTGCTGGACAGTTTCCGCCAGGTGCACCGGCAGCTTTTGCAGAACGCTGACAGCCTGGCCGCTGACAGTTGCCTTGAGGTCCTGGGGCACCGGTAAGGCCCGCCCCGGGGCTTTCCACCCCTTCCCCTTTCCCTTCTGATCTGAGCTCTTCCCTATGCCCTTCATTTATCCTGTGGATCCCGCCACCTGCCTGGTGTGCGGTGTGGACGAGGTGGGCCGCGGCCCCCTGGTGGGGGATGTGGTCACCGCGGCGGTGATCCTGGATCCCCAGCATCCTGTCCCGGGGCTGGCGGACTCCAAGAAGCTCACCCCCCGGCGCCGGGAGGCGCTGTATGGGCTGATCACCTCCAGTGCCCGGGCCTGGGCCATCGGCCGGGCCAGTCCCGCCGAGATCGACCGCCTGAACATTCTGGCCGCCTCCATGCTGGCCATGCGCCGGGCGGTGGAGGCACTCACTGTGCGGCCGGACTATGTGCTGGTGGACGGCAACCGCACCCCGGAGATCACCTGCTGCCCGGTGCAGGCGGTGATCCGGGGGGATCAGTTGGTGCCGGAGATCAGCGCCGCCTCCATCCTGGCCAAGGTGACCCGGGACCGGGAGATGGACGAGCTGGCAGTGCGGTATCCGGGATACGGTTATGAGCGCCACCGGGGCTATCCCACGGCGGAGCACCTGGAGGCCCTCCGGAGACTGGGAGTCCATGATCTCTACCGGAAAAGCTACCGGCCGGTCCGAGAGATCCTGGGCGGGGTCTGCCAGAGCAGAGCTGAAGGCTGAAGCCATGGCATGCACCCCCGGGTTGCCGCCTGAACAACGGATAACCAAAGCGCCAAACGGGGATCCCTGCTGGGGGCTGAAACGCCGCCTGCCGGGCCCGGGGCTGAAACCCCTGCCGTCCAGGCCCGGGGCCTGAGGCGCACAATGGGGTATGCCTCAGGTGCAACAGGGCATGGCACAGATCAGATTAGAACAGAAACAAAAGAACAGAACAAAACAGATCGTACATGGACACAGGAGCACGGAGGAGGATGAGACATGAGTGAGGGAGCAGCGGAAGTCACTGAGGAGATTGTCAGGAGCCCGCTCAAGTTTGTCCATCTGCGGATCCACACGGACTTCTCCCTGGACGACGGCCTGCAGCATGTGGAGGACTACTGCAAGCGATCTGCCCGGGAGAACTGGCCCGCCCTGGCCATCACTGATCATATGAACCTGTTCGGCATGGTGCGCCTTTACCGGACCAACACCCGGAAGGGGGGCGGCCTGGTGAAGCCCATTGCCGCGGTGGATGTGGTGATCCGTGACAAGGATCCGGAGCTGGGGGCGGATATCATGTCCCTGTATGCCCTGAACGAGCGGGGCTACCACAACATCTGCGAGATCATTTCCCGGGGCCACCGCCGGGGACCCCTTCCCTTCCGGGGCCATGAGGAGCCGGCCATTGATCTGGAATGGTTCGCCGAGCCCAACAGCAAGGGGGACTGCCTCCTGGCGGATGACATCATCGTCCTGTCCGGCGGCCGCAACGGCCCCCTGGGCAAGCGCCTGCTCCGGGGCCGCACCGCTGAGGCGGAGGAGATCCTGGAGTTCTGCACACGCTATTTCCCGGATCGCTTCTACCTGGAGCTGGTGCGCACCGGCCGGGAGCATGAGGAGGAGTGCAACCGCCTGTCCGTGGCCCTGGCGGAGCAGCGGGGGCTGCCGGTGGTGGCCACCAACGAGGTGGTGTTCATGGAGCGCCAGGACTTCTATGTCCATGAGGTCCGGGTGGCCAGCCAGATGAAGTTCACCATGTCGGATCCCGCCCGGCCCAAGATCTACTCCCAGGAGCAGTACCTGAAGAGCCAGGAGGAGATGTGCGCCCTGTTCGCCGACATTCCCGAGGCCCTGGAGAACTCGGTGGAGATCGCCCGGCGCTGCAGCGTCACCATCCCCCTGTTCACCCCCATGCTGCCCCGGTTCCCGGTGCCCCAGAGCTTTGATCCTGACGGTCCCACCCGGCAGCGGGTTTTGGACGTGTGGGACGAGTTTGCCCGGAAGAAGGCGGAGAAGAAGGGCGTGGAGCCGGTGTGCTTCAACAAGATGACTCCTTCACAGCTGGCTCCCTATGAGGATAAGTTGCGCCTGTGCTGCTACCTGATCTGGCAGTCGGAGACCGGACTGGAGCGGCGGCTGGCGGCGCTCTATCCGGACACCAAGATCCGGGATCAGAAGCGCCCGGAGTATGAGAAGCGCCTTTATATGGAACTGGCGGTGATCATCGGCATGGACTTCCCGGGGTACTTCCTCATCGTGATGGAGTTCATCCAGTGGGCCAAGGCCAATGAGATCCCCATCGGCCCCGGCCGGGGATCCGGCGCCGGCTCCCTGGTGGCCTACGCCATCCGGATCACGGATCTGGACCCCCTGCGCTTCGATCTGCTGTTTGAGCGGTTCCTGAACCCGGAGCGGGTGAGCATGCCCGACTTTGACATTGACATCTGCATGGATCGCCGGGGCGAGGTGATCCAGCATGTGTCAGATCTCTACGGCCACGAGGCGGTGTCCCAGATTGTCACCTTCGGTAGCATGGCGGCCAAGAACGCCATCAAGGACGTGGCCCGGGCACTGAACATGTCCTACACCTTCGGTGACAGCCTGGCCCGGCTCATTCCCTCGGCCCCGGGTGCCAACCCCTCCATTGAAGATGCCTTCGATCCGGAGAAGAACACCCGGCACCCGGAGGATGCGGTGGAGCTGAAGCGCCGCTATGACACTGAGCCGGAGGTCCGGGAGGTCATTGACATTGCCAAGAAGCTGGAGGGCGTGATCAAGAGCACCGGCAAGCATGCCGGCGGCGTGGTGATCTCCCCCTCCACCATCGTGGACTTCTCCCCGGTGATCCTGGACAAGGACGGCAACCCCGTGGCCCAGTATGACAAGCATGACATTGAGGATGCGGGCCTTATCAAGTTTGACTTCCTGGGACTGAAGACCATCACGGTGCTCAAATGGGCGGTGGACATGGTGAACAGCCGCCTGAAGCGCCAGAAGAAACCCCTCCTGGACATCTCCGCCATTCCCCTGGACGATCCCGCCTCCTACGAGATGCTGTGCACCTGTGAGACCACCGGCGTGTTCCAGCTGGAATCCCGGGGCATGCGGGAGCTCATCGGCAAGCTCCGGCCCACGGTGTTTGACGAGATCATCGCCCTGGTGGCGCTGTACCGTCCCGGCCCCCTGGATTCGGGCATGGTGGACAACTATGTGAACCGGAAGCACGGCCGGGAGCCGGTGTCCTATCCCATGCCGGAATACCAGGATGAGTGCCTGAAGCCCATCCTGGAGTCCACTTATGGCGTGGTGGTGTACCAGGAGCAGGTGATGCAGCTGGCCCAGGCCCTGGCAGGGTACACCCTGGGCGGCGCTGATCTGCTGCGCCGGGCCATGGGCAAGAAGATCAAGTCGGAGATGGTGCGCCACCGCCAGATCTTCACCGACGGCGCCGCCAAGCTCAACCATGATCCGGTGATCGCCGGCAAGATCTTCGACATTGTGGAGAAGTTTGCCGAGTACGGCTTCAACAAGTCCCACTCTGCGGCCTATGCCCTGGTGGCCTACCAGACACTGTGGATGAAGGTCCATTATCCTGCGGAGTTCCTGGCAGCCATGATGACCGGGGACAAGGACAGCAAGGACAAGATTGTCACCTACATTGCGGAGCTCAGGCGCCTGGGGATCAAGATCTATCCTCCTGATGTGAACCGCTGCCAGATCCTGTTCACCGCCGGGGACGACGGATCAGTGATCTACGGCCTGTGCGGGGTGTCGGGCCTTGGGATCTACGCCATGGAGGAGATTGTCAACTGCCGGAAGGAGAAGCCCTACGAGGATCTCTTCGACTTCTGCTGCCGGGTGGATCTGAAGAAGTTCTCCACCGGCATGCTGGAGACCCTGATCTGGGTGGGAGCCTTTGACAGCATCAGCCCCCACCGGAATGCGGCCCTGGCCGCGCTACCCACGGCCATGAAGTATGCCCAGGGCCGGAAGAAGAGCCGGGACACCGGCCAGTTTGACATGTTCAGCTCCGGCACCGAGGATGAGGATCCCTACCGTCCCGCCTACGGGGACGTGGCGGTGCTGCCGGACATCGCCTGGCTCACCCAGGAGAAGAAGTACCTGGGGCTTTACCTGACCGGCCATCCCATGAATGCCTACCGCCGGGAGATCCTGCACTATGGCTGCACCCCGGTGCAGGATCTGGTGCCCGGGGAGCGGGGCGGGGAGACCCAGGTGATCGTGGCCGGCTATGCCCATGAGGTGCGCTGGATCTCCACCAAGAAGGGCGGGCGCATGGCCACGGTGATGCTGGACGACGGCACCGGGGATGTGAATGTGCTGTTCTTCTCCCGGGTCGCCGAGGAGAATGCGGATCTGATCCGCCAGGACACGGTGATGATCATCCGGGGCACCGTGAAGATCGACTACCGGGCCCTGGGGGAGAATGAGGATGTGGATCCCCCGCCTATTGTGTTCCACGGGGATCAGATCCTGCCCATTGATCAACTACGGAACGAGAACGCCGCCTTCATCCTCATCCGGATCCGGGAGGAGCAGTGCGGGGAGCAGTTTGTGAACTCCCTGGCTGCGCTGCTGGAGCGCCACCGGGGTGAGGGCCAGATGCCGGTGAAGATCTGCTACATGGCCGGGGACTGCTGGGCGGCCATGGACACGGATCCGGGCTACCGGGTCAGGCCCACCAATGAGCTGCTCACGGATCTCCAGACACTGGTGGGCACAGATCAGGTGGCGGTGGAGTTCTGAGCAGGATGACGAACTGCATGGGGATGAAACGGCGGATCCTGACGAAGATGGGGCAGTGGATGAAGAGCGGAATGAAGGTTCCGGGTGAGGATCGGCGCGCCTTCCGGAGCAGCCGGTGCCCGGGGGATCCCTCATGATCCGCTGGACCTACGGCATCCGGCGCCTCTTTGGCGCCCGGGCGGCCCGGATCACCTTCCTGGCCATCATCACCCTGGTGCTGGCCGGCCGGGCCCTGACCCTGATCACCGGGCAGCCGCCCCGGGGGGATCATGATCCCTACAGCCGCCAGGGGGTGCTGAAGATCCTGGGGGCGGAGCTGGGACAGCAGTTTTGCCGGGAGCAGTTCATCCCCCGGTTCGGTCCGGGATCCTGCACCTTCAGGGCCGCAGTTCCCAAGGGGGATGAGGGCCTGAGGATCGAGCTTGTCCTGGATCTGTCGTCTGCCCCGGATAAGGACGCCCTGATCAGGGATCTGGTCAAGATCCTGGCGGAGAGTGCCTGCCGGGGGCGGAGCGGTCCGAAACTGCGCCATGTGGACCGGGTGGAGGTACACCTCTATGAGCCGTCAGGGCAGTTGATCAACGGGGTGTCCTTTCCGGGGTGTGGTTCCTGACACTGATCCCGGGGGCTGCCGCAGGGATAGCGGGATCCGGGCGTCATCCCGCTCCTCCCGCGGTCATGTCCCGGATTTTTTATGTGCTATAATGTCCCCCGGGCTTGTTCCGGGGCTTTGGTGCCCGGAGCCTGGGAGATCTCCCCTCTCTGGGACTGTCTCCCGGCGGCAAGGGTGCGGCAGTTTCCGCATATTGGCTGTGTGGCTGAGTTAGGATGAGTCATGGATTTTATTTTCTTGGATTTTGAGCAGAAAATTGCGGAGCTTATCGCCCAGATTGACGAACTGAAGCGTGTCAGCGCCTCCAACAACGGCGAGGTGGATCTTTCCAAGACCATCAGCTCCCTGGAGCATGAGACCGACGAGCTGACCCGCAAGATCTTTTCCAATCTGGGGGCCTGGCAGATCTCCAAACTGTCCCGGCATCCCATGCGTCCCTACACCCTGGACTACATCGCCCGGATCTTCACCGAGTTTGACGAGCTGTGCGGCGACCGGAACTTCTCCGACGATCAGGCCATTGTGGGCGGCACCGCCCGGATTGACGGCATGCCCTGCATGGTCATCGGCCACCAGAAGGGCCGGGACACCCAGGAGAAGATCCGCCGGAACTTCGGCATGCCCCGTCCCGAGGGCTACCGCAAGGCCCTTAGGCTGATGCGCCTGGCGGAGCGCTTCCACATGCCCATCTTCACCTTCATTGACACCCCCGGCGCTTATCCCGGCGTGGGGGCCGAGGAGCGGGGCCAGGCTGAGGCCATTGCCAAGAACCTGAAGGTCATGAGCGCCCTTAAGACCCCGGTGATCTGCACGGTCATCGGCGAGGGGGGCTCCGGCGGCGCCCTGGCCATCGGCGTGGGTGACCGGGTCAACATGATGCAGTATTCCACCTATTCGGTGATCTCCCCCGAGGGCTGCGCCTCCATTCTCTGGAAGAGCGCCGACAAGGCTTCCGTGGCCGCCGAGGCCATGAACATCACCGCCGACCGGCTGCTGGCTCTGAAGCTCATCGACAGCGTGGTGGAGGAGCCCCTGGGGGGCGCCCACCGGGACTATGATCAGGCCGCAGCCAACCTCAAGGGCCGCCTGCTGGAGGATCTGCAGCAGCTGTCGGGGATCCCGGCGGATGAGCTGCTGGAGCAGCGCTACAGCCGCCTGATGTCCTACGGTTACTGCTGATCTGACGCCGTAAGCATTCCATGCTTCCCGGAAGATCACGGGCCTCCCTGGAACAGCGGTTCCGGGAGGCCTTTTCCTTTTTCCCCCGGCAGGGGGACAAAGCGGTGGCGGCACTGTCCGGCGGCGCTGACTCGGTGATCCTGCTGCACCTCCTGCACCATCTCCGCCGGGAGGTGCTGCCCCCGGGCTGTGCCCTGGAGGCGGTGCATGTGCACCATGGCCTGAGCCCCCATGCCGGGGAGTGGGAAGCCTTCTGCCGGGAGCTGGCCGCCTCACTGGAGATCCCCTTTGCTGCGGAGCATGTCCAGGTGGATCCCGGATCCCCTGAGGGCACTGAGGCGGCGGCCCGGAAGGCCCGGTATGATGCCCTGGCCCGGCATATGGACTCCGCCTGTCCGGTGCTGATCACCGCCCACCACGCCACAGATCAGGCGGAGACGGTGCTGCTGGCCCTGAAACGGGGGGCGGGTCTGCCGGGTCTAGGGGCCATGCTGCCGGTGCGGCCCTTTGGCCGGGGCTGGATCTTCCGGCCCCTGCTGGGGATCCTCCGGGGGGAGATTGAGGAGGAGGCCAGATCCTGCGGGCTTACCTATGTGACCGATGAGTCCAACAGTGATGTCAGTTATGACCGGAACTTCATCCGGCACCGGATCCTGCCCCTGCTGGAGGAGCGCTTTCCCGGTTTCACCGCCGCTGCCGGCGTCTCCGCCGGCTTTGCTGCCGAGGCCCTGATCCTGGGGGAGCAGGTGGCAGAAGAGGATCTGGCCCGGTGCCGCCGGGGCCGGGGACTGGATATCAGTGCCCTCATGGAGCTGTCACCGGAGCGGCGGCGTAGTCTGTTCCGTCATTTCTGGCACTGGGAGACCGGAGCCTATCCTTCCCGGACCATGCTCCGGAGCGTCTTTGAGGAGATCATCCCCGCCCGGCAGGATGCCGCGCCCCAGTTTTCTGCCGGGGACTTTGCCTGTTGCCGCTATGCCGGGGTGCTTTATGCCGTGGATCGGCGTCCCGGGGAGCCCCCGGAGAGGATCCGGATCACCCCCGGCCGGGAGTTTGCGATCCGGGGGGAGCACTGGATCCTGGAGGAGGATCCTAATGGGGTGTTCGGGATCTGCCCGGAGATCCTGGACTTCTCACGTCCCTTCAGCACCATGCTCCATCCGGTCTCCCGGGACCGGGGACGGAGCCTCAAAAAGATCTTCGGGGAGCTGGGGATCCCGCCCTGGCAGCGTCCATGGACGCCCCTGGTGATCTCCGGGGACCGGATCCTGGGACTGTTCCCGGATCTGGCGGAAAGGAATGCGGCCGCCCGGGGGCCGGGGTATGTGTTCCGCCGGCTTTCCCCCACCCCGGGGGACGCAGTGCAGATGGATGCGGTTCTCCTGAGCGGTGAGGAGCATCCCTCCTGTGCAGCCAATCTGTCCGGTGAGGAACTGCTGTCCAAAGCGGCTTCCAGGTCCAAGGGGAAACTGCCCTCCGGTGAGGATCAGCAGTCCGGGGAGGAGCACCATGGATAAGGCCGCTGGCAGCCGGGGCAGGGCAGGGATCGCCGCCGGATCCGGAAAGAACTCCCGGCCGGGCGGGGAGCCTGGTCACCGGGAGATCGGGGATCTGATCCAAGGCTGTTTCCGGGAGCACGCCGAGGATGGTTACCGGCGGTTTGTCTCCGGCCTTATCCCGGATCCCGGGGTTCCGATCCTGGGGGTGCGGGTTCCGGTGATCCGGCGTCTGGCCCGGCGCCTGATCCGGGAGGAGGGTGCCGGGATCCGGTGGACCCTGCCGGATCTGGGCTGTGACAGATCCCGGGAGGGACGGCTGCTGTACGGCATGCTTCTGGGAGCCGATCGGGGGATCGCCCCCCGGGCGCTCATGGCGGAGCTGGGATCCCGGCTGGATCTCATCTGCAACTGGGAGCTGTGCGACAGCCTGGCCACGGAGCTGGGGTTCATCCGGGACCGGGGCGGGGAGTTTCTGCCCCTGATCCCGGAGCTGCTGGCAGATCCCCGGCCCTATGCCCAAAGGCTCGGCATGGTGCTGTTTATGATGCACCTGGCAGGGGAGGAAGGCGCCGGGGCGATCCTGGAGCAGATCATCCGCCTTCCCGGGGATCACCGCTATGTGCTCCTGGGGAAGGCCTGGATCCTGAGCAAACTCTTCTGTGGCAGCCCCCTGGCAGATCAGGTGGGCGCGGTGCTGGAGCAGGGCCGTCTCACTGCCGAGGAGATGCGGCTTACCCAGGCCAAGATCCGGGATATCCGGCTTAAGCGCTGAGGCGGGATCCCTGGCTGACCGGGCAGGCAGGCGGTCAGAGCAGGCCGGGCGCAGGCAGAACAGAGCAGATAGAACAGGGCCGGCGGCGCAATGTGCACCTCCGGCCCTGGATCTCCGGGGCTCCGGCGGGAGCCCCTTTTTGATGATGCGCTTGCTGTGGCGGATCAAGTTCCGCCATCAGCTGCTGTCAGCTCTCCTGCACTTCAGCGGCCTGCTTCTTCAGGAAGGCGGCCACCTCATCCTTGGGCACCCGGGTCTTGGTGCCGCTGCGGCGATCCTTGATCTCCACCACGCCTTCTTCCAGATCCCGGGCGCCGGCCACCACCATCCAGGGCACGCCGATGAGCTCGGCATCGGCGAACATCACCCCGGGGCGCTCGCTCCGGTCATCATACAGGATGTCAAAGCCCTCAGCGGTGAGCTCCTGGTAGAGCTTCTCGCAGTACTCCATGACCTGGGGGAACTTCTGCATGTTCATGGGGATCAATGCGGCATCAAAGGGGGCGATCTGGGGCGGCAGGGTAATGCCGTGCTCGTCATGGTGCTGCTCAATGGCTGCGGCCACCACCCGGGTGACACCAATGCCGTAGCAGCCCATCTCCAGGATCACCGGCTTGCCCTCGGCATTGAGCACGGTGCAGTTCATGGCTTCGGAGTACTTCCTTCCCAGCTGGAAGATGTGTCCCACCTCAATGCCACGCTTCATGGTCAGGACTCCCTGGCCGTCGGGGGAGGGATCCCCCTCCTGGGCGTTGCGCAGATCGGCGGTCTCATAGGCGGGAATGTCCCGGTCCCAGTTGGCGCCGGTGTAATGGAAGCCGTCACTGTTTGCTCCGCACACAAAGTCGCTCATGGCCGCCGCACTGAGATCTGCCACGATCCGGCCTTTGAAGCCCACCGGACCCAGGGAGCCACCCTGGCAGCCGCAGGCCTTCTGCACGTCCTCCTCCCCGGCAAAGGCCAGGGGCGAGGCCACGCCCGGGAGCTTCTCAGCCTTGACCTCGTTGAGCTCATGATCCCCCCGGAGCACCAGGGCGATGACCGATCCGTCCTCTCCCTTCACCAGCAATGTCTTGGCAATGCCGGCGGCGGGCACCTTCAGGAAGGCGGACACCTCCTCGATGGTCCGGCTGCCGGGGGTGGCCACCTTCTCCAGGGGGGCGCTGGGGGCCTTCCGGGGCTCCTGGGGCGCCGGGGCGGGTGTCAGCTCAATGTTGGCCGCAAAGCTGGAGCCGGTGGAGAAGGCGATGACGTCCTCGCCGCTGTCTGCCAGCACCTGGAACTCATGGGAGCTGGAGCCGCCGATGGAGCCGGTGTCCGCCTGGACCGCCCGGAAGAACAGGCCCATCCGGGTGAAGGCGGCAGTATAGGCGTTGTACATGGCCTGGTAGGTCTCATCCAGGGACTTCCGATCCATGTGGAAGGAGTAGGCGTCCTTCATGACAAACTCCCTTCCCCGCATCACCCCGAAGCGGGGGCGGATCTCGTCCCTGAACTTGGTCTGGATCTGGTAGAGGTTCACCGGCAGCTGCTTGTAACTTGAGATCTCATTGCGCACCAGGGCGGTGATGACCTCTTCATGGGTGGGTCCCAGCACAAAGCCGGCGTTGTGGCGATCCTGGAAGCGGCACAGCTCCGGGCCGTAGTGATCCCAGCGGCCGGACTCCTGCCACAGCTCCGCCGGCTGGACCACGGGCATGGACACCTCCAGGGCGCCGGCCCGGTTCATCTCCTCCCGGATGATCCCCTCCACCTTCCGCAGGACCTTAAGGCCCGTGGGCAGCCAGGTGTACAGACCGCTGGCAAGCTTGCGGATGTAGCCGGCGCGGATCATCAGTTTGTGGCTTTCCACCACGGCCTCTGAAGGGGACTCCTTCAGGGTGCTCAACATGTATTTGCTGGTGCGCATATGTGTATCCAAATGGTTCGATGTGACTGAATGCCCGGGATTATAGCACGCCCCGGGCACCGGGGCATGGGAATGACCGGTGCCCCGTTCATACGCTGTCCGGGAGACAGGCAGGGGTGCGGCGGATCGGCAGCGGCGCAGGGCGTGCAGGGGCGCAACTGACCGATTGTAGCGCTGAGGCGGAGACGGACAGGGGCATGGCGGACAGTGGAGATGGCGGTGCTTTTCCCTTATAATTGCACCCTGTGAAAGGGGCCGACCAGACCCTGCCGGATCAGATCCCGGCAAGATCCCGGCCGCCCTGCCGTTTTTTCTTTTGGCTTTCCCCAGCAGATCCGAGGTGTCCCCATGACAGCCGTCAAAACCAGATTCGCCCCCAGCCCCACCGGCTTCCTTCATGTGGGGGGCGCCCGCACCGCACTTTACTCCTGGCTGTATGCCCGGCACCACCATGGCACCTTTGTGCTCCGGATCGAGGATACGGATCTGGAGCGGTCCACCCAGCCGGCAATTGACGCCATCATTGAGTCCATGCAGTGGCTGGGTCTGACCTGGGATGAGGGTCCTTATTACCAGACCAAGCGCTTTGACCGTTACAACGAGCTTATTGATCAGATGCTGGCTGACGGCCGGGCCTACCGCTGCTACTGCACCCCGGAGCGCCTGGAGAAGCTCCGCCAGGAGCAGATGGCACGGGGGGAGAAGCCCCGCTATGACGGGCACTGCCGCTGCGGCTGCGGGGATCATTCCCCGGATGAGCCCCACTGCGTGCGCTTCCGCAACCCTGATGAGGGCACCGTGCATTTTCACGATCACATCCGGGGGGATGTGGAGATCGCCAACAGTGAGCTGGACGATCTGGTGATCCGCCGCACCGATGGCTCCCCCACCTACAACTTCTGCGTGGTGGTGGATGACATGGACATGGGGATCACCCATGTGATCCGGGGTGAGGATCATGTGAACAACACCCCCCGGCAGATCAATATCTACAAGGCCCTGGGAGCCAGTGTCCCTGAGTTTGCCCATGTGTCCATGATCCTGGGGGACGACGGGGCCAAACTGTCCAAGCGCCACGGCGCCGTCAGCGTCATGCAGTACCGGGACGACGGCTTCCTCCCTGAGGCACTGCTCAACTATCTGGTGCGCCTGGGATGGGGATCCGGGGATCGGGAGATCTTCTCCCTGGAGGACATGATCTCCCTGTTTGACATCAGCCATGTGAGCAAGTCCGCCTCCGCCTTCGATACTGGCAAGCTCCGGTGGATGAACCGCCAGTACATCATGTCCCTGCCGCCGGAGAAGGTGGCCGCCCATCTGGAGTGGCACATGCGGGATCAGGGTATCGACTTCTCCCGGGGACCGGCCCTGCCGGATCTGGTCCGGGCACTGGCGGAGCGATCCGAGACCTTGAAGGACATGGCCGCCCAGTCCCGCTACTTCTATGAGGACGTCACGGAATATGATCCCGCAGCGGTGAAGAAGTGGATCAAGGCCGGCACCGGCGAGGTGCTGGACCGGGCTGCCGCAACTCTGGCCCAGGTGGCCCCGGAGGACTGGAAGGCTCCGGCCCTCCACCATGCCCTGGAGGCTCTGGCAGGGGAAATGGGGATCGGCATGGGCAAGGTGGGCATGCCCCTGCGCATTGCCGTCACCGGCCGGGGGGTGTCCCCGGGGATCGACGTGACCATGGAGCTGGTGGGCCGGGAGCGGACCCTGGAGCGCATTGCCCGGGCCCGGAAAGAACTGCTGCCCCTCTGAGGAATGCACCCTGTGTCTCTGATCAGGCTTCCCTGATCAGGCTGCTCCCCGCCCCTTGCGGGGAGTTTGCCGTTTTTTGAGCGGGGCAAAAGGTTTTTGCCCCTGCCCGCTGTATAATCACTGACATGATCGGCGGGCGGCACGGTCCCCTGACGGGGATCGGTCCGGGGCGCCCCGGGGATGCGCCGTCCGGTCATGCTGGCCGGTGCTGTTGTCCGGTGGAGGTTTGGAATGGCTGTCATTGTTAATAGTAACCGCACCAAGTTTGCTGTCAGGGCTCTGGTGGCTGCCGGCCTCTGCGGCACGGACATCACGGATCTGGCGGCGGTGGAGGCTTTTTACCGGGACCGCCCCGACTACATGCGGCTGATGTTTGACATGCGCATCTACCCCGCTTTCACCGCGGAGGAATTTGAGCAGCTCACCGCCACCATGCATCCCTATGCTCTCCTTTATTATCTTTCCTCCCAGGAGAAGATGGCACCGGTGAGCCCGGCCCTGGCCCGGAACCAGCCCTGGCTGGACGAGGAGGCCTTTGACGCCCATGCCGGCGCCGGATCCAAGTACTTCTCCATCTATGTGGCAGATCTCAACCCGTCACCCATTATTCCCAAGGACACCTATGTGGAGTTCAAGACCCGGGAGAGCCGGGTCAGCGGCAAGCTGCTGAACCTGCTGATGGTCAACCCGGACAGCGTCATTGCCTTCAATGCCTCGGACTGCGCCAAGACCATCTTCTCGGTGATCGAGAACTACCGCTCCTTCTTCTGCGCCTACTGGGACTTTGACTTTGACGTCTACATGAACAGCGACTTCCCCAACACCCGGAAGGTGATCAGCCGGGCCTACCGGCACCGGGATCTGGAGTTTGTGCCCAGTCCCGCCATCGGGGTCATCCCCTACACCTTCAGCAAGGATGACTTCTGGGGGCTGCCCAACATGCTGTCCGGATCCCGCTATCTGGCAGATCTGACCTTTGACTACAGTTTCCGCCAGGTGCGCCAGGGGCATATCCGGGGTCCCCTGTCGGAAAAGAAGACGGTGCACAAGAACGTCCTCACCAACATTCCCGACCGGGTGCCGGATCCCATTGAGAACCTGCGCCCCTATGTGGCCTACCACTGGTTCTTCAGCGAGCTGCCCGACGCCACCATGGACATTTTCACCGATCTGTCCCTGCCCGGATCCGGGGATGAGTTTGCCAGGACCAACCGGGGGATCCTCCACTGCTACGTGTCATCGGTCCTGGCCCTGGGCGCCGCCGTGGCTAAAAGCCAGGAGAACCGGGAGCACTTCCCCGAAGGCACCGCCGGGGAGCAGGCGGCACTGTGCCGGGACAATATCTGCTATCTTTATGAGCTGCTGAACCGTGCTGAAGGCTGTTATGATTATCTTATAGACAGTTGTCCAGCAGAAAAGCTGCTTTCGGGGTTGCAATAGTCCAAAGCCCTGCTATAATGAAGTCACTTTCTTGAGGGGTCATAGCTCAGTTGGGAGAGCGTTTGAATGGCATTCAAAAGGTCGGCGGTTCGATCCCGCCTGGCTCCACCAAGAACCCAGACATCATTTCATGTGTGACATTTCCCATCCCTTTCCTCTGAAATCACTTCTTCTTCTTTCGGCGGCACTGCTTTCCTTAAGTGCCTGCGGTACTTTCCAGTTCAGCACCAATGTGGATCCGGACAACTTCCGGAAGCATTTCCGGAGCTCTGCCATGGAGATCTACACCCCGGAGCAGATGGTGTCCTCATCCTCCTATGAGGATCTGGGCATGGTGGAGGGCAGTGACTGCCAGGTCAATGATCTCTATCCGCCTCCCCGGGAGGGAGTGGCCCGGAAGGAGATGCTGGAGAAGGCCGCCGATCTGGGGGCCACCGGCGTCTCCTCGGTGAAGTGCGTCCTGATCCATGAGACCGAGGCCTGCACGGCGGAGTATGCCTGCTACGCCACGGCGATCCGCATGGAGGAGGACAGCCAGGATACAACCGGGGAATGACACCCCTGGGCTTTGTCCGCTCCCCCTTCCGGGAGAAGTTCTCCGTGCCCCGTCAGCCCCGGCTGGCCGCCCGGGTGCGGTCGGAGCTGATCCTTGATCCCCCCTACAGCGATCCCGAGGCCTTCCGGGGCATTGAGCAGTATTCCCATCTGTGGCTGATCTTCGGGTTCAGCCTGGTTCCCCCGGAGCGTGAGTTCCGGCCCCTGGTGCGGCCGCCCCGCCTGGGGGGCAACGTCCGTATGGGAGTCTTTGCCACCCGATCCCCATTCAGGCCCAACGGCCTGGGGCTGTCAGCGGTGCGGTTTGCGGGGATGAGTGTCCGGGATGGCGGGGTGATCCTGAGTTTTTCCGGCGGGGATCTGGTGGACGGCACCCCGGTTTACGATATCAAGCCCTATGTGGCCTTTTCCGACAGTGTGCCGGATGCCCGGTGCGGCATGGCCTCGGAGCCTCCGGCCACTTCACCTGTCAGTTTTGCCCCGGAGGCGGAGGAGTTTCTGTCCCGGGCCGATCCGGCGATCTATCCGGAGCTGGCAGATCTGATCACCGACATCCTTTCCTATGATCACCGGCCGGCCTACCGGGCCGGATCCCCGGACAGCCATGTCTACGGCTTCTCCCTTTATGATCTGAACATCCGCTTCTGCCGCCGGGACGGATCAGTCCTGGTCCTTTCCATTGCCTCCGGCGTCTCCCAGTAGATCTGCCAGGGCGTCCGCAGCATTCTCAAACCTGAACTGGTAGCCGGCCTCCAGCAGCCGGGCGGGAAGCACATTCTGATCCTGCAGCAGCAGTTCGCTCTGCCGGCCCAGGAGCAGTTTCAGAACCGGTCCCGGGCAGATCAGGGGATTGGCCCGTCCCAGGCGCTGTGACAGTTCCCGGGACAGTTCCCCCTGCTGGCAGGGGTGGGGTGCGGTGATGTTGTAGATCCCGCTGCACTCACTGTGCTCCAGGAGGAACAGCAGTGCGCCGGCCGCATCCTGGATGTGGATCCAGGGCACATACTGCCGGCCGCTGCCCAGCCGTCCGCCCAGGTGCTTCCGGTACAGGGGCAGGAGCTTGCCCAGATATCCCCGCCGGGAGTCCAGGATCACCCCCAGGCGCAGGATGCAGTGGCGCTCAACAATGTTGGCCACCTTGTGGGAGTTGAGTTCGATCTTCTCGCAGGTGGAGGCCAGGAACCCGCTGGGGGTGCAGGGAGTCTCCTCGGTCATGGGGGCGCCGGCGGGATCGTGGTATATCCCTGTGGCCGAGACGGTGAACCACACCCGGGGCATGATCCGGCTCTGGAGGCAGCGGATGTAGATGTAGTCGGTGCTCAGCAGGCGGCTGTTCAGGATCCGCCGCCGCTGCCTGCCGGTCCAGCTGCGGGTCACCGGTGAGCCGGCCAGGTTGATCACCGCGTCCACGCCCCCCTCCCAGCCGGACTTGTAGTCGGTGATCCGGATGGCGGGGCTTTTGACGCTGAGGCGCTCCCGGGCCTTTACAGTGTTCCGGGTGAGGATGATGATCCGGTGCCCCCGCTCCAGCAGGGGAGGCAGAAGCTCCTGGCCCACCAGCCCGGTGGCTCCGGCTATGAGTATGTTCATGGGCGCCCTCCATCTTTCCGGCCGCTCGGATCTGTGCGTTTTTACGATTATACCTGCGGTGGCGGTAAAAATCCCGCCTTTGCCCCCGGGGATCGGTCCCGTCACTCCTTCCAGGGGAACGTCTGCCGGGCTGGCAGGGCAGCTCTCCGGGAGTCCTCTGTGATCTCCTTCCGGGTGCCGGATCATTTCCCGCATCCAGTTTCTACTTTTGGGCCCGGATTGTGTTTTTGCCCGGACGGTTGCCTTATAATTGACCCAAAATGCCAGCAGATCCCCCTGCAGTCCCGGTGCCGGATCTCCGCGCCCGGGTGCCGCTGCAGCTGAGAGGACAAAGCCCCTGCGAGGGCCTCCGGGAAAACTACCAAAATACTGTCAATTAGGGCCTGTCAATGTTCACTGATCTGATGAAAAAGCCAAGCAAGACCTTCTCCCTCACTGCAGCCGCGCTGCTTCTTTGCGCCGTTCTGGCCGGATGTGATGATGATCCGCCTCCGCCTCCCGCAGGCAAGAATGCCCCGGCCGCCCCCGCCCAGGCCCCGGCCCAGATGGGACCTGCGGTGCCCAATGTGAAGACCGATGAGAAACTCCTTGCCGCCACCAAGGCCAAGGATCCCCAACTGAAGATGTTTGTGAATGACGGGGATGTGAGCCTGGATGTGTATGTGGCTGACACCTTCGGTGCCCAGTATGTGTACCAGGTGTGCATCGGGGAGAAGTGCTCCAACCTGAACCGTGACAGCAAGACGGGCATGTTCAAGTACTCCTGCGACAAACTGGACACCCGGGCCCCCTGTGCCACGGTCATGTATGTTCAGGCCTGCAACACCGCTGACAAGACCTGTGTCAGCAGGATTGTGGATTTTGCCGGTCCCATGAGGGCGCGGAAGGTGGTGGTGGGTTACGAGCATGCCTGCGCCATCAGACTCAATAACACTGTGGCCTGCTGGGGCAAGGTCAGGGGCTTTGCCAACACCGACGGCACCAACTCCATCGTGGGCACCCCGGCGGAGGATATCTTCCTTTCCCGGAGCCAGGATGTCACCTGCAGCATTGATCCTGAGCATGTGTTCCGCTGCTACGGCGCCGACGCCAGCAGGTTCCGCCAGATTGACAGCCTGGTGCGGTCCGCCTCCATCAGCATCAACTCCATCTGCTATGTGGATCTGGACGGCAAGAGCATGTGCATCAATGCCAATGAGGAGGATCAGGCCTATATCGCCTACACCAATGCCGATGACACGGACGTGACGGATCTGAAGGATATCAAGAAGATCCAGACCGAGGAGTTCTACACCCTGGCCCTGGACTACAAGGGCAAGATGCATCTTCTGGGACTCAACCTGGACAACTCCCTGTTCAGGGCCATGAAGGAGTCCATGGGCAAGGTGCAGGATGTGGCCAAGGTGTATGACTTCTCCGCCGGCAACGATGCCGTATGTGTCATCACCGGCGATGATCACCATGCCGAGTGTTTCGGACCCAAACTGAACTTTGACTACAGCAAATCAGAGATTGAGGGTGTCCAGGATGTCACCAAGATCTCCGTGGGCTCCCAGAGTAACTGCATCATCTACAAGGGCAATGACAACCTGAGCAGGGTGCTGTGTGGCGGCATTCCTTTCTATTATGAGGGGCTCAAGATCAAGACCGAGGCGGTGGACGTGTCCCAGGGCAACAGCCAGGTGTGCGTGATCCGTCCGGATTATGAGGTGCAGTGCTTCGGTAACGACTACCACCGCAACGGCGTGAACTTCGTGCCGGAGGATCCCCGGGTCACCTATGAGGTCAACGGGGTCATCCATGCGGAGCTGCCCAAGAAGTGGAATCCCAAGATCGACAACTCTGCCTGCCGGATCAATGCCAAATATCATGAGATCATCTGCCGCATTGCCAAGTTCGACTTCCTGCCCAAGGATATGCGCATCCGGCCGAAGTTCGACGTCAATGCCATTGACGCCCAGATCCTGATCAACGGCGACCCCTTCCACAATGAGGCCTCCTCCATTTCAGTGGCCCCGGAGCAGGAACTCACGGTCAGATCCAAAAACGGCAGGGATGTGACTTACAAGCTGAAGTTCTTCCAGTCCATGAAGGTCACCCGGACCTATTCCCTGAATTCCATCTGGAACGGCGAGGATGGCACCTCACCGGAGGACTTCTCCTGCGTGTGGTACTTCTCTGACGGCACCACGGATGAGGGCTCCTGTGAGATCCCCATGAAGCATGTCTTCGAGACGGACTTCGCCCAGAACAAGAAGGAGCTCAATGCCAGGGTGGATGCCTACCGCAAGGATGTGGCCAGCAGCGGCTTTGATGTCCGCCATTTCACTCCCAAGGCCTCAGACTGAGTGTCCTGCGGTGCGGGTATGTTTCAGGCCGTCCTCCGGGGCGGCCTTGCTTTATTTGGGAGGGGGGTGCATTGGAGATGCGTTGATCCGGGCAGTGGATGGTTGCTGAGATCGGTTGGTGCAAAGCCGGCTGAAGGGACGGCAGGGAGCAGGGCCGGCTGAAGGGACGGCGGGGCAGTGAGTGAAGCGGTGGAATTGGGGAGTTGGGGCAGATCCTGAATTTATGTAGCAGCAGATAGCCTGATCTTATGCTTCCGGATCAGGTGCTGCGCCAGGGATGAGCAGCCTGACACCAGATCGGCATAGGTCCTGGCAAAATCCCCGGTGTACCAGGGATCGGACACGTCTCCCGGTGTGCCGGTCAGATCCATGAGCCTCAGACACTTCCCTTGGGGATCCCCGCCCAGGATCCGCATCATGTTCCGGAGATTCATCTGATCCATGTAGATAAGGTAATCGTACCGTCGGTAGTCGTCACGGGTGATCTGCACAGCCCGGTGCCCGCTGCAGGGTATGCCGTGGAGCCTGAGCTGCTCCAGTGCCGGTGGATAGATCGGGTTGCCGTAACCGTTCTGAATTTCCTCGCAGCTGGTGGCGGCGGAGCTGACTTCAAAGCGGTCAGTCAGACCAAGATCGCTGATTTCCTTTTTGAAAATGAATTCAGCCATGGGTGAACGGCAGATATTGCCATGGCATACGAAAAGCACCTTTATGGTCATTTATGACTACCTCGATTTGCCATGAAATGCCCTGTTTTGCAAGGCTCCCGGGCTCTCAGCCGCTGAAAATCACTTCGTGGGGGTATTAGTTTTAACTGGAGTGTTTAATCGAGTTTTTCGATCAGACACTGATGATCCTTGGTTTCAGTGCTGTAATTTATCCCAACCAGAATGATGTTCTTGTATTGTTTGATATACCGTTTAAAGTATTCCTTTGTTTTAATTTGCTTAATGGCCTCTTCGGCGGAATCGTTGTACTTAAACTCAATCAGAATAAGCGGCTGTTTCCTTGTTATTGGCTCATACACTAAATCAGTACGGCCCTTACCTGCCTGATCTTCCCGGTGATAGCTGTAATCATCAAGAGTTGCCCATAAAAGTCCGGTCATCACGCAGTATGTTAGAGATTCCTCATCGTTGTAATCGAGAAGAGATACAGCCGATGAATTATGAATGTCCTGAATCACTTTGGCTACCGTTGTACCGTCAAGCTCCATGATAGCTTTGAGCAGATTCTCTGAACGTTTGATGGTTTCCATGCGCTCGTACCAGTCCTGCTCTCTCACAATATCCATCAGCACTGCTTTGATTTCGGCATTAGGAACATAAGCAACCTTTCGATATTTGTTCTTGGTATCAGAACATCCGAGATACCCAAGACAT
>CACZLZ010000023.1 GCA_902782145.1 uncultured Aeromonadales bacterium
TCGAAGAGGGAAAAAAGCTGCTTAATGATCCTTCTTCCCCTAAATATTCCAGTATGGAAGAACTCAAGGCAGCACTGGAATCATGAAATACGATGTAAATTTTACTTCTCAGTTCAAGAAAGATTTGAAGCTTGCCAAAAAGCAGAACAAAAATAGCGATAAACTTTATGCTGTTATCGAGACTCTGGCTGAAGGCAATACGCTAGATCCTAAGTTCAAGGATCACGAACCGACCTGAAACTACAAAGGTACAAGAGAATGCCACATAGAACCGGATTGGTTGCTGATTTACGAAATTCAAAACAACGTTCTGGTTCTGATGCTTTCAAGACTCGGGACTCATTCAGAACTGTTTAAGAAATAAGGCTCTGTTCAAGAATAGTGTTGATCTGAGCAAAATTTCGGCAATCATCACAATTTTTTTCTGCCATGCATGGTGTTTTATGGAAGATTCACTTAAACCTGCTCTGTATGTTGTGGCAACGCCAATCGGTAATCTTGAAGACATTACCCTGCGTGCTCTCAGGATCCTTAAATCTGCCGACTACATCGCTGCGGAGGACACTAGACATTCACGCATTCTTCTTGATCACTATGGGATACAGTCCAGACTTTTTTCTCTTCATGATCATAATGAACGCAACCGCAGAGTTGCCATTTCTGAGTTTATCCTGTCGGGCAAGAGTGTTGCTCTGATTTCGGATGCCGGCACTCCCCTGATATCTGATCCCGGATACCATGTGGCTGCCTACTGCAGGGAACAGGGTATCTTGGTTATTCCGGTCCCCGGGCCCAGCGCAGTCATCTCAGCCCTTTCTGCTTCAGGCCTGCCAACGGATCGTTTTTTCTTCGGAGGTTTTCTCCCGGTTAAGAGTAAGGCGCTCCGTGAAGAACTTGAACATCTGCGTTTGGTTACCGCCACTTCAGTTTATTATGAGTCCCCCCGCCGGATCCTGGACACCCTTGCTGCCGTTGCTGAGGTTCTGGGATCTGACCGCCGTGTAGTCCTAGGACGAGAACTCACCAAGACCTTTGAAAGTTTTTATGATCTTCCAGCGGGCGAAATGATTGCATTCCTCCGTGAGGATCCCTGCCGTCAGAAGGGTGAGTTTGTCCTTATGATTGCCGGAGCAACAGAAAGCAAAGACGATATCCCGCAGGAGGTTCTGTCTGCATTCAGGATCATGCTGACGAGACTGCCGCTGAATGCAGCTTCAGCCCTCTGTGCAGAAATTTTCAATGTTAAGAAAAATGAACTTTACCGGCGTGGACTAGAATTTGCCCGGGATGCGGAAGATCATGAGCCGGCCACGGAGTCAGAAAACTGATTTGCGTCCGTAGACCAGCTCCGGTGAGTGGAGATCGGTAGTTGTCATCCGCCGGGTTGCCGATTGACGAGTCTCACGCTGGATCGGCCAGTTCGGCTTAGGGAATGTGCCACACCGTGCCGGAGTGTTACAGTTGCCAAATCAGTGCTGCCAGGTGATATAATTAGCGTGAGTTGGCCGGACAGCCGCCGCCTGCAAGGGGGAGGAAAGTCCGGGCTCCGCAGAGCAGGGTGCCAGGTAACGCCTGGGAGACGTGAGTCTACGACCAGTGCAACAGAAAGTATACCGCCGCAAGGTAAGGGTGAAATGGTGAGGTAAGAGCTCACCGCACAGCTAGTAATAGTCTGTGGCAGGGTAAACTCCACCCGGAGCAAGATCAAATAGGTTTCCGCAAATGTTGCTCGCATTGGAAACGGGTAGATCGCTTGAGTCTGCAAGTGATTGCAGAACTAGATGAATGGCTGTCGCCGCAAGGACACAGAACCCGGCTTATAGGCTGACTCACAGTTCACAGACTCCGCCGTCCGGCGGTGTTCTTATTTCTGGGGGAATTACCCCCCGTTTTTTCTCCCCCTCTGATCTCCTCTTCATCTCCAGTTACCTATGGCCGTCGTTGGCAGGATCCCGGTGAAAATGCTTCCGGTCGATCCCGGTTTTTTGGTTCCTGTCACACACCGAAAAGGCTAATTCTTCCCTGGTCAAATAATAGTCTTATGTTGCTTTTGCAGTATATGTCTCTTACAATAAGTGGGAGAAAGTGGTTTTTTGTGGTGATCCTGAACAGCCGGCGGTTTATCAGATATGTTAAGGGGTGCTCATGCCATTGCGCTTGACAGTAAGGGACGGCTGGCGGTGCCGACAAAGTACCGGGCCTACCTTGACGAGCAGTGTGGCGGCCGCTATGTGTGCACCATCGATATCAGCAACCGCTGTCTCCTGCTGTACCCCCTGAACAAGTGGGAACTCCTGGAGAAGAAACTGAGCAGCCTCTCCAGTGTGGATGAGAATGAGCGGCGTCTTCAGCGGTTGTTGCTGGGTTATGCGTCGGACTGCGAAACTGATGCCAACGGGCGACTGCTCATTGCCCCTGTCCTCAGGGAGTACGCTGGACTGGAAAAGAATGTCATGCTGGTGGGGCAGCTGAACCGGTTTGAGATCTGGTCTGATGAGAACTGGAAAGCCTCTGTCAGTTCCGATCTGGCATCCATCAGCGCATCGGACTGGAACAGCAGTCCGCGCCTTAGGGAATTCACTCTGAATGACAGCCTCTGAGCATGTGACAGTGCTGCTGAAGGAGGCGGTGGATCTCCTTGCGGTGCGAAGCGACGGCCTTTATGTGGACTGCACCTTCGGCCGGGGTGGACACTCCCGGAGGATCCTCTCCATGCTTGGCGAGAAGGGGCGTCTTCTGGCTCTGGACCGGGATCCGGAGGCGGAGAAGGCTGCCCTAGAGATCGCTGATCCACGGTTTGCGTTTGTCAGATCCCCTTTTTCCCAGCTTAAGAGTATCGTGCAGTCAAGGGAACTTGCCGGCAGGGTTGACGGGATCCTCTTCGATCTCGGGGTTTCCTCCCCCCAGCTTGACGATCCTTCCCGGGGCTTCAGTTTTTCCCATGACGGTCCTCTGGACATGAGGATGGATCCCACCAGCGGAGTCTCCGCCGCAGACTGGCTGAACTCCGCAGATGAGGATGAGATCGCCTGGGTGCTGAAGGAGTTCGGCGAAGAGCGTTTTGCCCGGAAGATCGCCCGGGCAGTGGTCAGCGACCGCCGTGAACATCCCTTCACCCGAACCGGCGAACTGGCCGGTCTTATTTCCCGGGTGGTGAAGACCCGGGAACCCCACAAGCATCCGGCTACCCGGAGCTTCCAGGCGGTGCGGATCTATGTCAACTCCGAACTGGACGAGATCCGGCAGGCTCTGGGGGCGGCCGTGGAAGCCCTGGCACCGGGGGGAAGGCTTGCGGTGATAAGTTTTCACTCCCTGGAGGACCGCCTGGTCAAGCAGTTCATCCGCCGGGAGTCTGCTCTGCCTGAGCTGCCGCCGGGACTCCCCCTGACGGATCGTCAGTTGCAAGATGATCGTCGGCTGGAGCCGGCGGGCAAGGCGGTGAAGCCCTCGGAGGAGGAAATGACTTCCAATCCCAGGTCCCGCTCTGCGGTGCTGAGGGGTGCTGTGCGCAGGGGATATGATCTATGAGCAGGGATGTTTCGCTGGAGCTGCATCGGATCATACTGAAGGATCTTTCCGAACACCGGTTTGTGATCTTCCTTTATGTGCTCATTGTGACCATGATGTTCATGACAGTGATCATCTCGGCACAGACCAAGGTTGAGGTGGCCCGGGCAGAGATGCTCACCCGCGAGGGGGATGATCTCAACAATGAGTGGCTCAATCTGATGCTGGAGGAGCAGACGCTGCTGGAGCATTCCAAGGTCATGACCGAGGCTGAGGGCAGGTTGCACATGATCCGGCCGTCGCCTGCTAATGAGAAGATAGTGGAGGAGTGATCCCTTAAGGCCATGGCAGCAAGCAGAGGCGGCGGTGCCGCCCGTAACAGCCGCAGGAAGATCTTAAAGCCGGTGCCAGTGTTTATAAGATGGCGTTACCGGCTTACCCTTTTTTTTGTCTTTCTGGCCCTGGGATCCCTGTTTGTGCGGCTGGCCTGGATCCAGCTGATCAGTCCCGACCGTCTGGTTATGGAAGGGGACATGCGCTCGGTGCGGAAACTCTCCACCGAGTCCACCCGGGGCATGATCACCGACCGCAACGGTGTGGCCCTGGCTGTGTCGATACCGGTTAAGGCCGTGTACTGCGATCCCAAGATCCTCCATGACAGCGGTGCCTATGGCAACCGCCGGCTCTGGAAGGCCTTGGCGGAGGTGCTGGGGATCGCCCAGGACGAGATTGAAGAAAAAATTGCCAATCCCAAAAGGCGGTTTGTCTACCTGCAGCGCCAGGTGACCAATTCGGTGGCGGAGTACATCCGCAGTCTCAAGATTGATGGCATATACGTCAAGAATGAGTACCGGCGCTATTATCCCACCGGAGAGATCAATGCCCAGCTGGTGGGGATCACCAACATTGATGATCACGGCATCGAAGGTGTGGAGCGCAGTTTTGATGACTGGCTGTCATCAACCCCGGCAGAGCACCGGGTCCGCAAGGACGCCAAAGGTCGGGTCATCGAGCAGTTGGGCACGGTGAATGAGGGCAAGAAGGGCGGAGCCATAACCTTAAGCATTGATCAGAGGCTCCAGTCCATAGCCTATGCAGCGGTCAAGGCCAATTTCGAGCAGCGTCAGGCCTCATCCATATCGGCAGTGCTGGTGGACGTGCATACCGGTGAGATCCTTGCTATGGTCAACGCACCGTCCTTCAATCCCAATGTCCATGCCAAATATGAGGGCTTCCGGGCCCGCAACCGGGCCATAACCGACACCTACGAGCCGGGCTCCACGGTGAAGCCCATAGTGGCTGTCAGCGCCCTGGAGCACCGGATCACCAACTGGAACGAGATCTTTGACACCCGCCCCTTCCGGGTGTACAGCAAGGTTGTCACGGACAGCCACCATATGGCTTCCGGCAACCTGGAGGCCATTATCAAGTACTCCTCCAATGTGGGCATGGCGCGGATTGCGCTGAAGATGGATCCCAATGACATTGTGGGCACTTTTAACGATTTCGGTCTGGGGGTGTCCCCTGATCTCGGCCTGGTGGGTGAGGTGACGGGCTATGTGCCCCACCGCTCCCGGTGGTCGGAGATCGAAAAGGCCACCATCGGCTTCGGCTACGGTCTCCGCATTTCACCGGTGCAGCTGGCGCTGGCCTATGCCACCATTGCCAGCGGCGGTGTGAGCCGCCCCCTTTCCATCCTGAAACTGGACCAGGATCAGATCCCTGCGGGCCGGCGGGTGGCGGATGAGAAGGTCATGCGCCGCATGATCCGGACACTGGAGACTGTGGTGGAGGGCGGCACCGGCAAACTGGCCCGGATCCGGGGCTACACGGTGGCCGGCAAGACCGGCACTGCCAAGGTTGCGGTGGCCGGGGGCTACGGACGGGATTATGTGGGCACCTTTGCCGGTTTCGCCCCAGCCTCCAATCCCCGGTTTGCCCTGGTGGTGATTGTCAATGAGCCCAAGAAGGGCGGTGTTTACGGCGGAACCGTGGCCGGTCCCATGTTTTCCGAGATTATGTCCGCCGCACTGCAGCTTTACAATGTCCCGCCGGATGAGAAGGGCAGCCGGGAGGCTGTGGGCATTGTCAGACTGCGGGATCATTAGTTGGTTGAGGTTCTGCTCATGAGGGATTTCAGTGTGCTGGGCTGCCTGTCTCAGGCTCCCGGACTGACAGCGGAAAGCCGCCTTACCTGCGACAGCCGCCAGATCCGGCCGGGTGATGTGTTCGCTGCCGCCCGGGGACAGTGCCAGGATGGCAGGAAGTACATTGACAGTGCTGCGGCTGCGGGGGCGGCGGCAGTCATATATGAGAATGACGACGGCTTTGCCTGGCATAACGCCAATGTTCCCTCCCTGGGGGTGGCGCATCTCAGTGCTCGTCTTCCAGAGCTGGCCGACGGGTTTTACGGCCGTCCCAGTAGCAGGCTGGGGATCATCGGGATCACCGGCACCAACGGCAAGAGTTCCACGGCCTTCTACATTGCCCAGCTCCTGTCCGGTGCGGGGATCCCCTGTGGCATAGTGGGAACTGTGGGCAACGGCTTTCCGGATCATCTTGAGCCTTCGCCCAACACCACCCCCGGCCCGGTGGAGATCCAGCAGGAACTGCTGCGCCAGGAGGGGATGGGTGCCCGGTGGGTGGCCATGGAGGTGTCCAGCCATGGTATAGCCCAGGGACGGATCAACGGCCTCCGCTTCCGGGGGACTGTGTTCACCAATGTCAGCCGGGATCATCTGGATTTTCACAAGACCTTTGAGGCTTATTTTGACGTCAAGAAGGGCTTTGTTCTGGGGCAGCGGGAGCACCCCTGTGTGCTTAATGCCGCCGATCCCCTGATCCGCAGCCGGGTGATCCCGGAGGTTGCTCCGGAAAACCGGGTGACCGTGGGTCCGGAGGGGGACTATGCGGTGTCCGATATCCGTCCCAGCGGCAGCGGGACGTCCTTCCGCCTCGCCTCAGGTGGCGCCTCCCGGGTGCTTACGGTTCCCCTTATCGGGGCTTTCAATGTTTACAATGCCCTGCAGGCCTTTGCCGCAGTGCGGCACTGCACGGGAACCGAACTTGATCCTGGCGCCCTAGAGACTCTCCGTCCCCTGAAGGGCCGCATGGAGATCTTCCGCACCGGTAATTCCCCCCTGTGTCTGGTGGATTACGCCCACACCCCTGACGGTCTGGAGAAGGCATTGACGGCAGCCCGGGCCCATACTGAGGGAAAACTTATCAGCGTGGTGGGCTGCGGCGGCGACCGGGACCGGGGCAAGCGTCCCATGATGGCGGAAATTGCCTCATCCCTCAGCGACCATGTCTACTTCACTGATGACAATCCCCGGACGGAGGATCCTGAACAGATCATCCAGGACATGCTCCGGGGGCGGATCACCTGCGGAAATGAGGTGATCCATGATCGGGCGGCGGCCATTAGGAAGGCCGTGGACTCCGCCGGGCCCCAGGACACGGTGCTGGTGGCTGGCAAGGGCCATGAGGAGTACCAGATTGTGGGCACGGAGAAGCGCCATTACAGTGATCAGGAGACTTTGAGGGGAATTTTGGGGCTATGATTGATCTGAAACTGTCAGAGATTGCCACTGCGGTGAACGGCACTCTCAGTCTGGAAGACCGGACAGTGGGGGCGGTGTCTACCGACTCCCGCAAGATCCCCGAGGGTGCGCTGTTTGTGGCCCTTAGGGGGGAGAAGTTTGATGCCCATGACTTCATCCCCGCAGCAGTGGACGGCGGCGCCGGAGCACTGATGGTCTCCGCTGATCCCCTTCCCGGAAAGAACGGGGCTGTGGTGCCCTGGATCCGGGTGCCTGACACCCGCCTGGCGCTGGGGCAGCTTGGTGCCCTGGTGGCCCGCCGGACCGCTCCCCGGACCGTGTCTGTCACTGGAACCTGCGGCAAGACCTCTGTGAAGGAGATGCTCTCTGCGATTCTTTCCCTGGACGGCCCCACCCTGGCCACCCGGGGCAACTTCAACAATGACATCGGGGTGCCCCTGACCCTCTTGGAACTGACATCTGATCACCGTTACGCCGTGGTGGAGATGGGTACCAACCATCCTGGGGAGATCGCCTACACCGCATCCCTGCTGCAGAGTGACGTGTGCGCCGTCAACAACATCGGCTATGCCCATATTGAGGGTTTCGGCTCCCTCAGGGGTGTCTATCAGGCCAAAAAGGAGATCTTCGCAGGCCTCAGGGAGGGCGGCACTGCCGTGTTCCCCCGGGACAGTGAGTTTTATGAGGACTTCTGCCGGGATGTCAGTAACCGCCGCCTGTCCTTCGGCAGCACACCGGAGGCGGATATCCATCCCCTGAATGTCACAGCGGATGAGGGCGGCTGCTGTAGTTTTGAGCTTTCTCTGTCCGGTACTGTGGTGCCGGTGAAACTGCAGATCCCCGGGCGGCACAGTGTCCTGAACGCCTGCTGCGCCGCCGCCTGCGCCCTGGCCCTGGGGATCGGACCGGATCTGATCGCCCGGGGACTGGGCTCTTGCCGGAGTTTCAAGGGGCGGCTCCATGCCGAGACCATCGGACATGTCACCCTGATTGATGACGCCTACAATGCCGCTGCCAATGCGGTGTTTGCCGCTATTGACACCCTGTCCTCCATGAGGGGCCGGCGGATCCTGGTTCTTGGGGAGATGGGGGAACTGGGATCTATGGCTGAGGAACTCCACCGGGAGGTGGGCCGCCGCTTCCGGGCCTCGGGCATTGAGCATCTGCTGACTCTGGGGGATCTTACCCGGTGGACGGTTCAGGAGGCCGGGGAGCGGGGCGAGTTTCTGTCTTCAAGGCAGGATCTGTATAATACCCTCCGGAAATACATGCCCTCCGGGGAGCCGGTGACCGTGCTGGTCAAGGGGGCGCATTATATGCGGATGAACGAGGTTGCGGAGTTCATCAAGGAGAATTTATGCTAGTTCTGCTGTCCGAGTGGCTGACCCGCAATGTCGCCACCGGCTTCAATGTGGTGTCCTACCTGTCCTTCCGGGCAGCTATGGCCATCCTCACCTCCCTGGTGCTGTCCCTGATGGCCGGTCCCGGGATCATCCGGTATCTCCACCGGCTCAAGTACGGCCAGGTGGTGCGCACTGACGGCCCCCAGACCCATCTGGCAAAGCAGGGCACCCCCACTATGGGCGGCATCATGATCCTGGGCTCTATTGTGATCTCCACCCTGCTGTGGGCGGATCTGCGCAATGTCTATGTCTGGGTGATCCTCTTTGCCACGGCCTCCTACGGGGCTATCGGCTTTGTGGATGATTACTGGAAGATCACCCGCCGCAGTTCGGAAGGCCTTAAGGCCCGCTGGAAGTACTTCTGGCAGTCCTTTGTGGCCTTGGCCATTGCTGTCTTTCTTTATATGAATGCACCCACGGCGGCGGAGACCACCCTGGTGGTGCCCTTCTTCAAGAACTTCATGCCTGAGATGGGGCTGCTTTTCATTCCCTTTGTCTACTGCGTCATTGTGGGCTCATCCAATGCGGTGAACCTCACCGACGGTCTGGACGGACTGGCCATAGTCCCCACAGCCCTGGTGGCTGCCGCATTGGGACTGACTGCCTGGCTGACCGGCAATGTGAACTATGCGGAATATCTGAGCATTCCCTATGTGCGCTCTGCCTCCGAGGTGGTGGTGGTGTGCACGGCCATTGTGGGTGCCTCCATCGGCTTTCTGTGGTTCAACACCTATCCGGCCCTGGTGTTCATGGGTGATGTGGGCTCCCTGACCCTGGGCGCCATCCTGGGGGTGATCTCCGTCCTGGTGCGGCAGGAGATCCTGCTGTTCATCATGGGCGGCGTCTTTGTCATGGAGACCGTGTCAGTGATCCTCCAGGTGGGCTCCTACAAGCTGCGGAAGCAGAGGATCTTCCGCATGGCGCCCATTCATCATCATTTTGAACTTGGCGGCTGGCCGGAGCCCCGGGTGATTGTCCGTTTCTGGATCATCACTTTTGTCCTGGTGTTGCTGGGACTGATCACCCTGAAGATCAGGTAGGACAGGGCATGAGCAAGACCCCGATCCGCGCTGTCCCCGGATCCGGGTATCTGGCATCGGGACGGCGGAGTTTTCAGCATTCTTTCCGGTGTCTCCGGGAGACGGTTTTGACTGAGGTTGCAGATGGCCGGTGAAACGGTGGTTGTGGGGCTTGGCAGGAGCAATCTTGCCGCGGTGCGCTATCTTATCTCCCAGGGCCGGGAGCCCCTGGTGCTGGATACCCGGGAGCAGCCCCCCCTTCTGGCAGAGTTGCCGGAGGGTGTGGAATTCCGCTCCGGATCCCTGGACAGTTTTGCCGATCTGCTGGCCCAGGCCGGGGAGCTGATTGTGGGGCCTGGCATTGCCGTGGCCACCCCGGCTATTGCCGCAGCCGCAGCCCGGGGAGTTCCGGTGATCGGTGACATTGAGCTGTTTGTCCGTGAAGCACGGGCTCCGGTGGTGGCGGTTACCGGCAGCAATGGCAAAAGCACGGTCACCACTTTGGTGGGGCTTATGGGCAGTGCGGCCGGGATCAGAACTGTTGCCGGCGGCAACCTGGGCACCCCCGCCCTGGAACTGCTGAACAGCCCCCAGGAACTTTATGTCCTGGAACTGTCCTCCTTCCAGCTGGAGACTACTTTCTCCCTCAGGGCCAGGGCCTGCACCATTCTGAATGTGACTGAAGATCACATGGACCGCTACAATTTCGATTTGGAGAAGTATGCTGCGGCCAAGAGGATCATTTACCGGAATGCAGAGGGAATAGTCTGCAACCGGGCTGATCACCGGACTCTGCCTCCGGAGGGCTTTGCCGGCTCCCTCATCACATTCGGCGCCGATCCCTCCGGCTACGGGCTGGTGACAGACAGCGACGGCACCTGGCTGGTGAAGGACTCCCGGCGGGTGCTGAACGCCGGGGAGATGAAGATCGCCGGGCGTCACAACCAACTCAACGCCTTGGCTGCCATGGCCCTGGCGGACATGGCCGGGATCAGCGAGGATGCCCAGTTGAAAGTGCTGCGGGAGTTCCCGGGGCTGGAGCACCGCTGTCAGCTGGTGGCGGAGATCGGCGGGGTCAGGTATTACAACGACTCCAAGGCCACCAATGTGGGATCAACCCTGGCTGCGGTGGACGGCCTGTCATCGGATCTTAAGGGCAGTCTATACCTTCTGGCTGGAGGAATAGGCAAGGGTCAGAACTTCGCTCCGGTGGGGGCGCTGCTGGGCAAACAGGTGCGCCGGATGTTCTGTTACGGCCGGGATGCGGCCGAACTGCTGCGGCTGGGCCCGGAGGCAGTGCCGGCCCGGGATATGGAAGATGCGTTGCGGATGGCTTCCGCCGCTGCCGTTCCCGGGGATGTGGTGCTACTGGCTCCCGCCTGCGCCAGCATGGACATGTTCCGGAACTTTGAGGAGCGGGGGGAGGTGTTCGCCTCTTTGGTGCGCTCTCTGGGAGGCGGACAGGCCAATGGGTGATCTCTGGTCCGGTGCTGCCCGTGCCCGGGACACCGCTCCCTATGACCGGCAGCTGCTGTTTCTGACCATGACTCTGATCCTGGTGGGTCTGGTGATGGTTTTCTCTGCCTCGGTCACCCAGGCTGAGCACCGCTACGACAGCATGTTTTTCTTTGCCCTGCGGGACGGGGTGGCTATTGCGGCCGCCGCAGTGATCGGGGCTTTTGCCATGATGTTCTCAGGGGATCTGCTCCGCCGGATCAGCCTTCCCCTGCTGGGAGTCGGGCTGCTACTGCTATTGCTGGTCCTGCTGGTGGGTTCGGAGATCAACTCCGCCCGCCGGTGGATCCGCCTGGGAGGCTTCAACCTCCAGCCCGCCGAGTTTGCAAAGATCATCTGGATCCTGTATCTGTCGGGCTTCCTCACTAGGAAGAGGGAGGAGGTGACCCGGAAGCTCAGGGCCTTTGTGAAGCAGTTTGCTTTGCTGATCGTCATGGCGGCGCTGCTGTTGCTGCAACCAGACTACGGCTCCTTGGTGGTGATCTCCGGGATCTTTATCGGTCTCCTGTTTGTGGGCGGAGCCCACCTGATGAGTTTTCTCATCTGCATCGCCCTGCTGTTGATCCTGCTGACGGTGATGGCGGTGTGGGAGCCCTACCGGATGCTCCGGATCACCACCTTCCTGGATCCCTGGCAGGATCCCTTTGGCAAGGGCTACCAGCTGACCCAGTCCCTGATGGCATTCGGCCGGGGTGGACTCACTGGGGAAGGTTTGGGCAACAGCGTCCAGAAGATGGAATACCTTCCTGAGGCCCACACGGACTTCGTCTTTGCCATCCTGGGGGAGGAAGGCGGTTTCCTGGGGGTTGCCGCGGTGGTGCTGCTGGAGATCTGGCTCATCTGGCGTATGTTCCGCATCAGCCGCACTATGCTCCGGGCCGGGGAGATGTTCGGCGGCTATGTGAGTTTTGGCATGGGCATGCTACTGTCCATCCAGACTTTCATCAATGTGGGTGCGGCCTCTGGCATGCTGCCCACCAAGGGGCTTACCTTCCCCCTGATAAGTTATGGCGGATCCAGCCTGGCCGCAGTGGTGGCGGGCATTGCCATTGTCCTGAGGCTGGATCATGAGTTCCGCAGCCGGTACCGCAGGCACGGGGATGAGGCGGAGCCGGGGGTGGCGGAGGTTTCAGAGAGTTCCGGGGGCGCGGATGCCCCGGATCATGTTGTGGAGTCCGGAAAGACACCATCTGACGGCTCAGTGTCCGCAGGCTGAGGCTGAAATATATGCAGAAGAAGATCCTGATCATGGCCGGCGGCACCGGTGGTCATGTATTCCCCGGTCTGGCGGTGGCCAGGTACCTGGCTGATCGGGGGTGGCAGGTGCTGTGGCTGGGAACCCGTGAGCGCATGGAGTCCCGGCTGGTGCCGGAGCACGGGTTTGAGATCTCCTATATCAAGGTTTCCGGGGTCCGCAGGAATGGACTGATGCGTAAGCTCACGGCCCCGTTCATGATCCTGAAGGCCATCTGGCAGGCCAACCGGGTGGTCCGGGACTTCGGACCCAGCGTGGTGCTGGGCATGGGCGGTTACGCCTCCGGTCCCGGTGGCATCGCCGCCTGGCTCAACCGGATCCCGGTCATCCTTCACGAGCAGAATGCTGCGGCGGGTTTCACCAACCGGGTGCTTTCCCATTTTGCCAGCCGGATCTGCATGGGCTTTGCCGGCGCCTTTGAGCGTGACAATGCCCAGGTGGTGGGCAACCCGGTCAGGGAGGAAATCGCTGCCCTGTCGGAGTTTCCCATTGAGGATCCCGGTGACCGGCCTCTGAGGCTGCTGGTGGTGGGGGGCTCTCTGGGGGCATCCTTCTTCAATGAGCGCCTGCCAGCGGTTCTCACCCGGTTGCAGAACGCCCGGATCCGGCACCAGACCGGCAGGGGAAACCTGGAGACCACCAGGAAGCGCTACGAGGAACTGTGCGACATGTCTAAGGTGGAGGTGTGCGAGTTCATCGACGACATGGCGGATGCTTACACCTGGGCCGATGCAGTGATCTGCCGGGCCGGCGCACTCACTGTGGCCGAGGTGGCGGCCGCCCATAAGCCGGCGCTGTTTGTTCCCCTGCCCACGGCGGTGGATGATCACCAGACTAAGAATGCCAGGAGTCTGGAGTCAGCGGGAGCGGCCTTTGTGATCCAGCAGCGGGATGCCACCGACGAGGCTCTGCTGGAACTTCTGGGCCGGCTGCAGAACGAACCTGGCCTTATAGCTGAGATGGCCCGGAACTCCCGGGATGCGGCGGTGCTGGACGCCACGGAGCGGGTGGCCGCGGTGTGCGAGGAATTGGCCGGGGACTGATCCCCGGGCGGAGGATCCGGTCTGGGACTGGATCCGGTTGTTTCACAGGAAGACTTGTAGCATGGCTGTTGGGGAAAACACACTTTCCGTGCCCGGAATGCGCCGGGTGAAGAGGATCCACTTCATCGGCATCGGCGGTGCCGGCATGTGCGGCATCGCCGAGGTGCTGGGGAATGAAGGCTATCAGATCACCGGATCGGATCTGGGGCAGAACTCGGTTACCGAGCATCTTGCCTCCATGGGCGCCGTGATCTTCCGGGGTCATGATGCCGCCAATGTGAAAGGCGCCAGCGTGGTGGTGGTCTCCTCGGCCATCAGCCCTGACAATCCGGAACTGGTGGCTGCCCGGGAGCAGCGGATCCCCGTGGTGAAGCGGGCGGAAATGCTGGCAGAGCTCATGCGTTACCGCCACGGCATCGCCGTGGCCGGCACCCATGGCAAGACCACCACCACCAGCCTTATTGCCAGCATCTATGCCCAGGCGGGCAGGGATCCCACCTATGTTATCGGCGGACTCCTGAATAGTTCCGGATCCAATGCCCGGCTTGGGCAGGGACCCTACCTCATTGCCGAGGCCGACGAGTCCGACGCCTCATTCCTGCACCTGCAGCCACTGACGGCGGTGGTCACCAACATCGAGGCCGATCACATGGGCACCTACCAGGGGGATTTCAGCCGCCTCAAGGACACCTTTGTGGACTTCCTCCACAACCTTCCCTTTTACGGCCTGGCGGTGGTGTGCGTGGACGACACTGTGATCCGATCGATCATTCCCCGCATTGGACGCTCTGTCATCACCTACGGTCAGTCCCCGGATGCGGACGTCCAGGTGCTGGACTTCAGGCAGCATGAGGATCACTCCACCTTCCGCCTCCGTCGGCGGGACGGATCGGTTCTGGATATTAAACTGGCCCTGCCAGGTCTGCACATGGCTCTCAACGCCGCTGCCGCCGTGGCGGTGGCCACGGATGACGGGATCCCCGACGCTGATATCCAGACTGCCCTGGAGCATTTCCAGGGTGTGGGACGGCGCTTCGAGCAGTATGGCGAGTTTGCTTTCGCCCCTGGAGAGCAGACGGTGAAACTGGTGGATGACTACGGTCACCATCCCAGCGAGGTCAGGGCCACCATACGGGCAGTGCGCAACGGCTGGCCCGGCCGGCGGCTGGTCATGGTGTTCCAGCCCCACCGTTACACCAGGACCCGGGATCTCTATGAGGATTTTGTGGAAGTCCTGAGCATGGTGGATGTGCTGGTAATGCTGGATGTTTATCCCGCAGGGGAGCAACCCATCCCCGGCGCAGACGGTCACAGCCTGTGCCGTTCCATCCGGCGTCGGGGCGTGATTGAGCCTATTTTCGTGTCCTCCCCGGACAAGATCCCCGGAGTTCTGGCGGATGTGCTGAAGGGCGGGGATATCCTTCTGACCCAGGGCGCCGGAAACATCAACCGTGTGGCCCGGTGCCTGGCGGATCTGAAACTGGATGCCGCTACCATGAAGACCTATGGACAGTAAGGACAGCGCTGCACCTTCCGGTCGGAAAAGACGGAGCCGGAAGGGGAATGGCGGGAACGGTATAAACCTGAGACCGGAGGCCGGTGCCGGGGAAAAAACGGCAGCAGAGCACCTGATGACTGAGACCGCCGGTGCCGGCGTTGCCGCTGTCAGGATCGGTGGGGGTGGACCGGAGGCGTCACTGGAGGACACCGGCAGCGCAGCCCACCGCCAGAGCCGGGGAGAGATGGTGGCAGGAATAGTGTTCACCCTCCTGGTGATCGGCGCCCTGGTGGCGGCCGGCATGGTGATCAAGCAGCGTTTTTATGACGGCAACTTCCTGCCCGTAGACACCATCACCATAAGGGGAACCCTGGATCAGAACTCCGTGGAGGAGATCAGCTCCCTGCTCAGCAACTCAGGACTGATGGGCAACTTCATCCGCCTGAATGTGGATGATGTCCGGCAGTTGGTGGAGGAACTGCCTTGGGTGCAGTCCGCCGCCGTCCGGAAACAGTGGCCATCACTGCTGCAGCTTCATATTACGGAGAAGATCCCCCAGGTGCGCTGGGGTGCGGATCGGCTCTACAGCCAGAGCGTGGGGATCTTCACTCCGCCGGAGGATCGGACCTATCCGGATCTGGTGCGTATTGACGCCCCTGACGAGTTGGCATCGGCGGTGTTTCCGGTTTTCATCCGCTGCCAGATCCTGCTGGCCCGCCACGGCTTCGCCGTGGATGCTGTGCGGGTGTCAGATCGCCGCTCCTGGGAGTTTGTCCTGAAGAACGGCCCCCTGCTGATCCTGGGGCGGGAGCAGGAGGAGTTTGAGGATCGTATTGAGAGGTTTGCCAGGATCTACCGCATGATGCGGGATCAGGAGCGCCAGCTTACTGCCTATGCGGATCTGCGCTATGAGAACGGCATAGCCCTGGGATGGAAGAGTGACGATGCCACCCCGCAGGAAGGCGGGACGGCAGTCAGAAGGTGAATTGCAGCTGATGAAGAACGCGGAAACGGACAATGAGATAATAGTCGGACTTGATGTTGGCTCCCAGACGGTGCGGGCCCTCATCGGTGAGATCATGCCTGACGGGCGTATCAATGTCCTGGGAGTGGGCGAGCATGCCTCCGAGGGCATTTCCCGGGGAGCGGTGACTGACATCGAGAAGGTGGTCAGTTCCGTGCGCCGGGCCGTGGATGCTGCTGAACTCTCGGCCAACTGTCAGGTGCATTCGGTGTTCTGCGCCATCTCCGGTAGTCACATCCGCAGTTTCAATGAAAAGGGCATGGTGTCTATCAGCGGCGAGGTCACCGAGGAGGATGTGGAGACAGCCATCCACACCGCCAAGTCCATCAAGCTTCCTGAGGACTGCAGCCGGTTGCTCCACGCACTGGAGCAGAGCTACCGGATTGACGGCCAGTCCGGGATCCAGAACCCGGTGGGCATTGCCGGGTGCCGCCTGGAGGCTTATGTGCATCTGGTGGCCTGCCATGCGGACTCGGCCCGGAATCTGGAGAAGTGTGTGTCCCGGGTGGGCATGAATGTCAGCGCCCTGATCTACAGCGGTCTGGCCTCCTCTGATGCGGTGCTCACCAGCGATGAGAAGGAGATCGGAGTCTGCCTGGTGGATATCGGCGCCGGGACTATGGATCTGGCATTGTTCACCGACGGCAAGTTACGTTACTCCAAGGCTATCCGCTATGCCGGCTTCAATGCCACCAAGGACGTGGCGGCCACCTTCGGCACTCCCTTCCCGGTGGCTGAGAAGCTCAAACTGCAGTACGGCACTGTGGACACTGAGGCTTACCGGGATCAGAACCAGACCGTGATGATCAAGTCGGTGTCCGGCGACAATGATCTGTCGCTGGATCTCCATGCCGTATCCCAGGTCCTGAACTCCCGCTATACCGAGTTGCTGGAACTGGTCGGCAATGAACTGAAGGAGGCCAAGTCCCGGCTCCAGCGGGAGGGCCGCAAGATGCAGTTGGGGGCTGGCATTGTCCTCACTGGCGGCGGATCCGGGATCCGGGGGTTGCTGGAGCTGTCCCGGACCGTTTTCAACTGCCCGGTGCGCATTGGCCGCCCCTCCCTGACCCTGGGACTCACCGAGCATGTCAACCGGCCGGAGTTCTCCACGGCGGTGGGACTGCTGATCCGGGGCAGCCACCATGCGGAATACACCGCATCCCAGAATGACGGCAGGGAAAAGTTTCAGATGGGCCGGCTGCTCCGGTCCATGTGGCAGAAACTGAAGGATATTTACTGATTTCAGGTTCTGCGGTTTTGCAGTGCTCCGGTCTCCTGTGCCGGACTGATGGTTGTTGTTTGCTGAGAGGTTCATTATGAGTATTGTTGGCGTTGAGGTGGCATCCCCTGAGGAGACCGAAGCCGGTGGTGCCAGTTTCCGTCCTGCCATGATTGTGGTGGGGATCGGCGGTGGCGGCGGCAATGCCGTGTCCCATATGGCCCGGGCTCATATTGACTCCGTGAAGACCCTCTGCATCAACACTGATGCCCAGGCTCTGAACAAGACTCAGGCTGACGTGAAAGTGCAGATCGGCAGCAAGATGACCGGCGGTTTGGGTTGCGGCGCCGATCCTTCCAAGGGCAAGGCTGCAGCCGAGGAAGACGTGGACAAGATCCGTGACGCTCTGATCGGCAACCACATCATCTTCATCACCGCTGGTGAAGGCGGCGGCACCGGCACCGGCGGTGCCCCGGTGGTGGCCAAGGTGGCCAAGGAGATGGGGATCCTATCCATTGCCATTGTCACCAAGCCTTTCTCCTATGAGGGCAAGAAGCGTGCTGAGCATGCGGAGCAGGGGATCAAGGAACTGGCCCAGTATGCGGACACGCTGATTGTCATTCCCAATGACAAACTGCTGAAGGTCCTGGGCAAGAAGGTTACGGTGCTCAACGCTTTTGCTGAGGCCAATGATGTGCTGCTGAAGGCTGTGCAGGGTATTTCAGGCTCCCTTCTGAATGACGGTGTCATCAACCTGGACTTCAACGATCTCAAGCGCTGCATGGAGAATGGTGGTAACGCCATCATTGGCATCGGTGTGGGCCGCGGTGCTGAAAGAGCCCAGGAGGCTGTCCAGAAGGCCATTGTCTGCCCTCTGCTGGACGACATTGATCTCAAGGGTGCCCGCTCTGTGTTCCTGAACATCGAGGCTCCCACCAACATCGGTCTTGATGAGATGGAACTTATCAACAATACGGTGAAGGACTATGCTGACGCCAATGCCGAAATCATCACCGGTATTGCCTATACCTCTTCGCCCAATGATGATATCTCCCTAGATGGTGCTAAAGGCGACTCTGACATCCCCGAGGGCGAGATCCGGGTGACGGTGATTGCCACCGGCGTTGGCCGCAAGGGAGACGGTATGGCTGCGGTGCAGCCTAAGGTCCTGGAGCCTTCTTCCACCATCATTGACATTGATGCGGATGAACTGATCCGGGATGACTCCCCCTTCCTTCAGGATGGTGACACCGGGTTCAGCCCCTTCAGCCAGGAGGAGCAGTCCCTAGACTCGCCCGCATTTTTCCGGAAGCAGGCTGACTGAGAGGCTTCGCAGATCCCCGCCGGACCCGGTGCCGATTATGGTGCCGGCTCCAGATAGAGCATGGTGTAGCATCCCGGCTCTGTCCGGGGTCTCATTCTTTTCCGGATGGCAGATATCCCGGAAGGGATGGATCTGAACCTGAGAGAGCCTGAGATCTGGGGAGTTGCCGGATGTTTGTCAGTTTGGGGAAAATGTGATACATTTAGCAAAATTTTGGATGTCCGCGTTCATGCGGGTTGGGGTTGCGGTCATAGCAGCGGAGGCGTCAACATGACAATGCAGAGAACCATCAGCAAGACGGTCAGGGTTGTGGGGATTGGATTGCATTCCGGTCACAAAGTCACCGCCACCCTGCGGCCAGCTCCCGCAGGCACCGGACTGGTGTTCACCCGGACCGATCTGGATCCGAAGGTTGTCTTCCACTGTTCTGCGGACGCTGTGCGTGACACTCAGCTGTGTACTGCACTAGTGAATGCCGACGGCGTCAGGATCTCCACAGTGGAGCACCTTTCCGCCGCCCTTTTTGCCTTGGGCATTGACAATCTTTACATTGATGTAGATGCTCCGGAGATCCCGGTGATGGACGGCAGTGCCTATCCCTTCATCTACCAGATCACCCAGGCCGGGGTTAAGGAACTGGCTGCTCCCAAGCATTTCATCCGTGTGCTGAAGCCGGTTAAGGTCCAGGATGGTGACAAGTGGGCCATGCTTGAGCCCTGTGCCTCCGGACTGCAGATGTCCCTGACCATTGACTTCAGCCATCCTGCCATTGTGGCGTCAGGACAGCACATCGACATCACTTTCAGTGGTGATCTTTTCCGGGATGAGATCTCCAAGGCCAGAACCTTCTGCTTCCTCAAGGATGTGGAGTTTATGCATGCCCATAACCTGGCCCTGGGTGGTTCCCTGGATAATGCGGTGGTGCTGGATGATTACACTGTGGCCAATGAGGAGGGCCTGCGCTACAGCAATGAGTTTGTAAAGCACAAACTGCTGGACGCCATTGGTGATCTTTACATGGCAAACCGCACGATTCTGGGTCGCTTCTCGGCCTACAAGACCGGGCATCATCTTAACAACATGCTTCTGCGGGAACTGCTGGCCCATCAGGAGTGCTGGGAGCCGGCTGAGTTTGTGGAAGACCGCTCTCAGCGCAAGTCTCCCCTCCGTTTTCTGGCTCCCCTGGGAATTGCCGGGGTTTGAGTCTTATTTGACTTTTTGAGCCTTCCTCTTGAGGGGTTCTCTGGTCAGATGTGGGCCCGGAAAGTTCTGCCGCAGTGTCTTCAGGATCCTGCGGCGTTTTTGTTTCTGGATT
This sequence comes from uncultured Aeromonadales bacterium, assembly GCA_902782145.1. GTDB lineage: Bacteria > Pseudomonadota > Gammaproteobacteria > Enterobacterales > Succinivibrionaceae > UBA2804. Next base: position 19,686 of record CACZLZ010000023.1, read on the forward strand.
TGGCAGGTATGCGGGGATTTTCCTGGGGATCTCTGCTATCATTCTACTGTGTTCTGATTGCTTTCTAGCCGTTATTTGTGTTGTTGCTGACTGGCTTGTTTTTCGGCGGTTTTTCTGATTTTGGGTGCTTTGATGACTGTGACAGCCAACAAAAATTTGACCATTGCTCTGCTTATTGATGCGGATAATGTCAGTTCTTCATATGCCGAAACCATTTTTACGGAACTTTCCAAAAACTATGGTCGCTGTGTGATCCGCAGGATCTACGGGAACTGGTCAACGAACACTGGAGGTTGGTCAAAGGTTTTTTCTGAGTATGGCCTTATTCCCGTTCATCAGCACAGTTATGTAGCCGGAAAGAATTCCACTGACATTGCTTTGGTGATTGATGCCATGGATATTCTCCATTCAGGTCACCAGATTGATGCTTTCTGCATTGTCTCCAGCGATTCGGATTTTACACGGCTTGTGCAACGGATCCGTGAATCCAACAAGATCGTCATAGGCATGGGGAACAAAAAAGCACCTAAGGCTTTGACCAAGGTGTGTGACCGGTTTGTCTTTCTTGATCAGATTTCTGAGACTGGCGAAGAGAACCCTTCGCCTGCTACGGATAACGCGGAGATAGTTGACGATGCGGAGACTGACAGGAAATCTTTGCTGGCTCAGGAGTCAGAAACATCTGAAGATGAAGTTGACAGCATAACTCCTCTGTCCAGAGTTATCGACGATCTAAGATCTCTTCTGTCTGAAAAGGAAACTGTACTGGTTGGTGAGATAGGTACTTTCCTGCACAATAAGTATTCTGACTTTGATGTGCGCAACTATGGTTTTTCCAAACTGTCAGTGATGCTTGATTCTCCCGAACTTAAGAAATATTTTCTGCTTGATCAGAGTTCGGGTGCAATGAAACTTTCTTTGCTCAAGAGACTTGGAACTGATGCCATAGAGAGAGAAGTCAGGTTGGTAGTAAAAGAGTTAGGCTCCGATGGTAAGTGTCTGATAAACCGTGTTCATGAGGAGCTTCTTCGCAGACTTGGGGCATCCTATCTTAAGGAACTTGGATACAGCAAACCATCAAAACTCTTCAAAAATTTGAAAGGTCTGAAGTTTGAGGGTCACTTTTTGCAGATACTATGAAAAAGCGCGCTTCGTCTTTGGTGGTGTTTCCTTTTTTGTGGGTCATTCATCTGAAGTTTTGACTTAGCGTCCCTCCTGTTCTGGGCGGTTCATCGATACATCCTGAGAACATCGCATGTCTTCTGGGGTGATGCCTGCTCCTTTAAGTTCTGTTCGCAGGTCTATGGCAGACTCGCGGGCGTACTCCTGACTGAGTGTGAGGAACTGACTGATATCCGGTCATAGTTTCTGTGCTGTGACCCTGCTTCCGGTCGAAGATCGGGTAAATCCAGAGTTTAGCCTTGATTTTGGCTTTTTTGCCTCCACTTTTTTATGTAGATGCTTTGCATAAAATCTTGTCCAAAGGAAATTAACTCCGGGATCAACTCTTGGTGTTCTCGCTTAGCCAGCCCGGGTAAGTTAGTCCAGGCGCCTAAGAAACTGCTGTAACATATTAGTGACAAAACTTAGCAATGATTTTTACGAGTCCAGATCATCTGGGCCCCTTTTGTTTTATTTTCTGTGAGGGACAGTAACAGCGCATTCAGTGTAAAACTGTCCCGGCATTTAGTTTGCAACCAGGATCCAGCCCATGTCCATAATGAACATTTTCACCAAGATCTTCGGCAGTTCAAATGAGAGAACCCTCAAGCGCCTGCGCAAGATCGCTGATCACATTAACAGCCTTGAACCCAAATATGAGAAGTTCACTGACGATGAACTCAAGGCCATGACTCCTTACTTCAAGGATCAACTGGCCCAGGGGAAGACGCTGGATGATATCCTCCCTGATGCCTTTGCTGTGGTAAGGGAGGTTTCCAAGCGGGTATACGGCATGCGCCATTTTGATGTTCAGCTTATCGGCGGCATGGTTCTGAACACTGATCAGATTGCTGAAATGAAGACCGGTGAGGGCAAGACCCTGACATCCACCCTTCCGGTTTATTTGAACGCCCTCACTGAGAGGGGCGTACATGTGGTCACGGTGAATGACTATCTGGCCAAGCGTGACGCCGGCTGGTCCAGCAAGTTGTTCAACTTTCTAGGCATGACTGTCGGCTGCAATCTTTCCGGTCTGAGCACCGAAGAGAAACAGAAGGTTTATGCCGCCGATGTCACCTACGGTACCAACAATGAGTTCGGCTTTGACTACCTCAGGGACAACATGGCCTATTCCAAGGAGGGCAGGGTGCAGAGGGAACTGTACTATGCCCTGGTGGATGAGGTGGACTCCGTTCTTATTGATGAGGCCAGGACTCCGCTGATCATTTCTGGCGCCGCCAATGACGCCACGGAACTGTACCGTGCTGTGGACAAGATCATTCCACTCTTAAAGAAGCAGGACAAGGAGGATTCTGACACCTACACCGGTGACGGCCATTTCACCATTGACGAGAAGTTCCGCCAGGTTTATCTCACCGAAAACGGCCAGGTGTACGTGGAGGAGCTGCTACGCAAGTCCGGACTCCTGCCTGAAGGCGAGAAATTGTATGATTACAAGAACATTCAGCTTCTCCACCATGTGATTGCCTGTCTGCGGGCCCACACCCTGTTCCGCAGGGATATTGACTACATTGTCAAGAACGGCGAGGTTCTCATCGTTGACGAGCACACGGGCCGCACCATGATCGGCCGGCGATGGTCCGACGGTCTGCACCAGGCCGTGGAGGCCAAGGAGGGAGTCCGGATCCAGAACGAGAATCAGACCCTGGCTTCCATCACCTTCCAGAACTACTTCCGCCTGTATGAGAAACTGGCGGGCATGACCGGAACTGCCGATACTGAAGCCTTTGAGTTCAATCAGATTTACGGTCTGAACACAGTGGTGATCCCCACCAACCGTCCTATGATCCGCAACGATCAGCAGGATCTTGTGTTTTTGGACGACAAGGACAAATATGAGGCCATAGTTGCCGACATCGAGGAGAAGGTGAAAGCTGGCCGTCCGGTGCTGGTGGGCACCATATCCATTGAGAACTCGGAAAAGCTTTCCCGGTTCCTGACGGAAAAGTCCATTCCCCATAGTGTGCTGAATGCCAAGTTCCATGACAAGGAGGCCGCGATTGTGGCCCAGGCCGGAGCACCATCCTGCGTCACCATTGCAACCAACATGGCCGGCCGGGGCACTGATATTGTGCTGGGCGGCAATTTCCAGGCTGAGATCGACGCCCTGGAAAATCCTACCCAGGAGCAGATTGACACCATCAAGGCAGAGTGGCAGAAGCGCCATGACGCCGTGGTGGCGGCAGGCGGCCTTCACATTATCGGCACTGAGCGTCATGAGTCCCGCCGCATCGACAACCAGCTGAGAGGTCGAGCTGGACGCCAGGGTGATCCCGGCTCATCCCGTTTCTACCTGTCACTGGATGACAATCTGCTTCGGATCTTCATCAACACGGAGAAGATCCGCAACATTTTCCGCCGCTCTGGCATGAAGCCCGGGGAGTCCATTGAACACCGTTTTGTCACTCGGGGCATTGAGAATGCCCAGCGCAAGGTTGAGGAGCGCAACTTTGACATGCGCAAAAACCTGCTGGAATTTGACAATGTGGCCAATGAGCAGCGCCGGAACATCTATGAGCTGCGTAACTCCCTGCTGGAGGCTGACAGCCTTGATCCCGAGGTAGAGCAGATCATGGCTGACGTGATGAATGATGTGATTGCCCAGCATGTTGCCCCCAATTCCGTGGTGGAGACCTGGGATCTTGCCGGGCTAAGGGAGCAGCTGGCCAGGGACTTCCGGCTGGAGCCGCCGGTGGACGAGTGGCTGAAGTCCAGCAAGCTTTTCAGTGAGAGCGATCTGGCTTCCAAGATCTCCGAGCTGGCTGTCAGTACCTTCCGGGAGCGGGTGGAGGTTATCAGCGATGAGAACCGTCTCAATCTGCAGCGGACTGTAATGTTGCAGTTGCTGGATCAGTTCTGGAAGGATCATCTGGCTTCCATGGACTGCCTGCGTCAGGGCATCTATCTCAGGGGCTATGCCCAGCGCAACCCCAAGAATGAGTACAAGACTGAGTCTTCCAAAATGTTCGGGGTCATGCTCCAGCGTTACAAGTACCAGACGGTGTCTGTGCTCATGCGCATAGAGATCCGCACCCAGAGCGAGATTGAGGCCATGGAGGAGAAGCGGCGCCAGGAGGCCCGCCAGGCAAGCGAGAGTTCAACCACCAACCTCCAGGGAGAGAATGCCACCCCCAGGGTTGGCCGCAATGATCCCTGTCCTTGCGGCTCAGGCAAGAAGTACAAGAACTGCTGTGGCCGGCTCTGATGAAGACCGGACACGCTGAGAGGACAGTTTGAGCGGATTGCACGCCCGGCTGTTTTAAGACATTTTCCCGACCATGAGGCTTGCTGTCATGCAGGCCTTTTTTTGTGTGTTGCGTCATTCTTATCAACTTTTGTTTGCCGTGGACTTGTTTCATTCAAGTATAATTTTTAATTACTGTGTTTATGTGTGTTTTCTGCGGTTCCGGAGAGGGAACCCGTGATCCCGCAAGAGGTGTGCCATGGCAGTGAAGAGTACGCTGTTGCCTGTTCTCGTGAGCGAGGGGCGCCTGACTCAGCAGCAGGCAGATCAGATCATCAAGGACTGTGATGTAAGGGATATCCCGGTGATCCAGGGCATTGTGGAGACCAAGTTGATCTCCAGTGATGATCTGGCGAACTTCTGTACTGAGCATTTCTCACTTTCCCTGCTGAATCTGGATGAGTTTGATCTCCAGGAGATCCCCAAGAACTTCCTGAATGAGAAACTGATAAAGAAGTTCCATGCCCTTCCGGTTTACCTGCAGGGCAGAACCTTGTATCTGGCTCTGTCGGATCCAACCAACCTTGAGGCCCTGGAGGAGTTTGGCTTTTCCTTCGGACTGCATACTGAGCCCTTCCTGGTGGATGAGCTCAAACTGCAGAAGGCCATCAAGATCCTGACCGACTCCGTTGCGGATCAGTTGAATGTTAGTGACGGTCTGACTGATGAGATGTCTAGTGTGGAGGGTGCCCTTGACGCCCTGAGCACTGATGACAGCCAGGATGACGCCAATAACCAGGGTGCAGCCGTTGACACCAACTCCGATGATGATGCCCCGGTGGTGAAGTTCATCAACCAGATGCTGCTGAAGGCCATTCAGATGGGGGCATCCGACCTTCATTTTGAGCCTTATGAGACCAAGTACCGCATCCGGTTCCGTATTGACGGTATCCTCCATCAGATAGCCACCCCACCGGTCAATCTGAAGGAACGTTTTTCTGCCCGTCTGAAGGTTATGTCCCGCTTGGACATTGCTGAGAAGAGACTCCCCCAGGACGGCCGTATCAAACTGAAGATCGGTCCCAACAAGACCATGGACATGCGTGTGAACTCCCTGCCTACCCTTTGGGGCGAGAAGATCGTGCTGCGTATCCTTGATTCCTCTGCTGCCAAGCTCAACATCGACCAGCTGGGCTATAACGACGTTCAGAAGAAGCAGTATCTGGATGCCCTTTCCAAGCCTCAGGGTCTGATCCTGGTGACCGGCCCCACCGGCTCCGGCAAGACCGTGTCGCTGTATACGGGGCTCAGCATCCTGAATGATGAGGAAACCAACATTTCCACAGCTGAGGATCCTGTGGAAATCAACCTTTACGGCATCAACCAGGTGCAGATGAACCCCAAGGCTGGACTCACCTTCGCTTCGGCACTGCGTGCCTTCCTGCGTCAGGATCCTGACGTGATCATGGTCGGTGAGATCCGTGACCTGGAAACTGCAGAAATCGCCATCAAGGCCGCCCAGACCGGTCACCTGGTGCTTTCCACCCTGCACACCAACTCCGCTGCGGAGACCCTGACCCGTCTCCTGAACATGGGTGTGCCCAGCTTTAACATAGCATCCTCCTGCACCCTGATCATGGCCCAGCGTCTTGCCCGCCGTCTCTGTCCTAAATGCAAGGAGGTTCAGGACGTTTCTGAGCAGCAGATGCGTGCTGTGGGCTTCACTGAGGAGGAGATCAAGGAGGGCATTCAGCTTTACGGCCCCGTGGGATGTGATGCCTGCTCCAGCGGCTACAAGGGCCGGGTGGGTGTATATGAGATCATGGTGATGAATGACCGCATCGCCGAGGCAATCATGAATGACGCCAACTCCATAGAGATTAATAAAATTGCGGTTGAGCAGGGCATGATGACATTGCGCAAGTCAGCCCTGGAAAAGGCAAAACTCGGTCTTACCAGTATTGCTGAAGTCAAACGCGTCACGAGCTGATGATTAGGGGATAAATATAGAATGGCAACAACTACAGCGTTGAAAACCAAAGTCAAGGACACTGGGCCCAAGAGAAAGATCTTCCAGTACTCCTGGAAGGGCAAGAACAAGAAGGGTGTCAAGGTCAGCGGCACGGTTCAGGGTGTTTCTGAAGAGGCTGCCAAGGCTGAACTCAAGCGCCAGGGTGTGACCATTGTCAGCATAAGCAAGAGGACCACCATTGATATCCTTGAGCCCAAGATCAAGCCCATGGACATTGCCATGTTCTCCCGTCAGATCTGCACCATGCTGGGAGCCGGTGTCCCTATCATCCAGTCCATTGAACTCCTTTCCGGCAGCCATGAGAAGGGCAAGATGCGTGAACTTCTGGGAAATATAGCCAATGAGGTTGCCGGCGGTGTTCCTCTGTCCCAGAGCCTTTCCAAATATCCTCAGTACTTCAATGCCCTCTATTGTGATCTGGTGGCCGCAGGCGAGCAGTCCGGTGCTCTGGAAACCATTTATGACAGAATTGCCACCTACCAGGAAAAGTCAGAACTGCTGAAGTCCAAGATCAAAAAGGCGCTGATGTATCCGACAGTGGTGGTGATCGTGGCTATTCTGGTCACGGCCATACTATTGATGTTTGTGGTGCCTCAATTTGAGGACATATTCAAGGGCTTCGGTGCTGATCTGCCTGCCTTCACCAAGTTTGTGGTTGAACTTTCCCGCTGGCTGAAGAGCAACTGGGTAATTCCATTTTTCAGTATCGTCGGTGTGGTTGTTCTGATCCGCTACTGCCTTGTTCATTATCCGAAGTTCAAGGATTTTCTCGACATTGCCTCACTGAAACTTCCTGTGGTGGGAGAGATCCTCAGAAAGGCAGCTCTGGCACGCTTTGCCTCCACCCTGTCCACCACCTTTGCCGCTGGTATTCCCCTGGTTGACGCCTTGGTTTCTGCTGCCGGTGCCTCTGGCAATGCCCTTTACCGGGATGCGGTGCTGGATGTGAGAAATGAGGTTATGGCCGGCATGCAGATGCATATGGCCATGCGCACCACCATGGTGTTTCCGCCAATGCTGACCCAGATGGTGATGATCGGTGAGGAGGCTGGTTCTATTGACGACATGCTGGCCAAAATTGCCGGCATTTACCAGCAAGAGGTTGATGATGCCGTGGACGGTCTGTCCAGCATGCTGGAGCCTCTCATCATGGTTGTGCTGGGTGTCCTCATCGGCGGTCTGGTGGTGGCCATGTACCTGCCCATCTTCACCATGGGTGACGTCATCAAGTAGTTTTTGTCCTTATCAAACTAGATTAGGGGCACGTAGGTGCCCTTTTTTGTGAATGCCTGCCATGGATGAGATCCTTCTCTTTTATAACAACTGGCCTGTTCTTTATTACGTCTATGTCTTCATCATCGGACTTATGATCGGCAGTTTTCTGAATGTGGTTATTTACCGGGTGCCGGTGATGATGGAGCGTGACTTCAAAAGGGATTATCTGGAGTACTTTCATCCTGACTCTGAGGAACTTAAGGATAAGCCGGAGACTTTCAACCTCCTCGTTCCCCGGTCTCGCTGTCCCAAGTGCGGACACCGGATCACGGCCATTGAAAATGTTCCGGTTCTGAGCTGGCTGTTTCTGAGGGGCAAATGCTCCGGATGCGGGCAACCCATCTCCTTCCGCTACCCGGCCATTGAAATTCTGTGCGCACTACTCACCCTGGCGTGCGCCTTTGTTTTTCCTCCCTCTCTGCGCCTCCTGGGGGCAATGATCTTCTGTTGGTTCCTGATCTCCCTGAGTTTCATCGACTTTGACAAAATGATCCTGCCGGATGAGATGACCATTCCTCTGATCTGGCTGGGGCTCATATTTAACTACAATGACACTTTCTGCTCTTTCAGGGATGCCTTTCTGGGAGCTTTGGCGGGATATCTGGTGCTGTGGAGCTTTTATTGGATCTTCAAACTTCTCACCGGCAAGGATGGCATGGGATATGGGGACTTCAAACTCATGTCGGCAGTGGGGGCATGGTGCGGCTGGCAGATGCTGCCGGCAGCAATTTTTCTTTCGGCCATTGCCGGGGCGGTGATAGGGATCACCTATCTTATGATCACACACGGCGGCAAAAGCAAACCCATTCCCTTTGGCCCTTATATTGCCGTTGCGGGGCTTGCTGTCATGTGGTTCGGATCCGGGATCAATAACTGGTATCTGAGCACACTGCAGGGCTGAGATCTTGAGCATATTCACCGTGGGGCTCACCGGTGGCATCGGGGCAGGCAAAAGCACCGTTGCCGGCATTTTTCAGGAACTTGGGGCTGCTGTTCTTGATGCGGATCAGATAGCCCGGAATATTGCTGCCTCCGATCCTTCATACATCTCTGCGGTTCTAGAACGCTTCGGTCCTGAGGCGTCCTGTTCCGACGGTACACTGAACCGGCGTTTTCTCCGGGAGCGGGCTTTTGCCGACCGGGAGTCGCTCTCTTTTCTGGAAAACCTGATCCACGACAGGATCCGGGAACAGCTGCTTTCCGGGATCAGAGCAGCAACCGAGTCTTATGTTATCGTCTGCGTCCCCCTGATGTTTGAGAAGGGGTTTGATGACATTGCTGACCGGGTGCTTTGCATCGACCTTTCAGAGGAGCTACAGGCTGAACGGGCATCTGCCAGGGATGGCGTCAGCGTGGATTCGGTCAGGAGAATAATGGCCTGTCAGATGTCCCGCTCTGATCGGTGCCGATCTTCTGATGATATAATGTATAACTGCGGATCGTTTCAGGAGAAGAGACGCTGCGCAGTCGCCTTTCACCGGTTTTATCTTGAACTGGCCCAGACAAAGTTCCAGTCTCTTCTTTGCGGCAACTCTCCTCTCTGATCTTGATTGATCTTGGGTGGATCTTCCTTTCCTTTTCACCTGTGCTTTTCTGTGCCTGCTGACGGGTGCGGTGCCTGTGAGGTTAGTGCTGATCTGTGCCTGATGTCCTGGAGTGTTTTTTCTCAGACAGATCCGGAGACAGATCTGATGTTATGTGCATTGCCACGAGTTCTGTCAGTGCCAGGGAAATGTTGAATCATGAAGGTTAAATGTCCTACCTGCGGCCGGGAGGCGGAATGGTCTCCGGAAAACAAATGCCGCCCCTTCTGCTCTTCCAGGTGCAAACTGATTGATCTGGGTGCCTGGCTTGATGAGAGGATGAGCATCCGTGAGGATGCTCCGTCCCCGGATGTGGGAACGGTAAACCCCATTATGACGGGAGATCCTTCTGAAGGGGAGTCTTCCGTGTTTCTAGCCGGAGAGCGTTCCGGTGATGGTAATGGTCAGTGAAACTGACATCAGAAAGATCAGATGCAGACTTATCTCTGAGATCATGCTGAGCATCAGGACTGCTTCTTTTCTGTGCCTGAGTTTCTTGCCGCTTTCCTTTTACGGTATTTCTTTATTTGGTTTATCTTTCTTTCGTTAGGAGTGAGTTCACATGCTGGAGAATTATTTTCGTCAGGCCGCTGAGAGGGCGGAGAAAGGTGTCGTTCCCAGACCTCTGACTGCCGCCGATGTTCAGGAACTCACTGAACTGCTTCAGACCCCTCCTGAGGGCAGGGCGGGGGAACTGCTGTCCCTGCTTGCGGATCGTGTTCCTCCTGGTGTTGATGAGGCTGCCCGGGTCAAAGCTGATTTTCTGAATGATCTTGCCCGGGGTCAGAAGAAGTCACCGGTCATTTCCCCGGCGGATGCAGTAAAGCTGCTGGGCACCATGCAGGGTGGCTACAACGTGAACTATCTGGTGGATCTGCTGACGGATCCTGTTCTTGGTGAGATTGCCGCAGCGGGGCTCAAGTTTTCGGTTCTTGCCTTTTATGCCTTTGACCGGGTTGCGGAACTGGCTGACGGAGGCAACGCCAATGCGGTGTCGGTGATGCAGTCCTGGGCCGATGCCGAGTGGTTTCTCTGCAGGAAACCTCTGGAGGCCAAGATCACCCTCACGGTGTTCAAGGTTCCCGGTGAGACCAACACTGACGATCTGTCACCGGCTCCCGATGCATGGTCCCGGCCCGACATTCCCCTCCATGCCATGGCCATGCTGAAAAACGCCCGGGACGGGGTAAAGCCGGATGAGGACGGAGTAACCGGACCGGTGAATCTGATAAATTCCTTAAAAGAGAAGGGTCATCCCCTGGTCTACGTAGGCGACGTGGTGGGTACCGGCTCCTCCCGCAAGTCTGCTACCAATTCAGTGCTGTGGTTCATGGGTGAGGATATTCCCCATGTGCCCAACAAGCGCTCCGGCGGTTTTGTCTTTGGCGGTAAGATCGCCCCCATTTTCTTCAACACCATGGAGGATGCCGGCGCACTGCCGGTGGAGATGGATGTCGCCTCCATGAGCACTGGTGATGTCATTGATCTGTTTGTGTACAAAGGATTTGTCACCAGGCATGACAGCGAGGAGAAGATTGCCACATTCAGTTTGAAAACCGATGTGTTGCTGGATGAGGTCCGCGCCGGCGGCCGTATTCCTCTGATCCTCGGACGCAAACTCACCGCCAGGGCCCGGAATCACCTGAAACTTTCCCCTTCGGATGTGTTCCGGACGGTGAAGCAGCCTCAGGACACCGGCCGGGGCTATACCCTGGCTCAGAAGATTGTGGGCCGGGCCTGCGGTCTTCCTGGCGTCAGACCGGGTGCATACTGTGAGCCCCGGATGACAACTGTGGGATCCCAGGACACCACCGGTCCCATGACCAGAGATGAACTCAAGGATCTGGCTTGCCTGAACTTTTCCGCCGATCTGGTCATGCAGTCCTTCTGCCATACGGCAGCCTATCCGAAAAAGGTTGACGTTCAGACCCACAGCACCCTGCCAGGATTCATCCAGGAGCGGGGCGGTGTTGCACTGCGTCCTGGGGATGGCGTGATCCATAGCTGGCTCAACCGGATGGTGCTTCCTGACACTGTAGGCACCGGCGGTGATTCCCACACCAGGTTCCCAGTGGGGATCTCCTTCCCGGCAGGATCCGGCCTGGTGGCATTTGCCGCCGCAACCGGCACCATGCCCCTGGACATGCCGGAGTCTGTTCTGGTTCGCTTCTCCGGAACCATGCAGGAGGGCATAACCCTGCGGGATCTGGTCCATGCAATTCCTCTGGAGGCTATCAGACGCGGTCTGCTCACCGTGGAGAAGAAGGGCAAGAAGAATGTCTTTTCAGGAAGGATCCTGGAAATTGAAGGGCTGCCAGATCTGAAGGTTGAGCAGGCTTTTGAACTGGCCGATGCATCAGCAGAGCGATCCGCTGCCGGCTGTGCCGTTAAACTTAACGTTGAGCCGGTGAAGGAATATCTCACGTCCAACATCGCCTTGCTGAAGTGGATGATCCGTGAAGGCTACGGATCGGCAGACGCCCTGAGCCGCCGGATCCAGGCCATGGAGCAGTGGCTGGCGAAGCCGGAACTGCTTTCTGCGGACAAGGATGCCGAGTATGCTGCGGTGATTGACATCAACCTGGATGAGATCAGGGAGCCTATCCTCTGTGCCCCCAATGATCCGGATGATGCCCGCACCCTTTCTGACGTGGCCGGCACTGGCATTGATGAGGTGTTTATCGGCTCCTGCATGACTAACATCGGTCATTTCCGGGCTGCAGCCCGGATCCTGGAACAGTTCAAGGGACAGGTGCCTGCCAGACTGTGGCTCACTCCGCCCACCAGGATGGATCGGAAGGAACTTTCTGATGAGGGTTGCTTCAGTGTCTTTGGCCGAACCGGTGCCCGCATAGAGATCCCGGGCTGTTCCCTGTGCATGGGCAACCAGGCACGGGTTGCCGACGGCGCCACGGTGGTGTCCACTTCAACCCGCAACTTCCCCAACCGTCTGGGTCAGGGAGCCAATGTATTCCTGGCATCGGCAGAGCTGGCGGCGGTTTCTGCGGCTCTGGGCCGTCTCCCCACGGCAGAGGAGTACCGGAACTATGTCCGGATCCTGGAAAAGGATCGGAACAGCATCTACCGCTATATGAACTTTGACCGCATGCCTGGGTATGCCGGATAACTGATCCAGATCTGGATGACAGATCCCTGCGGGGGCTCAGGAAAGAGTGTCAGATCCGGTTCTGGTACAGGTACCGTTACTTTGCCGGATCTGATCATCCGCAGGTACAGAGCGGCCATATCGAGGGGCATGGTCTCAGTCGTGCCGTGCCTCTCTGATGTAGTGCAGTTCCGTGCTGACTTCAGATCAGCGACACTGACACTAGGGAGTCCGCGACCTGCGTGTGAGTTCAGAGCGCTTAGATTGGGGACAAAGAAAAAGCAGGAGGCTCAAAACCTCCTGCTTTGCCATATCTGCCAGCCGGTATTCATCCGTAACTGTCACCCGGCAGGCTGAACTGCCTGTGCGTCAGTCTGGTTCCCGGTCGGCCGGTAGCCTGGATCAGTGGCGGTGATGCCCGCCATGGTGTCCCCCGCCAAAGTGAACCGGTCCGCCGTGCCGGACGCCATGCATATGACCGATGCTGTGGTGCCCTGGACCGCCAATCCGTGCACCGTGGAAATGACCGGGGCCGTGGTGGGGATGATGACCGGGCCCGGGGTGAAAGCCGTGGCGGGGCGGGTGTCCGTAACCGTGATGGTGATGATGATGGTGGTGGTAATACCTGGGTCCCCGGTCATACCAGTACCAAGGATCATAGTAGACTCCCAGAGGTGCCACAGTGACAGAAGGTCCCCAGTAGGATCCTGAGGAATATGAGCATGGCGGTTCGCCCACATGACCGCAACCGTAACTGTAGGTGGGTGCACTGTAGATCACCGGAAGCGGGAGGCCAATACTGACGCTGACATGCGCATTGGCCGCTGAGCAAGAGACTGCAGACAGAATGGATATTCCGATGAGTTTCATCATAAAATTCATAGTGAGTGATCTCCCAAAGAGGCAAAAGCGCCTTATTTATTCTGACAGTTTGGATAGGTAAAAGTTCCAGTCAAAATAAGGACCTGGATCAGTTTTTCTTCCAGGTGCTATGTCAGAGTGTCCGGTGATCCGGTCCCTGGTTATCAGGGGGTATACTGCCATCAGGGTCTTTGTCAGCCGTATGAGGCTTTCATACTGCTCCGGGGCAAAGGCTTCAAAGTCGGTTCCCTCAAGTTCAATGCCCAGTGAGAAGTCGTTGCAGGCCGATATTCCCTGGAACTCTGACTTGCCAGCATGCCAGGCGCGGTCCAGGAAGGACACGAACTGGACGATTTCTCCGGTGCGGCGGATCAGACAGTGGGCTGAGACTTCCAGGCCAGTGATGGTGCTGAAGTAGGGATCGCCCCGGGGATCCAGTTTGCCGCAGAAAAAGTCGGCAATGTCGGTACTGCCGTATTTTCCTGGTGGCAGGCTTATGTTGTGGATCACAAGAAGTGAGATCTCACCCTCCGGCCTGCAGTTGTAATGGCTGCTGGGTTCGGCTGTTGCCTCCTGCAGCCAGCCCCTGGGACTGATGGTGAGGTTCTGGTAATGGAAACCCATGGTTCTGTCCTTGCCCGGAGATCCGGTGGCTGTTATCATCCTGCTACCCTTATGATAAGGCATTTTCCGTCTGCTGGCAGGCAGCATATGTAAGATTTACCTTAAGGCATGGTGGCTGAGAACAGACTTAGGACATATGGTTCATGCAAGTCCTGTCTGTTTGCCAGGTGTGACGTATTCGCAGGTGGAGCATAACTGTGACTGAGTGGGATTCACGCAAGTTTGTCTCAATTATTTACCGTGGATCTCAGCAAAGCTCTTTGGGCAGATGGATCCGGTTATGTCAGTTGTTAATTTGGAAAGGATAGTTTTTCATGTCTCAGAACTTGGAGAAGGATATCGCCAGGGTGGTGAATGAGGCCCTGGCCGAGGATCTTGGCGGAGTGGCGGATGCAGCCCGGGACATCACGGCCCAGTTGATCCCCGCTGACCGGATCAGCAGAGCAAACGTGATCACCCGTGAGGATGCTGTCTTCTGTGGCAGGACATGTGTTGAGGAGGTCTTCCGCCAGCTGGGTAGCAGAGTGCGATTGGACTGGCATGTGGCTGACGGGGATCCGGTGAAAGCCGGGCAGAGGCTTTTTTCAGCTGAGGGCCCTTCCCGGATCATTCTCACTGCAGAAAGAACCTGCCTGAATTTTGTTCAGACTCTTTCCGGAGTGGCCACTGTGGTGTCTAGGTATGTCATGGAGATCAGCGGCACCGGATGCACGCTCCTGGACACACGTAAAACCATTCCCGGACTTAGGACCCTTCTGAAGTATGCGGTCACCGCAGGCGGCGGCAGTAATCACCGGATGGGACTTTTTGACGCTTACCTTATTAAGGAGAACCATATAGCTGCCTGCGGCGGGATCACTGCTGCCGTCAGGGAAGCGCATCGGCTCAACCCTGGAAAAAAGGTTGAGGTTGAGGTTGAGAACCTTGAGGAACTCCAGGAGGCCATTGAAGCGGGAACTGACATCATCATGCTGGACAACTTTGAGCTTGAGGGCATGAAGCAGGCGGTTAAGGTCAACGCAGGCCGGGCGAAACTTGAGATCTCGGGCAACGTAAGCCTTGAGACGGTGAGAACCTATGCTGAGACGGGTGTTGACTTCATCTCGGTGGGTGCCATCACTAAGAATGTCACAGCAGTGGACCTGTCAATGAGGTTTGAGTGAGCAAAAGGCGATTTTTGTGATCGTCTTCACAATAATCAGAATATACTGTGCAAAAAGTCCTCTGTTTGGTGATAATATATGCCCAGTCCGAGAGGACGAAAGGGAATTTGTCTATAAACTCTGAAAGGATTCTAAAATGAGAAAGAACGGTTTTACCCTCATCGAATTAATGATCGTTATCGCCATCATCGGTATTCTGGCTGCAATCGCTCTGCCTGCATACAGCAAGTACACCGCTCGTGCTAAGTTCACTGAAGTTACCACTGCAGCAGCTCCTATCAAGCAGCAGATTGAACTTTGCTACAACGATACTGGTGATTTGGCTAACTGCACCGGTACTGCTAAGGCTTCCGATCATGCTACCGACTCCGGTTGGAGAGGCTGGAACCTTGAGCAGGTTACTAATGCTACGAAGTCTACTTATGTTAACAGTGTTGCAATTGGTGCTAACGGTGAGTTCACCATTACTTCCAAGAATATTAAGGTGAACGGTACCACTGCATTTACTTACATCTTGACTCCTGCTGAGGAGCAGTCTGGTAATGCTGCTGGGAGTGCTCTTAACTGGAGTTTGAATCCTGGATCCACCTGCATCACCGCTGACCTCTGCTAAGATTTG
Source organism: uncultured Aeromonadales bacterium (assembly GCA_902782145.1). Taxonomy (GTDB): domain Bacteria; phylum Pseudomonadota; class Gammaproteobacteria; order Enterobacterales; family Succinivibrionaceae; genus UBA2804. The sequence continues at coordinate 35,315 of CACZLZ010000023.1, forward strand.
ATTTAAAGCATAGTTTAATTGCTATAGAGAAGGATCTTATGATCCTTCTTTTTTTATGCTCAGATTTTTAGTCTCCTTTTGCAGTAGGATGTGCTGTCTTTGTGTTAAAAAATTATTACTTTCGGCAAATATGATATCAATGCTATCTTTTGATGTTCTACCTTGTTTTGCTCTCCTATACTAGAATCTTTTCTACTTACCTACTGATATCCATGTTTATTTAATTTTGACATGATTGCATTCCGCTTATATCTGGGTCATTATCCTGTACATCCATGCCTGATACATCTTGCTTTCAAATATGAAAAGATCTTTCAAAATTTTCTGCACAATTATTGTCATAGCAGCTCTTGTCGCGATATGTAATTCGCTGATGGCAAGACCAGGTGTTTATGCTACGTTTAATTGGGTACTTGATTATCGTTTCGGTTTCTGCAAGCGCGGTTTTTTAGGCACTGTTTTCCATCTTTTTCTTGATGTTTTGGGCCTTGACTGGAATTTTGAGAATCTTAACAAAGCTATTTGCAACTCGCATATCGTTGTTTCATTGCTTGTGCTGATATCTATTATTGCCCTATATGTGAAATCTTCGCTGCGGTTTCAAAAGTATGGTTACCTTTTCTTTTATTTGTTTGTAACACTTATTTGTTCGTTTTTTATTAAGGATTTGTTTTATCTTACTGGCTATCTTGACGTTTGGATATCACTATTTTTTGTTTTTATTCTGTTTGCTCTCCTAAAAGGTTTCAGAAACTTGGCGGTAATTCTGGGGGTAGTGGCATCGCTGTTTACTGAATTGTCCTTTGTGTTCTGGTTTCCAATTCTTATATCATATACAATTATCAAAGGAGTAAACTGGCAGACGCTTGCGCTTAGTTTGCCTCTGATCAGTTCGGTCATCGTGCATTTATCTGGTGTCCCGATAAAGTACGTGGCAACGTTTTATTCTTCTTTTGGGGATTTTTCAAAGTTTTACGCTATTGATTTTGATGAATTTTTATATAATGTTTATTACTTGTTTGCAAATCAATACCATTTATTTGACTATATTCAAACTAGGGTTGCTTTTCTTCTAGAGAAGCCGTTTAAGATCCTGGTAAGCTTTCTGTTGCTGGGGGGCGCAAGTCTTTTTATTTCCATTATTGCATTGCGTCAAATTTATACCTTGAAACAGTCAGCTTTTAAACGATTCCTTGCTGTGGCAGCTGCGCTGGTTTCTATGTTTTCGCCTCTGTTGCTGCTTCTGGTTGCCACCGATTTCTTCCGCTTTGCCGGTTTTACAGTTTTTTCCTCATTTATCTTTGTTTATTCTTTTTATGTCTTTGCTGAGGATAATACGCTGTCTGACTCCATTCTGTATACGGGGTTAATATCAAAAATAGGGCTGTCTTTGGGTTATGTAGTGTCATTATTAACTTTGTTTATGCCACCATTAACAACCCAAGGTACAAATTATATTTTGTTTACAGAGGAGGCGGTTGCTAATCTTGAGTATTCTCAGCCATTTGTTCTGAAACCTGTTTTATTATTTAAAGATTCTTTGTATTCTTTTTTTGCTCACTTTACACATGATGACAATCAATCTTTCAAGCATCAGGTTATCTTTTCTGAGAATAAAAGTTTTGTCTGTTCAATGAAAGGTGCATCTTTTATTGGCGAAACACAGAGTTACGGCAAGACTAGAGTTACCATACGCACGCATTTTGCAGACTCAGATCCTGATTCCTTTAAATTCATCAGGATCATGAATAAGCGCTTCCGTATTGATCGCAATGTAGAGGAGTCATTTGATTTTTATATCTCGGACGTTGAGTCTATGAAATTTCCATCACTTATAGTCCTTGTAGAACCTTCTTCTGCTGACTGGCTTATTGATAAGTTCGAGGTCACAAATATTTCCACTGAATAGTTAGTTATGCTGAAATTACTTTCAGTTAAATTTGATCACGGTTTCGGCTGATTGTGGCAGATACATTTTAGATTTCCTATTGTTCCGTTATACTGCATGTCATTTTGAAAAAAGTGTTGCTTCTAGCTTGTTTTGTGTCCAGTATGTTGATCTGTTCCTAACTTTTTACACTGGATCACTTAACTGCCCTGTAAATTCGCCTATAATTACGTCTATGCTTTGTTTGTTTCTAGAGGTTTAGCATGAAAGTAACAGTCCTCGGTGCTGCTGGCGGCATTGGCCAGCCTCTTTCACTCATCTTGAAAAACAGCCTTCCTGCAGGCTCCCAGCTTTCGCTTTATGATGTCAATCCCGCTACTCCTGGTGTTGCCGTTGATCTAAGCCATATCCCCACTGACGTTGCGGTTGAGGGTTTTGCCGGCAAGGATCCCTCACCGGCACTTAAAGACGCTGATGTGGTGGTAATCTCTGCCGGCGTTGCCCGCAAACCTGGCATGACTAGGGATGATCTCTTTAATATCAACGCTGGTATTGTCAGAGATCTGGTGACCGCCGTTGCTGCCACAGCCCCAGCAGCAGTGATTGCCATCATCACAAACCCGGTCAACAGCATGATCCCCCTTGCTGCTGAGGTTCTCAAGAAGGCCGGCAAGTACAATCCTAAGAAACTTTTTGGCATATCCTCCCTGGATGTGCTCCGCACAGAAACCTTTCTGGCACAGAAACTTGGCTATAAGGCCGGCTCCTTGAGTGTCAATGTCATTGGTGGCCATTCAGGCAATACCATACTTCCGTTGCTTTCCCAGGTTCCTGCAGCTTCAGATCTGTCTGCTGATGAAATTGAGAAACTCACAGTTCGGATCCAGAATGCCGGCACTGAAGTGGTGGAGGCCAAGGCTGGAGCAGGCTCGGCCACTCTGTCCATGGCAACAGCCGCTGCCCGGCTTACCATGTCCATTGTCAGAGCTAAACTCGGTGCTCCTGGCATTGTTGAATGCTCCTATGTTGAAGGCGGTACGGGTTTTGCTAGATTCCTCGCACAGCCGGTCCGTCTGGGCAAGGACGGAATTGATGAATTCCTGTCCTGGGGTCCCATGAGTGCATATGAGAAAAAATGCTTTGACGGCATGCTTGACACTCTAAAGGACAATATCAAGAAAGGTGAAGAGTTTGTGGCCGGGTAGACGGCAGAAGTACTGACTCGGACCACCTATGTGGCCTGACCCAGAATACTTTTTAGGAACATTCACCATGCTGAAAGGCGAGCATTATGTGCATGACGTTTCAGCAAGGATCTCGGCCGGTTCATACCGGCCTTTTTCATGAATGATCCTCTGTTGAACGTTCCTGAATTGAATAATACGGCTCTGCCTTGTCATCAGTATCAGCAGCAGAACTGTCTCTAGGGTCCTGCATAACTGATGGAAAAATGCCTGATCCTAAGCCTTATAACTGCTGAGCAGACTGCAAGGTTGTCTGTGAGGTGCTTTTAGTGGGAGTGCTAGACAGTTCCTGGACATTCCCGTGTGTCCGCCTCCGGTAGTATCCGGTTGTAAGCCGGTTCTTTCTGGACCTGTTCGGAATTAGGCCGCAGAGGGGCTTTATGGACTGTCCGCATGTGCTGGTTGTGCGTTTTTTTACCTGTCTTGGGAGTATGTCATGGTAAGTCTGCCGGTTTTGGTGGGAAAGTTCATGCGCCTGTCTGGTGTTTTTTCTCTTCCCCTGTTGCTCTTGGTTTCAGCTTCTGCTTCTGCCGCGGCCGGCACTAGTTCAGATCCCGGGGATGAACCTGAACTCATCCAACTTTACACCCAGGATGAGCTTAATGTGCTGATCAACGAAGGGCGTCATCTGGAACGTATCAAAATTGATGAGTGCCAGTTCACCAGGGATATCAAGGATCGGGCGCTGATCCTGAACTACCCGGCTTACCTCTATCTCTGGGCAGACATGAATTTCACCAGCACCTGCATCAGGGGGAATGCGGCTGACGGTGTCGCCGCACTGAAGATCGCCGCCGAGAAGGGCATGCCGGCCGCTTTGTACAAGATGGGCCGCTTGTTTCTTACCGGAACCTATGTGCAGAAGGATTACGACAGCGCATACCGCCATATTCACACTGCAGCCTCCCTGGGCTATGATGATGCAAAACTCACCCTGGTAAATCTTCTGGCAACTCACGACGGCAATGAAGGTGATTATGCAGAGGCTTACCGGTGGCTGTACCGCACTGTATTTCCTGACAGCAAGCGGCATGAACTGGCAGAGACATTGCTCAGTGAACTCAGAAAAAAAATGCCGGCATCCGAGATCAGAAAGGCTGAATCCGTCAAATAACTGACCATACCGCAGTTTTAATGGACGGACAATGGCGGCGCTCTCTGGAAGTCACGACATTCTGTCGGCTTCTGGAAGGGCCGCCTTTCTGATCTGCGGGCACAGATGATCCCGGTGCCGTGGGGTGGTGGCTTTCAGGCAAACTTTGGCTGGCAGTCTTGTTCCTCTCACCTGTTACGTCGTTAATGTCCTACTTTCTTTTAGGACTTCCTACAGCAGTCGGTTCCAGGCGGGCGGACGGGTGGCGCTCTTTTTTTGTGCAATCTGTCTTATACCTGAACAGGAAAAAGGGGTAAAACTTTCAGGAAATGGGATCCTGACTATAAAATAGGTTGATTAGTATGTGCCTTCCGGAAAATGGAATTTAGCAGCGAACAGGGAGTTCAGCATGTTTTGTGAAAAACAGCTAAGGCGCGGAGGGATGCACAGGAG
>CACZLZ010000024.1 GCA_902782145.1 uncultured Aeromonadales bacterium
CTTAACCAACTTCTGACTTGGTAGTTCTCCTGCCCTTGAGGGCAGCTGGCTGCTTGGGCTCACCCGCCTCCTCGCCTCCATTTCCACTACATTCCTCTCATTGTGCCCCTTTTCGGGGTTTTTCACTCCTTTGTTCAACAAATATCTGATCACCAATTCTACTATTTCATGAACAGTCATTCCGGATTATCCTGACACCAGATTCTGAATTTTCCTGACATACCTTTCAGCTAATTTCCGACCCTTCAGTTCAGCCATCCTGACACATAAGGCCCCCATTTCCCGCTTTGGCTCTCACGTCGTGCATATAAATAAGCCACTCAATTCTAGGGTGGCCTTTCTCATCAGTGGTGGTGTCAAGCAGCTGGGGGAAAACCAGTGGCTAAGCCTGCCAGCCGTTTTCGGACCCCAGTCATTCTTTGACGTTGTTTTTGCAGGTGGGATCCGGGGGTCTGAATAGTTACTATTTGTCCTCAGTCGCTAAATGATGAATGGAATGATTATTTAATAGATAATGATGAGTTAGATAAAACAAGAGCTGATATTCATAAGATAGGAAATCTTACCCTCACTAAGAATAATAGTCATCTTTCAAATTCGGTTTTTGAAAAGAAAAAAGAAACTTATGCTAATTCCAACTTTACAATTACAAGAAAATTAGCAGAGGAGACAGACTGGTTTTCCGAATCCATAAAAAGACGTGGTGAATGGTTTGGTAAACTGGCAACTGAGATTTGGAAACTGCCTCCTGATTATAATATTGCAGTCACTCAAGACACTTCAAATCTTATTGAGCTATCCTACGATAAAGATATGTTTACTCGTTCGAAACCGGAACAGTTAATTGTTGATGGTGACACTGTTTTTAATGTCACTTCTTGGGTTTCACTTTATGTTAAGTTTTTGAAGTACGTGGTTGATAATTACGGCGATGATTTTAAGACCATTCTCCAGAGCAACTATTGGTCAGATCATCCAGGTGCTTCGTACATAAGGAAAGAGGAGAAAATTACAGATGATTTTTATGTGGAAACAAACTTTGCCACGATTATTATAATCAAAAATATTCTTTTAATAGCTGGTTATTATAGTTTTGAGCAGCCTGTAATGGTTAGACTGAAATAGTTATTATGACTGTCTTATTTTGGGTGCAGTTTTATCATCGAGTTTGTCCATTTTTATCCAGTTTATTTCACTTCCTCCGGGATGTTTCATGTGAAACCTTCCTTGCTTTTCAACTGCCGGCTCATGCCCCGGATCTTCTGCAGGAACATGGTTTCGGTATGCTTCCGCTCTGTTCTCCCCTTGCCTTAAAGTTAGGTGCGGGTAATCCCCTTTGTTTCTGTATAATCCCCTTTGCGCCTTGTGCGCAAGGAGGTAAGGGCAGTGGTAGACGTTTCCCGCGATTACGGGCGGCTGATCAAGTCAGCCATTAAGGTTTCGGTGATCCTGGCGGTGATCCTCACGGCGGCCAAGGCCGCCGTGTGGCTGTTTTCCGGATCGGAGACCATGCTTGCCTCCCTGGCGGACTCTGTCATGGACGGCCTGGGAGCCGGCATCACCTTCTTTGCGGTGCGCTATTCCCTGAACCCTCCCGACGGGGAGCACAACTACGGCCATGGCAAGGCCGAGGCGGTGGCCGGTCTTTTCCAGGCCTTCACAGTGGGCTTCACGGTGGTGCTGGTGATCTGGCACAGCATTGAGAAGCTTGTCCAGCCCGAGGCCCTCACCCACACCGCCTGGGCCTTGGTGGTCACGGGGATCTCCATGCTGCTGGAGGCCGGGGTGATCCTGTACCAGGGGAAGATTATCCGTCTCACCGGCAGTGCGGCGGTGAAAGCGGACAACATCCACATCCGGGCCGACTTTCTCTTCAACTGCGGCGTCCTGCTGTCCCTCACCATGGTGAATTTTACCGGTATCGTGCGCTTTGACAGCGTCTTTGCCATCATCCTTGGTCTTCTGATCCTGGTGGGTGCCTTCCGCATCGGTCTGGTGTCAGTGAACATGCTGCTGGATCGGAACCTGCCGGAGCGGATCACCGAGGGGATCCTCAGGACTGCCCTGGACACCTGCGGGGTGCTGTCAGTCCACGGCCTGCGCACCCGGCAGGCCGGAAAGGTGCGCTTTGTGCAGATGCACCTGGTCATGGACGGCGGGGTGAGCCTGGCGGACGCCCACCGGATCTCGGATCAGGTGGAGCAGCGGATCAAGGAAGCCTACCCAGGCACGGATGTGATCATCCATGCCGAGCCCATGAACAATGCCGCCCAGGAGGAGGCTGACGAGCGCAGCACTTTCGGCGGGTGACGGTTGATTTTCCCGGAAATGACCATACCTTTCTGAAGAGAACATGCTGACCGTTGCCCCGGGGCGTGCCGGGACCTGGAAAAGATCCCCTTCCGGGCGGGTCAGTGTCGGCACAGATTGCAGCAGACAGGATCCATATGACAACAATAATATCAGTCCGCAGGGGCGGGCAGGTGGTGATGGCCGGCGACGGCCAGGTGACCCTGGGCAATACCGTGATGAAGGGCAATGCCCGGAAGGTCCACCGTCTGGCAGACGGCAAGATCATCGCCGGCTTTGCCGGCGGCACGGCGGACGCATTCACCCTTCTGGAGCGCTTTGAGGAGAAGCTCAAGCGCTGCAACGGCAACCTTGAGCGGGCGGCGGTGGCCCTGGCCACCGAGTGGCGCACCGACAAGGCACTGCGGCGCCTGGAGGCTTTGCTGGCGGTGGCCGACAGCAGCAAGTCCTATGTCATCACCGGCAACGGCGACGTGATCCAGCCGGAGAATGATCTCATTGCCATGGGATCCGGCGGGGACTTTGCCCGGGCGGCGGCCAGGGCGCTTTTGGAGAACACCGATCTCTCTGCCCGGGAAATCGCTGAAAAGGCTCTGACCATCGCCGCTGACATCTGCATTTACACCAACGGTTACCGTACTGTTGAGACCATTGAATATCAGGATCCTGTATGAGTGAGATGACCCCAAGGGAAATTGTGGCCGAGCTCGATCGGCACATTATCGGCCAGGATGCGGCCAAGAAGGCCGTGGCCCTGGCGCTGCGGAACCGCTGGCGCCGGATGAACGTGGATCCCCAGCTGCGCCAGGAGATCACCCCCAAGAACATTCTCATGATCGGACCCACCGGCGTGGGCAAGACAGAGATTGCCCGGCGGCTGTCCAAACTGGCGGATGCCCCCTTCATCAAGGTTGAGGCCACCAAGTTCACTGAGGTGGGCTATGTGGGCAAGGAGGTTGACTCCATTATCCGGGATCTCATGGAGACCGCCTTCAAGATGGTCCGGGAGCGTAAGGTGGTCCAGAACACCGAGCAGGCCCGGATCCGGGCCCGGGAGCGGGTGCTGGACGCCTTGATGGCCGAACAGTCTGATGAGGCTTCCAAGGAGGATCCCCTGCTGCGGGAGGAACTGGGCCGGCAGCTGGATGACGGCGAACTGAAGGACACGGAGATCAGCATTGATGTCCAGGGTCAGCAGATGGGTGTGGAGATCATGGGTCCGGCCGGCTTTGAGGACGTCACCAATGAGCTTCAGGGCCTGTTTGAGGGGTTCGGCAAGAAACTGCGCCACAGCAAGCGCCTGACCGTGGATGAGGCCATGAGGAGCCTCACCGACGAGGAGGCCGACTCCATGATCAAGAAGGACGATCTCCAGGCTGAGGCCATGGAGATGGTGGAGAACAATGGCATTGTCTTCATTGATGAGATCGACAAGATCTGCTCCCGGGGCGGTGATCACCACGGGGGCGAGGTGTCCCGGGAGGGCGTGCAGAGGGATCTGTTGCCCCTGATCGAGGGCTGCCAGGTGAAGACCAAGCACGGCATGGTCCGCACCGATCACATCCTCTTCATCGCCTCCGGCGCCTTTGCCTCCTCTAAGCCTTCGGATCTCATTCCGGAGCTTCAGGGACGTCTGCCCATCAGGGTGGAGTTGTCCGATCTCACCGCCAGGGACTTTGAGCGGATCCTGGTGGAGCCCCGGGCTTCCCTTACGGAGCAGTACCGGGAGCTGATGAAGACCGAGGGTGTGAACATCGAGTTTACGGATGATGCGGTGAAGCGCATTGCCGAATATGCCTACCGGGTCAATGAGACCACGGAGAACATCGGCGCCCGCAGGCTCCATACCGTGATGGAGAAGCTGTGCGAGGACGTGTCCTTCAGCGCACCGGAGATCAAAGGCCAGTCGGTGGTGATTGACGGCGCCTATGTGGATGCCCGCCTGGCTGAGCTGGTGAAGGACGAGGATCTGAGCCGCTACATCCTGTGACCGGATCCCCGGGCGGTGGGGAGGCGTTCTTCCCGGCTGCACGGGGCTCCCGGGGCGGATCCGGCAGGAAGAAACTCTCCGCCGGATCCACGCAGAGGTTCGGTCTGCCCATGCAGAGGGTGAAGTCTGCCCCTGATGGGTTCCGGGATGGGTGAGTACGCCTGCCGCCCAGAGCCACTCACCTCACCAAACCATACCCCGCCCCGCCATTCCATATCACGTTCCCCAGTTCTCTTCCTTTCCTCCGCTCTGGCTTTCTTTTCCCCATCTCCCGCCCACTTCGCCCGCCTGGAGACGGGATCTTCCGGTATGCTGGGAGATCTGCTCTAAAATTATACATCTGTCACAGAATTGCCTTTTCTGCTAAAATCAGCACGATTTGACTCTGACTGAAAAGCAACCATCACAGGCGGATTTTTTCCATGAGACAGTACATCCAGCAGCTGCTGAACGGCTGCATTGAGGGATTTCACCGGGACGGTGTTCTGCCGGCTGATTTTGTTCCCAGCTTCACCGTTGAGAACACCAAGGACAAAAAGAACGGCGACTTTGCCACCAATCTGGCCATGATCCTCTGCCGCCGGATGGGACGTCCTCCCCGGGCGGTGGCTGAGATGATTGTTGCTGCTCTTCCCGCCTCTGACCGTATCGCTAAGGTTGAGATCGCCGGCCCTGGCTTCATCAACTTCTTCATGAATGCAGATCATGTGGCCGCCGCAGTGTATGCCATGTCCCAGGATCCCCGGCTGGGAGTTCCTTTGACTGCGGCCCCCGAGACGGTGGTGGTGGATTACTCCTCCCCCAATGTGGCCAAGGAAATGGCGGTGCACCATATCCGATCCACGGTCATCGGTGATTCGGTGGTGCGGGTGCTGGAATTCCTGGGTCACCAGGTGATCCGAGCCAACCATGTGGGAGACTGGGGCACTCAGTTTGGCATGCTCATCGCCTATCTGGAAAAGATGGAGAATGAGGGGGCGGACAGCCTGGCGGTGGCAGATCTGGAGGCCTTCTACCGCTCGGCCAAGGTTCTTTATGATGAGGATCAGGAGTTTGCCGCCCGGGCCCGGAGCTATGTGGTCCGGCTGCAGGGCGGTGATGAGTACTGCCGCTCCATGTGGAAGAAACTGGTGCAGATGACCATGGATCTGGATCAGCAGATCTATGACCGTCTGGGGGTGAGCCTGAAGATGGAGCATGTGATGGGGGAAAGCCTCTACAATCCCATGCTGCCGGAGATCGCAGGCGATCTGGAGCGCCGGGGCTTGGCGGTTACCGATCAGGGCGCCCTGGTGGTCTTCCTGGAGGAGTTCAAGGGCAAGGACGGCAACCCCATGGGGGTCATCATCCGCAAGAGCGATGGCGGCTACCTGTACACCACCACGGACATTGCCTGCGCCAAGTACCGGGTGGAGCATTTCCACGCCTCCCGGATCCTGTATTTCATTGACTCCCGGCAGCATGATCACCTGATCCAGGCCTGGACCATCGCCCGGAAGGCCGGCTATGTGCCGGAGAACGTCTCCCTGGAGCATGAGTCCTTTGGCATGATGCTGGGCAAGGACGGCCGTCCCTTCAAGACCAGATCCGGCGGCACAGTGAAGCTGTCCGAACTCCTGGACGAGGCCGAGAGCCGGGTGGCCTCCCTGCTGGAGGGCCGGGGATCGGAGCTCACCGGCGAAGAGCGGCAGGAGGTGATCCATGCCGTGGCCATGGGCGCAGTCAAATATGCGGATCTTTCCAAGAACCGCACCACCGACTATATTTTTGACTGGGACAGCATGCTGTCCTTTGAGGGGAACACTGCCCCCTATCTCCAGTACGCCTACACCCGGATCCGCTCGGTGTTCCGGAAGACCGACGGCACCCCGGGACCGGTGAAGATCACCTGTCCCCAGGAGGAGCAGCTTGCCCTGAAACTGTTGCGGTTTTGCGAGGTGGTGGAGCAGGTAGCCCAGAAGGGCATGCCCCATCTCCTGTGCACCTACCTTTATGAACTCTCCGGGCTGTTCATGTCCTTCTACGAGTCCTGCCCGGTGAACCGCAGCGGGATCGAGGAGAAGATCCGCAGTAGCCGCCTGTCCCTGTGCGCCGCCACGGCCGGCGTGGTGAAGACTGGTCTTTCCTTGCTGGGGATCAGTGTGCTGGAAAAGATGTAACCATGGCCAAAGACTACGTTGCCACCAGAAAGCCCCGGAAGAAGGCCGGGAACAAGAAGGATGCCGGCGGACCCACCGGGGCATATTTTGTCAAACTGTCACTGTTTCTCATTCTGGCAGTGGGCCTGCTGGGGGGCTTCTTCTATTACCGCTACAATGTGAAGAAGCCGGCGGAGAAGCCTGCCGCCGAGAGCCCGGCCGCCCAGAATGATCCCCTGTCCGCCAAGAAGCCGGCCCGGGATCCCTACACCTACCGGCGCCTTTTGGAAAGTTCTGAGGTCAAGACGGACACGGCAGAGCAGAAGCGGCGCAATGAGCAGAGCTATGAGAGCCGCAAGCGCCCTGAAGTGGTGCTGGATCCCCGGAGGAAGCCGGAGTCCCGGGCCGAGGAGGCTGCCAGGGCCCAGGCCATTCTCAACGGCAGCATGAACACTCCCCGGGACGATGTGACCACCACCGTGCGGATCTCCGGCAATGATCAGTTTGTGGTGCTGGATGGCAACGGCAGTGCCACGTCCCGGCAGACACAGGCTCCCCGTCGGGCCACCTCGGCGGAGATTGAGGGCACCGCCGGAGGCAGCGATCACCGGAACGGGACCGCACCGGCATCAGGGCGCACCGGCACTGCGCCGGCCGTCAGCCCGAGGACTGTCACTGTGGCCCAGAATAATGCCCGGAGCCCCGCCTCCTCATCCACCTCCGCTGCCCCGGCCGCCCGTACACCCGCTGCTAGCAATGCCGGTGAGTCCCGCACCGTAGCCCAGCCCCAGCCTGCAAGGTCCTCTGCCGACAGTACCCGGAAGAGCCAGGAGAGCCGGGACGCTGCCGCCCAGAAGCCTGCCGCCGGTCAGTTCTATGCCCAGTGCGGAGCCTTCCGGAGGACCGATCAGGCGGATTCTCTGCGGCGTAAGATTGCCTCCAAGGGCTATCAGTCGTCCCTGAGTAAGGCTGATGTGAAGGGCGTTACCTGGTACCGGGTGATCCTGGGACCCTACACCGCCAAGAGCACAGTCCAAGATGTGATCTCCAAACTGAAAAGCTCCCGGGTGGTGGACAACTGCAACATCTTCCACCGGTGACATGCCCGGACACATATATCGACAGCCCCTGGGATGCGGGGATATGTCTTTGTATGCTGAGGGGCTGTGTCAGCCTGACTGAGCCTCTGTCAGCCTGACCGAGACTCAGTCTCTGTTCATCTAGGTTCCCATCCCCGGCAGATCTTTGGAGCCGGTTCCCCGTGGCGGTCAGGGTGTCTCTGCTGTCAAACAGGCTGGGATCATGCAACTTTGCCGGCTGAGCCCGTGCTGCGTCGGCTTTCCTCTGCCATCTTATCCTGCCCGCAAAATCTGAAAACTGTTTCTGGCCGTGCCGATAGCGGTGAGGGACTTAAACTGCTGGTTTGGAATGTGATAGGATCGCATTTGTATCGTACATGTGTGTTTTCCTTCTTCTTCTGTGGCATATTGATGTAAGTAAGGTAGAAACCACACTTTTTTATTTCCCTCCATAATCCTAATGGGATGGGGATTGGCGTCTGCTCATCTCCCCCTGTTCCCGCTAGACTTAGCAAAGACCCGGGATAGCCGCTGAAACCGAATGAGGGCAGGTCGAATGAAGAAAGAGGTCATGGAATTTGTTGTGTACATGATCCATGCCTGCTCGCAAAAATGGAGGAAATCCCCTTCTGCGGTTTATCAGATCCTGAGCGAAAAAGACTGCATAAGCGGGTATCTTATTCCCCACTACGAAGTTCTGCATACCATGAGCACCCAAAATGTTATCGAGGATATCGAGGAATTTATCGGGGCGGATGGAGGCGGACTGTGATCGTTTACCATGGATCCTCTGACATTGTTAAGAGTCCTGATGTGCTGCATTCATACCGTCCCCTTGATTTTGGCAAAGGTTTTTATCTGACTACCAATCGGGAACAGGCTGAGCGCTGGGCCAGGAGGAAAGCAGATCTTAATCACCGGGATGTGGCTTACGTGAATGTTTACGCAATGTCGGAAGATACAGCAAATCTGATGGTCAAAACCTTTGCGGAGGATCTGCTTGAATGGATAGATTTTGTGTGCGACTGCCGCGACGGAAAGACCGATTATCTGGCATATGATCTTATCAGGGGCAAGGTTGCCGATGACAAGGTTTTCCGGGTTGTCGATTTGTATCATGCCGGCATTTGGGACAAGGATCGTGCGATCCGCGAGATCAGAGTTTACCCCGGATATGATCAGCTTGCGCTTATAACACAGGAGGCAATAGATAAGTTGCTGGTGTTTAAGTCCGCTGATGAGGTGTAGATCATGGATGAAAAGCTGTTAGAGGAGATATATCAGGAAAGGCTTGATGAGCGGCTGATAGGATATCTTGCGGAAAAATATGGCATGGACTATCAAAAGGCCATGGATGTGTATTACAGGAGCGAACTGGCCGTAAAAATCCATGAGGGAAAATACGGGGTTCAGTATCTGGATCACAAAGTGCTTGCGGATATCCTGATCGAGACCGAGCCGGAGCTGTTACGGACCGAAAGGAAGAACGCCGAGTAACCATGAGGGCCGGCTAAAGGCGGTTTTCTCCCTGGGCACGGTTTGGTGGTCCTCTAATGATCCTTCTTATCCCAAAGTGGCTGTCTTGCTACCTGCATTGGGACTAAGCAGTAGCACAATAAGGAAAGGGTCGGCCACCAGACCGCCCCTTTGCCATACCATCTGCTAAGCCGATCCCTCCGGAGGGCAGGGAACCGATCCGGGAGTATTCTCAGAACAGTCCCATCTTCTTTACCACGCTGCGCAGGGTGTCCTTCCAGCTGCGGTATTCTTCCTTGATCCGGTTGTTCTCGTCCTTGAGCTTCTGTATGTCCAGCTTGAGCATGCTCATCTTCTCATTCTCAAACTTCAGGTTGGCGATTTGCAGGTTCAGTTCATCGATCTCCCGGTTCTTGCGGGTGAGATCCTCATTGGCAGTGCGCAGCTGCTCCTCCATCTCGGTGATCCGGGTGTGGAGGCTGTCGATGCTGTTCTTCTCCTCTCCGAAGTCTTCAATCTCCTTGCTCAGGCGCTCAATCTCATCATTGAGGGCGGTGATCCTGCCGTTGGCTTCATCCTTGAGATCATGGTATTTCTGCCTGGCGGTGGTGCGGAGCTTCTCAAAGCGCTCATTGGCCCGGTTGATGGCTTCCTCAATGCTGCCGGTGATGTCTTCCAGTGTTGTCATGATAATTCCGTTGTGTATGTCTGAGTCCGGAGTCTTCCGGACAGGGTAACAATGCTGTAACTGTAGCAAATCACGCCTTACATGTGCAAGTTGATTTGCCCGGGGCCGTGAGGCCCTCCAACGGGGCAGGGACGGCACTCCCGGGCGGATCGGGTGAGGCATGGCGTAGATCGATGAGGCTGTCCGGTGACCGGTCCCGGACAGGCTCCTCCTGGTACGGTTCCAGCGTGTGGCACGGGGTCGGATGCGGCATCTGTCCCTTGGCATTGGCACCTGTCTGCCGGGAGATCAAATTTCAGGTGCCGGAGGGGCAAAAGTCCGGAAGGTTCCTCCCGGTCACAGTTATAATGACCCGGATGATGGTGCGGCCTCTGGGGAGGCTGCCGATCAGCGGACTGTCCTTCTGGCGGTGAGGCCGGCGGACAGATGCGCCAGAAGATCAGGGGAAATGGGGATTTGTATGAAATATCAGACTGAAAGGTGCCCGGAACTTGAGCTGGGGATGGAACTCCTCCGGGATGATGACGGGGCGGTCTATGAGTTGGATGGTGATCTTCAGGCCAGGATATTTGCTGATCCGGTTTCACATCTCAGCCGGATCCGGGCACTTATGAAGAAGGATGCGGAAGTTGCCGGGATCTGCGTGCCAAGGGAACTGATCACCGATGCTTCCGGGAACTTCTGCGGCTATGTCATGAAGCGGCCCCGGGGTGAGTCCCTCAGGAGCACGGTTCTCGATCCCATGAGATTTGTCACCCAGTTCCCCTCCTGGACCATGTTGGAGCTGACCACTGTTGCCATGAGCATCGTGAGGAAGGTGAAGTTTCTGAACGGGAAGAATGTCCTGGTGGGCAATTATGATCCCGCCAGCATATATGTGGCGGCGCCGGGTGAAATCTTCCTGGCGGGGACTGACCGCTTTCAGGTTGACTCTTTCCCCTGCCGGAGCACTGCCGATCCTGATTTTCTGCCGCCGGGCGGTTGTTCAGGGGAACTCCGCTCCCTGGACGACGAGTCCTATGCCCTGACTGTACTGCTGTTCATGATCCTGATGCCGGGACGTCGTCCCTTCGGGGAGCCCGGAATTCCCGGCCAGGAGGACGGATCCGGAGAGCGGATCTTCCATTACCCCCTGGCGGATGAGCAGACTGGCAGTCAGCCGGATCCCGGGGAGACGAGGGATCCCTCCTGGTTCAACCTGTCCTATGAGATCCGCCAGCGTTTTTTCAGGACCTTCCGGGAAAACCTCAGGTGTTCTGCTGAGGAGTGGCTTCAGGTTCTGGAGGAATATGCGCTGGAGCTGAAGTCCGGCAACCTGTCAAAGGAGATCTTTTCCATTGATCCCATGGTGCCTTCAGAAGATCGGACCTTGAACATGAACCGGCGGGACATCAGCGACACCAAGGAGAACAGGAAACTCAGGAATATCGAGACGCGCCTGACCGATGCGGATCCGCCCCGGAAAATTGCCGTGATCGAACTGTCCACCAAGGCAGTGAAACTGCTCATCGGCAACGATCAGGAGCTTATCCGCAGATCCCCGTTTGATTTCGGCATGTTCACCCGCATGGGCTTCAAGACCAACACCGGCCGGGGCCTCAATGCCCGCAATGAAATGAACATGGACTATTTCCGGAAAAATGTCCTGGGGATCATCAGCTCATGTGTGCGCACCGCCCAGGAAAAGCATGTTGACCGGATTTACTCCGTGGCCACCGCCGCCTACCGGACCGCCGCCAACCGGGCTGAGATCCTGAATGTCATAAGGGATAGCACGGGGCTTAATGTCAGGATCCTGAACAAGGAGGAGGAGGCCAGGGCCACCCTGGATGCCTTTTCCTTCTCTTCCCGGGACAAGGCCAGTCTCAGCAATGCCCGCTATGTGATGATGATCGATCAGGGCGGCGGTTCCACCGAGGTGTCCTTTTTCAGAAACGGGGAAACAGAGAAATCCTACAGCATCAACCTGGGAACGGAGGTTCTGCGCACGGTGCTGTT
The DNA here is from genome assembly GCA_902782145.1 of uncultured Aeromonadales bacterium. GTDB lineage: Bacteria > Pseudomonadota > Gammaproteobacteria > Enterobacterales > Succinivibrionaceae > UBA2804. The sequence goes on from CACZLZ010000024.1 coordinate 11,680, forward strand.
CCGGGAGTCCTCAGAGCAGACTTCCCTTACCCAGTCCTTCCGGAATGTTGACAACCTGATCCGGGACCGTCTGGAAGCCTTCTACCGGAATATGCCGGAGATCGCTAAGGCCGGGGACTCCATCTACACCATTGCCGTGGGCAGTGCCATCACTGCCTGCACCGGGAAGCCGAGCAACGCCCTGCAGCACGGAACGGTGCTTACTGTTCAGGATATCCGCGACCGGATCAGCGAACTCGACCAGCAGCTGAAGGCTGAGTTTGCCAATTCCGGGGAACTGTACCAGGCGGCAGAAAGACAGTCCGGCAAAAAGAGAAATAACAATGTTGACCGGATGGTGGTCATGCGCATCGGGCTGCCCATGTTTGTGATCCTGATGACCAGGCTGGGGATCGATAAACTGGTGGTGAGCGGAACCGGACTGTGGTACGGGATCTATTTCCAGCACCTTTTCAACCTCGGGGAGAATAACTGAGGATCCCCGGGGCAGGGGCAGAGGCACTGGTGAGACGGAGGGTGGGTCGGCGTGGAAAACAGGAACTGATTGTCAGGTGAAAAGATCGTCCAGAGTGATCTCATCGTCAACGATGCCGCTGTGAAGACCCTGCTTTACACCATAGAGGGTGATGAATGTGTTTCTCAGATCCTTTCTGGTCTTTTCCCGGGTCCTGAGCAGATCTGCCCGGTTTCTGAGCTGCTCCTCAAGTTCAGCGCTGATCTCATACTCTCCTTGGGCGTACTTCATCTCGCACAGGTTCATGATCCCGTCGTTGCGGTCAAGGATCAGATCGATCTGCCCTCCGGGCAGTGTCCGACCGTCCTGATCGGTGCATGCTTTGCTGCTCCAGGCGTAGGCGTTGGTCAGCACGCCGGTGATGCCAAGTTTCATTTTGATTTGCTGGATGTGGTGTAGACATGTCTGTTCGAAAGCGTACCCGGCCCATGCGTTGCGCCGTCCGGTCTTTCCAAGGTTGGTCCAGAAATGTCCGTCATTGGCGGCGCTGGCAAACCTCAGGTGGAACAGAGAAAACATATCTGTCAACTGGTAGATCTTGCCCCGTTTCTTCTTTTGGGGACTCATGTAGTACCGGATGAAATCGCAGTTGTTGAGATTTTGCAGGATCTTGGTCAGTTCACCGCCGGATATTCCGCTGTCTCTGGCGAGTTCTTCTCTGGTCAGTCCTTTAAGTTTGGTGGCCAGGAGTTCGATGATTCGGCGGTATGCGTTGCTTTCCCTGAAAAGGGATCGGAACAGGAACTCAAACTCGGTTCTGAGAGGGGCATTGTCTGCGAAAATGATGGCGTCAATGTTTGCTGCCAGTGGGAGTTTGCGGTCCAGTAGGTTCAGATAGTATGGGATCCCGCCGAATACCATGTAGGCATCAAGGATCTGGCGCCTTCCGTAATTCAACTGTTTGGTCTCATTGATGTACTTTTCGGTTTCACCCAGGGTGAATGGCGCAAGGTATATCGGTCTGGTCAGTCTTCCGTACAGTCCGCCTCGATCACCAATTAGCCGATCCACCATCCAAGAGGTGGCAGAGCCGCAGACGTAGAGTTTGAGCATGACATCACTGTTGTTCCACATGTTCCAAAATGATGACAGGGCCTGAAGGAAATAACTCTTGGGCGTGTCCATCCATGGAAGTTCGTCAAGGAAGACCGCAACACGGCTCTTGTTCAGACTGAGAAGGTGATCTTTAAGTTGGTCGAAAGCAGTGAACCAGTCTGTCGGTACAGGGAGCGGTCCTGCTCCCTGCCTTGTCAGTTCCTTGTGAAAGGCCCTGAGGGCTATTTTTGAATTGACTCCAAACATCCCGGAAAACACGAAATCCAGGCGGTCTCGTAGTGTTTCCAAGATCAGAAACGTTTTTCCAACGCGGCGACGTCCATAAACTGCCACAAATTCAGAGCCTAAAGAATCATAGGCTTCACAGAGGAGTCGTTGCTCGGCTGTCCGTCCGGAGATTTTGTCTGACGGCATTGGCATAAGTCCTATATCTAAGTTTCAGTGCGGGATGCTATTGGAAGTATTATAGATAGTTTGAATTTGAAAAAAACGGATAGTTCCCCCATAACTCATAAAAAAAGCGAGTTACGGGGGAAAGATCTGCTATTTGGGTCGGAGTTCCAAACCGGGGAAGGAGTGGAGAAGGCAGATAGTTCCCCCATAACTCATAAAAAAAGCGAGTTACGGGGGAAGGATCTGCTATTGGGTCGGAGTTCCAAACCAGGGAAAGAGTGGAGAAGGCAGGTAGTTCCCCCATAACTCATAAAAAAAGCGAGTTACGGGGGAAGGATCTGCTATTGGGTCGGAGTTCCAAACCGGGGAAGGAGTGGAGAAGGCGGGTAATTCCCCCATAACTCTTAAAAAAAGCGAGTTACGGGGGAAGGATCTGCTATTGGGTCGGAGTTCCAGACAGTGGAAGGACTGGAAAAGGCAGATAGTTCCCCCATAACTCATAAAAGAGCGAGTTACGGGGGAAGGATCTGCTATTGGGTCGGAGTTCCAAACCAGGGAAAGAGTGGAGAAGGCGGGTAGTTCCCCCATAACTCATAAAAAAAGCGAGTTACGGGGGAAGGATCTGCTATTGGGTCGGAGTTCCAGACAGTGGAAGGACCTGACAAGGCCGGATAGTTCCCCCGTAACTCTGAAAAATGTCGGGTTATGGAAGAAGGATCCACTATCGGACTAGGGCATCATTCCGGGGAAAGACCGAACGGTTTCAACTGCCGTCCAGGAGATGCTTTTGCCGGACCAGGCGCTGGATGATCTGGTAGGAGCATCCCAGCCTTTTGGCCGCCTTGGAGATCGTGTAGCCGTTTTCTTTCAGGGCCTGGGTGACAAAGGCGACTTTTTTGTCCTCCAGCCACTTCATGAGATCTTCCGGCAGTTTCCCGTCTTCTCCCGCCTCCCCTGTTTTCCTGGTGTTGAGCAGTTGGTCTCCGAAACTGATGTGCCGTTTCAGGATCTGGGCGGTGATGACACCTCGGTTCCTTTTGTTGGCGTAGGCTGCGGAAATGTAGAGGGTATGGTGCAGCTGCCGGTGGTTGCCCGGCCAGTCGTAGGAGTTGATCAGATCCCAGGCTCCCGGATCCAGTGTGATCCTAAGGTTTTTGAACCTGTCTTCCTGCTGTTCTATCTGGTTCAGAATGTCTCTGACGATGGATTCGAACTGCCTGCAGTCCTGATCCCGGATTTCCCTGAGGGTTTTCAGTTTCACCGGGCACATGGCGATGCGGTAGTAGAGATCCTCCCGGAAGCGCCCTTCCTGCACTTCATGGATCAGATCTTTGTTGGTGGCGCAGATGATCCTGACATTGGTGATCTTGTGGATCTTGGTCTCCTCGCCCAGCCGGCTGTATTCTTCCTCTTGCAGGGCCCGGAGAAGCAGCGACTGGCAGGTCAGGGGCAGATCGCCGATCTCGTCCAGGAACAGGGTGCCGCCGTTGTTGGCCTCGGCAAAGAGGCCGGTGCGCTCCTCGCTTCCTGTGAAGGCACCTTTTTTGGTTCCGAACAGTGTCTGCCTGAACATTGAGGGATCGCCGCCCTGGGCAAATTCCGCGCAGTGGGCGGTGACAAACTTTCCGGTTCCCCTGCTGGTCAGATCATGGATCTTACGGGCGGCGGTGCTTTTTCCGGTGCCGGTTTCCCCCAGGAGGAGAATGCTGATCTTCCGGTAATCACCGTAGGTCTCGGCGATCTCCATGATATCCGGATTTTCCAGCTCCGGTTCGGAGGTCAGCCTGGCAGTGTCTGATGCCATGCTGAAGGGGAGGCGCACCTCCCGGATCTGTCTGCCCTGAATGCTCTCCTCAGGACTGACGGTCATGTATTTGCGGCTGCCGGGGAACTTCTGCTCCGAGTACCAGAGGGACATGGTCTGCATCTGGGGCGTTCCGGGGCTCAGGAGGAAGTTTATCCGCTCGGGATCCTTCTGCAGAAGTTTCTCATCCTGGATGAACTTCTCCAGGGCGGACAGAAGCTGTTCGTAGTCGGTGGGATTGTCCACACCGGTGGGAATACACTGAACGCTGGCCTCAGTTCCCCGGCCGACCCATGCGGCAAAGCTTTTGCCGTCCTCATGCATTTTGGCGGAGGCCAGCAGGTAGATGGTCTGGGCCTCCCATTCATCGGTGAAGGTTCGGGTGGGTCCGTTGCGGCCTTTTTCCTCCTTGCCGCTGCCCAGGCAGGCGGGGTCGTCTTCTTTTTTCAAGAAGCCTCGGCAGAGACTCATTCCGTTGGCCTTGCGCCAGGCATTCATCACCTTGAGATCGTTGACACCGATCCAGCTTATGATGATGTCTCCGGGGGATCCAGTGTAGATGTCGCTGCTACTGTCCATAAAGTCACCTGCCTGTCTGTCTGCTCGTCTGCTAAGCACTCCTGCCGGAATACCGGGGAGATGCCTGTCAGCCAACGATGTATGCCGCACCCTCGGGGGATCCGGTGGTGCCGATCCGGGGCATGGATCCCGGAAGAGAACCGGAGCCTCTCCGGCAGGGGATCCTGCTTCCGTCTGCTACCCGTTTGCTAAATAAAACTGTTGCCGGCTCCCTCAGTGCCGCCGGCTCTCACTGCAGGATCTCCGTGGGATCCACGTCAATGTAGCAGCTGGTGCCGCCGCTGTTTTTCCGATCCTCCAGGAAGGAGTCAATGGCCGGGAGGACCTTCCTGAGGGAAGTCCGGTTCAGGGCCTGGATCATGATCAGCATATGGTACTTGCCCTGCTTCTTTTCCATAAGCGCCTGATAGGGCGGGCTGATCTCCACATCCGGGAATGACTCCCGGGCCTTCTGCAGCCGCTGGTAGATCTCATGGGATGAGGAGTGCACCCGCTCCCGGTCAGTGCCCTCAATGCGCAGCAGGATCTGGTGGCTGAAGGGGGGCAGATCCAGGTAGCGCCTCTCTGCCATGCAGTTCTCCGCAAAGATCCCGTAGCCGTCGGTGACAATGGTCTGGAGCACGATGTTGGCGGGGGCATAGGTTTGGAGCACCACCCGGCCGCTCTTCTCCTCCCGGCCGGTGCGGCCGGCCACCTGGGTGTACAGCTGGGCCAGGCGCTCAGTGGCCCGGAAGTCATTGGAGAACAGGGCCCCGTCTATGTTCAGCAATGCGATCAGGGTGACGTTGGGGAAATGATGTCCCTTGGCCAGGATCTGGGTGCCGATGAGGATCCGGTAATGGTTGTTCAGCACCCCTTCCAGGGCGTCCCTGAGCTTTCCCGGACTGTTCATGGTGTCCCGGTCAAAGCGGATGGTGGGATAGCCCGGCAGCGCCTGCTGCAGGTATTCCTCCACCTGCTCGGTGCCGTTGCCCTGGATCACCAGGGTCTGGGCACCGCAGGCGGGGCATGTCTGGGGCATGGGAGTGACAGCCTCGCAGTGGTGGCAGTTCAGGGTGCCGTTATATTTGTGGAAGGTCAGGTAACTGTCGCAGTTGCAGCACTGGAGCACATGGCCGCATGAGGAGCAGATCACCTGGCTGGCATAGCCCCGGCGGTTCAGAAACACCAGCACCTGGTTGCCCTTGGACAGCTCCTCCTTCATTTCCTCTAGCAGGTGGGCGCAGATCCCCGAGTTCAGTTCCAGTCCCTTGAGATCAATGATCTCCGTCTCCACGGCCCCGGCGTTGACGCAGGCGCGGCTGGAGAGGTGCAGGTGGCGGTAGCGCCCGGAGGCGGCGTTCTGCAGGGACTCAAGGCTCGGGGTGGCCGAGCCCAGGATCACCGGGCATCCGGCAAGCTTGCCCTTGTACACCGCCAGATCCCGGGCGTTGTAGCGGCAGGTGTCCTGCTGCTTGTAGGAGGGATCATGCTCCTCGTCCACAATGATGATCCCCAGATCCGTGAAGGGGGTGAACACCGATGATCGGGTGCCGATGAGGATCCCGATGCGGCCGTCCCGGCAGCCCAGGTAACTGTCCAGGCGCTCCCGGTCGGTGAGGGCGGAGTGCATGGCAGCCATGGGCACATTGAAGCGGTGGTGGAAGCGGGCGATGTTCTGGGGGGTCAGACCGATTTCGGGGATCATCACCAGGGCCTGCTTCCGGCGCCTGAGGACCTCCTCAATGGCCTGCATATAGACTTCGGTCTTGCCGGATCCGGTGACCCCCTCCAGCAGGAACACCTGGAACTGATCCAGGGAGCCCCGGATCGCCTCCAGGGCCTTCTGCTGCTCCGGGTTGAGGGTGAGCTTGCCGGTGAAGGTCAGATCGGCATAGATATCCCGTTCAGCGGTGCTGAGATCAATGCGCTCAGCTGCACCTTTCCGGAGCAGGGTGGTCAGGGCGGACTGGGAGAGGTTGAGTCCCCGGATCTCCTGGGGGGTCAGGGGCTGGTTCCGCAGTGCGGTGATGAGATCCTGCTGCTGTTTGTTTGCCGGGGTGAAGGAGAGATCTGCCAGGCGGTAGGCAGTCACCGGACGGGGTGTTGCCGGTGCCCCCTTGCGCAGGGCCACGGGCTGGGCCAGATCGATGATGGCGCCGATCCCCGCATGCTGGTAGCGGGCAATGAACTTGATCAGCTCCAGGGTCTGATCATTCCAGTAGGGCTTCTCGTCAATGACCCCGCTGATGGGCTTGAGCTTTTCCAGGGGACAGTCCAGGGGCGGGGACTCCGAGGTGCCCATGACCACCCCGATGATGGAGGTGCGGCCGAAGCTGATGTTCACCCGGCAGCCTGTGGGCACGGGAAAGTCGCTTTTGTAGGTGTAGAGATTGAACAGTGTCTTGGGCACTGCTACCTGAAGATAGATCATGGCGCTTCTTCCGTGGCCGGGCCTGGGCTCCGGGGGGATGGGGCAGCCCCGGTTTCCGGGACAGCCGGGAGACGGCCGGAGCTCTCCGGGATCAGTTCAGTCCTTGCGGAACTGGGAGCGGTAAAGGGCTTCATAGGCGCCCTTCTTTGCCAGCAGATCCTGGTGGGTGCCCCGCTCAACAATGTGGCCGTCATTGATCACCATGATGCTGTCGGAGTCGATGATGGTGCTTAGCCGGTGGGCGATCACCAGGACGGTCTTGTTCTTCATGAGGTTGTCCAGGGCCTCCTGCACCACCTTCTCCGAACGGTTGTCCAGGGCGCTGGTGGCCTCGTCCAGGATCACGATGGGGGCGTTCTTCAGGAAGGCCCGGGCAATGGCGATGCGCTGCTTCTGCCCGCCGGACAGCTGGATCCCCCGCTCGCCGATGGGGGTGTCAAGGCCCTCTGGCCGGGAGGCCAGGAACTCATCCAGGCAGGCGCTGCTGCAGGCGGAGCGGAGCTCCTCCTCGGTCGCCCCGTAGTTGCCCATCATGATGTTGTCCCGGATGGTGCCGGAGAACAGGAAGTTGTCCTGGAACACCACGGCGATGCAGGATCGAAGGGACTTCAATGTCAGGTTCCGGATATCCTCCCCGTCAATGAGAATAGAGCCCCCGGTGATCTCATAAAGCCTGGGGATCAGACTGCACACTGTGGTCTTGCCGCCGCCGCTGTTGCCCACCAGGGCCAGTTTCTCGCCTTTCTTCACGGTGAAGCTGATGTCCTCCAGCACCTTTCGGGAGCCGTCATAACTGAAGTCCACGTTCCGGAACTCAATGGTGCTTTCCAGTCCTTTAAGCTCCTTAAGTTCACCCCGTCTCTCCCGCTCCAGGCTGGCCTCGGTGTCGGTCTTCTCCTCCAGCTTCTGGTAGATCCGGCCGATGGCCAGCACTGCCTGCTGCACCTGGATGTAGTTGTTGCCGATGGACTTCAGGGGAGTGTAGAGCATGATCAGGGCAGCAATGAAGGAGACGAAGGTGCCGCTGGTGATCTGCTGGGTGACGATGAGGTGGCCGCCGTACCAGATGACCACTGCCACGCCCACGGCGCTGACCACGTGCATCATGGGGGAGAGCCAGTTGGTGTCACGGACCATTTTGATCCCCATGCCGAACAGGTACCGGGCCGAGGCGCGGAACCGGTTCATGGTGATCTCCTCCAGAGTGTAGGATCGGATGATGCGGTTGCCGGCGGCGGTCTCGTTGTAGACCGTCAGGAGCAGGGCGTTTTCGGCCACGGTCTTGTTCATGATGGCCTTGACCCGCTTGCGGACGATCTTCAGGGGCAGGATCAGGAACAGCAGGATCCCGATGGCGGCAAAGGACAGCTGCCAGGAGTTGTAGATCAGGACGAACACCAGGGACACCGAGGAGAAGAACTTGGTCAGGAACAGCTTGAAGTTGTCCACCAGTCCGCTGGTGGCAGTTTCGGCGTCTTTGTAGAAGCGGTAGATCACCGCACCTGTGTCGTTGGTGTCATAGAACCGGCAGTCCTGGTTCATGAGCTTGGCAAAGAGCTTGAGCCGGATATCCAGGTTGATCTTGCCGCCCACGTAGGAGTTCACCAGGGTGGAGGTGTAGATGAAGATGCCCTGGATCACCACAAAGCCCACAATGATCAGGGGAACGCTGGAGGCAAAGTCCTGCTGCTTCTCCACCATCACATTGTCCATGAAGGGCTTGAGGAACAGGGCGATAAGTGCGTCCAGTGTGCCCACCGGGATGGTCAGGAGCACCCCCAGGATCGCATACCAGAAATATTTGCGGATGAAAGGCCACATCATGCGGTAGCCTTCTAAGAACCCCGCCGGGATATCCTGGTTTTCCAGCTGTTCCTTCTTCTTTTTCTTCTTTGACATAGGTTGCCCTTCCCCGGTGCGCCTGGAGGCCTGCTGCGGGCGCCTGATGATCTGCGTCTGGGGCATGCGCCCTGGGATTGCCGTGCTCAGCACCCTGCGGTTTTCTGCCGCCTGCGGGAAAAAATTCTAACACAGGGATGTTTCTGCGGCCAAACCGCCGGATCCCCGGTTGTGCGTCAGGACGCAGGAAAAGACTGCTCACCTGCCGCACCGGGCTCTTCCCCGATCTTATCTGACCTTCTCCGAGGGGACCTCACAGACAAAGAGAAAGCGGCCGCGCTGCTTTCAGCACGACCGCCTGGATCTCGGTGCCCCAAAGGTTGATCCCCGGGGCGGATCGCTGGCTGGATCCCGGATCAGCTCACCAGACGCAAGGCACGCTGGTGGCAGTGCTCCCGGGTTGCGGGCTCCAGACGGAACTGGCGCTCCAGCTCGTCCGGATGATCCCGGTCGGTGTCGATGAGCAGGATCCCGGTCTTGCGGATGAAGTTGAACTCCGTGGCGGTGGAGATGGTGTAGGCACCCATCATCTTGCCGACAATGATATCGTCCACATGCAGTTCCGGCAGCATGATGTTCTCGGCAATGATGTCAATGCTGTCGCAGGTGGGACCTGCCAGCACCGACTCCCGGACCGGTCCCATGGCATAGGGGGCGCTCTTGGGATAGGTCACATGATCAAAGATCTGACCGCTGTAGCTGCAGTAGACACCGTCATCCAGATAGTACCAGGGCTTGCCGAAGCGCTCAGCCTTGCCCACCACAGTGCAGATGTTCAGCATGGCGGGGGCGCTGATGAACCTTCCCGGCTCGGCAATGATCCTGATCCCCTCAGGCAGCTGGGCAAGGGCCTCCCGGATGGGGGCGCAGAAGGCCCCGATGTCAGTCTCCCGGGCGCCGGCGTAGTCCACGGGGAAGCCGCCGCCGATGTCCAGCACCCCGATCTCAATGCCCTCCTCAGCGGCGGCGCGGATGATCTCCGCACACTGGCTGATGGCCTCGCAGTGCCTCCTGGCATTGGGCACCTGGGATCCCACATGGAAGGACAGGCCGGCGATCTCCAGGCCCAGGCGCTTCACATAGCGCAACAGGCCCAGGCAGTTCTCCGGCAGGACGCCGAATTTCTTGGACAGATCCACGGGAGTCTCGGGATTGGGGAAGCTTACGCGGATAAGCAGCCGCGCATCCCTTCTGTAGGGAATGAACTTCTTCACCTCTTCCTCATTGTCCACCACGAACACGCTGCAGCCGTAGTCCAGGGCATAGCTGATCTCATCATCCTTCTTGATGGGATGGGTGTGAATGCAGGTTATGGGATCCACGCCGGCGCTGCGCACCAGGTCAACCTCTCCCTTGGTGGCCAGATCAAAGCTGGCACCTTCCTCCATGAGCACGGAAACCACCTCCGGATGGGGCAGGGGCTTGAGGGCGTAGTGAAGGGTGACATTGGGAAGAGCGCTCTTAAGGGAGCGGTACTGGTGTCTGATGGTGGCACGGTCCAGAAGCAACAGCGGAGAGCCGTACTTGCGGACGAGACTGCGGTAGTCCAGATTGGCGGTGAATAGGTTGTTCATTAGCTTATGTAGCACCTCTCATATGGGTTTTCACCCCTGCCTAAGAAATTGTGTTCAGCCCCAAAATTGAGCAAAGCGAATTATCAAGAAAAAGGGGGGTCAATGCAACAAATTAATTGATATTTTTTCATGCCAGTTTGGGCAGAAATTGCAGTGGAAATTATCCTGAAAACATACGGCCGCACCGGGGGTTTCCTGGGATCGGCCGGTGAGGCACCCGGAGGGTCCTTATGGAAGATCCTTGCTGTCCGGAGCGGCCCGGGAATCGATCTGGAATATGATCTGGAGTAAGATACGGATCGGGTCCGGAATAAGGTCCTGAATGAATACTTTCAGAGATCGGAATAATAGGGATGCACAGGATCCGGAATGAACGAAGTCGGTGTCTGGCATTCCGGGAGACCGTCTGCCGGATCTATGGGGCAGGTGCTGACGATCTTCCGGAAGCCGGCTGAACCCTGTTTCCTTCTTTGATCATGAAAGGGAGCCGGGTGAGGATCCTGGTGAGGGTGATGTAGAGAGTGATGGTGCGGGGGTGGGAGCGTGAGCCGGAGAGTATGCCTGATGGGGATGCGGCAGTGAGGTTGATGTGCTGGGGCTTTGTCCCTGGAGGCTTCAAGGCTGTGATACCTGGACTGTCCGCGGGATGGGCATCTATCAGTGTAAAATTAAGTGACTGATTGACTTTGGCAAGGGAGAGGCACAGGAATGGGTTTTAATAAGTACCACCGTGGCACAAAGAATTACCTCCGGGACATCACCAGGGGAGTCAAGAAGTACCACCGTGGTCCCGGCGTGTTTTCACGGGGGAGAAAGGCCGATGCTGACCGGCGGGACCAGAGCGTGGTCACCGGCAAGAGGGCTGCCCTGGCGGTGCTGGGACTTTCCGCGGTGGCTTTCGGCATGGGACTGTGGCTTCTGCCCCGGGATCCGGCAGCCGCCGGGACCTTTTGGAGCATGGAGGTGCTGCACCGGCTGCTCTGGAGTTATCTGTTGTCCGTCAATTTTGTCACATTTGCCGCCTTTGCCGTCGACAAGCTACGGGCCAGGGAGGATCGGTGGCGGATCAGCGAGAACTGCCTCCTGGGGCTGGCCCTGGCCGGAGGCAGCCTTGGCGGCATGGCTGCCATGTATCTGTTCTGGCACAAGATCCGCAAGCCGAGGTTTGCCTGGGGACTGCCCATGATCCTGCTGATCCAGATCCTTTTGCTGATCTGGCTGCTGTAACTCTGTTCCGGAGGAAGAGGGCAGTGAACTCCTGATCTGCCGGTACCAGCTGGTTTCACGTGAAACCCGGGCCGGCTGTGCCGTGAGTTGCGGGATGGTGTGCGGACAGAGGTGTCCGGGCAGGTGCAGGCGGGTTGAATCAGATCAGATGGGTGTCCCGGGGTCGTGGCGCCGGGGCCTGGCAGGGCAGGCGAATGACTCTGATCAGATGAGTGTTCTGGGGGCGTGGCTCCTTGACTGGCAGGAGACGTGACCGGAGTGTGATTAGATGACTGCTGTCTCCTGGCGACGTTGGCGGACACGGGGCAGAGAACTGCGTGTTCAGGAGCAGACTGGAGACTGGGTGCCGGTCCCGACGGTCTCCGGCCGGCTGGGGCTGATCGTTCGGGCTCTGAACGGTGTCCGGATGCCAACACCTGCCGGCAGGAAGGAAGGGCAGAGATCGGGCCGGGGGTGTGACTTCCGGTCCTGCTGCGGGATTGGACGGGGTGTCAGCTCCGGTCCGGATCCCGGAGGGTGCTCCGGTAGAGATCAAAGTAGTTGCGGCAGAAGGTGAGCTGGCCGTACATCCGGGCCCGGCCAAGGGCGGCCCGGGCGGCTTTTCTGCGGCAGCCCTCATCCTCCAGGAGCATCCGCAGCACGCCCTTTAGGCGGATGAGATCCATGTCATCCACCAGGAAGCCGTTGACCTCATTGTCAATGATCCCGCCGAAGGCCTCGCTGGTGTTGAACACCACCGGCACGGCGGCATTCTGCATGGCCTCCAGGAGGGACATGCTCCAGGCCTCGGAGGTGACACCCAGGCTGACAAACACTGATGAGGTGCGGTAGAAGGACAGGGGATCCTGCCGGCCGTCCATGATCACCCGGGGGATCTTCCGGGCCTGGCGCATCAGGTGCTTCCCCGAGGGGCCGTCGCCGATGATCCGGAGGGTCCAGTCCGGAAACTCATCCGCCAGTTCCCGCCACAGATCCAGCAGCACCCCCACCCGCCGGGTGGGCTCGTCCAGGGAGCATACCGCCAGAACTTCCCGGATCTTGAGCCGGGCAATGTGCTGCTCGGGGAAAAAGTTACTGAAGCCCACGCAGTTGGGGATCACGGTGTATTCGCCGGACTGCAGTTCCCGCTGCAGGAGGTTCTCCAGCCCCGGCAGATAATCCCGGGACACCAGAACCACCCGGTGGCAGAGGCCGAAGATGTTCATGGCGTTCATCCTGAGGCGGTTCAGGAGCTTCTTCCGGTAGTGGCCGGGAAAGAGGAACCTCTTCAGGGCCTCGGGCGAGCGCTTCTCCCGGAGGATCTGCCACGGCATATCCTGCTCCAGGAGGAACATGTCCCCGAAGGGCTTCTCATGCATGGTGGCTATGAGCACCGCCCCGGCCCTTTCCGCCGCCTCCCGGAACAGCAGGAAGTCCCGGGTCCGGGCCTGCTGCACGTGGATCACCCGGATGTTTCCCTCCAGGAGGAAGGAGGTGAGCTGGTCGCTTGTGGTGCTGTCGGTGATCCTTATCCGCTCATGGCGTCCGAAATAGTGCTCATCCAGATCATCCTCCGGGGTGCCGTCATCAATCTCCCGGTAGGCGTTGCTGAAGCAGCAGCCCCTTTTCCGGAGGCTCTGGACCAGGATCAGGGAGAGCCGCTCCACCCCTCCGGTGAGTTCGGCACCCAGCCTCAGGTAGTTCCTGGTGCACAGCAGGACGTTGACCGCCGGCAGGACGTTCATGATCACCAGATCTTCCTGAAGTCCTCATTTTTGAGAACTTCTGGATCCCTCTGATATTCCAGCAACTTGGCGTATTTGAGGTAACTGTAGACGGCGCTGCTCAGGCTCACGGTGAGGCCGTCCACCCCGTCCAGGAAGCCCCGCTTCAGGAAATACTGGCGCAGGAAGGAGTTGAGACCGTGGATCAGGGGGCTCAAGGCCCCGGCCCGCTTGCCCTGCTCGTACATGATCTTGGCACCCCGGGTGGTGAAGTTGCGCCCGGGCTTGGCGAACAGCTCTCCCACATTCCGGAAGGAGTAGTGGACGATGTCCCCCTTCAGCCGGGTGAAATTCTTGGTCTCCACATAGGAGTGCTGCTTGACCTCCCTAAACTTGGTTCTTCCCCGGTGGAACAGGCGCACGCACACGTCCGGATACCACCCGCAGTGCCGGATCCAGCGGCTGCCCACGTAGTTGCGCCGGGGAAAGGCGAAGGCATCCACGGTGGTCTTTTCCAGATCCAGCTCCCTAATGGCGCTGACCATCTCATCTGTCAGGCGCTCGTCGGCGTCCAGGCTCAGGATCCAGTCATTGCCGGCCTTCGGCAGGCCCACATTCTTCTGAAAGCCGTCCCCCAGGTAGGGCTGGATCATGATCACCGCCCCCATCTCCTCGGCGATGGTCACGGTGTGATCTGAAGATCCCGAGTCCACCACCACAATTTCATTGCACACTTGGCGGAGGCTGGTGATGCAGTCGGCAATGTTGTTTTCCTCATTCAAGGTGATGATGATGCCGGTGATGCTGTTCATAGGCTTTTCTCCTGGGTTGGTGCGAGGATCCTGCGGTAGATGTCGAGGTATTGTTCTGCCATGACTTCGGGCTGGAACCGGGCCAGGGCGGCGGCGGCGCTGTCGGCCAGCCTGCGGGCCAGCTGGGGATCTTCCAGCATACGGGTGAGGGCATCGGCCAGCTGCCGGGCGTTGCCGCTGTCCACCAGGATCCCGGTGTCCTGATCCCTGACAATGTCCGGGATCCCGCCTGCATTGGCAGCGATGATCGGCACATGATGATCCATGACGTCCAGGAGCACGGAGCCCAGGCCCTCGTTCCGGGAGGGGAACACAAACAGATCAAAGGCCTGGAGATAGCTGCCGATGTCGGTCTGAAACCCCTCCCAAACCACTGAGGGCACGTCCCGGCTTTCCTCCCGGAGGGCGTCCTCGTCGCATCCGGCTCCCAGGCACATGAACACCAGATCCTCCCGCTGCCGGGCCAGGATCCGGGCCGCCTCGATGATCACCCGCTGGCCCTTGTCCCGGTCCACATAGGCGCCGATGTGCCCGATGATGATCTTGCCCTGATACCGGGCGCGGATCTGCTCCGTCACGGAGCGGGTGCTGTCCAGGTGGGCCAGAGCGTCGGGGATGGTGCTGATCCGGTCGGAGGCGATCTCATGCAGAAAGGCCGCCACTTTAGAGGACACGCCCACCAGGGCTGATGCCCGGCCGTAACTCAGGCGGTTGGTGAGGGAACTCCGGACCGCCTGGGAAAGGCGCCGGGTGATGATGTAGGGGGTGCCCCTGAGCAGGTTTTCCAGCAGCGTCCAGTGCACTGCCTTGGCTTCATGGGCATGGATGATGTCGGCGGGGATCCGGCGCAGGTGCCCCCCAAGGCGCCCGCCCACCGGGCATATTTCCAGATCACTGACATCAGTCAGCCGTTCCGGCAGGGGGGAGTCCCGGCGGCACACCAGGCACTGTCCGGCGGTGAGCCCCGCCAGGTGCCGGATCAGCAGTTCGGTCTGCCGCTCGCCGCCCCGGTAGCCCCGGGCCAGGTTCACATGGCATACGGTGGGTCTGAACATGATTGATCCTGGAGATGCTGAATTCCGTGTTTTTTACTGATCACATTATATCCCAGATGGCGCCACAGATCCCGCCCGGGGCGGGTGCCGCTGTCCGGGAGCATGCAGATCCCGGGACGCACCGGAAAGGCGCCCGGACAGGCTGAGATCCGGGATTGTTCAAGATGGTGTACTGGGCAGGCGGCGGAAACCTTGTCAGATCAAGGTGTGAGGGAGTTATGGCTGGCAGGAGTGGCCGGGCCGATAGGATCGGGTAAGGTACGGGCAGGAGGCGAGAACGGTTAGGGTACGGGCAGGGGCAGGAACGTTCAGAGTTATGGCAGGAGCCGGCTCTGGCATCTGGCCGTGGACAGGTGACCGTCCGGCTCAGGCAGAGGTGCGTGTCTGCTTTGCTGCCGGCGGGCAGCGTGCTCTTTGCCGAAGCCCTGCCAGGGTGCGCATGCTTTCCTCAATCATCTCTTCTAATCAAGACCGCAGGCTACCGGGATTTTCCCGGTTCACATGCGCTCTGAAATGTGTGTTGAATAACATTTTAAGAAGTGCTAGTATGCACCGTCACAGTTTGCAAAGACTGTTGCAGAAGATTTTGTTAATCCTTCGTGTGGTGTCCGGCTCCGGGCCTGGATAGCGACACGGCCTTTGAGAGGTTTTCCATGAAAAAAGACATTCATCCGGAGTACAAGACCATCAAGGTCAAATGCTCCTGCGGCAACGAGTTTGAGACCCGTTCCACCCTGTGCCACGACATCACCATCGATGTGTGCTCTGTGTGCCACCCTTTCTTCACCGGCAAGCAGAAGATTGTTGACACCGGCGGCCGGGTTGAGCGCTTCAACAAGCGGTTCAGCATGTTCAAGACTGGCGCCAAGTAATTACCGCTGTCTGGCTGTTCCCGCCTGGGGACAGCCCTGCGGAGGGCGGATCGGCTGTGAGGTCGTTCCGCCCTTTCCTTTTTCCGGATCGGTGGCGGATCCCTATGCCTTCCGTTCCGTCTGTCTTTTCACCTTCCTTTCCTTTCCTTTCCTTTCCTTTCCTTTCCTTTCCTTTCCTTTCCTTTCCTTTCTTCCTGATGCTGTACTGTACTGCACTGACAGCTGGTGCCGGGATCATGGTTTCCGGGCAGTATCCGGACCGCTGACATTGGGATCTCCGGGCCTGGCTGGGACTGTGCCTTGTGGCGCTGTCAGCTCAGGGCACCTCTTCAAGGAAAAACTCCCCGTAGGCGTACATGATGATGTACTTGTGAAGATCCGGGATCCTGCTTAGCCGGTCATCGGTGGCGTAGAAGGCAAGCTGTTTCACCGCCCGGTTGTAGAGGAGTTCGCATACCCTTTCCTTGGTCCCTTCCCGGGCGTTGGAGTCCCTCTGGTACTTGAACTCGAACAGGTAGCTGGGTCCGGCTCCTGTGTTTTCCGCCACCAGATCTGCCCGGCCCCTTCTGACTCTGACGGAGGCTGTCTGCGGTCTGTTCCGGAAACGGCTTCTGAACTTGGAGGGTGCTGACTGAGGTGCGGGTGGATCTCCGGCATTCTGTGCGGGCTGGGGGATGACCCCGATTTCTGCAAGTTCCCGCTCTATTGCTGCTTCATCAATTTCCTGGTACTCATTCTCCTCTAGCCCGTCGCTGAAGACATGCTGATGGTTGTGCCGGATGCTGTATTCCCGGGTAAGTTCGAAGGAACTGCCGGCGAGAGTGCTCAGCGCCACATACACGGTGAGGACTATCTGGCTTTCACCTTCCTGGGCGCTGGCAGTTCTGACAAAGGCTCCCGCCAGTGATGTGAGCATGTCTGACAGGGACGAGATGTCGTTGATCCGGGAAAGTCTGCTGATCCCCCACATGTCGGTTCTGACTGCTGAAAAGAGCGCGGGGTATCTGGACAGCCTGAATTGTGCGAACAGTTCCTGGTAGTAGCGGTTGGGGATCCGGAGGTAGATCAGATCCTCCTGGTAACTGTCCACGTTCTTCCGGACTTCGTCACTGGAGGCAATAGTCAGGAATCCCAGGTGGTACAGGAGGGGTGATGCCGACGTTAACTTCAAGCCTGCTGAATTCCGAGGTTATCTTAAGGGATGTGGCCTGTGCGGGGAGGGCTATATACCCTCCGGAGTCTTCGCTTTGGCTGGGATCCAGGGAGCGGAAGATGCTGTTCAGAGCATCCTCTTTGATGAGAGCCAGGTAGCCGGAGAGTTTTTCAAAATCCATGTCATTTCCGGACTCGGTCCCCAGGGGCGGGATCTTCTGGCCTTTTCTGTTGGTCAACTGTTTCAAAAAGCCCAGACACAGCGCAGGGTTGCAGACGGTGTTCTCCGCATTCTCAGCGAATCTGTATCCGTTGTACCTCTTCCTGATCTCCTCAGCCAGCGTCTCCGGGGTAAAGGCGTACTGCCCGAAATCAACCGTCTCATGCAGAAGAGTCCGGATCTCATCTTCGGTGAAACCGGCAAGTTCGTTGAACTGATGATCATCGTACAGCCGGTCAAACACAAATCCTGACAGGGATGTGTCCAGGGTTACCGGGAGGACGCCGGTGATGAAGATGCGGTCGATGATGCCACGCTGCTGGCAGGCCCGGAGGTTCTGGTAAAACCTAGATACATCCCCTTCCTTCCTGGCAATTTCGGCGAAAGCATTTGCATCATGGCTCAGAATGTCATTGGTGAAGTTGTCGTATTCGTCAATGATCACCATGAGTTTCTTCTGGAAGTTTTTCATGTAGTTCATGAAGTGGTTTATCAGACGGCCGGCCGTGGGGAACAAGGTCTTGTTGCTGTAGTATTGGCAGACCGTCCAGCTGAGTTCATTTGGCTGGCTGCTGGCCGCCATGCAGCGGATCTCTGCCGGGATCAAACCTGGATAGCGGAAATAGAAATCGTCAATTCCCCGGATGATCTTGTAAGTGAAGGAGTCAAGAACTGCCTCAGCTCCTCCCTGGGTGTCGATACCGGAAAAGTCAAACATCAGGACCAGGAGGCTACTTTTCAGAGGGGTTGGGTTGGCTGCGATGTGGGTGTCCCTGAAGATCCGGGTGCTTTGCTCTTCCAGGGCGGAATCGTAGTAGTACTTCAGGATCTCGGTGAACATGGCCTTGCCGAACCGCCGGGGTCGCAGAAACAGTGACACCAAGGACTGGCTTTCCTCATAGATAGGGATGAACCTGGTCTTGTCGATGAAAACAAAGCCTTTGTCGATGATGACCGGCAGTACCGTCAGGGAGGTGGGAAGTGCTTTGGCATGGACAGTTCCTTGTGCTTCAGCTCTGCAGGTGACCCAGGGTGTGACCCTATCTTTCCGGAAGTGCCATGCAAGGTGATGGTGCGGCTGATCTTGGAGATCTGTTTTTTTTTTGCGCTTTTCAGGAGAATTATATTCTTTTCCGACTGATTTGTTTGATGAAATTGTCGGAAACGGTATAATTTTAAGTGTTTCCGACTGAATCGCTCTTAAAATTTGTCGGAAACCTGGACGGTTCTGGTTAGGTGATGGATAGGTGACTCTCAGACATGTTGGGTTCTTTCCTTCCTTTCTGGATGACTGGGTCCCCTTTGGACTTGCGATACTGGAGCTGGCGGAACCCTGAACCGCTGAACATTCTGATGAAGGAGGCAAGACAGTGACAAAGAATCTGCTGGGGCGGCAGGAGGAAATCCGGCGCCTGGACAGTTGCATGCGGGAGGAGGGTGCTCAGCTGATCATACTCTACGGCCGACGCCGCATCGGGAAGACCTATCTGGTCAACGAATACTTCCATGGCCGGTTTGACTTCAAGATCACCGGCTCCTACAAGGAAAAGAAGGACATTCAACTTTTCAATTTCGCCGAGGAACTGTCTGTCCATATTGGAGAAACGGTGCCTACTCCGGAGAACTGGCCTGTGGCGTTTCAGCTTTTGCGCAGATATCTGTCCACCCTGCCTGAGCAGGAAAAATGCGTTCTTTTTTTTGATGAATTTCCCTGGTTGGACACAGCTAATTCGGGTTTCCTGCGTGCGTTCTCCCATTTCTGGAACGATTATGGGTGCGCAAGGCACAACCTTGTGTGCATCGTCTGCGGTTCGGCAACATCCTGGATGGTCAGGAACATCCTTGAAAACAGGGGCGGCCTGTTTGAGCGACAGACCTGCAGTATTTGCCTGCGTCCGTTCAGCCTGTCCCAAACGGAGGAATATCTGCGGTCACGGGGAATGGAGTGGTCGCGGTACGATATTGCCGAAATTTACATGATCCTGGGTGGGATCCCTTATTATCTTAGTCTCCTGAGTGCTGATCAGAGTCCGGGTGACAACATTGACAACCTCTTTTTCCGAAAGCGGTCTGAACTGTGGAATGAATTCCAGCAGTTGTACCGAACTCTTTTCACGAACAGTGAGCAGTACATCCGCATTGTGGAAGTGCTGAGCAGCAGGAGAGGCGGGCTTACGCGCAATGAACTCATAGAGGAGACCGGTTTCCCGGACAATGGTGCCCTGTCGGAAAAACTGCAGGATCTGATCGCCTCGGGGTTTGTCGGTGTGACTTCACGGTTTGGCAGGAAGAAGGATGCCTGCTATCAGTTGCGGGACTATTACACGTGGTTTTATCTCCGCTTTATCAAAGATCGGAACGGCCGGGATGAGCATTTCTGGACCCATTCAACAGGTTCTCCTGCCAGATATGCCTGGGCGGGGCTGACGTTTGAGATGGTATGCAAAGATCATATTCCCCAGATCAAACGCCGGATTGGCATCTCTGCAGTTCTCACCGAGGAATCCGCCTGGTCGGTGAGAGGCTGTGAGAACGAGGAAGGCGCCCAGGTGGATCTGGTGATCGACAGAAAGGATCACGTGATTGATCTCTGTGAGATCAAGTTTTCCGGTAGCGAGTATCTGATCGATAAGGAATATGACATGACACTGAGGTCAAGACGGGAATCTTTCCGTGAACATACGAAAACCAGAAAGACCGTGCAGATCATCTTCATCTCAACTTACGGGCTGAAGCAGAACAAATACAGCGGCCTTGTCAGTGGACAGGTCGTTCTGGATGATCTGTTCGCCCCTGCGGATTGACCGCCTGGAAGATTGGCAGTATTCAGTACACATTCTCGATCGTCTGTTACACAGTAAGCCCCCTATGACCGTAATTTCGGCTTGAAGAAGGATGGAGATCGGTCGTTCGGGCTAGGATAAAAGGTTAGGAACCAGAGGAATGGGGTGTCACGATTTTGTGGAAGAGTGCTCCAGGATTTGGGTAGGACTGATCCGTTTTTTGTAGAACGACCTGTCCTCACTTGACCCAGTATTGCTGGCAGTGGAAAGGTGGCAGGAATGTGGAGGCAGGAGAGCCGTCACGGGGCGGTCCCTTGGGTGCTGACGGAGTATTTCCTGACATGATGCGGATGACCGTCAGCAGCTGCCGAGGCCGGGCATCAGATGGATATGCTGACGCCCATTCTCCGCTGCCGGCGGGAACGCATGGGTGGGTGTGATGTGCCGGGGACACGGCGGCTGGGCACAGGTATGCCCTGCGCCCTGGCGGCGGAGTCCCGGTTGCGGTTCAGCCTAACTGTCTGAGGCTCTTGGCGAAGCGGTCATTCTGGCTTTCACTGCGCCTCTTCAGGAAGTCCTTAGAGACGAACCTGTTCCGCAGTTCATCGGTGAAGTTCCAGGGCAGGTGTCGCTTCCAGTTAAACCCTGGGCTGTAGTCCGCATAGTTCTGCTGGTACATCACGTTCTTTTTGTCAAAGTACTTCGGCTTCTGACTTACAAGATCCCGGTGGCAGGATACGGCGACTTCTGCGGCATTCCCCGGATGGGATTTACGGAGGGTGACAAGCTCTTCTTGGGTAATTTCTGCCCCACCTACAGTGATGAACTGAGAAAGCAGGCTTTCATTATCTTCACTCCGGACAAGGTGACCGAAAACCTGAATGACCTGTTTGAGCAGGAGTAGCAGGAGCACCGTTGGGACCGTCCGCTGATGAGACTCACTCCCGGGGGCCTACAGCCCCCCTTGAGGAAATCAGTTCCGGTTCCTGAGCAGCTAACTACTATTTTGATCGTAAGTAAAGCGAAGATCCGCCGCGGCGGGTCTTTTTTTTTGTGCCTGGGCATCCGCAGCCTGTGCCCTGACACTTCTTCCGTAGCCACCCGGGATCTGCCATCCTCCACCTTGGAACTCCCATCCCTCCTACCGGGATCATCCGGCCGCCGCCAGCCCTCCTGGAAAAGGTGTCTTAAACGGAACTTTCACCGTGAAAGCCCGGCTTTCCTTGTTTGATCTGGGTAAAGGTTTTTCATGCGGGTTTAAGTCTTTTTGCCGCAAGTCCACTATACTTGTATCCAGTTAAGGCGGGCACATCCCGCCGCAAACAGTGTGCAGTGGTTCCGCTCCGAGCCTCCGGTCAGGGGGTGCGGCGTGAGTGCGGAAAGGATCGGCAGAAGGGAGATGACGCAATGTCTCATGACGAAGTTTACAAGCAGTCCCTGGAGTACCATCAGAACCCTCCAGGAAAAATCGGTATCACTCTGACCAAGGAGGCCAACACCGCCCATGATCTGGCGCTGGCATACAGCCCCGGGGTCGCCGAGCCGGTGCGGGAGATTGCCAAGGATCCTGACAACGCCTACAAGTACACCTCCAAGGGCAACAGCGTGGCTGTCATCACCGACGGCACCGCCATTCTGGGACTGGGCAACCTGGGTCCCATGGCCTCCAAGCCTGTCATGGAGGGCAAGGCTCTCCTGTTCAAGAGGTTTGCCAACATTGATGCAATCGACGTGGAAGTGAAGCACGACGGTGTGGATGACTTCATCCGGACCGTGGCCAACATCGCTGACAGTTACGGCGGCATCAACCTGGAGGATATCAAGGCCCCTGAATGCTTCACCATTGAGCGGGAACTTATCAAGCGCTGCTCCATCCCCGTGTTCCACGATGATCAGCACGGCACTGCCATTGTCACCGCCGCCGGCATGCTCAATGCCTGCCAGGTGCAGGGCAAGAAGATCGAGGAGTGCCGGATCGTCTGCGTGGGCGCCGGTGCTGCCGGCGTGGCCTGCATGGACTTCCTGCTGGAGTGCGGAGCCCAGAAGAAGAACCTTTATATGTGCGACCGCCACGGCGTGATCAGATCCGACCGCACCGATCTGAACGGCGAGAAGCCCCGCTTCATCAATGACGGCGGTCCCCGGACTTTGCATGAGGCCCTGGACGGCGCTGATATCCTGGTGGGCGTGTCCGGACCCAACCTGGTCTCTGAGGATGAGGTGAAGCACATGGCCAAGGACGCCATCATCTTCGCCTGCTCCAATCCTGAGCCCGAGGTTTCCCCTGAAGTGGTGCTCAAGGTGCGTCCTGACATCATCATGGCCACCGGCAGATCTGACTATCCCAACCAGATCAACAACGTGATCTGCTTCCCCTTCCTGTTCCGGGGTGCCCTGGACGTGCGGGCCAAGTGCATCAACATCCCCATGATGAAGGCCGCCATGAATGCCATCCGGATGCTGGCCCAGGAGCCGGTGCCGGAGGAGGTGGTGAAGGCAGCCCAGATTGATCATCTGGAGTTCGGCCGGGACTACCTGATCCCCAAGCCCATGGATCCCCGCCTGCTGAAGAAGGTGGCCAAGGCTGTGGCCCAGGCAGCCATCGATTCTGGAGTCTCCCAGATCCCCATGCCGGATCACTACATGGAGTGACGGATCCCGGATCCGGCCGAGCCGCCCCGCATAGGGGCATCATTCCGAAGAGGCGGAGTTGTTCCGCCTCTTCTCATATGGGCCCGGAAGGGCTTTTTTTCTTGGCGAAAAGTCCGGGAACTTAGCCGCACGATGGCTTCACCGGATCCGTCATCTCATCTCATCTCATCTCATCTCATCTCATCTCATCTCATCTCATCTTACCGATCTGTTCCGCAGCCTGCCGCCGGACTTCCGGATCCGGCAGCCGCACTCTGACTCTGGCATCACTGGACCCCATACGCAGGTATCACCGGCTCCCCCTCTCCGCACGCTGGCATCGCCGGAGCCGGCTCCGCTTCCCTGCTCCCGCAGCACCCTCTCTCTCCTGACAACCGTCCTCCCATGATTGCAACCTGTCCCAGTATGGCTATAATCTCTCCGCCGGCGGTTTTTCCTCCGCGAAAATCAAAAAGGAATCCGGTCAGAGCCCGGAACTGACGCGCAGCGGTAGAAGGGACGCTGATGCAACATCACACTGGGATGATCCTGGGAAGTGGCATTCAGCGGTCAGCCACCTTTGAGTCCGAAGACTTGCCCCGGCAACTGTAACTCTTATTACGCGTTTTTCAGATAAGACAGGACAACATGAAAAGATCTCTGCTTTGGGCGGCCCTGCTGGCCGTTCCCACCGTTGCGGCGTCGGAGGACATCGCTGATACCGACACCGTCATTGTTACCTCAACCAGATATGAGCAGCCCCTGAGTTCGGCCCTTTCACCGGTGGTGGTGATCACCGGGGAGGAAATCCGCCGGATGCAGGCCACCAGCTTTGCCGACATCGTCCGGACACTGCCGGGGATCCAGGTGTCCATGAACGGCGGCCGGGGTCAGCAGACCAAGGCCCAGATCCGGGGCGGCAACGCCACGGACACACTGTTTCTGGTGAACGGCGTCAAGCTCAACACCCCCTATGACGGCGCTACCTACCTGGAGCGCATTCCGGTGAGCCAGATCGAGAGGATTGAGTACATCCGGGGCGTCCGGGCCTCCGTCTACGGCTCCCAGGCTTCCGCTGCGGTCATCAACATTATCACCCGTCCGGGCTTTGACGAGAGCCAGATCCTGGCCCGGGCTTCCTATGGCACCCACCGCAACCGGAAGGGCAGTGTGTCCTTCAAGCAGGCCATCGGTGACAACGGCGAACTGAAGCTGGCTGCTGGCACTGAGAAGGAGCGTGGCTACAACGTGCACCCGGTTCCCGGACAGAATGACGGGGATCGCCACGGCTTCCAGGGCACCAGCTTCATGGCGGACTACCAGCACCGCCTGGGCCCGGTGACCCTCTTTGGTGATGTCAGCTGGCTTAAGACCAAGTCCCAGTTTGACACCAGCAGCGATGATCCTATGTGGGGCTCCTACCATGAATATGACATGAACCAGTATGAGAACTGGGCGGTGGAGCTGGGCGGCCGCTATTCCGGTGATATCTACCGCACAGGGCTGTCCCTGAACCTGCAGCGCACCGACGACTTTGAGCAGATCCAGCTGAACCCCTTCCGGGAGGGGAAGACTGACAACACCCCCATCTATCTCCGCACCCTGGGACTGGAGTGGACCAATGAACTGGCCCTGGCTGATATCTTCACCCTGGGAGGCGGGTTGGAGATCCGCCAGGACCGGATCCTGAAGAAGTCCAAGGTCTATTATGAGCACCTGAATCCCGAGCATCCCAAGATCAACAACACAGGGGCCTATCTCCTGGGGCAGGTGGATGTGGAGGGCTTCCAGGCTGAGCTGGCCGGACGCTATGATCACAGCAACCAGTACGGTGCCCACTTCACCTACCAGGGCGGCCTGGGCCTCAGGTTCTTTGACGACTACAAGGCAAGCATCCGGTTCGGCACCTCCTTCAGGGCACCCACCTTCATGGAACTGTATTATCCCTACATGGGATCCCATGATCTGAAGCCCGAGACCTCCGACAGTCTGGAGGCCATGATCCAGGGTGATCACAAGTTCCTGAACTGGCGGATCTCCCTGTTCAACAACCACTACCGGGACCGCATCGTCTACTATTATGAGACCTACTCTTTCAAGAACATCAGCCATGCCAGCGTCAGCGGCATTGAGGCGGAGTTGGGCTTTGAGGTGGCCGGGGTGAAGAACACCTTCAGCGCCGGCTACCGGGATCCCCGGGACCGTACCAACCATACGGACATCCCCTATGTGTCCCCCCGGGACTTCAAGTGGAACCTGTCCGGCAGGGTGGGCGACTTTGATCTGTCCGCCTCCTTCCTGGCCTTCTCCTCCCGGTCAGCCGGTGCGGGGGCCAGACGTCTGGGCGGATACGGACTCCTGAACCTGGGGGTGGGCTACAGCATCACCGATAATTTCAAGATCCAGGCCAAGGCTGACAACATCCTCGACAAGAGGTATGAGACCGCCCGGGGCTTCCCCTGCCCGGAGGCCACCTTCACCGCCGGCTTTGAGTTCAGTTACTGAGACAGCACGCAGATCAGCCGGTTGATCTCCGGCGCAGCATGATCCGGCATTGACTGCCGGATCTGCCCTTAACGGCCGCGTCTTTCCGCTTCCGGGAGGCGCGGCTTTTTGCCGGGCAGATCCCGGCTCAGGCTGGTGGCAGATGCTCCCGGCAGGGACACCCCAAGCCTGGCAAAGATTTCCGGCAGATCTCCCGGAGGCGGCTGACTCTGAGTCTGAGGTTGATGTTGATGTTGATGTTGATGTTGATGTTGATGTTGAGTCTGATGTGCGACCTGGAGCGGGCCGCGATCCAGAATGTGCGGATCAGTTATCTGTGAAAAGGGGGATGGTGTGCCGCCGAAAGTGGAAGGGTGCGCCCCGGATAGGAGGATGATGCTCCACGGAAAGGGGAAGGGTGTGCCAGAAAGAGGAGATCCCTGTGTCAGGAACAGGGGAATGATGTGTCACGGATGTGAGAATGGCGAATCATGGCGCCGGTAAGATAGGGGACCTGCTCTGATCTTACCGCCTGTCCTGACATTTCCTTGTCCATTCAACTACCGGGTTTTCCCCCTCCGGGATCAGCCCCTGCCGGGCACGTAACAAAAAAAGACCGCCGGGGCGGTCTTGATTGTTGAACACAGATAACCGTTCGCAATTAGCCGAGAAGTGACAGGGCGATCTGGGACTTCATGTTGGCCTGGCTCAGAATTGAGGTTGAGGCCTGCTGCAGGATCGACTGCTGGGTTATCTTGGCGGTCTCGGAGGCGTAATCCACATCGCGGATCCGGGATCTGGCGTCGCTTACGTTCTCAATTACGTTCTCCTGGTTGGAGATGGAGGACTCAAGGCGGTTCTGCACTGCACCGAGATTGGCCCGGTAGTTGTCAACGTTGGCAATCATCTCGTCAAACTTGTCGATGGTGGTGGAGCCGGAAGTCAGCGCAGCTCCCACGTCAAAGCCGGCCATATTAGACAGTGTGCCGGTTAAATCCACGCCGAGAATGCTTGAAATGGCCTTGGTTTCCAGCTTGATGGTGTTGCCGCTGTAGGCGCCTACCTGCAGGGTAAGACGGTTGTCAGTGCCGCTGGTGCTGCCGCCGGAGGTGTTGTCGCCTCCGGAGGTGCTGTCGCCGCCGGTGGGGGCATCCGGATCGGTGGTGGGATCGGTGGGGGTGCCAGTACTGCTGCTACTACTGCTACTACTGCTGCTGCTACCGTTCAGACGATCCTGGAACACGTTAAGATTCTTGCCGAACTTGGTGTCGCAGCCAATTCTCTTGATCTCCTCAGCCAGGGACGTTACTTCATCCTGCAGGGCGATCCTTTCATCAGAACTGTTGGTGCCGTTCTTGGCCTGTACAGCCAGAGTCCTGATCCGCTGAAGCATGTTGTTGACTTCGTCTAGGCGCCTTCAGCCGTCTGAGCAAAGGAGATACCGTCATTGGCATTGCGGTTGCCCTGGGTCAGGCCGTTGATCTGGGCGGTCATGCGGCTGACGATCTGGAGACCGGCGGCATCGTCCTTGGCGGAGTTGATGCGCAAACCTGAGGCCAGCTCTTGTATGAGGAATCAATGGTTTTGGTGGACTTGGAAAACTGACGCTGTGCATTGATAGAGCTGGTGTTTGTATTGACATATAAAGTCATGATTGCGCTCCTTTCACTGAAAAAGGTAAATTTGTGGGTTTGAGGTGTAATTCTCTCCCCGTTACTTCCTTTTTCGGTTGGGGGGCTTTAGAAAAAAATTCAAAAATTTTTAAATTTTTTTGTCCACGTAATAACTGTTGCTTTCAATTAGTTCATGAAACGATTCCGCACCGATATTTATAGACTTCAACATTATATTCCCATCTGAATACAACTATCTGTTCATCACAGATGAAAAAGGCCTTTCCATGAACCTCAGTTCACAAAGTGACTGAAGCGCAGAAAGGCTCTGTCACTGTCATTATCCCATAAGCTACTTAGTCGTCAACTGCGAACATCTTACTTTTTGATAACGATTATAAAATCCCAACTATTGCCGCCAGCTCCGGGTTCAGAAATTTAACACCATAGATTGAGCAAATACAGAATACACAAAACTGACTGTCGGAAGTTACTGCCGGGAGCTGTTGGCATCCCCGGTTCAGACTGCGCTATGCTTCAAAGAATGCAATGCCGTTCTTGCCGTTACGTTTGATGCGGTACAGCGCCTCGTCCGCCTTTTCGATGATATTCTCTTCAACCCCGATGCAGGTTCCGAAGGCCACCCCCACACTGATTGAAATCGGCGGC
>CACZLZ010000025.1 GCA_902782145.1 uncultured Aeromonadales bacterium
CTGGCGAATATACGATAAACCAAAACTTGAATAAACTCACATTTTTGATCCCTGGGTCAACCTACCGTCCCGGATCTGCAAAAATCCGTTCCGACCAGGAACCCCGGGCCACGCATTCAGGTGATCTTCTTGTTTTAAGAAAATTTTATACATGGTAACCCACATTGATTACTCAGGATAAATGTACTGAGTCCATCGGCTTGTGAAAGCCAGATCTTCTGGCTCCTGCCACGCAAGCAACTGAATTTACTGAATTTTGAGGATTTGCTGGTCTTTTCTAAACCCACACTGAGTACCGGAAGGTGGTTCGTCAGACAGAGTTTCGGTTACCGCCTCTTTCAGGGCAAGAACAGACAGAACCCTCCTTACAGGATGATGGAGAACAGGCACTGGCGTTGTACGCACAAGTCCTCCCGAGCCAGTGCTGACTAAACGGTATTTTGAGAGTCCAGTTTTTGCAGTGCAATACGGATCTTAGACTCAAATTCAAGGTGATCTTTTAATTGTGCGGAAACTCTGCTTAGTTCATTTTTCACTGATTCGAGCTCAGCCGTCAGTTTATCCACCTCTTTACGGACTTCGGATACTATGTCTTCACGTTGCTTTGTACTAACAGTACGGGTCCTCTTGCCGTTTTCGGCTTTGGGTATGATCTCCTTAGTCACTGGATCTACCCGGCCAAGATAGGACTTTGTGGTTTTCACCTTCTTGGTTTCAGGGTCCCGGTGAGATTCGGAAGTGTAGGCGTAGACGTTGCCTGTTTTTCGGTCAGTACTGTATACAATGCAAGCCATTCTCCACCGTGCCTTACTGATACTATTCTCATTCGTACAAAGTGATATACCAGATTTGTAGGACTGGTATGCAAAGATCATCCCGACTAGATAAATTTGTACGCAGACTTACAATCACACGTACTTACAAAATGGAATAGTAGCTCACCAGCCTGGCCAACAGGATCCCATCAGGGCGGATCAGCGCTGATCTGCCATATCCGATCCGCCCGCTTTTTCCCTGACGCAGGTAACTCTCAGCCCCGGTTCACGAACTTCATGTGAGACGGGGAGTAGCGTTCACCGCTGACGGGATGCTCCTCCAGGATCTTTCCGATCCGCGCCAGATCCTCCGGGGACAGATCCACTCCCAAAGCTCCCAGGTTCTCCTGGATCCTCCGTATCTGCTTGGTGCCAGGAATGGGGACAATATAGTCCTTCTGGGCCAGGATCCAGGCCAGGGCCAGCTGAGGCAGGGTAACACCCTTCTCCGCAGCCACCTCCGACAATGCATCCACCAGATCCATATTGCTGCTGAAGTTCTCTCCCTGGAACCGGGGAACCCCGGAACGGAAGTCCGAGCTGTCAAAGGTGGTGGTCCGCCGGACACTGCCGGTGAGGATCCCCCGCCCCAGAGGGGAGAAGGGCACAAAGCCGATCCCCAGCTCCTCCAGCACCGGGAAGATCTCATGCTCCGGCTCCCGGAAGAACATGGAGTACTCACTCTGAAGGGCGGTCACAGGACAGACGGCATTGGCCCTGCGGATGGCCGTGGGTCCAGCCTCAGAAAGGCCGAAGTGCAGAACCTTCCCTTCCTTGATGAGATCAGCCACGGTGCCGGCCACATCCTCCATGGGGACTTTGGGATCCACCCGGTGCTGGTAGAGGAGATCGATATGATCGGTCTTAAGGCGCCTTAGGGAACCCTCCACCGCATGGCGGATCTGCTCCGGGGAGCTGTTCACATCAAAGGGCTTGTCCACCCGGTAGGCGCCGTCACCCTCATGGACATCCCAGCCGAACTTGGTGGCAATGACCACCTGATCCCGCACCGGCTCCAGGGCCTCCCCCAGAAGCTCCTCATTGGTGAAAGGTCCGTAAACCTCAGCGGTGTCAAAGAAGGTTATCCCCTCATCCACAGCCTGGCGGATGGTCCTGACAGACTCCTCCCGGGAAGGAAAGGGAGGAAAGCTCTGGGAAAAACCCATGCAGCCCAGACCAATGACGGAAACGGTGAGATCTCTCAGATGACGTTTAGGCACGGCGCATTCTCCTTGTGCAAATAGCTCAAACTGAGCAAACGAAAATTCTGGCAGCGGGGATCAGGGGACATAGGCCCTCCTTTGGTCCCATCCCGGAAGATCTGGCAGTTTCCCGCCGGCATAACCTCAATCTGAGGCCAGGATCTGCGGTCAGCATTTGGCGATCAGCTCCTTGGCTGCCAGTTCCAGAGTTGCCCCCTGCTGGATCTGAGATGAGGCCGGATCAGGGGATCCCTGGGGGATCTGAGGCGGGATCTGAAACTGAGCCTGGGGAGCACCGCCGGATCCCGGCCGGGATCAGAAGATCCCGGCGGGCCATAAGGCTGAAGTAAGGAGCTCCAGCCCCGGTCAGCCCCGCATCCCGGCGGTGGTTAGAAACTCCCGGAGCCGGGGATCCGGCGGATCCTCAAAAAACCTCTCCGGCGGTTCGTCCACCCGGATCCCGCCGTCACAGACAAACATGGCCCGGGTGGAGACATTCCGGGCAAAGCGCATCTCATGGGTGACCACCATCATGGTCAGGCCCCCCTGGGCCAGATCGCGCATGAGTGCCAGGACCTCCTGGACCATCTCTGGATCCAATGCGCTGGTAGGCTCGTCAAACAGGATGATCTCCGGATCCATGGCCAGAGATCTGACAATGGCCACCCGCTGCTTCTGCCCGCCTGAGAGATGCGAGGGATAAGCGCCGGCCCGGCCGGCCAGCCCCACCCGCTCCAGGAGCATCATAGCCTTCTCCTCGGCCTGGCTCCGGGTTAGTCCCCCGGAGATCTCCGGGGCCAGGGCCACATTCCGGAGCACGGTCATGTTGTCAAAAAGGTTGAACTGCTGGAACACCATGCCGATCCGGGGAATGGTGGCCGCCGCCTCCCGGGAGGACAATGTCAGCAGATCCCGGCCGTGGAACAGGATCCGGCCCGACTCTGCCCGCTCCAGCAGATTAAGGGACCGGATCAGGGTGGACTTGCCGCAGCCCGAGGGGCCGATGACCGCCACCACGTCTCCGGGCATGATCCGGAAAGACACATGATCCAGGATCACATGCTCCCCGTACCGCCGGCAGAGATCCTGCACCTCCAGAAGTGGCTCTGCCCCTTTGCCTTGCTCTTCAGCGCTCGTCACGTCTGAGCCTCCTTTCCAGCCTGGAAACACCAAAGGACATAAGGCCGATGAGGATCAGGTAGATCAGGGCCACCGCCATCAGGGGCATGAAGGCCTCATAGGTGATGCTCCGGATGATCACACCGCCCCGGGTGAGATCCGCCAGGCCTATGTAGCCGCTGATGGAAGTCTCCTTCAGCAGGGATATGGACTCGTTGCCCAGGGCGGGCAGCACCTTCTTCACCGCCTGGGGCAGAACGATATGCCGGTAGATCTGGAAGGGCGAGAGCCCCAGGGTGCGCCCGGCCTCAAACTGCCCCCGATCCACCGCCATGATCCCGCCCCGGATGATCTCTGCGGAATAGGCGGCAGAGTTCAGACCGAAGGCCGCCACCGCCACCAGGATCTTGCTCACGTCCACCGCAGCGAAGATCAGATAGTAAATGATCAGAAGCTGGATCATCACCGGGGTGCCCCGGATGACGTTGATGTAGATCACCGCCAGGAAGTTGGGCACCGCCAGCCCGCCGTTCCGATCATGCCAGGATCGGATCACCGCCAGCACAAAGCCCCCGGCAAAGCCGCACAATGTGGAGAGAAAGGCCACCAGAAGGGTGATCCCCAGGCCCCGGGCAATGAAGAGCCACCGATCCTGCTCAATGAAGTTGTCATGGAACCGCTGACTGAGGGACCGCTCCGCCTCCTCCCCGGCAGATGCCGCCGCCATCCCCGACCGGGCCAGCACCGAGATCCGGGTGGTGACCAGGGGACGGGTGAAGTTCACGGACTTCTGGCGATCCTCGGTGACGGACAGGCCTGCAAAGGCGAAATCCGCCTTCCCCGCGGCCACGGCGCTGATCACCGCGTCAAACTCCATTTCCTCAATCCGCAGCTGCCGGCCCATAAGATCCGCCACCGCCCGGGCCAGCTCCACCTCGTAGCCCGTGACCTGGCCGCCTTCAAAATACTCATAGGGCGGGAACTGGGCATTGGTGGCCATCACCAGGGGCGCGCCGCCCTGGTTCTTCTGGACATAATGGTAGTCCCCCTGGTGCTCCACAAAGGTCTGCCGGAGCTTCTCCGGGATCCCCATCTCTTCGGCCCTGATCAGGGCCTGGTTGATCTCTGCCAGGAGATCCGGCCGCTCCAGGGCCACTGCCCCCGCAAAGGTCTCCTGGGCAAAGGGGAAGTCCAGGATCACCAGATCCGGATTTTTCCGGAGAAACTCCAGGGCCGGCTGATGATCCACGATCACCAGATCAATTTTGCCCTGCTTCATGGCTGTGACCGCATCGGGGCTGGAGTTGAAGCGCTCCAGCATGTCGGCATAGCCCAGACGGTCCAGCAGAGCGGTGGCCCCCTGATCGGCAGTGGATCCCACCTGGACCCCCACCCGGCAGCCGGCGATCTCCTCCACAGAAGAGGGTTGACAGGGATCCCGGGCCTGGCCGCAGCCGCAGAAGAAGATCAGTGCCCAGAGCAGGGGAAGAAGAGTAAAAAGCCGGCATTCCCGGAAGACAGGCTCTTTATAAAAACAAGGGACGCTGCCGGCTCCCATGCCGGCGGCTCCCAGAGCCGTCCTAGCGGCGTTCAAAAACAAAGTCGCCTCCTGTGCCAAAGTTCAGTACCAGGCGCCGGCCCTGGAGCATGAAGGATGCGGACAGCCTGGTGCCGTCAGCATAGGTCATCATGATCCGATCCCCGGACAATGCGCCCACCGCCTCTGAGCGGCGGGTACCGGAAGTGAAGATCAGGCGCAGGAACTTGCCCCCTCCGGTGGGCCGGATCTCCAGATCCGAGGCACTCCGGGCGTCATGCCACCTGCCCGGCAGGCGTGCCATGGGATCTGCGGCCGGCAACTGAGCCTCCGGAGAGACAGGAGCACCGGTACCTGAAGCTGGGGCACTGCCCGTGCCGGTGCCCACACCCGATCCGGTGCCAGCTGCCGGATCAACCGGGGATCCACTGCCCCCGGCAGGCGCCCCCTCCCGGCGGCAGTCAAACAGATGGTGGTTCTCCGCCATGATCCTGAGGGTTCCCCGCCGCCGATCCAGATCCAGGGCGAAGCGCACATCACCCTCCCCGGGGGCCACTGTCATGACATGATCCTTCAGGACAAACCGTCCTTTGAAAGTCTCCTTTTTGCCGGTGTCCGGATCCCGAGTCACCATCACCACCCGGTCCCCGGCAAACTCCCAGTCCGAATATGCCGAGTGCCACTTTCCCTGGAGTGCCTCCTGTGACACCGCACCCAGGGGACGGAGCACCCTCCGCTCACCGGATCCGATCCCCACCAGGCTGACCGTCCGGTCATCCCCGGCCCCGTCAATGTAGAAGAAGAAAGAGCCCATGGCCCGGAGCAGGGATCGGTCGGATCGCAGCACCGCCAGATCCCGGTTCTCGAAGAACACCATCTGGGGCGGTACCAGACCTTCACCGTCATTGAAGGCGTTGATCAGACTCACTCCTGCGACCCTCCCGGAAATCCCCCACTCGCACTCTTTCGCGCCCTGGGCGCACTTCAGTGTCATGGTGTCAAAGGTCGGCAGCAGATCGGTGGTGCCGTAGGCAGATCCCCGGGCATACACGGCCACGGAATAGGTGCCAGAAAGCTGATCCATCCGGGCATAGGTCTCCCGGGTGAGCTGGATCTGGGAGGGAAGGTTCTGCACCATCAGGGGCTCGGTGCGGAAGAATGCCTGCTTGCCGTCCATGGTCTCCGCCGTCAGGCTGACGCCGATAAGGGAGCCGTCAGGAGGATTGGCCAGCACCAGCTTAAAGTCATGACCGGCCCTGAGGGTCAGAGGGCGGGTGCGGATGTAGCCCTCCTGGCGGGTGGTCTTGTCAAGGGTGTTCTTGTCAATATAGAACCAGTGAGGAGTGAACTCGCCTCCGGCCTCGGCGGGCACCGGCCTGCCGTCAAGATCCGTAAAGCCGGAGAAGATCCGCAGTTCAGTGTTGAACTCCATCCGCACAGCCATAATGTCCTGGCTTCCCGGACGGCGGTAATCCCCCACAAAATAGCCCTTGCTGATATCGGTGCGGTCATGGAAGAAGGTCCCCGGGGACAGCACCGTGTCATCGGAGATCATGAAGTTCTGACCGGTGATCTCCCGGATGAAGGTGGTGGTGCCGTCATTGTAGTCGGGCATCACATCCAGCACAGTCCGCTTCTCCGAGGGCACCCGGTACTGCTTGTTCAGATCCACCAGCAGATCGCCGTGGCACAGGTAGTACCTGCCGTCAGCATCCAGATACTGGGCCAGCTTGGTCCAGATGATGTTCTGGCCATTGATGTCAAAGCGGATGGAGGTCTGGGTCAGAGGTCGGAGGAAATCAGGCCGGTGCAGGACAAAGTTCTTCACATTGGAGGGATCAGCCCCGGCGGGAAGCTTCGGTACCCCCACCTCCACATTGGAGAAATAGGGATCTGTGGTCCGGCCGATCTCCTGGTGCCGGTACAGGGCGTTGAGATAACTGCCCAGCCCCGAGTCCCGGGCAAAGGGGGTGGCGCTGTAGCCATCCAGGACATTCACCCGGTTCAGGGGCAGATAAACGGAAAGGCCCCCGGAGGAAGCACCCAGGCGGGTGGCCCGGGTGTGGATCATGAACCGCCCGAGGCTCTGCCGGATCTGGTCACAGAGGGCCGGATATTTGTCCCCCATGGTGGCCATGGCGTCCAGGAAGCCGGTGAGATCCACCGAGGACCTGGCTCTCTTCCCCAGGGAGTAGTCGTCATAGCCCTGCTGGCTGCCGTAATGCAGGGCCACGGCAGTCTTCCGGGTGATCTCATAGGCCCGATCCGGTGCGTCCCGCACCAGCTGCACCGCCAGTTTCCGGAGGGCTTCGGCCAGGGGCCGGAACTGATCCATCCTGAACAGGGAGAAGGAAGCCTCCGCCGGCCAGATCCGGTCATAGAAGTCCACGGTGCCGTCCACCAGGGCCCGGCCCAGAGCCTCAGGATCCTGGGAGGCAGCGGCGGCCCGGAGAAAAGTCTGGTAATCCGTGCCGAAACCCGGCACCGGCGGGGCGCTGGCGGCCACATAGTCTGCCAGATCCTTCAGGTAATAAAGAAAGTCCGCCTGGGCCATCAGGCACAGATCCATCACAATGAGATCAAAGCGGCCCCGGGGAAGGGCTCCGGCTGCCTCCCGGACGGCGGAGGAGAACTGCTCGCCGTTCATGTACTCCCCGGCGGAGCCGTCATAGAGCATCATGGGCCAGCCGCCGCCGTGATCCCAGGCCACAAAGGCGTGCCTGCGGGCCGGATAGTTCCGGATCCCGTAGTTCAGAAAATCCCTGAGGATCCGGGGATCGGCGCTGTTCACCTGGCCCAGATCCATGATCACCGGAGAAGCAACAGTGTCAGGCAATTGGGTTTTTCCTCTGCGGAGCCCGGGATAGAACTTCGCCGGATCCAAAGTGCCGCCCCGGGCCACCCGGTAGATCCGGGCCCCGGACCAGTTCTGCCAGCCGTCAAACTCCCCGGGACTCCGATCCACCAGCACCAGCACCTCCACATTGTCCGGCTTGGCGCTCTCCATCTCCAGGAGATCGAAAAAAGACTGGACTTCCAGATCGTTGTCCGCCGCAAGGTAGATCATGATGAGCCAGTCCGCCGGGGAGGCTGCCCCGGCAGTCTGGGTGGCTGAGACCGGAGCAGAGGCGGGAGCCCCCGCCCCGGTGGCAGCAGCCGACACTGTGCCCGGAGCCTTGGCCGTGGCGGCGGGGGCCGCACCGGCCCCGGGGGCCAGGATCAGAAACAGGGAGCCGATCAGCAGTGCCGCCAGGAGCCGGAGGAGACCGCAGCCGCGGCCGTCACCCCGGAGGGGATCCGGCTGAAGGCAGATGGTACCGCCCCGGGATATGTGCGGCTCTCCGTACTGCCGCGAACCGTAACCGAGATCAGGGGACAGAAGTCCCGCCTTCCGCTTAAAAACGCCGCTTGCGTCCTGTATGTCACTTACCACGTTCCCCATGTCTGCTCTCTCGTCCAGTTTATCCGCTCTTTCAACCCGCATGACTGCTCTCTCGTCCCGCATACCCGCTCTCACATCCCAATCATCCGCTCTGCCGGATCCGCAGGTGATCCATCACACCCCCTGCCCGGAGCCTGATCCGGACAGGATCTGCACCGCTCTCAGATCCCTGGGGTGCTGTTCCGGGTGAAGATCCAGTCCTTCCCCTCCGTGCCGGAGGTCCTCAGGATCAGGCGCCCCTCAGCATCCAGACGGTAGTCCAGGATCATCCGGGTGCCGTTCTCATAGGTCAGGTGGGCCGCCGAGCTGCCCAGGGACGCCACGGCCTCTGACCGTCTGTCACCGCTGACAAACACCAGGCGGAGATAGTTGGTTCCGGTCACCCTGCTCACCTCAAGATCCGTGGCCGCCTCCCCGGTGCCTCCGTGCCAGTAGCCCGGGAGCTGTTCCCGGATCCTGGCCAGGGTGGCTGATCCGTCGGCGGCGGACTTCTGCACCTGCATCAGGTATGGCTTCCGGCTCTTGAGCCGCAGGATCTCCGTTCCCGGATCCAGGATCAGGGCCATGCTCCTGAGATCCTCCGGGAAGTTCCTGTCCAGCTCCAGCACATTGTCCTTAAGGGTGAAGGAGCCCTCATGGTGCCCCCTGAACGCCGCCACCGGCCCGTCATCCCGGTAGTCCAGCTCCGCCTTGCCGTCCTTGAAGCGCCAGGTGACATTGGCGCTGGTCCAGACACCCTCCAGGCTCCGGGGGCTGACCGACTCCATGGGATACAGCGCCAGGCGGCTGCCCCGGCCGATGGACACCAGATACAGGATCCGGTCCCGGCCGCTGCCATGGAGGAAAGCCTCATAGGAGGTGATGTCGCTGCGGTAGATCATGTCGGCCTTGCCGTCCCGGGCCATGCTGGCGATAAGCTGCACCGGCGCATCCGGATCCGGGGAGGAGACGATGTCAAAATAGCCATGGGCGCCGGATCCAGATCGCCACATATGCTTCATCATGGCGGTCTTCGGCAGCCGCTCCGGCGGGGAGATGGTGAAGGAGTCAAAGGTGGGCACCAGCTCCGGAGGCTCCCCGTTCTTCCCGTCCATGAACAGTCCCACGGCGTAGCGTCCCTCCAGTTCCCCGGGACTTCTCTTCAGAGCGGCAATAAGCTCCCGCTGCCCGGGACTGGACCGCACAGTAAGCTCATCAGTGAAGCCGGTGCTGCCCCGGCCGCCCCAGATGTTGTTGGCGTACACCCCGTAGCGCACCCTGGAACCTTCAGGAAGGTTGGCCAGCACCAGCTGCAGTCCGCCAGCGGCCAGGTTCTGGAGGTTCACCGGCTCCGAGTAGTCAAAAAGCACATCGTTCCCGGAGGGAATGGTGGCTCCCCCGTCTGTGGCCCGGATCCGGCCGAAGCGCAATGATGCCCCGGGGGCCTGCATGAACATGGCGCCCGTGGCAACGTCGGTGATGCTCACCAGTTGCCGGGTGTCTGCGGAGAACCTCAGCAGCACCGGAGTCTCGGCGCCCCCGGCAGGCGGAGCATAGAGCGCCCGGACGAAGATGCCGGAGAAGTCGGGGGTGTTGTGCAGGGCAGTCACCGGCCAGACTGCGCCTCCGGCCATGATCAGGAAGCGCTGCCCGGTCATCTCCCGGATGAAGGTGTTGGTGCCGTCCCCAAAGTCCGGCAGGATATCCCGGATATCCCCGGAGAGCCCCTCGGTGGAGGATTTGCTCAGATCCACCAGCAACTGCTGGAAGTCATAGTGGGGATACGGATCTGTGGGAGTGCGGCTTACCTGCCCCAGAAAGGCGCTGTGAATGTCTTTGCCGGTGACATCAAAGCGCACCGCATAGCCGCTGAGGGGCTCCAGGATCCGGCTCTCCCGGATCCCGGTGATCTCCCCGTCCCGGCGGATAACCGTGCCGACCTGGATCCCCTCCACCCGGGGCGCCTGGGCAGAGGCGGAGGCTTTCCCCTGCTGGCGGAACAGTTCCCTGAGATAGGGGAGCATGCCGGATTTGGCGGCAAAGGCAGTGTCCTCATACCCCTTGAAGACGTTGGGGGCCACCAGGGGCAGGTAGATGGCTACCCCTCCCCGGACCAGCATCTCATCGGTGGAGGCGGTGTGCACCACCAGCGTGTCCAGGGCTTTCCGCACAGCATCAGTCCGGTCCCGGAGATCCGGGAACTCCCGGTCAAGGCGGTCCAGCCAGTCCCGGAGATCCACGGAGGAGGTCAGGCGGTGATCCCGGAAATAGGCGTCAAAGCCCAGATCGTGGAAATGATAGGATCTGGCGGTGATCTGAGTCAGGGCGGAGACGCTGCCGGAGGCGCGTTTTACCAGCTCCCCGGTCAGGGCAGCCAGAGCCTCAACCGCCTGACGGGTGCGGCTCAGATCGTAAAGGGAGAACTGGGCCCGGTCGGCCACCACATTGTGCCGGTTGAAGAACCGGGTGTTGGCGTCCACAATGTCCCGGCCGATATCCCGGGTGGAGGCGTCATCCTTCAGCAGGGGCAGCAGGGAGACATAGTCCGAGGCATATCCCGGAATGGGCGGAGGGCTGGCGATCATGTAGTCCGCCACCGTGGCGGTCTCAAAGATCACATCCATCTGCCCCATGAGGCACATGTCATAGATCAGCAGATCGAAGCGTCCCCGGGGGAGCACCGCCGCGCCCCGGCCCACCGCCCCGGTGAGTTGGGAAATGGTCATGGACATCTTGGAGGTCTGATCCTCCAGATTGCCAAACCAGCCGCCCCCGTGATCCATGCTCACAAAGGCATAGCGCCGGGCGGGAAACCTGGCGGCTGCATAACGGATGAACTTCTCAATGGATGCGGGATCCGCAGAATTCACCGGGCCCAGATCCTCCAGCAGCTCCGAGACCAGGGGCGGGAAGGTGCCGAAAAAGCCCATGTCGTAGAAGCGGTGCATGTCAATGGAGGCGGGGTTGCGCCGGACCCGGTAGATCCGGCCTCCCGACCATCCGCCCTGGATGGGCTGGGCCCCTGCCCGATCTACCTGGATGATGACCTCCACATTGTCCGGCAGGGACTGTTCCATCTCGGCAATGTCGTGGAGGAGCATGGCCTCCAGGTTGTTGTCCCCGTCCATGTAGACCATCACCGTCCAGGCAGCCGGCTCCTGGCCGGCCAGGGCCTTGGTGGCGCCGGCTCCCGGATCATCCCCGGGAGAGTGACGGATCAGGGAGGCGCCCATGCCGGGAATGGACCCGTCCTGCAAGGAAACAGGACCCCCGGCGCCTGCTCCCGCACCCGCACCCGCACCCGTAACTCCGGAATTGTCTGTGCCGGCAAGGGCGATCGGGGAGGAGGGAGCGATCTGCTGCACCCCGGGGATCAGCAGATCCGGTGCGTTAGCCTGAGCGGCAGTCTGATCTGCCGGGCTGTCGCCACAGCCGGGGAGAAGTGACACGGCACCCGCGGTGAGCAGGAGTGCGAAGAGGGGATTCAGGGGAAGGAGGGTTCGGTTGCGGAAAGTCATGGAGCGTGCCAGATCCTTGATGTAATAACTTGGGAACATCCGGATCCGGAACACCCTGCACCCGAGGGAAGGGCGGTTTCCCGAGTGCCAAAACCAGTCAGATCCGGAAGTGCTTACTGAAAAAAATTATACGGGCAAAAGGAAAGGCAGGTGAAAACCCCCGTCACAAATTCAGGGACGATCGGCTCTCGCACAGATCTCCCCGGACATCACAGGGTACTGTGCCCGGCGCCCCGATCCAGGCAGAAAGGCAGACCGTCTCCACCCCGGTGCCAGGGCTGTTTTTCCCGGATCATACGGGTAACAGCACCCCCGGGGTTTTATTCTGATCCGTCTCACAGATGGGCCCTCAGGCATTGGAACAGGGGTCCGACTGAAACTAAAATCCCGTGGAAAGACCTGTCCCGCCCTGCCCCGTCACGTGCTCCAGCCAGAGCCGGCAGGACCCGCAAACCCGGAGATGGAACATGATGAAGTTCAGAACCGCAGTCCTCCTTCTGACAGCCGCCCAGTGTGTGCCCGGCGCCGTGCTGGCCGCAGATGACTATCCACCCTTCTTCCCGGAGAGCGCCACCGCCCCGGGCCAGGCGGTCCCTGCCCCGGCACCGGTCCAGAGCCCCTCTGCCCAGTTTCCCCAGGCTTCCCAGACAACTCAGGTGAGTCCCGTTGCCGGAACCTGGCGCAAGGCAGTGCCCGGAGAAAACATTGTGTTCCAGTTGAACCCGGACGGCACTTTTGCCCTATTCAACAACAATCAGCTGAAAAACAAGGGTTATTACCGCACCGAAGGCTCGGTGATCATGTTCATGGACACCCCCGGTGGAGCACCCAGCTTCTCCTGGCAGTTCGTGATCAATGGCAACCGCCTCACATTGCTGTTAAGCAACACCGACAGCCTGGAGTTCATCCGGGACGGTGCCCCGGCAGCCGGCGGTCAGAATTTCCCGGTCCCATCATATCCTGCTCCCGCCCAGGGACAGGGGGGGATCCAGAACTACCCCGCACCTGCCCAGGGCTCCGGCTCACCCCAGGTCATAAGCCCCCAGGTGATTGCACCCCAGGTCACGCAGCCGGCGCCCCAGGGTCCGGCCCAGTACACCGTGGGAACCTACCAGTGCCCCCACCCCATGCTGGGAAACAAAAACGTCTACTGGGAGTTCGTCAATGACTCCTACACCGCCTATTTCTCCCATCCCCTGAACAACACCCGGATCACGATCGAAATGGGCAGTTACAAGATCTTCGGGCACCAGATGCACATGAGCGTGCACCACTCCATGGCTCCGGACAAGATCGGGACGAACTACGTCCTCCCCGTCACCTTCAA
Source organism: uncultured Aeromonadales bacterium (assembly GCA_902782145.1). Taxonomy (GTDB): domain Bacteria; phylum Pseudomonadota; class Gammaproteobacteria; order Enterobacterales; family Succinivibrionaceae; genus UBA2804. Next base: position 12,940 of record CACZLZ010000025.1, read on the forward strand.
CAGCACGGGCTTCATCTACACTGACACCGACACCGTCCGCAACATCAGTTACACCATCAACTGCACCAGAATAAAGTGATCCGAGCAGTCCTGCCGGAACTTATCCGGAACAGTTCCATATCGGGAACTGATCTGACAGAAGCGGCGGGATCCGGCAGCAGACTTGAGCCCCGCTGTCCCTGGGGAACAACCGGATGAAGGCAGAGTGCCAGCGAAGGAAAAACAGTATGCGGGCGAAAACCGGATGATACCGAAACCGGGATAATCTGATTGCGGATGACAGGACTACCGGAAAACGGCAGATCCCGGACGCAGTTCCGGATTGCCGGAAGAAAAGAATATTTTTTCAGAAACAGGAAAATGAACATGACAGGAAAAGGACTGATGGCAGCCATGGCGCTGCTTCCCCTGCTGGCCGCCGCGCCCTCTGAGGCCCTGGAAACCGGCAACATGGTGCGGATGCTGAATGATCTCTCCGCGCCCTCCGTCAAAGGCGTTGCTGGCATGCAGGACATGCTGGGAGGCACCCGGGATCTGGGGAATGCGGCCATGCCCGCATCCGGGATCAGCGGCACCTGGGTGTCCGCCGATCCGTCGGTGCCCCTCATGATGATCTTCAATGAGCAGGGCCTGGCCTCCATGGGCTACAACGGGCAGATCAGCGGCTACTTCTACAACCTCCAGGGGAACACCCTGCAGCTGACCACCCCTGACGGGCAACACTTCTCCCTGCCCTGCACCCTCCAGGGTGACTCCCTGGCAGTGACCATCAACGGGATCCAGTATCAGTTGAAGCGCTACAACCAGGCCATCCCCGCAGGTCCGGCAGCCCCCGGCCCATCAGCCACCCTGCCGCCCCCGCCTCCTGCAACAGCGCCCGCCACCCAACCGCCCCAGGCTGCCAGCTCCCTCAGCGGTGCCTACACCTGCGGTGTTCCCGGTGCCAGCGGAGTGTCCATCACCTACAACTACCATGGCAGCACCTATGATGCGGTGATGTACAACAACGGCGCCCCGGTGATCTCCAGCCGCGGCAGTTTCGGTGTCAGCGGCAATGTCTACACCTACACCATTACCGACTCCACCAACAAGGGTGATGTGGGCATGCAGGGCACGGCCACCATCACCATGAACCCCTCAGGCTATGATCTGACAACCCCTGAAGGCCTGACTGTGAAGTGCAGGCGCAACTGACAGGCAGAACAGACGGAAAGCAAGGAAAGACACGAATATGAACAAGACTCTCGGGATCCTGGCGGTAACCGCCCTGGCTGCGGTCTCAGGCGCCGCTTTAGCCGATGACTTCCCCCCCTTCTTCCCCAGCGGCGGAGCCCAGACCGCTCCCCAGCAGCCCGGCACCGCCCAGGGCTCGGTGGTCCAGTCCGGAGGCGGACTCCATGTGACCCCCGGCAACACCGTCACGATGCAGCAGGGAGGGAACAACCCCCTCCTGGGAACCTGGGTTGCCGCAGACGCCCAGGGACAGGTGATCCTCACCTTCTCCCCCAACGGCACCTGCAGCTTCAACATCTACAACCAGCAGCATTTCAACGCCTACTGCCGGACCGCCGGCAACACGGTGTACCTGTCGGCTGATCCCTCCTTCACCGGCAAAGTGGCACAGATGAACTACACCTTCAACGGCAACACCATTAACATTGACTTCGAGGGCCAGCCCATAACCTTCCAGCGGGCCCAGGGAGCCGGGGCCATGCCTCCGCCCCAGCCCGTCCCTGGTCCCGGCCTGGTGTCACCTGGCGGTGGCGGTGCCGGCATACCCCAGGGCGGCGGCACCACCATGCCGATGCCTGCCCCCGGCGGGGCTGCCCTCAGCGGCAGTTATATCTGCCAGGTTCCGGCCAATCCCAACATCCAGCTGCGGCATGACTTTGTCGGCAATAACTACCAGGTAACCGTGATCATGGGACAGCAGCAGCAGCCTATTGAGTTTGGCAACTTCACCTTCAACGGCCAGGATTTCAACTTCACCGTGGTGCAGTCCGGCAATCCCCAGATGAACGGCTCCAGCGGCAGAAACATGATCCGCATGACCCCCGGAGGATACAGCATGTACCTCCAGGACGGATCTGTGCTGAACTGCAACAAGATCCAATGATTCAGTGATCCAGTCCTGTCCGTCAGGACAGGCACGGTGAACAGGAAACAGGACAAATCCCGGAGGCAAATCTCCGGGATTTTTTGAACCAGTCCTGATAGGGCACTGCCTGCAGCGAATTTCCTCCGCCGCACCAGTCACAGATCCCCGCAGCCACCGCCATCATCCGCACCCTGAAACAAGGATATGACCATGAAATGTCAGCTCATTCTTTTCATCCAAAAGCAGATTTCTGAGAAAAACTTCAAGATATGACAAATCCTCATAAATGCCATTTTTCACATCCCGGTAGTTTGCTCTTACAAGGGAATTGCGAAAATACCACGCATTTTTGGCAAATACATCATTGGTTACGTTAAAGCCCATTGATCGAAGATACTTTAAAACAAATACTGCGGTTGTCCTGGTGTTGCCTTCGCAAAAAATGTGTATCTGCCACAGCTGCGATATAAATCTTGCAAGATGCTTAATAATCTTGGACATAGGCAGATTTGCATATGAAAACTCTTGTTCATTCCTAAAATCATAGTCCAGGGTCTCACGGAGCTCCAAAGCTCCGCCGTAAATAACAGATGCGCCATCAAGGACCCACTCCTTTTTGCTGATATTATAGTCTCTGATTTTGCCAGCGTGGGAAAATACACCAGTAAACAGCCTCCGGTGAATTGAGATATACTGCGCAGGGGAAAATATGAAAGATCCCTCTGACAGGATCTCTGCTATATGAACGGAAACTTTGTCTGCCTCCTCAGTTTTCTCAGGAAGATGACGGGCAGACTCCTGATAGTAGCTGTCTATCCTCTTCTTGACATCGTCTATGGTGATAATACCGTCGATGTTTTCCTTTGCCGCATTAAGAAGATAATCAGACGGCCGCAGTTTATCAACATCCTGCAGGCCCACGGCAGTCTGCCATACATAAGCTTTATCCGCCTTATCAGGTTCACCAAGCCTAATATACTCATCAAAGGGATCTTTGCTCAACTCATCAGCCTGGCACTTCTCGACTTCTTCCACGAATACCTCTGACCAATTATTCTTAGTTACACTTACCCTCTGAACTTTTCAAAGTATGTCATATATCGCTTATAAGAAGATCTCTATGTTTATTCTTTCAGCGCCGCCTGATCATGATGCAGATGACAGGTTCCTGTGCAGCCGGTAACGTTTATCTTTATTTATGGCATCATCTCTGAATTATCTGCCAGTCTTTCCCCCGTTATAAGAGGCTTGATCAGCCATTCCTCAGTGTTGAGCGTCCGATCTTTTCGCCGTCTCTGCAGCATGATCGTGCCTTCAGACATAGGCTCTTCAGTATCGCCGCCGAAGACAATACAACATTGCCCCGTTGCCAAAGGAACTCAGGATTTTGCCTGCACTCCCTGCTGTGACAGCCGATGTGCTGAGTTTCCTCGCTGAACGCCGCGCTTTTGCGGCGATCCATCCACAGCCTGCACCTTGCGCCTACTGCTATTTAGAAAGATCTCAGCAAAAATCTTCGTCACAGTCTTCCTGAATTTTCTGCGCCATTTTGCGGTATTTCTCGGCAAGCTTCAGATCCTGATCCACACCGCCCAGTCCGGCATCATAGTAGCCGGCGACCTTCTCACAGCCGTCAGATGAGTCCAGGCTGCAGGCCTTGTCAAACAGTTTCAACGCCGCGTCAGGCTCCTTGCTCAACCCCTGCCCGTTCTCAGTCATGTTGCCCAGGGCCACGCAGCCTTCGGCAAATCCCAGATCGCAGGCCCGCCCAAAGGCAGAGGCGGCACCATGGAGATCAGGATCCCCGGTGGCGGCCGTTCCGATCCCCAGAAGATGCATGCCCAGCATGAAGCAGCCCTCATCACTCTTGAGATCACAGGCCTTCGTGAACCCCTTGCCGGCGGCTCTCCGGTCAGAGGCCTTGGGCTCATCAAGATGGCTGTGGAGTTTTCCCAGGGCGAGGCAGGCTTCAGGATCATTCTGGTCACACCGGGGACCGATGAAGGCATCAGCGTCAGAAATGCAGTTGGGACCTTTGGTGTAAGCAGCTCCGCTGGCACTGCTGTTCTGGGGATCCATGACGCAGTATTCCCCGGCAGACACCGTGAGCTCAATGGCGCTGGAGCAGCCACTGTCGTCCTTCAGATCACAGGCCTTGCGGAAGTAGGACAATGCTTTGGCAAAATTGCGGATTGCGCCTCCGTTCCCCGGCTGCTCACCGTAATGAGTCCCCAGGCGGAAGCAGGCACCGGACACCCCTCCATGGCAGGCCTGCCGGAAATAAGGCTCTGCCCGGGAGAACAGCTCCGTGTCAAAGACATCACCGCACAGGAGATCGCCCTTGCTGAAACAGTCGGAGGGATCGGAGCAGTCCAGCCCCGCCACAGGAGCTGATGCCAGCAGCAGGAAGGCAGCTGCCAGTGCCATGGGGATTTTCTTTCTGAGCATGATGTTTTCCACAAGAGCCACCCTGAGGCGGGGGCAGTAAAAAGCGCTAAACGAAGTAAACAGAGATTGCCGGTGGCCGCCGATCTGCACAAAAGGCAGCCGGCCGGAAGATCCGGATCCCGGCAGGAAAATCCGGGATCAGGGCTTTTGCCACCCTGCAGTCCGGAAGGGACAGCCCGCCCGGAAAAGCGGATCCGTGCTACCCCGGATCGGGTGTCCGGCACACTAAGCACTCACCCATTATATTCCTGGCGCCCGGGGAAACCCGGGAAGAGGATCATGAAAACGCACATGCGCTGACGGAAAAACACACCTGGAAGCCGCGTAAAGACTGACGGCCCAGGGATGCGCGGCAGAAGCCTCCCGATCATTCCCGGGAACAGCCGGACAGGGAAATGCGCCGCAAAAGGCGCGGCCTTGATGTGCATGCTCCAGAGTTTTAGCCCGCATGCTCCAAGCCACATGCTCCAGATCGCATGCTCCTGACCATGAAGCTTTCTGAGAGTCAGTGCCAAGATCCCTGGAGCAGTCTCAGGATCCGGTCATGGAAGCCTCTAGGATCCCCGCCGGAAAAGAACCTGCCGGCAGTTCCCGGCGCCCGCAACACGTCAGACGCCATGAACGGACAAAAGATGGACAGCAGAAAATGCAACGACAGGACAGAGGCATGATAAAATCAGCCTGAGACGGTGATCCACAGTTGATCCGCAACGGTGATCTGCCATGACATGAAGGCACCATGATCTTAAAGGTGCCCTGACATGAAAGGTGCCGGGATCAGATCCGGATCCAGAGGCCTGCCTGCTGCTCCCATAGCCAGATCTGCATGACAGCCCGGATCCGTCCCTGCCGTGACAGCTGCTGGACCCGCAGATCCGGCATCAGGCTGCCCCAGGGGCCGAACAGCCCGGGGAAGACTTCCGGCTCCTTATGCTGGAAGAGCGGCAGATCTGACGGGATTGGAGCCGATCCGGCAGGATTTTCCCGGACGGGACCGGGACGGCTGACAGTCACCCGGAAAACAGAAACCGGAAGTGCGTTTCGCCCAGCTCCTGTCCGGAAGGACAGAGCCTCACCGGCATCCGTACTGAACCCGGAGATCCGGGGCCCGGCCCAGATCCAGATCCAGATCCAGATCCGGAAACCAGGATCATGCCGGGCACCAGGTACCCTGAAGGACGGGGACGGCAGCAACAAAAACCAAGAGCACATATGATCAAGAAAATCGGAATTTTGACCAGCGGCGGCGATGCCCCGGGCATGAACGCTGCCATCAGGGCCATCGTGCGCACTGCCGTGGCCGACGGGATCCGGGTCCTGGGGATCCGGGACGGCTACCTGGGACTGCACCAGGAGCGGATCTCTGAGCTGAAGCGGGCCGATGTGGCGGATATCCTGAACCGCGCCGGCACCATCCTGGGCACCGCCCGCTTCCCGGCCTTCAAGGACGAGGATGTGCGCCGGGAGGCCATGGCCATCCTCCGGAAGCACGAGATTGACGGGCTGGTGGTCATCGGGGGCGAGGGCTCCTACATGGGCGCCAAGCTCCTGTCCTTTGAAGGGTTCCCTTGTGTGTGCATTCCCGGGACCATCGACAACGATATCCCCGGCACCGACTACTCCATCGGGTTCTCCACCGCCCTGCGCAACATTATTGAGGATGTGGACAAACTCCGGGACACAGCCTCCTCCCACAAGCGGATCTCCCTGGTGGAGACCATGGGCCGCAACTGCGGGGATCTGGCCCTTTACGCCTCCGTGGCCTGCGGAGCGGAATATGTCATCGTCCCGGAGATCGAATTCTCACGGGAAGAGCTGTACAAGAACATTGACACCGGACTTAAGCAGGGCAAGCGCCATGCCATTGTGATGATCTGCGAGAACGTCCTGGACATCAAGGAACTGGCCGCGGATCTGGAAACCCACACCGGCCTTGAGATCCGCACCACCATCCTGGGACATGTACAGCGGGGCGGCTCCCCCACCGCCTTTGACCGGATCATTGCCTCCCAGATGGGGGCCTATGCCGTAAGTCTCATGAAGCGGGGCGTGGGCGGAGTGTGCATCGGGATCCAGGACAACCGCATTGTCCACCATGAGATCGCCGAAAGCATCTCCCAGATGCAGCACAAGTTCAACGCCTCCCTGCACACCCTGAGCAACCTGCTGGTCTGATCCCGCGTCAGAGCAGAGCACCCGGCGCCGATCTGCCCCGGCAGAGGGCCCGGGAGTGCCTTTTCCCTCAACCCACCGTCAGCAAAGGAGACCGGGGGGCACCAGATCCGGGAGCCGATCCCGGATCAGATCCCATATCCCGGCACAAGATCATGAGCCTTGAGAACTACCGCCACAGCGATTTTTTCATCACCCTGAGCCGCACCAACACCGCCCTCAGGGACGAATGCCCCACCCTGGAGGATCTTGTCCGCCGGGAAGATCTGGATCGGGAGGATTTTGAGACCTTTTTCCGGGAGCACGGCTACGCCTACGATCCCGCCACCAACTCCTTCCGCCCGGAGGACAACGCCCAATGACCCCGCAGAACGTCAGCACCTTCACCTTCTACGATCTGGAAACCTTCGGCACTGATCCCCGCAGGGACCGGATCTGCCAGTTTGCCGCCGTCAGGACCGATGCGGATCTCAACATCCTGGAGGAAATGGTGTGCTACTGCCGCCCGCCCAGGGACTATCTGCCCTCCCTGGAGGCGGTGGAGGTCACCAGGATCACCCCGGCCTTCGCCAGCCAGAGCGGCGACAATGAGAACATCTTCATGGGCAAGGTCCTCAGCTTTCTGACCCGGCCGGGCAACTGCGTCCTGGGCTACAACTCAGTGAAATTTGACGACGAGTTCCTCCGCCACGCCGCCTTCAGAAACTTCTTTCCCCCCTATGAATACAACACCTTCAGCGGCAGCAGCCGTTGGGATGTGTATCCCCTGATCCGGCTGTGCTGCGCACTGTGCCCAGAGGGGATCAACTGGCCCAAAGCCCAGGATGAGGACGGGGAGCGCTACAGCCTGAAGCTGGCGGATCTCACCGCCGCCAATGGACTGGAGCACGACAACGCACACGACGCCATGTCCGATGTCAGGGCCACCATTGCCCTCTTGCGCCTGGTGTTTCAGAAACAGCCCAAAATGTTCAGCTACGTCTTCCGCCGGCGCACCCGGCGTGCCCTGCTGGAGAGTCTGACCGACCCCCTGACCGGAGAGCTCCTGACCAGTCCCCTGCTCACTGTTCACTCCCGGTTCGGACCGGACCACCTGTTCACTGGAGCCGTGCTGCCGGTGATGATGGATCCCCAAAAGCGCTACGTCTACTGCTGGGATCTCACCCGGACCGAGGAGGAATACCAGGATCTGCCCTCCCTGAAGGAGCTGGACTGCCAGGCAGTGACCATGTCCGATCTGGGCATTGTGAAGATCAAACTGGCCTCCTGCCCCGTGCTGGTGCCCCTGAACGCTCTGCTGCCGGAAGGCCGCAGGGAGCGGGTGGATCTGGATCCTGAGGCCATCAAAAAACTGGAAGAGTACTTCCGCCAGGATGATCTGAAAAGGAATTACCTGGAAGGCTGCGTGGAGAAATTTGAGAAGGAGTACAGTTCCACGGAGGCCGCCGCAACCCAGGATCCGGAGTTCGGTCTCTACAGCATGCCCTTCGCCGGTCCTGAGGCTGCTGCCCTTCAGAACCTCAGACTGCAGATTCGCCAGGCCGAGCAGCAGGATCCCTACACCCTGAAGGACATTGTCTGCCCCGATCCCGCCACCGCCGAACTCCTGTTCCGCTTCCGGGCCCGGAACTATGAGCAACTGCTCAGTGCCGACGAACAGCAGCGCTGGGGGGAGAGGATCACTGCTTACAGCCGGGAGCATGCCGGAAGTTTCCTCACCGAACTCAATGACATGTGCATGAAATACGAGAAAGATCCCGCCATGATGAACTTGCTGAAAGAGACAGCGGTATTTTACGGGATAACCGGATGACTGCTGGGCTGAACTGACTGCATCAGATGAGCAGACAGCCCGAGAGCAGAGCTAGGTAGCGAAGAGGGATCAGATCCCGAGGTTGGACAGCGTCTCCCTTTCCCTGGAGTCCGCTGCCACGCACCGGCGGCAATCCTCTCATATACGCCTTTCAAGCTACGGAAAGATCATGTCAGAATCAGATGCGCAACTGCTGAATTCGCCCTATGGCGAAGTTGCCTATGAATTATTCCGCAAACTCAGAAGAGCTATTGCAGACAAAAGCGGGATAATAAAGTATCTTGATGATATCGCAACCACCAAATATCCGGTTTTGCTGCGTCCCAGGAGATTTGGCAAAAGCACTTTTGTTCAGATGCTCAAATGCTTCTACGATATATCTTATGCCAGCCAATATGAAGAACTGTTTTCAAAAACAGCAATATACAACGAGCATCTGGCGAGTCACAACTCATATCACGTGCTGGACTTTGACTTTTCCAGTGTGTCAGGAATTAAAGAAGGCACTCTGATAAGAAGTTTTATCATTGCCATCAACAGCGGCATAAATGATTTTCTGGTCCGTTATCCGGATTTCGTTTTTAATCCCACTGACGCAGAAAAAGAAACTCCATCAGGCTTTTTTACATCCTTTGTGGATGCTTATAAGCGCTATCCGGCCAAAAAATCACTTTACCTGCTGATTGACGAATATGACAATTTTGCCAACAGTGTTCTGTCCCAGGATCTGGAACTCTTCAGGGCAATCACCGGATCAGGTGGCTTCCTTAAAGGATTTTATGCCGCAGTAAAAGAAGGCACCAAACGGTATGTTGCCAAGACTTTCATAACCGGCGTGTCGTCGGTGTCCCTCGACTCCCTTACATCCGGTTTTAACATTGCCCTGAATGTCACTTCTGACAAGTGCTTTAATGAGTATGCCGGCTTCACTGAAGACGAACTGCGGAAACTCATCAGCGAGCTGGTTGATCTGAAAGCCCTGGGAACAACGGCAGAGGAACTTATTGCCATCATGAAGCCGGTGTATGATGGTTACTGCTTCAGCAGCGAGTCCTCTAACACCGTATTTAATTCCTCTATGTGTCTGTATTATCTGGACAAAGTCAGGAAAAAAGCAGATATACTTCCTCCTGAATACTATATGGATCCGGCGTCCGACCATGATGGCTCCAAACTGCAGCAGCTTTTTGCAATAGCCGAGGAAGGCCTGGCCAACAACATTCTTGGCAATTATTTAACCGGCAGGTCATTCAGCATTGTAAATCTGACAGAAAACATTAATTTAAACAAGCAGTCCTCGTATAACGAAGTTCAGCTGCTGTCCATGCTTTATTATCTCGGCTATCTCACCATCGATCCCGCGACCTCAACCAACAGAAAATTATCCTTAAAAATCCCCAATATCTTCATGTCGAGGCTGTTTGCCCAGTGCACAGTCGATTTGCGACTAAAGCCCAACCGATATTTTAAAGATCCCGTTCTTGATATATCATCACTGCTTGATCTGAATGATGACATTTCACCATTTGCCGCTTCATGCACCGAATTTTTAAGTGGCATTTTTACCAATCAGGTTCTGTCACACATGAGTGAAATGGCTTTAAATCTGGTGCTTCACGCCAAACTAGATGCCATCTTCGACGTCTTTACTGAAATGCAGAAATCACTGCGAGTTGTCGGCAAAGGTGAAAAATATGCAGATCTGGTGATCACTGTGCATGAGGGGACTGGGAACGAATGCATCTATCTTTTCGAGCTCAAGTACACCGCCAAAAATGAGGCCACCAAAGCCAAAATTGAATCCCTGAAAAAGGAAGCTGTCAGCCAGTTAAAATCATACAAGAACGCCATCGAATTCAGGAATAAAAACGTCAAGGCATATGCCATGATCTTTGCCGGATCGGCGTGCGTGTACTGCGGACACTGAGGACAATTCCCCGTCATTATCCGGAGAACAGGGGAACAGTAAGAAAATGCGCAGGGTTCATCACCACCAGAAAAAGGACTTGGCTGCCAGCTGGATTTGAGCTCCTTTTAAGACCATTCTCCCGTGTCTGACATGTTCAGATCTCTGTGAGCTGGCAAATGACTCCTGGCACATAGGCTCACATCCCGGACTCCCTGCAGGCTCAGATCTCCGCTCTGCCCAGCAGAAAGTTCTCCAGACTCACGGTCCCTGCCGGCAGTTCCCCGCCACCGGCCAATCTCTGATCCGCCAGAATGATGGGCTCCATTTCCCTGCGGCGGCGGACGGACGCCAGCAAGTTCCTCAGTCCCCTTATCCCCCCGCGGCCCCACAGCACAGCGGCAAAACCCATCCTTCCCGCCGCTGCAGCATGAAAAACCATCCTGCCCTGCCCCAGTTCCTGACATGACACCTCATACCCCCTTGATCGGAGTTCGTTATACAGTACGGTCCTGGCACACCGGTTCAGATCCCAGGCTCCGTCTCCCCGGTACTGGGAGCACAGAGCAGGATCCATGGCAAAAAAGCAGAACCCTGGATCCCGGCTGTTCCCGCCAGAAACACAGGGCCACTGATGATCTGAAATGTCTGACTCAGGGGAAGACCCCGGAGCAGGAGTCTGGGCACTGATGCAGCTGGCCGCCGGTTCCCTTACCATGACGGAAGCTGGAGCGGCTGCCGGATCAGCAATACGCTCAGCAGCAGCCGCTGAACCAAAAGCGGGAACAGAGACCGGCGCTGACCGCAGACAGGAGTCAGCTGTTTCCGGACAGGCGATGAGCCGGGCGCATTCCCCGGCATAGACACTTTGCAGAGCCCCCAGCCAGAGCCCGGGATCCCTCCGGGGCCATTTCAGCCGGTGTCTCCTGAGATGATCCCGGATCCTGTCCTGGCTGGCAAATGATCCGCTGGCAGATCCAATGAAGCCGGCCGCCTCAGCAAAGGCTTTGGGGGATGCGATGGGCCATTTCCGCAATGCATCCTGCAACATAAGTTCCTCAGTATGCCAGATGAAACAGCGGTTTCCTGCAGACTCCTCGCCGTTCCCCGGATGCCCCCGCAGGATCATTTCCGGGAGACCTCCCCAGATGAGATAGTCCTCCAGACACAGCTCCCGGCCTGACAGGGCAGCAAGTTCCCGGGCACCGGCAAAAGGCAAGGGGCGCAGCAGAAAAGCCACGATCTGCCCAGACGGACAGATATTCCGGAGATCTGCGCCTGTTCCGGGGTACGCCTCAGGAGAAGAGTTCCACAGGAGATCATGAAGACATCCTGCTGCATTCCGGTCCCCGCCGGCAGGATCAGATGTCAGGGGCTCCTGACAGGCGGCAAAGACGCTGAAGCCCCGCCGTGCGAGCTCACGGCAGGAACCGTCAAGCATGGCCGGATCAGACAGATGATCCAGGATCACATGCCCCCTGACACCGGATCCGGCAGCGGTCCCGCCTTTGCCACCACCGCCCAGTCCTGATAATGCCGGATCCTGCATGGCGGCAAGAAACCAGCGTTCAAAGGCCTCCTGCTCAGCAGGCCGGGCCAGATCAAAAAAGCGTGCTGCCGGAGAACTGATCCGCAGTTCATCCCGGATCTGGCGGAGCAGGAAGGATTTGCCACAGCGCCGGATCCCGGCAAGGACCTTAACCGCCGGCAGGTCATAATAAATCCGGAGGACGGTGAGTTCCCGGCTGCGCCCCGGAGCAGATCCCCGGATTTCTGCCGCTCCCGCCTTCCGGCATGCATACACCGCATCTGAAAAATCTTCTGCAGACATGAACTCCCCGTCTTCTGAAAACTGACAAATGACGTATAATCGGACTGACTGGAAACCCGGCGGAAACCGGATTTTCCTTGATTCCAGCCGCACTGCCAGACTTGAACTTCCGCCACCATGAGACGGCTACTCCAGCACACAGCAGGCCACGAATAACTAAGGGCTGAAGCCGCGCTCCGGCACCCAGCAGCCACCAGAACTGGCTTCATTGTAAGTCACCAGGATCATTCTCGGGTGAAATAGCTGCCGGATCTGCCGTCCCCGGCAGGAAAGAGCCCGCAAGTGCCGGAAACGGACTTCAGATCCGGCTAAAGCCGGCGGCAGCCCTTCCGAATGATCTGATGGGATCAGAACCGGCAGAATAGAACAAACTGACAGCTGAACAGACTGGAGAACACCATGAAAAGATCCCTCAGTTCCCTTGGCGCCGCCGCCATGCTGCTGGGTGCCGCCGCCAGCATGGCGGACAGCGCAGATCTCACCGCAGATCCTGGGATCCGTGAATGCAGCACCGGGGATCGCATCCAGAATCTGACTGTGCAATGCCAGGGTCCCATCATCCAGATCACCGTGAGAACCAATCCCTCCACCGGCTTTGACTGGTATTTCCGGAACTTTGATCCGGACCAGCTGGCACCCGGGGAAAAACAGTACCGGTCAACCAGCAAAGATCCCACCATCAGCGGAGCTCCCAGCACGGGGATCTACACCGCCCGGATCCTCCAGAGCGGCCGGACTGTCTTTGACTTCTGGTATATGCGGAACTGGAAGGGGGGCGAGGTTGCCCACGGCTACCGCTTTACGGTGATCCCTGATGACTCCGGCAGCATCACCGGATACCACCTGAAAAAGCTCAGCCACCAGGACTGGAAGGAAGAGTACCGGGACTGAGCCAAGTCTGTGCCGGAGGCTCTTCCACCGGATCGCAATGCCAGGGATTTCCGGATCTCCGCCACGGAAGCATAAGAACTGCTCTGTAATAATAACTGCTCTGCAGGATCCGGGACGCACATCCTAAGCCATCAGTTACCGTAACCAAACTCATGTCTGGCGACATAAACACATGCCCCGTCCTGCCGCCGGCCGTTAACCGTCAACCTGAGTAACCACAATGAAAAGACTCATCAGATCACTGGTAGCCCTGCCTGCACTGCTGCTTGCATCCCAAGCTCACTGTGAGTCTCCGGCTGAAATCCAGTCTCCCGTTCTGGGCACCAGAGCACCCTCGGCACCGGAGACCACCGCAGCACCGGTTATACGGGACTGCAGGCAGACCGTCCGCACCTACGGCTTCAGGGTGAACTGCCAGGGCAGCCGCATCATGATCACGACCCAAACCAATCCCACCACGGGCTACGACTGGCATTTCCGAAATTTTAACCGGGAAAAACTCAGGATCCTGGGATCTTCCTATAAGAGGCTCCATCCCAGGGCCAAAGGCTCTCCCAGCGTCGCCACCTACTCAGCCGAGATCCTCTCCCTAGATCAATCATCCTTTGATTTCTGGTATATGCGGAACTGGAAAGGAGGTGGGATAGACAACGGCTACCGCTTTGTGCTCACTGCCGACAGTTCTATGAACATCAGCGGCTTTACGGTCACACCGCTGAAGCGTCAGGAATGGAAGGAGGACGAGACTGGTGAAAAAGTCAGAGGAGATCCATAAAGAGGCAGCAGGCTGTTGGACAGGATCGGCACACCTCCCTCTGCCTGAGGCAGGATACCTGACCAGTTGCCACACTACTTTCCAGGTCAGGTCAGTGACGGCAGCTCTGTCTTTTACCCACGCCCTCAGCCCATGTGACTGCACCGGCAGTCCGCTTTCCTTCCGTCAGTCCTGTCGGCGGATAAAGTGGGTGTGGATCCACTCCTCCTTCTCAGGCAGGCCGAATCTCTCCTTACCCAGGGCAATACTCTTCATGAGAAAGCTCATATTCCGGGCCAGGGTTCGCATAGTCTGAAGTCCCTCTCCGTCCTCTCCGGCATCGCCAGGCTCCAGGCCGTGAACACAGTTCCAATACTGGCTTGAGGCCACCGGCATGCCGCTGATGGTGAAATATTTGTTCAGTTCATCAAAAGTGGCCGAGCAGCCGCCACGGCGGGCAACCACCACGCTGGCCCCCACCTTCATGGTCTTGTCAAAATGACTGCTGAAAAAAAGGCGGTCAAGAAAGGCCACCAGGGTGGCATTGGCAGAAGCATAGTAAACCGGAGAGCCAATGACCATGCCGTCACACTCCTCAAACAGTGCCCTGGATCCATTCACCGCATCGTCAAAGACACATCTGTCCAACCGGGAGCATTTCCCGCATGCGATGCAGCCACGGATGCTCATCTTGCCCACCTGCACCATTTCGGTGTCGATGCCCTCCTTCTCGAAGATCCCCCGCATTTCATTCAGGGCCAGAAACGTGTTGCCTTTGGAACGGGGCGAACCGTTCACCATCATGACCTTCATGCCATCATCTCCCAATGCAGCAAGTAATTTACCCGGGAAAACAGCTGCCCGCTGACAGCCAGAAATACGTTACCCCCATCCCGGATGAGGGTACGCATTACAGGATCACCGACAGGCAGGATCCTGCACCATCCCCAGGTAAGGATCCCGCCGATCTGCATTCCTCATGGTCAGGCTGAAAGATCCGGCCGGGCAGATCTGCTCTCTCACTTCAGCTTGCCGTATTCCTCATCGGACACCGGCTCCAGCCACTCGTTGGAGGTTGCGGTACCATCCACCTCAATGGCCAGGTGGGAGAACCAGGAGTCTGGAGCGGCTCCGTGCCAGTGCTTCACATTTGCCGGTATATTCACCACATCACCGGGACGCATCTCCACCGGAGGCTTGCCAAACTCCTGGAAATACCCCCGGCCGCCCACGGCAATGAGGATCTGACCGCCCCCTTTGGCAGCATGGTGAATATGCCAGTTGTTCCGGCAGCCCGGCTCGAAGGTGACATTGAACACCTTTACCTGGCTGGTGGATACCGGTGCCAGATAACTGTTGCCCCGGAAGTACTTGGCATAGGCCGTATTGGGCTCTCCCACCGGGAACATTATGCTGCGTTCATAAACCTCCCGGGCAGTGGCCGCCGGAGTGTCATCCTTCCAGACATCCTTGGCCAGCCGGAACACTGCCCATGCCTTTGGCCAGCCGGCATAAAAAGCGGCATGGGTTATCACCGCCACGATTTCCTTCCTGGTGACACCTGCATTGCGGGCATTCTGCAGATGGTAAGTCAAAGAACTGTCCGTTATGCCCTGGGACATCAGGGATACCACTGTGATCAGGGATCTGGTCTTAAGTGAGATATCCTGGTTGTTCCAGTTTTCACCAAAAAGCACATCGTCATTGAAATGGGCAAACTCCGGGGCAAAGTTCCCCAGAACGTCCCTGCCGGCAGTCTGGACTATTCTGCTGTTTTCTGTTGTCATGCTGCTGCTCTCCCTGTTACCATCAGTTCCCGCCTGGACCCCACTGCCGGCCAAAAGCACGGCGGCGGCCAGGATCCCAGTGATCATCCTCATTTGCACCTTGCAATCCTCCACATTCTCACCACTGAACAGCCGCCACAGCGCCTGCCGGTGGCGGCAGCCCGTCCGACTTCCCGGGGACCTTCTCATACCACTCCGGAAGGACACCGATCCTGGCTCCATGGAGAGCCGGTCCCGGAGCCAGACCTGCCGGGAAATGTCCCTGCACGTACCATCACTTCCCCTTATGGACGTCGAAAGCAGCCAGAAGGTACTCCGCAACTCCTGGAGCGTCGGGATCATGGATCCCGCGACCCCGATCCAGGGAGCGGATCCGCCCCATCTCCTCCGGGGATAGCTCAAAGTCAAAAAGTTCCATGTTGCTCCTGATCCTCTCAGGACGCACCGACTTGGGGAATACTATGACCCCCTCCTGGATCTCAAAACGCAGGATCACCTGCCCGGGATCCTTCCCGTGGGCGCCGGCTATATCCAGGATCACCGGCTCCGACAGGAGATCAGCACGGCCCTGACCCAGGGGGGCCCAGGCCTCCAGCCGCACCTTCTGCCGATCCAGGATCTCCCTGAGAGGTCTCTGCTGCCAGTGGGGATTAAACTCCACCTGGTTCACCGAGGGGACTGAACTGAACCGGGGGACCCATGCCTCCCAGATCCGGGGAGTCATATTGGACACTCCCAGGGAACGGATCCGGCCTTCTTTCCTGGCCTCCTCCATGGCACTCCAGGCTTCATCCACAGCTCCGTAGGGCTGGTGGATCAGGTAAAGATCCATATAGTCCGTACCAAGCTTCTCCAGGGACAGCGCTATGGCCTTCCGGGCATCTTCATAGTGAAAATCCTGCAGCCAGAGCTTGCTGGTGATCCAGATCTCGCTCCGGGGGATCCCGCTGTCACGCACCGCCTGCCCCACCTCCTGCTCGTTGAAATAGGCCACTGCGGTGTCAATGTGGCGGATCCCCAGTTCCAGAGCCTGCCGCACCGCCTGATAGGTGCTGCCATCGGCGGGGATCTGAAAGGTGCCAAAACCCACTGCCGGGATCCGGCATCCGTCATTCAGGGTGAAATACTCCATACCTGTTCGCCTCATTTACCGCAGTTGCCAAGCCACCTGCCGGCCCAGGATGCCAGTTCAGCACCGTCGGCCCCGGCGGGAAACCTTTTCCCCTCCTGAACCTTCGCCCCTGGTGCCAGTTCCTGGATGTTCCTCCCGGAGTCCCCCATGCCGCTGCCCCCGGAGGTGGCAAAAGGAACCACGGTCTTCCCCACAAAGGTGTCGATAATGGAAGGCTCCCGGTACCACCAGATGGGAAAGCCCACAAACACCAGATCATAACTTTCCATGTCAGCCACCCTCCCGACCACCGGCGGTCTGGAGGAACGGTCCCGCATCTCCACGGAACTCCGGCTGTCTTGATCGTTCCAGTCCAGATCTGCATCGGTGTAGGGATCCGCAGGAGTGATCTCAAACAGATCGCCGCCGATCTCCCGAGCCAGACGGGCGGCCAGATCCGCAGTCACCCCCGTCGCCGAAAAAAACGCCACCAGAGCCTTGCCCATGGCAACCTCCATCTTTTATGTACCCTGTCAAAACTCCCGGCTCGGTTCCCGGAGGAAGAGCCGGACACTCTGAAACATCCCTCAGGCGGATCGGCCGCCTGGTTCCGGCAGCCGTCGTCCGCAACTGCCCGTCGGCTCCTGATAGACAAATCCAATATTCTGGCCGTTCAACGATCTCCAGGACACCAGGGCACCCCGGAAGATCCGGAGCTGCGGTCACCGGGAGCAGTTTCCGGACGCCGCTGCATTCCTGCTCCCTCATCCGGGAAAATAAGGCTCCAGGATCCGCCTGAGAACCAGATCCGCAAACCGTCCAGTCTCAAGGGAACCCACAACCCTGCCGTCAGACATGCACCAGGCGATCATCAGCCCGTAAAGTTCAGCGTTGATCAGCAGGGACAAATCCTCCACCGGTGTTGCCGGGATCAGCAGACCACTCCGGACTCCTTCCGCCAGAACCGCATGCAGTGCCTGACAGTCATAACGGTATTTGGAAATGGGGGATCCGTCGGCATCGGCAATCCCCGCCATGGCAATGTCGGAGAGGTTGTTCCGGATCCACTGACGGCAGAGAGGGATCCCGCCCCGCTCAATGCATTTCATGAACTCCCGGCAGTAATGCTCCAGGCGGGCGACAATGTCCTGCTCCGCCATGGCGTTGACGGTCTCCGCCAGACGGAAGAAATCCGTCTGGTTGAGTTCCTGAAGCACATCCTCCTTCCGCCGGAAATAAGTGTAAAAAGTACCTTTTCCCAGACCGGCATCCTCCATGATCTCATCCACGGAAACCATCTCAAACCCCTTCTGGGCGATGAGCTTCCGGGCAGATCCCAGGATCTTCTTCCGGGTTTCCTGGGCCGCCACCTGACGGCGTGTCAGCTTCTTCTCCAATTTCATTCTCCCCGGGAAAGTAAGATTTCCCGCTTTTTCAATTCTCAAACATCACTGACTGCAAGTCAACGACTATCAACCGGCTTTTCCCATCACGGGGCAGATATGAATGCCTCATCACACTTTCCATCCCGGAACAAAAGAGTTGATGCCCAGATCAGCGGTTTCCGCTAACATTTGCAGATTGCTGACACATGGGAGCAGGGATCTCAGCAGCTCAGGGATCAGATCCGGACCTGGAACATGAACCGGAAAAAGAAACAGCTCCTAAACCACCACCCAGGCACAGCACACAGATCCAAGGAGAACAGCATGAAGAACAGCCGTCAGAGCATCCTCTGGACCGCAGTCCTGCTGCAGGGACTACTGCTGCCGGGAATGGTCTCAGCCGGAGACTCCCCGGCCGCTCCCGCCGCCGGGATCCCTGACTCAGCAGGTACGGCAGCCGTCAGCGCAAATCCCACCGGTGCTGCCGGCACGGCAGCCCGGCAATGCGCCGCCGCAGTGGAGACCGGCGATCTCCAGGCCCTTGCAGCAAACTGCCCCCAGGCCTGCAGTCAGGAGAATGACGGTCTGTCCTGCAATGCAGCAGGAATGCTGGCCGACACCGGACAGGGAATGGAAACCAATCACCGCCTTGCCAACGACTACTATCAGAAGGCATGCAGTCTGGGCTATGCCACGGGGTGCCACAATCTGGGGATCTCATATGCCCGGGGCGAGGGCACCCGCCAGAATCTCCAGCAGGCCGTTTCACTGTTCCAAAAAGCCTGCAGCCTGAACCACGGCGCCAGTTGCCATGCCCTTGGCAACGCCTATGCTTCCGGTCAGGGGGTGGTTCAGGATCTCCGTCAGGCCAGGAACCTCTATGAGCGTGCATGTGAACTGGATGAAGGCAGCGCCTGCAACAGCCTGGGCTCCCTTCTCCTGGGCGGCAGCGGAGCAGATCCGGATCCCCGCAAGGCTGCCACGGCTCTCCGGAAAGCATGCGACCTGAATGATCCCCAGGGATGCCTCAGCCTGGGAGAGCTTTATTTCCAGGGCGGGGAAACCGGACAGGAGCAGTTCCAGGCCGCCGACTGCTTCCGGAAGGCCTGCGGACTCAGCGCACCAGGTGGGTGCCTCAGCATGGCAAAGCTCCACCTCAGCGGGGAGGGAGCGGACAGGAGCCCGATCCTGGCCAACGCATACTTCTGGGCTGCCTGTGAGCTGGGCAGCGGTGACGGCTGCCTTGCCCTGGGCAACGCCTATTTCACCGCCAGCGGCGTGAAGCAGGATTTCAGCCGGGCCAATGAGCTTTTTGACCGGGGCTGCATGCTGGATCAGGCTGACGCCTGCTTCAACCTGGGCAACTCCCACTACAACGGCCACGGGCTCCCCCGGGATCTGGAGCAGGCGGCGGCTTACTACCGGCGCTCCTGTGATCTGAACGGGAGCTCCGGCTGTTACAACCTGGGCTACGTTTACAGCCAGGGTCAGGGTGTGGAGGCGGATCCTGCCCAGGCTGCGGTCTTCTATGAGCGATCCTGCGTTCTGAAAGAGGGCGCCGGCTGCACCAACCTGGGGGAACTGTACGAACGGGGCCAGGGAGTGGAGAAGGATCCCGGGAAGGCGGCCGGCTATTATGCCCGGGGCTGCGACCTGGACAACGCCCCGGGATGCCTGGCCCTGGGAGAGGCCTGCCAGGATGGCCGGGGCACAGATCGGGACAGTACCCGGGCCAATGCGCTCTTTGAGCGGGCCTGTGCCCTGGAGAATCCCCTGGGCTGCCTTAAGCTTGGCGATGCCCTGGGCACCGGTGCCGCCACCGCCCCGGATCCCGGGACAGCCCTGCAATACTACACCCGGGCCTGCCAGCTGGGACTTGAGGAGGGCTGCCGGAAGGCCGGGGAGCCCATGGGGCAGACCCACTGAGGCAGGAAAGATCTCCCGTCCGGCTACAACTCAGGCAGTACACCGCACCCGGCGCGGCTGGTTCACCCCTGACAGCAGCGCCGGCACCGCCGTCCACCCCGGCAGAGCCTGGATCAGGAAGTTTAAGAGCAGACATCGTGGCAAATCAGATCCACCATCCCCAGACCCGGGAGGAGCTTAAGGCCCTCACGGACAATCCCTCAGTCAGCCTCAGGGATATTGACACCTCCCAGATCACCGACATGGCGGATCTCTTCAGAAATACCGCCCGTAGCGACTTCTCCGGGATCAAGAACTGGGACACCTCAAAGGTCACCGACATGAGCGGCATGTTCAGTTACTGCCGGCTCTTCAACGCCGACATATCCTCCTGGGACACCTCCTGCGTCACCACCATGAAAAACATGTTCCTCGACTGCCGCCAGTTCAACAGCCCCGTGGGCCGGTGGAATGTCTCCCGCGTCCGGGACATGAGCGGCATGTTCATGAATGCCCAGTCTTTCAACCAGCCCCTGGACGCCTGGGACGTGTCCGGGGTCCGGGACATGAGCCACATGTTTCTCCAAGCCATGAACTTCTGCCAGAGCCTGGCGGACTGGAATGTGTCCCAGGTCCGGGACATGAAATTCATGTTCTCCAACGCCCGCCGTTTCAACAGTCCCCTGTCCTCCTGGAGGGTGTACCGGGTCCGGAAGATGAACAGCATGTTCCAGAATGCCCGGGAGTTCAACCAGGATCTGGCAAACTGGGACGTCTCCGCCGTCACCGACATGCGGGATATGTTCTCCTGGGCCGTGAACTTCAACCAGCCCCTGGAGAAGTGGGATGTGTCCCGTGTCACCCGGATGGACGGCATGTTCCAGGATGCCAGATCTTTCAATCAGCCACTGGGATCCTGGAACGTGTCGGCGGTCACCGACATGAGCGGCATGTTCGCCGGTGCCGTCTGTTTTAACCAGAGCCTGGCGGACTGGAACGTGTCCCAGGTCAGAAAAGTGACCACCATGTTTAACGGAGCCACAGCCTTCAATCAACCCCTGGATCAGTGGAACGTGTCCGGGATGACCGACATGTACGGCATGTTCTGGAACGCCGTCTCCTTCAACCAGCCTCTGGACTCCTGGGATGTGTCCGCCGTCACTGACATGACCAAGATGTTCCAGGGCGCCGTCTCCTTCAACCAGCCCCTGGGCAGATGGAAAGTAACCGCAGTAAAGCGGGCCGCCTCCATGTTTGAAAATGCACGCTCCTTCAACCAGAGCCTGGACAGCTGGGACGTGTCCTCATTCCGGTGGCTGAGCGGCATGTTCCGGGGCGCCTCCTCCTTCAACCAGCCCCTGGGATCCTGGAACGTGTCCGGGGCCGGGAACTTTGAGGATATGTTCCGGGAGGCGGTGCTGTTTGATCAGCCCCTGGGCGGCTGGAAAGTGGGCCGCCGGGCCAATGTGGCCAGGATGTTCCTGGCAGCGCTGTCCTACAACCAGGACATGAACAGCTGGGAATGCTCCCGGAAAAGGAAGGATGACTTTCTCACGGGAGCCGTGAACTTCAGGAAGGAAAACTTTGCCTGAACGCCGGAATGGAACTGAACGCCCTTCCCGCCGGTCCGGCAAAGAGACCCACGGGGAAAAGCGGCCAGGGCAACAGATGCATTGGAGAGAACAATGGTATTTGGTAGCGGACTGAGAAATAAGCTCCTGGGGGAGTACGAGAAGAAGTATCAGAGCGAAAAGCTGAAGGAATTAACTTAAGTTCCCGGGTATATTTTCTAA
The DNA here is from genome assembly GCA_902782145.1 of uncultured Aeromonadales bacterium. Lineage (GTDB taxonomy): Bacteria > Pseudomonadota > Gammaproteobacteria > Enterobacterales > Succinivibrionaceae > UBA2804. The sequence goes on from CACZLZ010000025.1 coordinate 34,834, forward strand.
GCACATTCTGAGCTATAGCATCGCCCCCTGATCGGTTGCCGGGGGGCAGAACTGCGTATGTGGTAGTAC
>CACZLZ010000026.1 GCA_902782145.1 uncultured Aeromonadales bacterium
GCGACAAACTTCAAAGTTATGCTGTCCGGTGCACATTATGGCAATACAGGTTGAGATAATATCCGAACATTCGATTTTGTTCAGAGGGTGAGCTTTTGCTACAGGCATATCGTTGCAGGTATTAGCAAGACCGATAGATTTTAAAATACTGCCAACGATTGGAAGACCTCCGTAAGGAACGATGTCTTTTTTGGTATGCTCAATCGTGACTTGCATAGTGACCTCATAACAATAAATAAAAATCACAGCGTTTCATTTATTGTTATATGTAGAATCAATTAAAACGCAATAGAAATTTTAAAAAATTTGCTCACCATTTGGAAAAACCAAAAAATTTTTTTAAATACTAAAAGTATAGACCGTATAAGGATCTTTTGGGTTTGAAAAAATTTTCGTCACTCATTATGGTGGAAATAAGCAACTTAACATCTTAGAGGCATACGACACATTCCTTGAAGCACCTCTTACCAGCAAGGCCTATGAGGGTGGTTTGCTGGACAAGACTTCTGTCCGGGACTTGCTTACAACATTTGACTTCCCTGCGTTCACGACGTTCTTGCTGGACGCCGGTTTCTACTCAGAAGAAGACATGGAACTCTATCGTAACGGCGGTAAGCATTTTGTGATACCCGTTCCTGACGGTTGTATCATAAGCAAGTCGTTTAGGAAGAGACTTGAATTTAAGAGTAGTTTTGTCTACAAGAAGACAGATGAAGATGGAATAATTAAGGAGGATCGGATCCTTTTTGTGGGATCTACGGTCATAGATTTGGAAAATTTATACCAAGAAGATCTGGATAAAGATGCTGAATTAAAGAACAAGGCTGCATCAAAGAATGAAGATGCAGAAGGAGCGGAAACACAGACTAAAATTAAAAGGTTTATTCTCGGAAGATCAAACGTTCAGCTTTTGGTACAGACAGAATTATCATGTATCGTGATGAAGACATGCATGACAAAATGATTTGTGAATTCAGGGAACAACTTGGTAGAGATGATTTTCATACTGAAGAGAAACTTAAAGAATTAGGTCCACAATTTGGCATAATCGTACTAAGAACAAATCTGGATATTAAGGATAATAGCCCAGCGGAAGTGTATCGTAAGTACAAACAAAGATGGAAAATTGAAACTCACTATAATTTTGTTGAGAATATAGTGAAGTTCTACGGACTGAAAACTGATGATTATTGTGTGATGCAAGGACTTAGTTTTCTGATCCTTACTGTAGGTCAGGTTAAGTCTGCATTTAATAAGCGGCAGATGGCTTCATCTTCAAAGTACGTGACACATCTATCCACGAGAGAATGCTTGGTCAAAGCTGCCAGACTCAAACTGGCTCAGCACAGGGACAGAAAGTGGCACGTCGCTGTATCAACACAGAAATCTGCTGAACTGATGAAAGAGATGGGTGTGGACATGGCTGATGACCTTAAAAAGCTGAACGCAGTTTGCTACTGATGAAAATCTGAGCGATTATAGATTACCTAATCATTACGGAGTCTGTGTTTAATGGCTATGTGGATGGAGCCAAAAACTATCTCGCATCACTGGACAGGACTTGGATCAAAAATCAGGTCATGCTGCAGGGACTGTCGGACTATCTGGAGAGGAAAAGAAGCACGATAGCGTGCTACTCCCTGAGAAAGAGGATGGGACTGCGCATATCAAGCAACCGGGTCGAAAAGGTCAATGACATGATTGTCTCTGAGAGGCAAAAAGGGAAAGGCATGAGTTGGTCACGAGAAGGTAGCTGGAGTCTGGCTGTTCTTACGACCAAGTATCTGAACCATGAAAACGAAAACTGGAGTCAAAGCCATACGATAGGCTTTGAGCCCTACCAACAATACCAGTCTCTGTTCGATTTCAAAAATAACCCCAGCATTAAGATGGTTGCTTAAAAAATAAGCGCTTGACTAGAACGGGGAATAACATCGGGGACTAAGTGACCGCACAGGTCGAAATGATTTCGCCAAGACCTTTCTGGCTCTGGCGCACCTGCAAGAGGACGAGATTGATGTGGAGGAACTGGGAAACTACCTGTCAGAAAATTTCAGAAAAACAACCAAGCATTCTCGCTACAGAAAGACCTGATTACAGAACGAACATCAGGAGAATTATGCGGATTTATGACTATCTCCGCTGGGGGAAAAGAACTTCCTGACTAAAGCACCCGCCTAACGGACACCGTACAGGAAGCCCCTTTCATCAGAAGCACCTATGAACTAAAGCGAATGTAGAACAGACACCGGACACTCAGCGCTTCCCTCACTGACATATTAACAGATGTCAGCAAACTTGGGAATTGTTAAAGATCCCTGCGGCGCCATTCTGCGTCAGTGCTGTGCTGTGCAGTTCACACCACTCCACTTCTGAGAGAAGCCCGGCCTAAAACTTCTCTGCGATCTGGCAGGGTAGCATGTCACCGGCAGAAGACGGTGCCGGCAGCAGAAAACATGAAACCAGCACCGATTCCCCTCCTCAGGCAGGAGACAATCCCCACCTCAGGAACAGATCTGATCTTTGTAAGGAGCCGGGATGATCTGGGCCTTGCCGGAGCGCTTCACCGCATACAGGGTGCTGTCAGCCACCAGCATCATGGCGTTCTCATTAAGTTCCCGGGTGGCGTCCTCCGCAAAGCAAACACCGGCGGAGAAATCCAGGTAGGAGGCGGGATCCAGCTGGATCCGGCGCTTCAGGAACTCCGACAATTCCTTCACAAACCCGTTCCGGGAACGCACCTGATCCCGGATCCGGCCCATGGCCGCCATGGCCTCGTCCCGTCCGGTCTCGGTGAACAGCACCACAAACTCGTCACCGCCCCAGCGGCACACATGGCAGCGGTCGGACTCCAGGGTGGACAGGATGTTGGAGAACCAGATCAACAGCTTGTCCCCCACCTCGTGGCCCCAGGTGTCGTTGTAGTGCTTGAAGTTGTCCAGATCAATGAAGGCCAGGGCGCAGTTGCGCTGCTTGCGGATCTCCCGGAGCACCCCGGTGAAGTACTGCCGGTTCTTGAGCCCCGTAAGCTGATCCCGGGTGCTCAGGATCACCAGCTGCTCCCGCTGCCGGAGGTTCACGATCTTGATGGCCAGCTGGTTGGCAATGAACTTGATGGTCTCCATCTCCTCAGCATCGGTGACAAAGTCCCCGATGTAGGTGGTCAGCACCACATGGCCGATGATCCGGGAGGAGTCCTTCAGAGGCAGCAGGATCACCGAGGAGAAGAAGTCGTTGTTGCCGATGGACACCTTGTTGAAGATGTTCTGCTCCGAATGCACCCTGGCCTTGATGAACTTCTCAAACTTCTCGTAGGTGAAGATGAAGTTCTTCAGCTGGCTGTAGGAGGCCAGCATCTCATTGCGCCGGGTGGCCCCCTCGATCAGGTAGACAAAGCCTCCCTGGACGTTGTAGTGCATGCACAGCAGCCGCAGGGTCTCCGAGGAGATATAACTCAGATCGTCCGAGTCGCTGGTGAGTTTCTGCAGGATGGAGCACAGCCTCATGCCGTACACCTGCTTCCACAGATCGACCATGGTCTGCTCCTGCTGGATCATGTACAGGATCTGCTTCAGCTCCGACAGGGGGATCTCGGGGCGGTCGTCAAAACTCACATTCTGGTGGTTCCAGCTCATCACCAGCTTCCTGAGGCCGTAGCCGTCATAGCCGTGGGAGCGGCACAGCTCCGCCCCCTTCTTCAGGGCCTCATAGGCGGCCGGCACGTCATTCCACCCCCGGAACACGTAGACCAGGCAGGAATGGAACAGGAGTTCATGCAGGGGGCTCAGCTGGGCCAGGTTCTTGGTGAAGGCCAGGCGGGCCTCCCCCAGGAATTCATAGGATCGGTTCTCCTCATGGTAGATCTGGGAGAGCATGGCCTGGAGCAGGGGGCGCATGAAACTGCCCTGATCGGAAACGTCAATGTCCAGGTTCAGGCTGTTCTGCACCGCCCGGGCCGCATGGACATAATGCCCCTGGCAGAAGTAGGCGAAGCCCTGGAGCAGGAACACATCGTGGATGTTCTTGAAGGGGAAGTACTTGGTGTCCTTGATCTTCAGGATCTCCCACAGGGTGTTCAGCACCCGGAGAGTACCGTTGTTCTCCCCGATGAGGAAGTAGCACCAGGCCAGGTTGTAAAGGGTGCTGGAGATCTCCGACACGTCGGAGAGGTTGATCACCGTGCGCATGGCGTCGATGAAGTACTTCAGTGCGCTGGAGAAGTCCTCCTTCAGCAGGTAGAGGTAGCCGATGCCGTTCTTGATCCGGGCCAGCTCCGAGGGGATGTTCAGGCGGCTTCTGAGCTTGTCGCTCTTCTGAAAATAGGAGATGGCCTCCTCGATGAGGCCCATCTTCACGCTGATCACCCCCCGGGCCTGGAAGGCTGCCGCCAGCTCCAGCTGGAGATCCTCCTTCTGGGCGATCTCAATGGCATCATCAGCGTAGCGGGTGCACATCTCATTGGTGAGCACCCCCTGGTTGAAGGGCTCCTGGGAGTAGATCCGGGCCATGACATACACCAGCTCCCGCTTCATGTCCGCCACCTTCAGATCGTCGATGAGCATCTTGATGCGGTCGTAGGAGAAGGCCACCGCCGCCGCGTCCCGGATGAAAAACTCGCAGAAGCGGGTGCGCAGGGCCAGCCGGTCGGAGGACAGGTTCTGGGCGAATTTCAGGCTGTAGGTGATGTAGCGGTTGGCGCTCTTGAAGTCCCCCCGGAAGATGTTGATGTATGCCAGCTCCAGGTTGGACAGGCACAGGGTGTGTTCGTCATTGTGGGACTGCCCCAGATCATTGAGGCGGTCGAAGGTCACCAGGGCGTCCTCGTGCATCCCGGAAAACAGCTGGGTGCGGCCCAGCAGGAGGGTGATGCGGATCTTGGTGTCCAGGGACAGATCCCCGGAGAGGCTGCTGCGGGTGGAAAGGGCTGTCAGGACGGCATAGGCTTCCTTGAAGCACAGAAGGTTGATGAGATGCTGGGCCAGATCCAGCTGCTCGGTGATCCCTGGGCCTGGATGGGGTCCCCGGGCGCTGGGCCAGGTGATCCGGGAGGTCCGGTGCAGCCGGTTGCGCACATGGACGATCTTGCCCCGGCACTCCATGTCCCACATCCAGCGGGACCAGCAGTCGTCCAGATCCTTGTGCTGATCCCGCTCCACCGGCACAAAGGAGCAGAAGATCAGGAAATTGCCGTTGTGGCGCTTGTGATGGACAAAGCTGGAGAAGAACTCCAGGATGGCCTGGGTGGCATACTGGAAGTTGGCCACGAAGATCAGCACATGCTCTCCGGACTTGGTGAGCTCGCTGAACAGATCCGTGAACACCCGGGTGTACAGCTGAACGCGGTAGGTGAGATCGTCCGGCAGGGGGAACTCCAGATCCGGACTGCGGCCGGTGATGATGAAGTCCACAATATCCCGCCGATCCGGGTTCATCAGGGCCAGGTTGCTGAGCACCGTCTCCGGGTGATCATGATCGATCTCCCCGGCCAGGGCCAGAAAGAGGGAGGAGATGATGTTCAGGGGATCTGAGGCGTCTTCGGGGGTGAGCTGGAAGCGGATGACATGGCGGAACTTCTCCGCCTCGCAGAAGGAGTCGGCAGCGGCAGTGAAGGAGGACTGGTCGCTGACGGTAAGGAAATAGCAGTCACCGCTGCCGGCGGTAACAAATGATCTGTAATATTTGGACAGGATGTCCGCAATCACCGAAGCCACACTATTCCTATGCCGGCCGTCCTGCCGGAGATGTTGAATCCCTGGGACCGGGTCCGGGGAAAGCCCCCGGGCACAGCAATCAAAGTCATTGTAGCAAAAAGCCCGGATCAATGGCAACCAGCGCCCCGGAGAGCCGTGACGGGCGTTTTAATTAGAAGCTAAGGCTGATAGAATGACTCCTCACAGCCGGATCCGGAAGGGAGTTTGCGGATCTTTGCGGATCGGCGAGGCGGGTGCGGGAGGGTGTCCTGCGCCCGGGGCAGAACGCGGGTTTAGGCGGCAGTGAGAGGAGTGTGATCATGGGCACAGCATCCCAGGACAGCAGGATGAATGCCCTGGCGGCCATCAGCGGCCGGGCCGGGGAACAGGGTAAGGGACACCGGATCATGCTGATCCGCCACGCCCGGACCATCTGCCCGCCCTGCCTCTACGGCCGCACCGACGTGGACATTGAGGAGCCCCTGGACAACGGCTTTGCGACCTTTGTCCGGAAACACCGTCTGGAGAACGCCCCGGTGTGCTCCTCCCCCCTGCAGCGCTGCCGGCGCACCGCCGCCCATTTCCTGAAAGCCCAGGGAAAGGAGGGCTGTGAACCGGAGATCATCCCGGATCTCCAGGAGATCTTCCTGGGAGAGCTGGACGGCCTGCCCTTCAGCAGTTACACCCCGAAGCAGCTGAAGTTCCTGGAAAGCGCCATGCGCTGCCCTGCCCGGGCCCGGATCCCCGGCGCCGAGCCCCTGTCATGCCTGGCCGCCCGCACCCGGCACGTGCTCCAGGAGCTCCTGCACCGGAAAGAGGATCTCATTGCCGTGACCCACTGCGGGGTTATCAAGATGATCTACGCAAGTCTGGCCGGGATCAATGTTCGAAGCAACCGGCTGTGGCTGGACTGGCAGCTGGGGTTCCTGGCAGGCCTGATGATCTGCGCCCAGGAGTGCCCTGACGGGCGGATCAGCACCACATTCACGGTGCTGGAGCCGGTCTCAGAGCATCCGTCAGATCGGGAGAATGCCTGAGGATCAGTCCACAGACCGGGAGAGTGCCTGAGGATCGGCCGGATCTGGGGAGAGTTGGAATTCAGCCCCCGGGTCGGGAGAACGAATGAAGATCAGTCCCCCTAGCCAGGGAAAACATCTAACACCTGAGGATATCTGCTCCCCGGACCGGGAAAACGCCTGAGGTTAAGCCTCAGGATCCCTCCTGCCCAGCCTCCCCGCCCCCATTTCCACGGCATTCCTCCCGCCAAGCGGCACAGCCATAGTCTGCCCGGGAGCAGCATTTCCGGAATAAGCCCGCCTCCATTTCCACGGCATTCCTCCCGCCAAACGGCGCAGCCATAGTCCTGCCCGGGAGCCTCATTCACAGAATGACCACGCTGTCATTTCCCCGTAACCTTCCCCAATGCAAAACCGCCCGCTGCGAAAATATCAGCGCCCTTCCCCATGAAAAAAATGAACATTCCCTCCGGTTTTTAGTCTGATGATTTGATCGGCATACAAAAAACACACCTGTTTTGAGTTTATAATGCGATCAGATGTTTTCAGACCATGGAAGGTTGAACAGTCACATGAAGCAGATCCGAAGAATTCTGACCTTTGCGGCTGCCCTGGCAGGAGCCACGGCCGCCGTGTGGATGACGGCAGAAGCAGCCCAGGTGTTCAGCTGGGTGGATGACAAGGGCGTCACCCACTATTCCCAGCATCCGCCCCGGGAGGACGCCACCGCCCAGATCAACATGATTGACACGGTGTTCTCGCCCAGTGAACTCCAGATGATCCAGCGGATCAAGGATGAGAAGAAGAAACTGGCGGAAAAGAAGAATGCCAAGAACGAGGAGGAGATCATCCGGGGCTGCAAGGATCTGCACAACGAGAAGATCCGCTACTACCGCCGGAAGATCGAGGACACCTACATCGCCAATCTGAACAAGTGCGACATGAGCGTCCAGCATCTGAAGCCCTCCCAGGCACGTCCCCAGAAGGAGAAGTGCTATGCGGAGGCTCTGAAAGTGAAGATGGCCGATGTGTCACAGCTGCCCACCGAGGATGACTGCACTCCGGAAAGCTCCAAGAAGAAGTCCAAGGGCTGAGGCGCCCGCACAGGCTGACTTCTGAGACAGCATCTGACAGAACCCGGGGCTGCCCGCATGGCGGCAGAGCCCGGTTTTCCTTTTTCCGCCTTGCAGGATCCTCTGCTTTCAGGTTTCTCCGTCATCAGCCCGCCGTCTTCAGCAATCCTCCGCCCTTCCAGTCCCGGTGACTGGGGCACCTCTTCACCCCCAGGTGGCAGCCAGATCAGGCCGCCTTTTCCCCCAGCCCCAGGAGTTCCCGCAACTGGCAGCGGACATTCTGATTGGGGATCCCCAGAACCGGCCGCCCCAGATCTGCCCCCGTCACGGTCAGCGCTCCCAGGGAAAAGCACCGGCTGATGAAGTGCCCGTCTTCAGCCAGCTGCTCTGCCGGGATCCCGGCCACCATCTGCGGCATAACAGTGTTTCCGGCCCCACTCCCGTCCAGGGCTGACAGAAGATGCTCCGCCCTGCCCGCCTCATTGCCGGAACGTCCTCTGCCCCCGGCGGACAGTTTGAGCACTGCCGCCGCACCGGGATCCGGAGCCACCGCCAGTTCTCCGGGGATCTGCCCGGTCTCAAGGATCTTCGCCAGGCATTCCAGCACCATGCGGCTGTTCAGAACCGTTTCCTTCTGGAGAAAAGTCCTCCCTGAGAAACAGTAGCCCCCGCACCAGGAGGCCAGGGCGGCAGCAATCTCTCCGGGATCAAGATCTCCCTGCAGGTTCTGGGAGCGGCAACGACTGAGGAGCTGCCGGAGATCCTCCAGGGAAAAGCCCAGCATGGCGTTGTAACGGGGATCCGTGGTGAGGTTGGTGGCGATGTTAAACCCGGAAGTCAGATCATCCATGGTCAGGGGGAAGGTGCCGGTCATGAAGATCCGGCTGAAGCCGGTCTTCACCATCCGGAAGAAATCCCGGTAAAAAAGAGTGGCATCAGACGCATTCCAGGCTCCCGGAGCGGAACTTCCAGCAGCGGACAGCACAGCCCGGGCGATGCTGTCGTAGTCATCTACCAGCAGATAGAGCATGTACCCCTTCAGACGGGCCTGCACGCAGAAGTGGTTGAGCTTTAAGGCGGCTCTGCTGAAGCCTGCCATCACCGGAAGGAAGTCAGGGTCATAGAAGGAGGCATACTTTTCAGCCAGCCGGGTGATCTGACTGCAGGCCACCTGCTCAAAGCTGCTTTCCAGCTCCCGGGGATCTCCGGACACCCCTGACAGATCCAGGCGCAGCACCTGATACCGCCCCTGATCTGCAGTGACATGATCATGGATCCAGGTGTCATGGAACCAGCGATCGAACCTGTCACTGGAGGCTATGTCATAGTAGGCCTCAAGCATGCTCACGAACAGAGTCTTGCCAAAGCCCTCTGGACGTACAAAGTACACATAGCTGTCATCACCCTCATCCAGCAGGGAAATGAATCTGGTGTTGTCCGCAAAATACATGGATCCTTCAGCAAGATCGGCAAAGCGCCGGATCCCGGCTGGAAGAGGTTTCACAGTTCTGATCCCCCGCAAACACAAGCAGTAATGCATGAATGAAAGAAAAGGGAAAACCCGGAAGCAGATCCGGGAAAGCATCACAAACAGATCCGGATGAAAGGTCATGTCATCAGGGATGGCCGGTCAGCTAGCGGAAGATCCTTGATTCCCGGGGCTCATCACCCCTGGCGCCCGGCCGGAATTCCGGTCCCGCCCCGGGGTCCCTGCTCCCCGATCTTCTTCCAGGCCACGTCGTTCCTGAGATACAGGGGAACCAGATCCTCCGGCGGCACCGCCTCCCCGGCATGGCTCCGGGCCCAGGGAAGCATGTCCGCGGCCGCCGGCAGCAGGGAGTCCCGGATCTGCTCCGCACCGGTCTCCGCCGCCACCCGGGCCAGGGCGGGATACGCCCCGAAGCCCGTGCCGGCGGCAATGAAGGAATGCCCGGCACACAGGCGCCGGATCTCCTCTCCGGCCTTTTCCGGGGAGCACACCCGCTCCTCGGCCGCCAGTTCGGCCAGATCACCGGCTCGCCGGTAGATCCCCAGGTAAACCTCCCCCATCCGGGCGTCAAAGGCACAGGCGGCCATCTCAGCGCCGCTGTTTCCCAGGCAACCCTGGGCCAGGATCATCAGATCTGACACCCCCAGCAGCCGGAGATCCAGCCCCAGGCAGATCCCCTGGGCCGCCGCCACGGCAATGCGCACCCCGGTAAAGGCCCCAGGTCCCCGGCCGCAGGCCACCAGAGACAGATCGCCCCTGGTGATCCCCGCCTCCCCCAGCACCTCGTCGCACATGCCCAGGATCCGCTCCGCATGGCCCCGGGGGATCACCTCCATCCGGGAGAACACCTCCTCACCCCGGAGCACCGCCGCAGAGCAGGCCTCCGTTGCCGTGTCCAGCGCCAGTATGTTCATGCTTCTCCCATCTCCTCTGTCTGCCGCCGGAAGTCAGGATCCGGTCTCCTGATCTTCATCGTCATCATCACCATCATCCAGTTCCTCACTGAGCCCGTCATCATCCGCCTCCTGACCGGCATCAGCATTCTCCTGCCGGTGGCGCTTCCAGGCCTCTGCAATCTCCTCCTCAGATCCGGAGAAGGCAAAGGGCGGCAGCTCGTCCAGCACCGGCTTCCGGTACCGGAGCCGGCTGCCCGGTCCCAGCCGATCATCGGCAATGGCCACCACCCCGAAGTCCTTCTCCGATCGGATAAGCCGGCCCACCCCCTGCTTCAGGGCAATGATCATCTCCGGCAGGGAGTTCTCCATGAAGGGGTTGCGCTTCAGCACCTTCTCCACATAGTCGTTGATCTCCTTCTGGAGGGTGTCCAGGGGCCGGAAGGGCATCCGGTCAATGATCACACAGCACAGTGCGTCCCCCGGGATATCCACTCCCTCCCAGAAGGAGGATGTGGCCACTGCCACCGCATTCTTGTTCCGGAGCATGCCCCGGACGATCTCCAACTTGCCGTTCTGCCCCTGGCAGTAAAGGGTGCGCTTCCCCAGGGCGGGACTTTCCTTCAGCAGATCATGGATCATCTCCATGGAGCCCATGCTGGTGCACAGGAACAGGAAGCCCCCGTCCAGGATCTTAAGCAGCGGGGCGGCATAGGCCACCACCTGCTCCGCATGCTCCTTCCCCAGAACCTTGCCCCCGGGGATGACGTCAGGGAAATACAGAAACCCCTGACGGGGATAGTCAAAGGGAGAGGACACCCGGAGATAGAGGTTGCCGGTGATCCCCAGGCGCCGGCAGTAGGATTCAAAAGAGCTGCGGTAGGTCACCGTGGCGGAGGTGAAGACAAACACCGGATGCGTGACCGCAGCCGCAGGCACTGCGGCAGCCACGCGGATCCCGGACGGGGCTGACTCATCATCACCATCCTCCCCGCCGTCGTCCTCCGCCTCATCAGCGTCCTGATAGTCATCGTCATCATCATCCTGGACAATCGCCGGCGCGGGCGCATCCAGCACCTGCCGGCTGAAGGAGTCTGACACATCCATGGGGATGGTCAGGAGGCTGACGGTGGTTTCAGTCAGTTCGATGATCCTCACTGTGCCCGGAGTCCTGGCGGTCTGGGTGCTGAAGGTCTCAGCCGTCTCCGCCAGCTCATTTACCAGCCCCTCCAGGGTGGTGCTCAGGGTGTCCACCATGCCCCGGATCCTGCCCTTGAGGCTGCCCAGCAGACTCCTGAGCCCCAGCTCCCGGTTGAGGGATAGCATCTCCCCGGCATAACTCTTCAGGATCTCCGCCACTCCCGGGCACTTTTCCAATGCCTCATGACACAGGACCGCAATCCCGCCCCGCTCAGAGCCGGTGCTCCGGAAACGGGAATACAGCTGACGGTAAAGATCCTCTGCCAGGCGCCGGGTAAGCTTCTCCGCCTTCCGGGAGGCGGAGGCGCATTCCCGGGACTTGGCCGACCGCCCGCCGTCATCATCATCACTCTTCTTCCGGCCCCCGCTCAGGATCCCGGAGAGCAGCTCCAGTATGGCTGCGATCTGCCGCACCGGGGTGTTGCCCTGCTCATTGGTGAAGGTGTCCCGGACCACCCCCGGCAGGTGGTGGGCCTCATCAATGACGATGACGTCCGGGGTCATGTTGAACAGCGGACGGGTCATCACATAGTTCTGCAGCAGCAGGTTGTGGTTCAGCACCAGCAGATCTGCCTCCCCGGCCCGGTTCCGGGCCAGACGGAAGCAGCAGTGCTCACTGTGCTCGCAGAACCGGCCCCGGCACAGATGGGAGTGGCCGGACACCTGATCCAGAAGGGAGCGGTCCATGCCCCGGGTGTTCATCAAAGTCAGATCTCCGCTGGGCTCCTGCTTCAGGAAATCCCGGATCTTCTTCAGATCCCTTGCGCGGTTGCCGCCGAAGGATATGTCCACCCCGGCCACCTCCCTCCCCACAGCCTCCTCCGCATCCTCCAGCCGCGCGTGGCACAGGTAGTTGGAGCGTCCCTTCAGGGCAGCCACCCGGATATCCGAGCCCAGGATCTCCAGAATATGGGTGATATCCCGCTTCAGGAGCTGATCCTGCAGGTTGATGGTCCGGGTGCTCACCACCACCCGGAGTCCCAGCTTCAGCAGGGGGATCAGGTAGGCAAAGGTCTTGCCGGTGCCGGTGCCTGCCTCCACCACCAGGTTCCGGTGCTCCCGCACCGCCGCCAGCACCGCCTTGACCATCTCGGTCTGGGGCCTGCGCTCCCGGAAAAAGGCAGTGCGGCTGCTGAGCAGGCCGCCGCTGCGGAAGATCGCCAGGATCTCCCGCTCCTCCGCCGTGAGGCTGTCCTCCTCCAGGCTGAAGTTGTGTAGCACCTGGTCACTGCGGGGATGAGATGACTCCCGGGAGGCGGCAGACCGGAAGGAGCCGCCCCGGGAGGACGTGCTCCGGGAGTTCCGGCCGGTCCCCCAGGACCGCCCGGAAGGCTCATAGGGGGGAGGCACCATGTTCATGCTGTCCGGCACCGGCGGCGGAGACCAGTTCCCCGGGGGATAGGGCTCAGAGGCGGGGGATGAGCCGTAACCGGAAAAGCCGCCGGGGCCGGCGGGATAACCGCCCCCCTGCCCCGGGGCCGGAGCAGGACGGAAACCGGAGCCGGCTTGAGGCATCATGCCGGATCCGAAACGGGAGGTGCGGAACAGGCGGCCGCCCGGGGGAAGGCTGTCCCCGGGATCATGGGAGGGCACCGAAGGTTCCGGAGCACCGCCCCGCTGGGGAGGAAAAGGACCGGACATGTCCTGGAGCAGACTCGCAAAATAAGCCTCGTCCTGCTCCGGAGGACCGCCCCTGCCGTCATTCATTCCCATCTGCGCCTCCCTTTACAGCAGCACTCCCAGTGGCAGGACAGAGCCTGCCGGACAAAGAAGAAATTGTAAGATCTTTGCCCCGGGATCGCCAGCAGTCAGTCCGGATCACTCCGTATGTCAATGATCCATCTCACATTTCCCCGGTTTCTCCCATGTCAGGATCAAGTTCATTCACATTCACATCCACATTCACATTCACATCCACATCCACCTTCACCGTCCCAGAGCCTGAGCCTGCCCTTTCCTTCCACCCCTCCAGGATCCTGAACGGGCACCTTACTTTTCAGATCCCTGGATCCGTGAGATCCGCCATGCCGCACAGGACACGGTCATTGATGTCCGTATCCGCGTCATTCCTGCTATGATCCAGCCAGGAACAAGCTAAACGGAGGACAGGAATGGCACGGCTTTTCGGCCTTGCGGACTGCAACAACTTCTTTGTCTCCTGCGAGAAGGCCTTCCGGCCGGATCTGGCCCGCCGGCCCGTGGTGGTGCTTTCCAACAATGACGGCTGCGTGGTGTCCCGCTCCGCTGAGGTCAAGGCCCTGGGGATCCCCATGGGGGCGCCCCGGTTTCAGATCGAGGATCAGATCCGGCGCCACGGCATTGCCGTGTTCTCCAGCAATTTCTCCCTCTACGGGGACATGTCAGGCCGGATCATGCGCACCCTGAGGATGTTTGCCCCCTCAGTGGAGCAGTACTCCATTGACGAGGCCTTCTTCAACGCCTGGGAGGTGCCGGCCATCAGGGCAGATCCCGTCTGCGCCGGACGCCAGATCAGGGATTACATCCTGAAGACCACCGGCATTCCCGTGAGCATCGGCTTTGCCCCCTCCAGAACCCTTTCCAAGCTGGCCAACTACTACGTCAAGAAGCACCCGGAAACCGGCGGGGTGATGGATCTCTCAGATCCGGATCTGCAGCGCCGGCTCCTGGCGGTGTGCCCCCTGGAGGATGTCTGGGGGATCGGCTCCCGGCTGCTGGAGAAGCTGCGCCTCATGGGGATCAGCACCCCCTGGGAGCTAGCAGCCAGCGATCCCGACGCCATGCGCCGCCGTTTCGGGATCAACATGCAGCGGACCATCCTGGAGCTCAACGGCGTCAGCTGCTTTGAATTTGAGGACTCCCCGGCGGTGAGGAAGTCAGTAGTCCACTCCTCCACCATGTCCGAGCCTTCGGACATGCTGCGCACCGTCTCCGAGGCGGTGTGCTCCCACACGGCATCTGCTGCCGCCATCCTGCGCCAGGACGGCCTGGCAGCCGGGGTGATCACGGTCTTCATCCGCACCGGCTTCTACCGGGAAGATCAACTCTTCCACAGTGCCTCCCTGTCCGCCCGGCCGGATCCCGCCACCTCAGACACCCGGGTGCTCATGCACCTGGCATTGGATCTGCTGCGGACCATGTGGCGCCAGGGTCCCCAGTACAGCAAGGTGGGGGTCATGCTCACCGAACTCACCGGCCTGGGAGGGATCCAGCAGAGCCTCTTCAGCACCCATCAGGACGACGACGGGAAGGGCAAGCGGCTCATGGAGGTCATGGATCGGATCAACGCCTCCGGCGGCCCCGGAGTGTTCTTCCTGGGTCAGGGAACCCCGGCCAGCACCTGGAAGTCCTCCCGGAAATTCCGGTCCCCCTGCTACACCACATGCTGGGATGACGTGATCCGGGTGCACTGAGCAGGGGAGCCCGGATCCCTGGGTGCGGCACAGCTCACCGCAGAGAAGAGCCGGCCAGCCCAACCAATCCCTGCCCAGTTCAGTTCCGCCCCGCTCCGGACAGGCGTCCGGCAGAAGGTGGATCCGGGAAAAAGAAACTGTCCAGCCGAGGATCGGCCAGACGGCAATAAGAGTCTGTTGTACGTACAGCATAAGCCCGCAGAGGCTGATCTCCGCCCGGCAGCCGCCCCGGAGTCACAGCACACCAACCACACCTGGCAGTCTCCGCCCGGCAGTGTTCCCCGGCGTCTCCGCCCGCCGCCGTACCTTACCCCAAAAGAGAAAACCCGCCCCCGGAAGACGGCAGATGAAACTTCATCCGGCCGCACGCCCCGGGAACGGGTTAAGATCCCGGGCCCGGCCCGGGATCATCAGTGATCAGATCTGATCAGAAAACGCCACCGCAGGATCCTGCCCTGCGGACCGCCCTGACATTACAGGGTCTTGGAAGCGCTCTCGATGATCACCTGGAAGTCAGGAGCCTTCAAGGAGGCGCCGCCCACCAAGCCGCCGTCGATATCCGGCTGACGGAACAGATCATAGGCAGTCTTGGCATTGCAGGAGCCGCCGTAGAGGATCCGGACACCCTCAGCCACAGCAGGATCATATTCAGCCAGGAGCTTGCGGATCCCGGCATGGACGTTCTGGGCGATCTCCGGGGTGGCGGTCTTGCCGGTGCCGATGGCCCAGATGGGCTCGTAGGCGATGACAGCCTTGCTGAAGGAGGCGATGCCGCAGGCGTCAATGACAGCCTTCAGTTGGGTGGCGCACACCTCGGTGGTCTGGCCGGCCTCAAACTGCTCCAAACTCTCACCGATGCACAGCACCGGGATCAGGCCCGCATCCTGGGCGGCGCGGAACTTGGCAGCCACCACAGCATCGGTCTCATTGTGGTATGCCCGGCGCTCGCTGTGGCCCACAATGGCATAGGTGCAGCCGAACTCCCGAAGCATGGCCGGGGAGTTCTCGCCGGTGTAGGCGCCGGAAACGTGCACGTCCACATCCTCACTGCCGTACTTCAGGGCGGATCCCTTGGTCAGCTCCTCCACCATGCCGATGAAAATCACCGGGGCGCAGACAGCGGTCTCCACACCGGAGTTGGCAGCGGCGGGCTCCAGCAGGGCCTTCACCAGGGCGGTGACGGACTCCTTGGTGCCGTTAAGTTTCCAGTTTCCCATTACCAGAGGTGTTCTCATTGCGATCTCCAAACAAAACAATAGAATAGTCAGAACACTGACCGACGGCGCTATTGTACCAAAATTCCCCGGAAAGCGGCGGGAACACGCCGCATGTGTCTTTCCTTTGCCTTTGTCTTTTGAACGGTGCAAGAGTAAAATTGAGCCGTTTTTGAAGCCCGGACGGGAACGCCGGCGCGTTCCCTCCGGATAGCCCAGGAGAACAGATCCATGAACAGAACCACCGCCCTTCTGAGCGCCCTGCTTCTTGCCGGCTGCGTGCAGAACGCGTCCCAGATGGACACCCGGCTCCAGGAGCTGGCCGCCGCCCAGGACGAGCTCAGGGCCGGAAACAGCTCATCCAGCGAGGCCATCATGACGGAACTGCGGAACATCCGGGAAAAGCAGGAGGAGACCGCCTCCCTGGCAGGCCAGATCCGGGATCTCCGGGCGGAGAACAGCCGCCTGCTGAAGGAGATGGCCGCCCTGAAGCGGGACCGGGCCCCCGCCGCCGCCCAGTCCTCCCAGTCCGCAGGCACTGCGGAGAAGGAGGTGGTGTACAGCAGCAAGCCCTCCACCAAGAAGTCCGCCGACGGCAAGATCATCGTCGGCTCTGAAGAGTGGGGCCTTCTGGAGGACTACGAGATCGCCCTGCTAGGCCGCACCGACACGGGTGCCACCACCTCGGGCCTCCATGCGGTGAACATCGAGCGCTTTGAGCGGGACGGCAAAAAATGGGTGGGCTTTGATCTGCCGGATCTGGATGGGCAGCTGCACCATCTGGAGGGCCGCCTGGTGCGCAGCGCCGCCATTGTCCAGTCCAGCAACGCCGACGGCACCCAGGAGCGCCCGGTGGTGCAGATGAAGCTGAAGGTGGGGGACGTGTCCAAGAAAGCTGAGTTCACCCTGGTGGATCGCAGCCACATGCAGTATTCCATGCTTCTCGGGCGGGAGTTCATGAAGGACGATGTCGTCGTGGACATCGGCTTGGAGCAGAACCAGGGCCGACCCGAGGCCTCCCTCTACATCGGCAAGAAGAAGATGAAATAACCCCCCCGCCCCGGCTCCAGGCAGCCGGGGCACCTGTGTCCGGGGACGGAGTCAACAACCAACCATGATGTCACGCAAGTCCTACTATCTGATCATCACCCTGCTGTTCCTGCTGGGGGCGGCCCTGATGCTGTACCGCAACATCGCCTTTGAGGTGCCCTGGTTCCCCTCGGAGCAGCGGGAGATCTGGTCCGTGGAGGCCAAGATCCGCTTCAGCGCCAACCAGGAAAACCAGCCGGTGAAGCTGTCCTTCGCCGTGCCCCGGAGCCAGCGGGGCTTCACAGTGCTGTCCGAGACCCCCTCCAGCCCCGGCTACGGGGTGAACTTCACCCAGGACAAGAACCAGGGCCGGGCCATCTACGCCACCCGGGAGGCCTCGGGGCCCCAGGAGCTGTTCTACACCGTGAACATCCTGAAGGATCCCGCCGCCCGGGATCAGGAGGTGAAGATCCCCCGGATCCGCTTCTCCGAGGATGACGATATCACCACCAGCGCCAAAAACGCCCTGATCACCGCCGCCCGGGGCCGCTCCGCCGACACCGCCACCCTGGTGACGGAGCTGTACAAGATCATCAGCTCCGCCGATCAGAACGCCAAGCTGCTGCTGAAGGACACCAAGGCCTCGGTGCTCATCACAGATCTCCTGCTCCGGGCCGGGATCCCCGCCCGGGTGGTGAATGTGCTGAACCTGAAGGACAAGCGCAAGCGCCAGAGCCTAGAGGACATGGTGCAGTTCTTTGACGGGGAGGATTATTTTCTGCTGGATCCCCGGGACGGCTCCTTCGGCCATCCTGAGGATGTGCTCCTCTGGGAGTACAACAGCACCCCACTGATCGATCTCACCGGAGGCAGCAACGCCGAGGCCAGCTTCTCCATGGCCCGGAAGTATGTCCCCGCCCGCACCGCCCTGAGCGAGAAGTTCAGCAACACCGAGCTCATCAACTTCTCCCTGGATCTGCTGCCCCTGGAGGAGCAGGCCATCTTCCGGGATATCCTGCTGCTGCCCGTGGGGGTGCTGGTGGTGGTGTTTCTCCGGATTGTGGTGGGCCTCAAGACCTCCGGCACCTTCATGCCGGTGCTCATCGCCATGGCCTTCATGAAGACCCATCTGCTGGTGGGCGTGGTGGGACTGCTGCTCATTGTCAGCATCGGCCTCATCATCCGCTTCTACCTGTCCCGGCTGAACCTGCTGCTGGTGGCCCGGATATCCTCGGTGATCATAGCGGTCATCGGGATCATTGTGTTCCTGACGGTGATCACCTTCCAGTTCGGGATCACCGAAGGCATGAAGATCACCTTCTTCCCCATGATCATCCTCTCCTGGACCATTGAGAGAATGTCCATCCTCTGGGAGGAAGAGGGCGCCCGGCAGGTGTTCGTCCAGGGTGGCGGATCCCTGCTGGTGGCCATCCTGGCATACCTTGCCATGAGCAGTCTGCTGATCCAGCATCTGACTTTCAACTTCCTGGGCCTGCAGCTCATCATTGCCGCCCTGGTGCTGATGCTGGGCAACTACTCGGGGTACCGGCTCACGGAGCTCAAGCGCTTCAAGCCCCTGGTGGACGAGTTGAGCGCCCAGGGCCAGCCGGGATCCTCCGGCAAGATCAGCAGCGGGGACTGATCCATGTTCGGCTTTCTGAAGAACTACACCTCCCCCTTCAAACTCGCAAAGATCGGGATCATGGGGATGAATGTGCGCAACTGCCGCTACATCAGCCCCTACAATCCCCGGGAGCTCTACCCCCTGGTGGACGACAAGCTCCAGACCAAGCGCATAGCCATGAAATACGGCGTCACCGTGCCGGTGCTCATTGGCTGCATCCGGCACCAGCATGAAGTGGGGGGCTTCACCTCCCTCATCGGTGACCGGACGGAGTTCTGCATCAAGCCCGCCCAGGGATCCGGCGGCAAGGGGATCCTGGTGGTGGCCGGCAGATCCGGAGATCACTTCCTGAAGCCCAACCGCCAGAAGATCACGGTCCACGACATCGAACGCCACATCTCCAACATCCTGGCCGGACTCTTCTCCCTGGGGGGCAAGCTGGACAAGGTTCTCATCGAGGAACTGATCCACTTTGACAATGTGTTTGACGGCTACTCCTTCGAGGGGGTGCCGGACTCCCGGGTGATCGTGTTCCGGGGCTTCCCGGTGATGTCCATGATGCGGCTGTCCACCGCCCGGTCAGACGGCAAGGCCAACCTGCACCAGGGCGCCGTGGGAGTGGGCCTGTGCCTGAACACCGGCCGGGCCGTCCGGGCCGTGCAGTTCAACACCCCGGTCTACGTCCATCCGGACACCGGCAGCGATCTGAGCAAACTGCAGGTTCCCCACTGGGAGCGGGTGCTGACCCTGGCCTCCTCCTGTTATGAGATGTCGGGACTGGGGTACATCGGCACGGACATCGTCCTGGATCGGGACAAGGGTCCCATGCTCCTGGAACTCAACGCCCGGCCGGGCCTGGCCATCCAGATTGCCAACGCCGCCGGACTCCTGCCCCGGCTCAGACAGATTGAGAAACTGCTGAAGGACGATCCCCGGATGACCGTGGAGGAGAGGGTGGCCTACTCCCGGAAGCACTTCGGGGTCTACCAGGAGTAGGAGTTACTGCTTCTGCTCCTGCCCGACCGCTGGTTTCTTCATACCCGCCACCGGCTTTCTTCGTACCCGCAACCGGCAGTACTCTGCCCCGCCCTCCAGCCCGGAAGCTCTCCTGACAGGAAACCAGTTCCGGGCGGCGGCTCTCAATTCACCCAGAGTACAGCACACCCGCATATCCGGCATGCGGTGATCCGGTTCAGGTGTCCCGGCACCGGTTACCGCAGACACTCTGCGCACTCCCGGCAAAACCGTCAGAAATCACCTTGCGCAATCCCGGCAAAACCGTCAGAAATCACCTTGCGCAATCCCGGCAAAACCGGCACAAATCACCTTGCGCCCCCTTCTGGCACAGCATGAATGGCCCTTTCCACAACTGCAAAGCCACGAAAGACTAGGGTTATCCTGCGCACTGCCGGCAAAACAAGCACAAAGCACTTTGCGCACTGCCGGCAATTTCAGTTCTGAACTCACTGGAACCCCGTATGACACACTGGGAACCACGCTGACTGCAGCCGCAAAGCCACGAAATGCCATCAGGTTATCCTGCGCATCGCCGGCAAAACCGTTGAAAATTACCTTGCGCACTCCCGGCAATTAGTCACCAAAACACACGGCGCAACAATACTGACACGCCAGAAATCACCCTTTCCGCAGTGTAAACCTGAAATCGAAGGTTTCAAAGATTTCTCCAAGTGAGTTCAAGACTCAGACTGCGATATTGCGCAGGTTTTACTGGACACAGTCACTTATTCACAAGCGGACATCTTGATTTTGGTCGACAACCTTTGCGATACGGTCTAACATGATACCCTAAACTTGATTTGGGCAAGTTCTTCTCCAAACTTTGTAAGTTTATCCTCTGGCTATAATCTAGTCCCAAAGTTTGCTGAAAAGTTTTTTTGTGTCCTTTTTTGATCCCCAAGTCACAGATTCCGGCTGGATGCCATGGTTAAACATATACCAATGCAATTCGTAAGAGTGATATCAGTGCCAACTGAATGGTGGCGTTAGAGCCCCAAAGCCCCCCAAAAAACAAATAACGATATTATCTCATGCATAATAAGAATATATAGCAGATTGTAAGGTGGATTGTTGTGATTTCGTCGAGCCATATGGAAGACATCCATATTAGTTATATTTCAGCTCTTTGTGCTTCAGCGGGAATATCGTATGACACTCAACGACATGATGACGATAGTACAGATGGTATTATCAAAAAAAGAATTAAACTACCAAATACGACTGTTGATGCTTCTCTCCGTATCCAACTTAAAAGCACATGTTCACATTCATCGTATAAAGAACAAGATGTTACAATTAAATACACATTGAAAGTTAAAAATTACAACGATCTATGCATAAAAGGCACAACACCAATAATTCTAGGGTTACTTATTTTACCTGAAGATAGAGATTCTTGGGTTAAATCTAATTTAGATGAGTTGTTAATCAGAGGAAGAATGTATTGGGCAGATTTTTCGAGATCACCATTATCTAGCAATACAAGTTCCGTTACTATTGAAATTCCCAAAACAAATGTTGTCAATAAGGAATTTTTATTAGAAGCATTGTCAAAGATTGCAACTGAGGAATGGCCGTCATGATATACACTATAAACTTAAAGGATTTAACTGAAAAAATAAATCCTCTTACCTTTGCAAAATACTTGACAAGCACTGGATGGACTAGCTTTCCCACAAAAAAAGATTATATAAAAATCTTTCAGTATAAATTAACAGGCGATGATTTTTATCAAATAATTCTACCAATAGACAGAACATTATCTGATTATAAAAGCGCCATGTATGATGCCATTGAAACCGTTTCTGCAGTTGAGAAGCAATCAACCGAACAATTAATGCTATATTTATTGAATCCTAATACAGATATACTAAAAATTAGATTAGACAACAATAATATAGAAACAGGCAGTATCACAATCGATGACGGAATTCGCATATATGAAAACGCCAAGAAATTATTAGTAGCAACAGCACAAGATATTATAAACCCTAAACGTTATCATCAAGGAAGGATCGACGACACCGTTTCCAAATTTATTGATAGTTGCAGATTTGGGCAAACAGAAATAGGCAGTTACGTTGTATCCATAGTGTGTCCTTTTGCTGAGATTGATAAACAGAAATCATTTAGACAATTAAGCATTTTTTCTGATGAAGAACAATGTGCATACTCATTAACAAGGCAAGTAACAAATAGGTTAATGACCAACATTGCCTCGATCAAAGCCTCAATTGACTCCGGTGATTATACCAACTTGGCAACACCTTCTGAAAATACAATAATAAGTGCAAATTTTTTTGAAGCATTAATGGGTTTAAACTTAAATTCTGAGGGAACAAATCTGGAATTTATTGCACAATGGTCCCCTTCTGTTAAAATCAATCGAACCAGCAAAAGTAAAATTGCACTATCCTATGACTATTGCCAGCCGATATCAGATACAATTAATAAATTAAAAGAAGCAAAAAAAGAAGCTGTAAAGATAGTCGGTCGGATAAAAAAGTTAGAATCTTCACCTGAACTGGAAACAAGAACATCCGGAAAAATTACAGTAGTATACCTAGATGAAAATGGCAATAAGAAATCAAGTGTAGCAAGCCTATCAAGAGAGGATTATCTAAACGCTATAAAAGCTCACACCGAAGGAAATTATGTTGAAATTACTGGAGAATTTTCTGGTCAGAAAAACAAAATACTTAACTGCGAGTCCTTTTCTGTAATTGAATAAGCAAAATGAATAAGTTGCATGTTATGAATGGACTCAACTTTGTGGAAATCTGATCCTCAGCAATAGCACACTTATAAGCCTGCCCCCCTGTGACCAGGGGATGTGTGTTATTCTGAGGCATCTTTACATTTAAGGTGATCTGTTTCTAAGAGTATCAGACTTTGGGGTGCAGAGTGTCTGCGGCAAACGCATTCTTTATTCAAAGCACGGGAAAACAACTATTGTTCAGATGTCCAACAACCAGTTTCTTTCCAGATATCTGATCAAGTTGATCCGGGAACGGCACATCAATGAGCACGGCTTACAACAAACTCTTCTATTTCTCCTTCTCGGATAATCTCTATGTTGCCAAGGCCCCCGAAGTGTCTGGTGCATGCTGTGACGGAATGACAGCGGCAGACGCATATACGGCCCTGGATGATATCATTGATCTGTGCGCTGACAGCTGCAGGCAGAACCGGATCCCGCTGTACGATCCCCTGAAGAAACTGGAATCAACCAGTCCATTGGTTCTTGAGGTTGCCTCCCACATCGTAAAGAGCAGGAAATCAGTCACCTTACTGCAGCTGCAAGACCTCTGCTATTACTGCAAGGTATGGTCTCTGATCTGGTTTGACACTCCCCTGTACAGGGAAGAGTTTCAGGCATGGGCAGACGGACCAGTAAACGCGGATCTGTTCCGCAAACTCCAGGAAAACCAGACTGTCCGACCGGAGGAATTACAGTTCCCTCATGCCTTCAGCGATTCAGAGGAGTGGTTCATCAACTGCATCCTGACCGCCTATGGCTGTGAGTCCGGTGATGATCTGTGCGCTATATCACACGCTGCGAGGATGCCTGAAACAGGGCCAGAGGTGACAGACCCGAAAAGGCACCGTCCTCCAGCGTGATCACTGATGAAATGATCAGGCGGTCCTACACCGTCAGATCCGAGGAAGAGGGAAACCAGAAGCCTGCCATCTCTGAACAGTGAATGCAGCACAGGTGGTGTCCTCGCTGCGGATCTGGCAATGAGAAGCCGGCCAGTGGTGACTCCTGGAGGACCATCACCCTGCCCCGGACATTTCTCTGTCTCATGCAACCATGAGCATTGCCAGCAAAACCGGTCAGGCTCCCACACCATGCCCCGGCAGCACCGCAACCAGATCACCAGAAGACCCATGATCCGACACAAGATCTACGACAGACTCCTGAACTGGAAGAACACAGCAAAAGGAACCAAGGCTCTGCTGATTGAGGGCGCCCGGCAGGTTGGCAAGACCACCACGGTCACGGAGTTTGCCCGGAGGGAATACCGCTCCCACATCCTGGTGGACTTCAACTGTGCCAGCAGGAAGATCCTCAGCCTTTATGACGGCGGCCTGAACAACCTGGACATCTTTTTCCAGATCCTCTCCCTGGAGTACGGCACCTGCCTGCACAGGCGGGAGTCCCTGATCATCTTCGACGGAGTCCAGAAGTTTCCCCAGGCCCGGGAGGCAGTCAAATATCTGGTGGCGGACGGGAGATACGACTTCATTGAGACCGGATCCCAGATCTCGATCCGGGAAAATGTCGACCCCATAACCATCCCCTCCGAGGAGCGCAAGCTCAAAATGCACCCGGCGGACTTTGAGGAATTCCTGCTCTTCATGGGGCATGATGCTCTCATTGAGCACATCCGGGAATGCTTTCAGCAGCGTCAGCCCCTGGAGCAGAGCCTGCACATGAGGGTCATGCACCTGTTCAGCGAGTACATCCTTGTGGGGGGAATGCCCGGGGCACTGACCGCCTACAGGAACAGCGGACGGGACTTCCTGGCCGCTGAAGCGGAGAAGCGGGACATTCTGAACCAGTGCCAGGAGGAGATCCGGCAGGCACCTCGGCGCTACAGTGCAAGGGCGGCGGGGATCTTCAGGAACATCCCCGGCTATCTGTCCGCCAGGGAAAAGAAGGTGGTCCTGAGCAGGATCAAGGCGTGCGCGGAGTTTGACCGGTACAGCGATCCCCTGTTCTGGCTCGGTGACTCCATGCTCTGCAACATCTGCTACAAATGTGATGATCCCAGTAAGGGGTTTGCCCTGAGCAAAAATGAGTCGGCGGTCAAATGCTACATGGGAGACACCGGGCTGCTGGCCACCCTTGCTGCTGCCGGCAACGAAGCCGCCAGGCAGAAGATGTTCAGCAGGATCATGGACGGCAGGTTATCCCTTGATCAGGGCATGCTCTACGAGAATGCCATTGCCCAGATCCTGAGTGCCAAAGGCGCCCAGCTGTACTTCTTCACCAGGTACAGCACGGAAAAGCACCGGAATGACATTGACATTGCCTTCCTGCTCCCCGGGGGCTGTGCCACCGATTTCCGGGTACGGCCTGTGGAGATCAGATCATCCCGGAATTACAGCACCCTGTCAGTGGGCCGATTTATGGAGCAGTTCCGGCGCAAAGCGGTCAGACCGCTGATCATCCATCCGAAAAACCTGGAGGAGAGCGGCGGCGTGCTCCGGATCCCGCCTTACATGCTGGCACTGTGCGACGTGTGAGAAACTGTGTGCCGGATACCGGGAACGCCGCCGATCCGGCCGATCCATACGCACACTGCCTTGCCGACAATCCCCTACACCAGCTCCTCAACGGAGCAGCAGAGGGCCGAGGCCAGCATCAGCAGACATTCAGCCCTGGCATGCCGGATGTTCTTCTGTCCCTGCTCATACTGCTGGATGGTGCGCAGGGGAACACCACTGATCTCCGACAGACGGCGCTGACTGAGAGCCGCCCCAAGACGGAGTCTCTTCAGGGCAGGATCGGGCTCTGCCTGCCGGCAGAGACGGTTCATCTGATCGGCAAACTGCCGCAGATCCATCTCATGGTAAGGATGATAGAGACTGCGGATCCGGGACACGGGAACACTGCGGATAATGCTTCTGAAGGATCGGGCGCAGTACCACTGGTAATAGGCCAGAGCCCATCCGGTCCAGTATTCCTCCGTGCGGTCAAAGCGGATCCGCGGCTCCGTCGCCGTTTCAGGAAAGCCGCACCGGGCAAGAACGTCAAGAGCGATCTCCGTTCCGGAACGCCCGGCCACGGTAGCCGGATCTCCGGATCCGAACCGATCGGCGATCCCGGAGATCATGAACAGCTCAAAAAAAGCGTCAGGATCCCACCCCAGATCATTCACTGCAAAGTCAAGCATGGTAGCCAGTGCCGTCTGCGCCCGGTCAAGATACATCTCACTGTAGGCGCGGATCATCGGGTCTCATCCTCTCTCCAAGGATCTGGGTGACAAACAGATCGCCCGACTGGATCCGGTAACGCTCAGCATCAAGATACTCCCGCCGGGCTGAGTCATCCCGGGATCTGCGCTTCGGATACCACTCACTGTGAGATGCGGTCTCATATCCGTCAAAGCGGAGGGCATCAAAGGCCTTCCGGCTCTTTAGGACAAACTGCTGTCCGGTCTCGCCTGGGGCCATGGATCTGATCAGATGACGGCAGGATATGGCTCCGCTGAGGAAATCCTGGGCAAAGGAAAAATAACTGTCATCCCCGCGCCAGCCTGTGATGCAGTCATAGCCCGAGCAGTCTACGTGGAAAACGGAGAGAATGTAGTCCCGGGCCTCAACTGCCAGAGGCGACACCGTGTCAAACCGCCGGTTTGCCAGCAGGACAGCCAGCCAGTGAAGGATGGTGAAGCCGCTGCTGCTCAGATCAAGAACTGTCAGTTCGGCAGGATCCAGGATGTAACGGCTGACAAAGCCGTCCCGCCCTCTGCTAACACTCCACTCCCGGGCCATGTCGGGACTCCGGGTGCAGTAAAAGCCCCGCCCGAAATCCCTGCACCCACTGCCGGCATCAGGCCGTGGTTGCATGATGATCCGCTCAGATCCGTGATACAGGACAAGTTCCACTTCCAGTCCTCCCCAGGAGTTTCCTCAAATGGAAGTATGGCGCCAAACCGGCTCCGTGATCGAGAGAGCACCCCATGGTTCTGGTATCCGGCGTTCCCTGCCCAGGACAGCCTCTCCCGATCTCGCGCCAGAAGGCGGTCATCTGCCGATGACCTGCCAGTAACCGTTTTTGGTGGGGCCACGGCGGACAACAAGCCCGAGTTTCTTAAGCTTCTGGAAACTGTACTCCACGCCCCTCCGGGACAGGCCCAGGCGCCGGGAAACCAGTTCTGCCGTCATGCGGGGATTATCCTTCAGAAGTTGAAGGATCAAGAACTGGCTGCCGCCAATTCCGCCGGGTATCTTACTCAGTGGATCGGAACCTTCCCTGCCTGCGGTTCTGCCGCCTTGTCCCAGACTCTGTCTCCTGGACATTCCGAACACTCCTCCGGATCATCCGGCCAAGGGGCACCGGTGCCATATCCTGCGCTTAACGCACTATCC
This sequence comes from uncultured Aeromonadales bacterium, assembly GCA_902782145.1. Lineage (GTDB taxonomy): Bacteria > Pseudomonadota > Gammaproteobacteria > Enterobacterales > Succinivibrionaceae > UBA2804. The sequence continues at coordinate 26,739 of CACZLZ010000026.1, forward strand.
GTAATTCTCCACCGGAGTTCTTCCGAAGATTCTGCTGTTTTGTCTGAATTTTCGCTGTAGGAAAGAGTTTAGGACCAAACTAAACACAAGAATTTAAGAAAGGCTCTGTTGTAGAAAAGTGTTGATCTTATCCACAACATCCTAAAGCAGACTCAAAAGAACCGTTTATTTTGAGTTATCCACTACAATTCACAATTTCAAAAATCTGTAATGTCGTAGATAAACCCTAAATTATTATCAAGTCAGAATTATGACAATGTTTATATTCCACCTAATCAATACCCCTGCTCATTAAGATTTCGGTAGTTATCACAGCCTTTCTGCTCGCCAAGATCACAAGCTTTTCCGTAATAATCCTTTGCTGTCTTTTTATCCTGCCTTACACCAAGTCCAAGTTGGTAATTAATACCTAAATTATAGCATGCTAAAGAACTTTTCAACGAACAACCTTTTTCATAATATTTATTTGCTGTGATATAATCATGATCTGTACCTTTAGGATTATGGTAGAGGACACCTAAATTTAAGCAACCGTCCCCACGATTCAAATCACACGCATTTTTGTATAATACTCCGGCTCTTTTGAGGTCCTGTCTAACGCCATCGCCGAGACGATACATAACTCCGGCATTAAAGCATCCGTCTGCATCGACCAAAGCACACGCTTTTTCAAAGTATTTAATTGCTTGTTGTTTGTTCTGATTTACAGCATAACCATAATAATAATACTCTCCAATAACATCACACGCATATCCGCTACTTTCATTACACGCTGCCACGCATGAATCGAAAGCTTTTGATTTGAATAGTCATGCGCTAAATTCGCATCTCTGCAATCATAAATTACATCAGCAATAACTGGTGCTAAAAAAAAGTGAAGTTAGTAAAAAAATCTAAAGCTTTTCATTGCTATTCTTCAATCATTTCAAATACCTTTCTAAAATCTGTTCCTCTTCTCTCTTTCGTTTGCTTCAATTACCGCTCTTTTGTAATCCTCGTCAAGTTTCTGTCGTCTTGCTCTTTCCTCATCTACCTCTTTAACTGCTTGAGCAATATCATCTTTCCATTCCGGAATTTTGGAAACTAACCATCTTATGCCATAAAATACTAAAGCCGGCACTAAAAGCCATGCAATTAATAAAGGAACACCAGTCATCTTACGCCACCTGTTAAATAATCATATCATCCGCACTAATATCTTTATCGTCCAATAGCAATCTGAGATTGCCCAATGCGTCCCTAGTTATGGTTACAGGAATCTCTACTGGTGTGTCATTAAAAATGTGAGAATTCTCTCCGTTTTCAATATTCTGAATCTCAAATACCGATTCAAATTTAAGATATACAGAAAACTTGCAATCCATCTCTGTTAAATCAATATTTTCCGGCAAAATTTCACGCTTAAGTTCGCAATCTTTTAACGTTCCATAATCCAAGAGACCGTTTGGATCCTTGATATTATTATAAGATTTGTTAAAAACTGCAGTAAAATATTGAGGATTTTCTTTAAACTTTTTAGTTAATTCATCCTGAACAAGTTTTTTTAGTTGTTCGAAAAAATCATTCGAAAAAATTGTCATATTTCAGTATTAGAACACAATAACAAACAACGTAAATTAGCAGGTAACAATACCCAGACCATTTCTTATTTTACTGTTGTTTTTTTTTTGTACAGTTAAGACTTACTATTTACAAAACTTTTGTGATTAATCTCTCACTGCTACTGAAACAAGGTTTAATAGCCATTACGAAACTGTCATGTTCCAGATTCCGTTAAAAAATCATCAATCATTAGAAACCTGCCCTAAATACATATACCTTTACGTTCTGGCACCACAGCCGTCAGGTTTAGTTCTCCCATAAACATCCACTAATTCGCAACCTGACGAAACTTCGCTATTGCTCCCATACCATCAGGTGCCCTGTTCTGCGCCCGTTCCTGCACCCGCCCCGGCTCCCTCTGCCCCGGCAAACTCCTTCCCGGTCCCGGCTCCGGCGGCACCGCCTTCCTCCCCGCACATATGCAGATCCACGCTGGAGGCGATAAGCCGGATCCCGTGCCGGGCGAAGGCCCGGTGCACCCCGGCGTTCAGGGCGTCAATGCAGGGATTCCGGTGATCATTCGCCGCCACAAAGGCCTTGATCTCAAAATTGGTGATCCCCCCGCTGAAGCCCGCCAGGAACACCGTCGGGGACGGCTCCCGGAGCACCAGGGGACACTGCAGCACCACCTCCTGCAGGATCCCCCGGATCAGATCTGTGTCCTCCGCCACCGGGCAGGACACCCGCACCACCACCCGGGTCACCGTGTCGCTCAATGTCCAGTTGGTCAGAGGCGAGGTGATGAGCTTACGGTTGGGCACCACATACTCCATGCGGTCGAAGTCCGTGATGGTGGTGGCCCGGATCTGGATCCGGGTGACCTTGCCACTGTGGCCGTCCAGGGTGACGGTATCCCCGATGCGCACCGGGCGCTCAAACAGCAGGATCAGACCCGAGACAAAATTGGCGAAGATCTCCTGGAGACCGAAGCCCAGGCCCACCGACAATGCAGCCACCAGCCACTGGAGCCGATCCCAGGTCAGCCCCAGCACCCGGCAGCAGTAGACAATGCACACGGCGATGAACAGATAGTTGCAGACGGTGATCACCGAATAGCTGTACTGATTCAGCAGCCGGACCCGGTGGAAGATCAGCATCTTCAGGAACCCCGGGAAGTTCAGGCACACCAGCAGTGTCAGGGCCAGGGCGTAGATCACCGTCAGCAGATCCCACAATGTCACACTGCCCCCGGAGGTGCTGTACAGCACCACCTGCCGGAAATGGCGGGTCAGATGCACCAGATCGTCCCACACCAGGGAATAGATCAGGAAGATACAGGCGCTGGCGCAGATCAGGCTGATGAACCAGTGGGCCTGACGGCTGATCTCCGCCACCTCCTGATGGGGATCCTGCCCGTCCGCACTGTCCAGGGCCGCCCGGAGAAGCCGGATCCGGGCCGCCGCCAGGCGCACCGCCCGGAACACCGATCGGCAGAGCACCACCCCGGCGTCGGCGATGAACACCGTCACCGTCAGGTTTGCCGTGAGCACCAGGGCTGTGTGGCAGTAGCCAAAATAGGTCAGCACCTCCGAGGCGGCCAGCAGCAGGGCCGTGCCCCCCAGGCCCAGGGCCGACAGGAACACCGGGCTGAAGGTCAGGTGATCCAAAGTGCCCCCTTCGTAGGTCCAGGGCCGGTCGGCGGCGGTGCGGAGACGCAGCAGCCGGAGAAGGGTGCCGATCAGCAAAGCCAGCAGCAGGATGAAGAGCAGCAGCTGCCCCAGGCGGTCCTCCACCGCCGCGGCAGGCTCCAGCTGGTTCCAGAGATGCAGCACGATCACTGCCACCATAAGCCGGTAGGACAGGGCCCTCAGAAAACTGTCCGCCGGATCCGGGAGCACCCGGAAGAAAGCCCGGTCCAGCCCCCGGGGACCGTGGATGAGGATCAGAGTCTCAGCGCTCCAGATCATCAGCAGGGATCCGGGAATGAAAAGCCCGTCCCCGCCCCCCAGAGGCAGCAGGAATATGTCGACGGCAGTCAGGATCAGGCCGGCAGCCAGAGTGGGGATCAGGGCCAGCAGCAGCAGGATCCCCGCCTCCTGCCAGGCCAGGTAAAAGGAGTCCGTGGCCCCGCCGATACGGTCCCGGAGCATCCCGGCGATCCGGAGCAGGCGCTTCCGGCAGATCAGCAGGGCCGCCAGGAGGATCAGGGCCACCGCCGGCAGGATCCAGGATCCGGCGCCTCTACCCGATGGGATCCGGGCGGCCAGTTCCCGGAGATCCTCCGCCGCCCCCCGGAACACCCCGGGGCCCAGGGGCTCCGCCGAGGGGGTCCACAGACGCTCCTGCATGAGGCTGCTGTTGAAGTCCTGCCGGAGGGCCTCATACTCTTCCCCCAGGCGCCGGATCTCCAGCAGATCGGAAAGCATGGCCCCGGCCTCGCTGCAGGATCGGGCGATCAGGGAACGCCGCTCCCCCAGCAGGCGGCTGAAGGCCGCCCCGTCCTCCCCGGAAAGTTCGTCGCACCCGGGATACAGTTCCCGGGGACAGGTTCCGGCAACGGCGATCTTCTCCAGCTCCTCGCTGAGATCATACTGCAGGATCCGCAGCTCCTCAGTGCGCTCCCTAAAGTCCCGGCCCCGGGGAAACAGTGGTATGGGCTCCAGCCGGTCAAACAGGCGCCGGGCCAGGAACAGAGTCCGGGAGAAGCTGCTGATCTGGCTCTGCAGCTCCCGGCGGTGGCGCTTCGCATCCGCCAGATGCCGCTCCAGATCAGATCGGATCTCATCCAGTTCCCCCCAGTGCCGGTAGATCTCCTCCAGTTTTCCCGCCAGTTCCCGGTTGTCCCGGGACAGATTCGCCAGAGGTGCGGGGACACCGGCGGCCAGATCCCCGGAGGTGATGCGGTTCTCCGCCAGGCGCCGCTCCAATGCGGCGGAGCGCAGGATCCGGAGCACCCGCTCCGTGTCCGCCAGGGCCCGGCGGGAGAGGGTAAGCAGCTCCGCCTCCAGCTCAAGGGTCTCGCCGCTCATGGCCAGGCGGTGGTGGTAACTGGTCCGCAGGGCATCATCCAGCTCCTCCAGGGCCATAAGGGCCGTGCCGGCAGGAGTGTCCCGATCCGGGGAGGCATCCTCTCCGGAGGCGGCCAGCAGATCCCGCAGTTCCCGGGGAAGACGCGGCCGCTCCGGGGGATTGTAGGCCAGGATCCGCACCGCATCCATGTGGCCGGCGGTGTCCTGGATGAAGCGCTGGAGTTCCTCCTTCCGCCGCTCCAGGGCCGCCAGCTCCCGGCGGATCTCCTCCGGCGACAGCCGGGAAAGATCCCGCAGCAGCCGGGCGCTGTGCCGGGCATCAGCTGCCCAGGCGGCCTTACGATCAGCCAGGATCCCGGAGGCACGCTGATCCAGCTCCTGATCTTCCTGCCAGATCCGGGAAACCTCCTGGGCACACTGCAGGACATAGCGGTACCAGGCGCCGTCTGCTCCCTCCCGGGAGGCCAGCTCCCGCAGTTCCCCCAATGATAGGCCCAGGAAAGATCCCTCCTGCCCGCCCCCGCCCGAAGACGTTCCTGCAGATCTCCCGGCGGCGGATTGTGCCTTCGGGGCGGCATCCAGGGCCATGGAAGGAGCAGCGGGGAGCAGAAGGAGGAGGATCAGAAGCAGCAGGAAACCGGCCGCCTCCCGGCAAAGGGAATGTCGGCTGATGTTCAGCGGTGAACAAAATGGGATCATGGGAAAAACGCAGGCCTCCTGCCGGGATGACTCCGGGAGGCGCACCGGCGCCTCCTCTGATCTAATTGTACCCGTCAGGGATCTAATTGTACCCGTCAGGGAAGGGAAATCCGTGGGGGAAAACAGATTTTGCTTAGGATCGGTGAAAGAAGCACCTCTCCAGGCGGTATCCGTGGCAGATCAGGGGCACATCGGATCAGATCCGAAGCCTGAGCGAAACGGAAATGACAGCAGAAACCTTTGTCCTGCAAGGCTTCAGGCGGGACTTCAGAAAATTGCTCAACGAAACCTCAGAAAAGTGCTCAATGAAACTCCAGAAAAGTGCTCAATGAAATCTCAGAAAAGTGTTCAGCAAATCTCCTGAAAACTGCTCAGCGATGTCTTCTCCAGCACCTCCCGCTGCCCTGCCCTTCACAGCCGGCCGAGATAAGCCATCCTCCGCCGCCTGCCGATCCTAAGAGCCTAACGCCGCCTTCCGATCCCAGGATCTAACCGCCTTCAGCAGGATCTTCAGTCTGCTCCCGGAGTTTCCGGGCCAGATCACAGCCCCGGCTCTCCCCCAGGCTACAGGCGCGCTCATAAATGTCAGCGGCCATTCTGGCGCCTTTGTTCCGGAACTCCGGAGGCAGGGGTGAAGGATCTCCTGCCGGATCAGAGGATCCATCGTTTCCCTGCCCGTCCTGGCCCCTTGCCATCCAGTCTCCGAGTCTGAGGCACTCGGCAGCATCATCCAGTTTGAAGCACCTGAGATCTGTCAGGAAGAACAGCGCATCCTCCACCCCGAGATCGGCGGCCTTCTTATAGAAATGCTCGGACAGCTCGTAGAACTCCAGGGCCTTTGCCGGATCGGCGGGCTTGTTCCCCGAAAGCATCTCCGGCAGGTAGGAGAAAAGCACCGCCAGCAGATAGCAGGATCCCCCCTGTCCCCTTTCGCAGGAATTCACGCAGAAAATGTTGGCATCCCCCAGGTTGCCGGTGGACACCGCCTCGGAGCACAGGCTGTCGGCGCCGGACAGCCACTCCTTCTCCGCCTTCCCCACATAGAGCTCACAGGCACCGCTGCCTCCCAGCTCTCATGCTTTCCGGTAACTGGCAAGAGCGGCCTTCATGTCCTGCTCCACTCCCCGGCCCTGCTCCTGCATTTCCCCCAGGAGCTGGCAGGCGGAGGGGACACCGAAGCCGCAGGCTCTGGAGTACAGCTCAGCGGCCTGAGGGAGATCCTGGGGAGCGCCGTTTCCCTGGGAGCGGTTGTAGGCCAGAAAATAGCAGCTCACCCCGTCTGCCAGATCGCAGCCGGCCTTGAGAAGTTCATTGGCCCGGGCAAAATCCCGGGGCACCGACTTTCCCTTGCCGTAAAGAAAGCCGGCAGCCATGCAGCCGTAACCGTCCTTCAGCTCACAGGCCCGGGCACAGGCAGCAGCCACGGCGACCGACTCATCCCGGGTTTTCTCCGCCTCATGGCAGGCGGCGATCTCATCCCCGTGGCACAGTTCGGCGCCCATCACAAGGGCCAGAGGCAGTAGCATCCTCAGAAGTCCCAGCTATTCCTCCCCAGAGTTCACCAGAGTCACCGGACCGTCCCCTGCTCCCTGCCTCCGGGGCAGGATCTGCCGGGATCCCCGGACAGTCCCAGGCGCCCGGCTCCCCACCGATCAGCAGATCGCCGGCCGCCGCACCTTACTCCCCACGGCCCCCGCCAAGGCAGAGCCGCTCCTCCAGACAGCTGCAGCGCACATTGCTCCGCTTCCGCTGCCGATCCAGGATCTCCAGATCCTTTCCAGCGGGACAGGCCAAAGTCACCGTCTTCCGGGCCCGGGTCACCCCGGTGTACAGGATCTCCCGGGTGATGAACTGGCTGTCCTTCTGGGGGGTGATCAGCAGCACATGCACAGCCTCAGATCCCTGGGACTTGTGCACCGTCATGGCAAAGGAGGGCTCAAAATCCGTCAGGGCCGAAGTGGGATAATAGCGGAAGGATCCGTCGGCCATGTGGAACAGCACCCTGAGATCTCCGGGATCCCTGGCCCCGGGGGTTTTCAGGGTGATGCCGATATCACCGTTGAATAACCCCAGCTGATAGTCATTGTGGGTGATCATCACCGGCAGGCCCGGATACCACTGGAACTCCCCGCCGGGATCCTGGCGGCGGATCCCGCCCCGGG
>CACZLZ010000027.1 GCA_902782145.1 uncultured Aeromonadales bacterium
CGTGCCGCCTTTCATCCGGCGACAGGTGCATATGATACTCGCTTTTCGGGCCAGCGCAACCCCTTTTTGCAAAAAGAATAGAAATTCCTGACTAAGCGCTCATTTCTTAGCCAGTTCCCGCTTTAACGCCTTGTGGGACCACGTTTAGGGCCGGTCCCCACCCTCACTATATGTCCTCATTCTCCTTCCTTTCCCCAGGCAGGTCTTACGGAGAGATCACAGAAAAAAAAGAGAGCCGGACATAAGCGGGTCCTTGGGACCCGCCGATGTTCAGCTTTTGGATTTTTTAACTGTTGATCACTGACCAAGGAGCGAGAGGGCAACCTGAGGCTTCTGGTTGGCCTGGGTCAGGATGGAGGTGGCGGCCTGCTGCAGGATGTTGGTCTGGGTCATCTTGGCGGTTTCAGAGGCATAGTCCACATCCCTGATCCGGCTGCGGGCGTCACTCACATTCTCAATGATGTTCTCCTGGTTGGAGATTGAGGACTCCAGGCGGTTCTGGCAGGCGCCCAGTTTGGCCCGGTAGGAGTCCAGGCTCTTGAGCATGTTGTCCACGTTGTTAATAGCGGCCTGGGCATTAGCAAAGGAGTCAACATAGAGGGTGGTCATGCCAGTTGCACCTGCAGCAACCAGGGTGATGGTGTTGGCTCCGGATACGGTTGTAATAGCCGTGGACACGGTGATGGGCGCATTCAGGATCTGAGACATCGCCTGATAAGACATGGTGACCGTATTGCCGGCATAGGCACCGACCTGGAAAACAATCTGACCGCCCACGCCAATGGCATTGCCGGGGGCAGGAGGATTGGCATTGAAGCAGTAAAGGTTCTTGCCATAGGTGGTCTCACTGCCAATCCGGAGGATCTCAGCGGTGAGATCAGTTACTTCCTGCTGCAGGGCATCCCTTTCATCCTGGCTGTTGGTGCCGTTGGATGACTGGACGGCCAGGGTTCTGATGCGCTGGAGCATGTTGGTGACTTCGTCCAGGGCGCCTTCCATGGTCTGACAAACGGAGATGCCGTCGTTGGCATTGCGGTTGCCCTGGGTGAGGCCGTTGATCTGAGCCGTCATACGATCGGAGATCTGGAGGCCGGCGGCATCATCCTTGGCGGAGTTGATCCTCAGACCTGAGGCCAGTTTCTGATAAGAGCCGTCTAACTGACGGGTGGCCTTGGCCAGATTACGCTGACCGTTGATCGAACTGACGTTCGTATTGACAAACAGAGCCATGATAATTTTCTCCTAAGCTGAACTGATAATATCCGGGGCTTTCCCGGAAGGTGCCAGGGGCACAGTCCGTGCCGGCGGCAGTTGCCGAAACATTCCAAGGACACGGCTGAGATTTATCAAGCAACTTGCGTGCCAGATCTTTCCGATCATGTCCAGGATCCCCGGATCGGCAGTTCAGGAGGGAAGCCAAGAGCGGTAAGGGAGCCTGGGACAAAAGCTGGCGGCGATGTCAGGAGGGAAAGAGCGGATGAGGGAAAGGGATCCGGGAATGAGTTCAGCGCCAGGGCTGCGGCGGAAAATTGTCGCCCGGGCGGGCCGCACAACAACAGACATCAGCCGGACATGTAAAAGCCGGAGGGGAAGCCTCCGGCCTTGGGTTGGACGGGCGTCCGGTTTCCAGCGCCCCTGGCGGCATTATCTGAGCGGTGCCGCGCCGCCAAAATCACTGCCCGGCAATCTGCATATGATCAAGCAGGACACTGCCGGTCTTGACGGAGGACTTCTCATTGATGTCATTGCTGATGGCAACAATGTTCATGAACAGATCCCGGCAGTTGCCTGCCACTGTTATTTCCTTGACAGGGTATGCCTTGACCCCGTTTTCCAACCAGTAGCCGCTGCATCCGGTGGACACATCCCCGGTAACCGAGTTGAAGTTCACCCCCATCATATCGGTGATGACCAGGCCGGTGTCCATCTTCCGCTCCAGATCGGTCCTGGAGATGCCGCTGTTGGTAATGAGCCAGGTGTAATTGCCGTCAGCGTTGCCGGTGTTGCGCATCTTAAGCCGCCGGGCGGAATAGGCCGAAAGCATATAACTGGCCACCACGCCATTGGTGACAAAGTCTTTCTTGGTTGTCCGGGCACCGGTGGAGTCCATGCAGTCACTGGCCATCTCCCCGACGATATGGGGATCCTCATGGATGGTCAGCCACTCAGGCATGACCTGCTTGCCCAGGCAGTCAACCAGGAAGGAAGTCCGGCGGTACTGGGGCCGGCCGGAAATGGCCGTGCCCAGCCACATGAAAAGGGAGGAGGCCACGTCCTTGTCCAAGATCACCGGAGCTGTCCGGGTGGCGATCTTCCTGCCTCCCAGCCGTGAGAGGGTGTCGTTCACCGCCTCATCGGCAATTTTCTCCAAGGGCCAGACCTTGTCAGAGCGGTAGGAGAAGTGATAGCCGGAGCCCCGCTCCATGACACCGTCCTGCTCAGCCACCAGTCCCACGGAGGAGGAGAAGAAGGATGAGGGGAAGGCCACCACCTGGCCCATGGTGCTGCCGGCCACAATCATGCCGCTGGAGTTGGCCGCGGTGCTGCTGACGGCCTGCTTGATCCCCTCCCGGGCCAGGCAGATGCGCTCCAGCTCCGCCGCCCGCTCAATCATGGCATCCGGATCCGCATCCTCAGGATAGAAGGTATCAAAATCAGTGACCTCGTACTGGACATCCTCCTTCTCCGGCAGGCCACAGAACTCGTCACGGCTGGTGTGGGCAGAAATGTCCGCCGCCGCGTCAATGGCACTGAACACAGAAGACTCAGACAGATTGGAGGAGGAGGCCGAGCCCCGGCAGTGATCGTTGAACACTGTCACGCACATGCTCAGCCCGTTGGAGTAGTCAACCTTCTCCGGGATCTGTTTCCGCACGGACACACTCAGCGTCTCGGACTTGCGGACATAGAGGAATGCCTGCTCCAGCTTTTTGCTACCGATATAGTCCAGCGCCTTCTCAACCAGCGCCCTGAGTTCCGTCTCATCCTTCCTGAATTTTTCCCTGATATCCATCTGTTCTCTTCCGTCCTGTCAGCAGCGGGAGCCATGACACAGAAGCCCGGCTCCCCCTCAAAAAAACGTTTGGTCAAAACTCCCTTTGCAACGAAAGAGGGATCTTAAATCCCCCTCTGGCAGATCCGGAAGACTGCGCCCCTGTTTATCCAAATCAGATCACTGTTTTGTTCCCGGCAGGGACTGCGACGTCACCCAAAGACATTACCTGCCCCATCAGCCGGGGCGCACCCGGTCCAATGCAGCCCTTCCGTCCTGCCGGGGCACGCTGATCTGCCACGATTGCGTCGGCCTCAGCGGCCGCCACCATTCCATCAGCCGGCAGACATGCCGCCAGCCCTCATTGCAAGCCCCGCAGTCGCCCCGTCAGATGCCCTTCCCAAGCCAGGCAGACGCCACCGGACGGGCCTCAATGCCCGGGCGCCCGGGCGGCGCAGGGTGAAAAAAGGGTGGGCATATGTTAAAATCCACCAGTTATTTACACGTTTCTTAAGGATTGAACATGTCAGCTAAGAAAACATTGGCCCTCATCATTATGGACGGCTGGGGATACAACACGGAAAAGCAGTTCAACGCTGTGGAAAATGCCCGGACCCCCAACCTTGACGCCCTGGAGGCACAGTATGCCCACACCCTGATCTCCGCCTCCGGGCTGGACGTGGGCCTGCCTGACGGCCAGATGGGCAATTCCGAGGTGGGGCACACCAACATCGGCGCCGGAAGGGTGGTTTACCAGGAGCTGACCCGGGTGACCAAGGCCATCCAGGACGGCGACTTCTTCGAGAACCCGGTTCTGTGCGGCGCCATTGACAAGGCCGTGGGCGCAGGCAAGGCAGTGCACGTCATGGGACTGATGTCCCCCGGCGGCGTCCACAGCCACCAGGATCACATTGAGGCAGCCCTGCGGCTTGCCGCCAAGAGGGGTGCCCAGAAGATCTACTTCCACGCTTTCCTGGACGGACGGGATGTTCCTCCCCGCTCCGCTGCCTCCTCCATTGAGAAGTTTGATGCCCTGTTCAAGGAGCTGGGCACCGGGCGCATCGCCTCCATCGTCGGCAGATACTACGCCATGGACCGAGACAACCGCTGGGACCGGGTGCAGCAGTGCTATGATCTGCTGACCGCCGGCAAGAGTGAGTTTGCTCCCTTCGCCACCGCCTCCCAGGCCCTGGAGGCCGCCTACGCCCGGGACGAGAACGACGAGTTCGTGAAGGCCTCGGTGGTAGGAGACGCTCCCGCCTGCGTCAGCGACGGCGACACTCTGATCTTCATGAACTTCCGTGCCGACCGGGCCCGGGAGATCACCCGCAGCTTCGTGAACCCTGATTTCAGCGGCTTCCAGAGGGCTCTGACCCCGAAACTGGCGGATTTCGTCATGCTCACCCAGTATGCGGCCGACATCAAGACCGCCTGCGCCTACCCTCCCGAGAATCTGACCAACACCTTCGGCGAGTGGCTGTCCTCCCACGGCAAGACCCAGTTGCGCATTTCCGAGACCGAGAAGTACGCCCATGTCACCTTCTTCTTCAACGGCGGCGTGGAGACCGAGTTTCCAGGCGAGGATCGGATCCTTGTGAACAGCCCCAAGGTGGCCACCTACGATCTCCAGCCGGAAATGAGCTCCGTGGAGCTGACTGACAAGCTGTGCAGCGCCATTGAGTCAGGCAAGTATGACGTGGTGATCTGCAACTACCCCAACGGCGACATGGTGGGCCACACCGGCGTCTATGAGGCTGCGGTCAAGGCCTGCGAGGCCGTGGACACCGCCATCGGACGAGTGGTGGAGTCCCTGAAGAAGGTCGGGGGCGAGTGCCTGATCACCGCTGATCACGGCAATGCCGAGCGGATGAAGAACCTGGAGACCGGTGAGGCCTACACCGCCCACACCAACCTGCCGGTGCCCCTGATCTATGTGGGCCGCAGCGCCGTTGCCCGGGAAGGCGGCAAGCTGTCAGATCTGGCTCCCTCCATGCTGTACCTCATGGGCATGGAGATCCCCGCCGAGATGAGCGGCAAGCCGATCTTCACCCTGAAGTGATCCCCGTATGGCAATGGTGGATCTGCGCAGCACCGTAAGATCCGGCGCCGGCCTGCTCTGTGCCGGCGTCATGCTCTCCCTATCTCTCTGCCTTAGCACCGCCGATGCCGCATCCAAGGCGGATGTAGCCTCCATGAAGAAGGAACTTAAGGAGCACCAGGAAAGCATTGCCAAAAACCGGGAAAACCTGAAAGAGCTGGAACTGCTGCTGCAGCGCTATGAGTCCGAGATCGCCCGGATCAACCAGCAGCTGTCCCGCTCCAAAACAGAGCTCACCAACGCCCAGCACCGGCTTGCCAGGCTGAAGGCGGAGCAGCGGAAACTCCTCAAGGAAAAGGAGATCCAAACAGAACTGCTGTCCCGCCAGATAGCCGAGGCCTACAAGCTGGGCTCCTCAGATTATGTGAAGCTGGTGTTCAATCAGGAGGATCCGAACCTCATCGGACGCGCCCTGGAATACCACGGCTACATCAACCGGGCCCGGGCAGATCTGATTGAAGATCTGGAGAAGCTGATCGCCCAGACCCGGAAGAACCAGACGGAAATCGAAGGCAACAACCAGGAACTCAAGGCCATCATCGAAAACCATGACTCTGAGGCCGAACTGCTGAAGCTCAGGAAGAAGAAGGAGCAGGAAACCTATGCGGTGATCAACCAGAACATCCGCAACGAGGAGAAAAAGGTTGAGGTGCTGAAAAGCCGCCTGCAGGCGGAAATAGAGGCCAGCCAGAAGAAACTGGCGGAGCAGAAGCGCCAGCAGGAGGAGAGCCGCATCGCCCAGGCCAAGGCCGAGGCAGAAAAGCATGGTCTGTCAGCCGATGACGCCACCCGGCAGACCATTGAGCAGATTGAGCGGGAGCGTCCCAAGGGTCTCAAGTCCCAGAAGGGCAAACTCATCTGGCCGGTGACTGGCAGGGTGGTGAAGCGCTTCGGTGAGTCCCGGGCCGGCGAGCTCAAGTGGTCCGGCATGCTGCTCCAGTCCGGCCGGAACGCCGGCAACGGCGTGGTGTCCATTGCTGACGGCGACGTGGTCATGGCCAGCCCCCTGGAGGGATACGGGATCATTGTGGTGGTGGATCACGGCGAGGGCTACCTGTCAGTGTACGGCAACAACCAGAAGGCCGTCCGCAAAGTTGGGGAGCACGTCAGGACCGGGGATCTGCTCAGTTATTATGATCAGTCCAACCACTCCCTGGAATCCTCCCTCTACTTTGAAATCAGATACAAGGGATCACCAGTCAATCCCCAGAAATGGCTCAGGAAAAACTAAGGATCAACATGAGACTTTCCGTGTTCAACATCAGCGAAATCGACCTTGCCTCCTACCAGGGCAGCCTGCACCGGCTCCTGGACGGCCGGACACTGCCGGAGACAGAGGGACGGGAATCCTTTGTGGCCATCTACAACGGCTCGGTGCTGGGACTGATCTCCGCCGACCGAGGAGTTATCGACTTCTTCAAGGTCCTGGAGGCCACCCGGGGACGGGGCGTGGGGGGCTATCTGATGAAGGAGGCTGCCAATGCCCTGCTGGAGAAGCACGGCACTGTCACCCTGAGCCAGAAGCTCTACAGCCTGCCGGACTTCAAACTCTTCTCCGAGCGCCTGGGATTCCAGGACGGGGTCCTGAGCAGGACCATTGAGGAGGACTTCTGACTGGTTTCCGGCAGCAGGCGGAAAGACATTCCCCCTGACCGCGGCGGTCACCGGATGGAGTTAGTTACTGCAACCGGCGGCATATGCTGATATAATTCGCCCGGGACGCTGTGCCCCGGCCCCAAAGGACCGGCCTTCCGAACACAACCGGTGGTGCAAAACACGCATAAAATGGCATCCAAAGACGTATTCATATCCCATTCCAGCAAAGACAACGAGGTGGCCCAGAAGATAGTCCGTCTGCTGGACAGCAACGGCATTTCCACCTGGCTGGATCTCAACGACATTCCCGCCGACGGCGGCGTCTTTGCCGGTCACATCACCCAAGGTCTGAACAGCGCCAAGGTCTTCCTGCTGATCCTGTCCTCCAGCGCCAATGCCTCCCCCCATGTGCTGAACGAGATCAACATGGCGTTCAGCAACCGCCTGCCCTTCGTCATCTACAACCTGGATCTCAGCGAGAACGACTTCACTGACGATCTCAAGTACTACCTGGCCAGCAAGCAGTTCATCAAGGTTTCCGAACTGGGTGAGCAGAAGTCCCAGCAAATGCTCCTCACCTACATCAAGGAGCGTCTCAGAGGCGATCCCCCCAGATCCGTGCCGGTGGTGAAAGAGCCCCGACGGGAGGTCCAGGGGGCGTCCCTCAAGCTCAAGATCTTCACGGCGGTGCTGTGTGCTTTTTCAGCCGGCTCCCTGATCAACGCCTATGCCCCGGACATGCTGAAGATGTCCCAGTACCATCCGGTGAACTTCCGGACCGGCGACATCATGCAGCTGGGCTCCTATCACGGCCAGCCCCTGCTCTGGGTCTACGCCGGCACCAACCAGACCACCGGGGAGCCCAGTTTTATCTCCCGCAGCCTGATCGCAGCCAAGCCCTTTGACGTGGCCCACAGCGGCAGCTTCCGCACCGACAGGAGCGGACTCAAGGATCATCCCAGCAAGTCCATGAAGATCGGGGAGCGCAGTCGGCAGTACACCGCCGAGACCTTCGTGGATATGTACGGCTCCGCCGACTATGAGAACTCCACCATCCGGGCATGGCTCAACTCCAAGGACAACAGCGTCAGATATCCCGGTACCAAGCCGGTGCTCACCAGCATCGACAGCACCGGCACCAACAAATACCTGGTGAGCAAGAACCTGGACAACATGGACGAAGGGGGCTTCCTGACCAACTTCACCCCCCAGGAGCTGGAGATCCTCAAGCCGGTCACCGTCCGCTACATGGTAACGGCGGAGAACCGGACCAAGGCCGTGAACAAGGATGATCACACAGCGGTGGTGTGGCGATCCATCAGGCTCTTCCCCAACGCCGACACCCTCACGGAAAACGACATGACCCTGATGCTGCGGAAGTTCCGTTCCATCAACTTCAGGAACTACTACTACCGTGAGGTCAAGGATCTGGTGACCATACCCTCCCTGGAGGAGATCAGCCAGGTCTACTCCAACAAGGATCTGAACCTGCAGAACCAGTTCGACAATGCCCGGGTCACCGGGGAGGGCGACAACCCCATGGACAACTCCTGGTGGACCAGGACTCCCTGCGGCATGATGCCCTACACCGTGTGCGCCGTGCACCCGGCGCCCCTCAACTCCAGCAGCGGCGACATGCAGGTGACCCCCACCACCGTGTCCACCCTGGCCACGGTGCGGCCGGTGATCCATGCCAAGACCGAATCCATGATCTGCACCGGAGACGGCAGCAAGGCCGCCCCCTACACCTGCCAGATCCGCTGATCCGGATCTGATCTTGATTTCCTCCCGCCGGCACCATGCCGCCTGGAGGATCAGCACTTCCCGCCGGCGCCCTGGCATCCTGCGGGATCAGTTCATCCCGCCAGGGTCTTTCCCCGCTCCCCGCCGTAAGTCTCCTCAGTGACCTTGTGATCAGTCACATCCACCACCTTCAGATCCGTCCCGGGAAAGCGCTGTCTGAGCCGGCGCATCAGGGCGTCCTTGATGGTGATCCCCACTGATGCGCAGCCCACGCATCCACCCTGGAAGCGCACCCGGAGCTCCCCGGTGTCCGGACTGAAGGAATCCACCTGCACTGCCCCGCCATGGGTGGCAATCCCGGGATTGACCTCAGTGGCAATTACAAAGGCAATGCGCTTCTCCAGGGGGATGGCGGGATCCATCTGGTTTTTGGTGATGCTGGGGGACTTCAGGGTGAACTCATCATCCACCACGTCCACCACGGCGTCTGCCAGGTAGGGATCGGAAATGGGATCCACAATGACCTTGAAGCCGCCGCAGTCATACACCAGATCCGCCAGGTCATACATGTTCCGGGGGCAGAAGGCCATGCCGCACTCCGCCTCCGGGGTGCCCGGATGCTCCACGAAGATCCTGATGTTGGTGTTCTCATCCCGGGTGCTGAGCAGCTGCCTGTATTTCTCCCGGGCCTTCGGGGTGATCTCTATCATCCTGTGCCTGCCGTTTTCCTTGTGCCAAAACTTACCCGGAATGGGAGTGCGCTCAGCCGTCTGCCGGCGCTTCAGTTGTCCATCCCGGACTCTTTTCCGGGGCATTATACATCATTGACCTGCTCCGGACCGGAGGGAAGTTGGCACCTGCCGGGGGACAAACCCGGAAAGCGGCGGGCGGGATGCGGCCCAGACCCCGGAAAGGCCCTCCGGGGCACACTCTAAAGGGTCATCCAGGCCGTTTGGCCGGGGCATTTTTTCCCCACCACCGAAGCCTCCCCTTGACCCCAAAAAAGGCGCCCGGGGATTAGACTAGAGCCCCAAAATCATTTACAATGTGCCCCGTGTTATATTTTCGTTTTTTCAATGTTACGGAGAAAAAGCAATGCCAAATTTAGGCCTTGAAAAATACGGCATCACCGGCGCCACCGAGATTGTTTACAATCCCTCCTACGAGCAGCTGTTCCAGGATGAGACCGATCCCTCCCTCACCGGCTACGACGTGGGCAAGGTGACCGAGATGGGTGCGGTCAATGTTATGACCGGCATCTACACCGGCCGTTCACCCAAGGACAAGTTCTGGGTCATGGACGACGTGACCAAGGACACCATCTGGTGGACCTCCGACGAATACAAGAATGACAACAAGCCCGTTACCCCTGAGACCTGGAACGAGCTGGAGAAGATTGCCGGCAAGGAGCTCTCCAACAAGAAGTTGTATGTCGTTGACGCCTTCTGCGGTGCCAACCCCAACACCCGCCTGAAGATCCGCTTCATCATGGAAGTAGCCTGGCAGGCTCACTTCGTGAAGAACATGTTCATCCGCCCCTCCGCTGAGGAACTGGCTAACTTCGGCGAGCCTGACTTCGTGGTGCTCAACGCCTCCAAGGCCAAGGTTGAGAACTACAAGGAGCTGGGCCTCAACTCCGAGACCGCTGTGGTGTTCAACCTGACCAAGAAGGTTCAGATCATCATCAACACCTGGTACGGCGGTGAGATGAAGAAGGGTATGTTCTCCTACATGAACTACCTGCTGCCTCTGAAGGGCATTGCCTCCATGCACTGCTCTGCCAACACCAACAAGAACGATGAGACCGCCATCTTCTTCGGTCTGTCCGGCACCGGCAAGACCACCCTGTCCACCGATCCCAAGCGCATGCTCATTGGCGACGACGAGCACGGCTGGGATGATGACGGCGTGTTCAACTTCGAGGGCGGTTGCTATGCCAAGGTCATCAACCTGTCCAAGGAAAATGAGCCTGACATCTGGAACGCCATCAAGCGCGATGCCCTGCTGGAGAATGTGACTGTCTCCGACGACGGCAAGATTGACTTCGCTGACAAGAGCGTCACCGAGAACACCCGTGTGTCCTACCCTATCTACCACATTGACAACATCGTCAAGCCGGTTTCCAAGGCAGGTCCCGCACGCAAGGTCATCTTCCTGTCCGCTGACGCCTTCGGCGTTCTGCCTCCGGTCTCCATCCTGACCCCTGAGCAGACCCAGTACTACTTCCTGTCCGGCTTCACCGCCAAGCTGGCCGGCACCGAGCGCGGGATCACCGAGCCCACCCCGACCTTCTCCGCCTGCTTCGGCGCTGCCTTCCTGTCCCTGCACCCCACCAAGTACGGTGAGGAGTTGGTGAAGAAGATGAAGAAGTCCGGCGCCACCGCCTACCTGGTCAACACCGGCTGGAATGGCACTGGCAAGCGCATCTCCATCAAGGACACCCGCGGCATCATCGACGCCATCCTGGACGGCTCCATCGACAAGGCTGAGACCAAGCAGATCCCTCTGTTTGACTTCAAGGTCCCCACCGCCCTGCCTGGTGTTGATCCTGCAATCCTGGATCCCCGCGACACCTACCAGGACAAGTCCGCTTGGGAAGCGAAGGCCAAGGATCTGGCTTCCCGTTTCATCAAGAACTTCAAGAAGTTTGAGGGCAACGCCCTGGGCAAGTCCCTGGTTGCCGCCGGCCCCAAGCTGTAAGTTCTCACTGAGACAGCACAGCAGTTCAGTTTTTGCTGAACGCTGACCGACAAAGCTCCATAACCTGCTTATGGGGCTTTTTCTTTGACAAGACACCGGTGAAAGGCCTTGCTGCGGCCTCAGATCCGGCATTTCCAGAGGGAATATGCCATGCCCACCATGATCCTCACCCGAGAGGGATACGACAAGCTCAAGAAGGAGTTCAACTACCTGTGGACCAAGCTCCGGCCTGAGATCACCGAGAAGGTGTCCTGGGCGGCCAGCCTGGGTGACCGCTCCGAGAATGCGGACTACCAGTACAACAAGCGCTATCTCCGGCAGATTGACGGCCGGATCAAGCATCTAGCCACGGTGTTTGACAAATCCAAGGTGGTGGATTACAACCCGGTTCAGGACGGCACCGTTTACTTTGGCGCCTATGTGGAGTTGGAGAACGAGGAAGGAGAGATCAAGACCGTCAGGATTGTGGGATCTGAGGAGATTTACGGGCGCAGCGACTACATATCCGTAGACAGTCCCCTGGCCCGGGCATTGCTGCACCATCACGAGGAAGACGAGATCAGGGTACGGGCCCCCGCCGGCACCATCGTTTGGTACATCAACCGGATCTCCTACCAGAAAGAGGACTGGTATCACGAGGAGATCACCAGTGATGAACTAACCCGGCTGTGATCCATGAGCTCCCGGAGCAGATCGGGGACGCCGGACTGTTCCATAGCAGCCGCCTGTTAGGGCAGCCCTTACCTGAGATGCGCCCCGCCTCACCACAGGATCCACAAGGAGCAGATCAGTGAATCTAGGAATTGAATCAGACACATTGAGATCCCTGACTGCAGGTGACGATCTGCTGAGAGTGGAAGCTGATGCTGACACTTCAGCACTCTGGGAAAACAGCCTGACCCAGTACGGATCAGAAGTCCTGGACGGAGTAGCCCTGGAGAACTTTTACCGGCGATCTGTATCCTGCGGGAGGCTGGACAAGATGCCTGTTTATGATCCGGAGAAACTGCTCACAGATCTTGGCCTTTTCAGGGAGGGCTATATCACGAACGCCGGTTTCTTTCTGTTCTCCAACAGAAGGCCCGCAGTGCTGAAGATGGCAGTCTTTATGACGGAGCTGCGCATCACCTCTACTGATCCCAGGAAACTGGAGGACAACGTTTACAATCTGGTAAAAAGCGGCATCTCCTATATCAAGGAACTTGTGAACTGGAAAGTTGAATTTGGAGATGATGGAGTGCGGCGCGACATTCCCGAAATACCGGTTGAAGCTGTGCGCGAGATTGTGGTGAATTCCTTTGCCCATGCGGACTACCGGGCGAACGGCGAAAACGAAATCTCTATCACTCCCACAAGAGTGGAGATCCGCAACCCCGGCACCTTTCCGACGGGACTGTCACCGGAAATATTCGCCAGGCACAAGAGCCGTTCCCTGCCCCGCAACCGGGTGATCCTGAACACGCTGTGCCTATGCGGGTATGCGGAGATGTCCGGCAGTGGCTTCAGAAAGGTTTTCGATCTCTGTGCCCGTTCCGGCACCCGCACCGGATCATCCTGCGGATCCGGCAACGTCTCTTTTACCTTCAGCCGGATCAGTCGCGCCTAGCCCTGCACCCAGAGCCACCGCTGCTGAAACTGACCCGGAAACTTACCGGAGGCCCCCGGAGAACAAGCCCTACGGATAGCAGATCAGACAGCGCCGAACAGATCAGGCGGTGACAGCAGCAGGCAGATGCCATCTTCCAGGCAGCACCCGCCCTGCCAGGCCAGGGGAAAAGCCAGGAGACAAGATCGGCTTAATGCCACAGAGCAGGAAAAACAAAACCCGCTCTCAGGCGGGCTTGTGACCTTCATGGCAGACGCTGAAGGCTCTCAGGCGTAGGCGCTCACCGAGGTCCGGAAAGGGCTCCAGGAGGAGTTGTAGCGCCGGGAGATGGTCATGTTGCGCTTCACCATGGAGCCGGACACCTCGTGATCCTGGGAAGAACTGCCCTCAGTGCCGTCAGTACCGGCTGCTTCCCGGGCAGCACTGCTCCCAGCAGATCCGGTTACCGATCCGGCCCGGGCACCGCCCCGATCCTCAGAGTTATCCTCCCTGAGCTCTGCCCTGGCCTTGGCCTCAATGCTCTTGGCCTCGGCAGCCACCCGACGGTCGGCGCCGGAAGGCTCAGCAGGTGCCAGGGCGGCGGCATAAACCTGCTGCATCTTCTTGATGGTCTTCTCGGGAGTGGACTCCTCCGACACGGAGATCTGAACACTGCCGTCAACCACATAATCCTTGCCGTCAGGTCCCTTCTCCGTCTCATAAGAAGGGGCGGAAGCATACTGGCCGCCGGTGGCCTTGTGCTGCTGCTCGTGGGTCCTGACTTCCTTGTCCCGGGCCTTCAGTTCTTCGACCTTGGCCTGCTCCGCCTCACTGAGAGGCTCGCCGTTGGTTTTTTTGGCCGTGCCGGGACTGCCCTCACGGGACCGTTCCTCCTGGGAGTCACCGCCTTCGCCGCTACCCTCATGATCCCGATCCTTGCCTCCGGAGCGGGAATGGATGATGGAGGAATAGGTTACGTCCTCAACATCAGACTCGCCCGAGGAGTCATGGCCATGGTACCGGGTCTCGTTGTTGCGTTCCCTTTCCCGCTGGCTGCCCACCTCATTCTCATTGGAGGAGGTGAAGGCCTGGTTCGCCGCAGGCACAACCTGGCGGACCGCGGCATCATGCTGCGCCGACTCAGTCGGCACATTCAGGTTCAGCGGCGTCAGATTGGGATAACTGGCAACGATGTTCATCGCTTCTTAGACCTCGATGTCAAGCAGACTTCCCAGGGTCTTCTGGTACACATCCAGCACCTTGGCACCGGCCTGGGACTGGATCTCGCCCTCCTTCAGGGCAACAATGTCCTCCACGCCCAGATCATTCTCCAGGATAGAGCCGTTGGCAATGTTCTCCGCAGCCCGATCCACCGTCTCGGTTCCCCGGGACACGGCGGAATAGGCGCTGGACACCATTCCATAACCAAAACTCACTCCGCCAATCTGCATGATCTGAAACTCCTGGCAGACAAACTCTCAGTGTTTAAGTATTGATCAGATGGCGGAAAAAGCAACTATTTTTTGCCCGTTTATGATCCCCTGAACAGATCCGCACTCCGATCATGCCGGGGGGCAGATCTCAGGAAAGGGACCTGCAAACCGGATCCCAGGATCCGGGAGGGAACGGCAGACGGGATCCTTCAAAGGCCCGGCCGCCGTGGTCGGAGCGCATGCTCAGAAGGCCGGCAGGATGAAGGACTTCAGGGAGTCGGCAAAGCGGACGGGACTGGAGATAAAGGGGTTGTGGGCGGTACGGGAGAAGATCTCCACCCGGGCGCTGGGAACCCGGTCCCAGAAGGTGGACACATCCGGGGAGACAATGCGGTCAGCGTCCCCGAAGATGTGCAGGGACGGCAGGGACAGTTCTGAGCAGTCATGGCGGAGATCAATATGATCCAGCAGTTCCAGCCCCGCCTTCAGGGCCTCATAGGAGGGCTTGGGACGGGCGGCCAGGGCCTGGCGCAGGCTACGGATATCATGACGGATGGAGGGGCTGCCCAGGGCCTGCATGGCCAGGAAATGATCGCACACCTCATCCTTGTTCTGGGGCCGCAGCAGCCGGGTGAAGGCCTTCAGGATCCGGTGCTCCACCCCAGGCCAGATCTGGTGATGCTCATCCATGTCATCCAGTTCCTCACAGAACCGGGGGGATGAGCACACGGTGATGTAGGATCCCAGATCACCGGCCCGGCGCACCGCAAAGGCCATGGCCACCAGGCCCCCCAGGGACCAGCCCAGCACATGGGCGCCCGGGGGCACGATCCCGTCCAGGGCATCCAGGGTCCCCTCCAGAGTCAGGGCGGCGGGATCCTGATCCCGGTTGTCCCCGTAGCCCGGCAGATCCACCAGATGCACCCGGAGAAAGGGTGTCAGCAGGGGCAGCACCGAGTCAAAGGCCGTGCTGTTGAGCCCCCAGCCGTGAAGCATCACCAGATCAGGGCCGCTGCCCTCAGAACGGTAGATCAAAGTCATGGACACCTCCCAATATGCGGTTCCCTCTGCCAGCCTAACCCTGCCGGCAGTGTCACCCTGCCTGCAGACGGACTCATCCTGATCCTAGCACGGCCCCCGGAAGACTCCCAGCACGGGATCCCGGAAAGGCGAGCCCGGTTGAAAAATCAGCGCCGGTGAGGCGCCTGGATCCCCCGGTCGGCCGCCATATGGCAGCACCCCGATCCTGCCTCTGTCAAAGGCCCTGAGCCCCACCAGCCCCCGCAGCCTGAAATGAACATGGGCGCTGCCCCGGAACATCCGGCACAGCGCCCCAGGCTCAGCTCAGGGATCCCCCAGGAGATCCCGTCCCGCGGGATCAGGCCGAAAGCTTCCGGTGAATGGCCGCCGCAGCCCGGCGTCCGGCACCCATGGCGCTGATCACGGTCAGGGGTCCGGTCACTGCGTCACCTCCGGCAAACACTCTAGGACGGGAGGTCTCCATGGTCTCGGGATCCACCCGGATCCGGCCCTTGGAGTCAGTTTCCAGGCCGCATTTACCCAGGAGCTCATCATCGGCGCCGGTACCCACCGCCATGATCACGCAGTCTGCCGGCACCACATGCTCGGTTCCGGGGATGTTCACCGGCTTCCGGTGGCCCCGGGAGTCATCCTCGCCCAACTTGGTGTCCAGGCACTCCAGGCCAGCAACCTTGCCGCTGCCGTCGTCCACCACCCGCACCGGGTTGTGGAGGAAGACAAACTCCACGCCCTCATCCCGGGCCTCCCGGATCTCACCCTCATGGGCGGGCATCTCAGCCTCCGATCTGCGGTAGACGATCAGCACCTTCCCGGCCCCGGTGCGCACTGCGCTGCGGCAGGCGTCCATGGCCACATTGCCCCCGCCCACCACGGCGATGGTGCCGTATTTGGGGAACCTGCCCTCAGGGAAGCCGCTGAAGCCCTCCTTCAGGTTGATGCCGTTGAGGAAGTCCTGGGCCTGGAAGCAGCCCTTAAGATCCTCACCGGGGATGTTCATGGTCCGGGAGATCCCGGCGCCGAAGCCCAGGAACACCGCACTGAAGCCCATGGATCCCAGGAGATCGTCCAGGGAGAGGTCCTCACCCAGGGCCCGGCCGGTCTCAAAGGACACGCCCAGGGCCTTCAGCTGGCTGATCTCATCCTCCACAATGTCCTTGGGCAGCCGGAACTGGGGGATGCCGTAGGTGAGCACGCCGCCCAGCACCTGGGACTTCTCGAACACCGTGACCCCGTAGCCCAGCTCCGCCAGATCCCCGGCGGCGGCCAGGCCGGCGGGACCGGCGCCCACCACGGCCACCTTCTTCCCGTTGCCCTCCCGGGCCTTCAGCTCCGCAGCCACATGCTCCCGGTGCCAGTCGGCCACAAAGCGCTCCAGGGCGCCCACAGCCACGCTCTGGCCCCGGATCCCCCGGACGCACCGGCCCTCGCACTGCTCCTCCTGGGGGCAGACCCGGCCGCAGACTGCCGGGAGGCAAGTGGTGGTCCTCAGGATCTGGTAGGCATCCTCAAAACGCCCCTGACAGATCATGTCAATGAAGTCCGGAATGCGGTTGTGCACCGGGCAGCCGCTGGTCATGCAGGGATGCTCCCGGCACTTGAGGCAGCGCATGGCCTCGCAGACCGCCTCCTCCTCAGTGTAGCCGGTCTGGGACTCCGCAAAGGAGCCGCGGCGCACCTCAGGCTCCAGCTCTGGCATCGGATTCTTCTTCCTGGTGAAATTGATCATTTTCTCGGCTCCATGCTGTTTCTGCGGTTCAAGAGAGTCTCATAACGGTCCCGGGCAGCCTTTTCCGACTGCTCAAACAAAGCGTCGGCCCGGTCGGGGAACTTCAGTTTGAGGGAGTTGTAGCGCACCTCGCCCATGAGGAACTTCCGGTAGTCCTCGGTGGGACGCAGGCTGTCCAGGATCAGTGGGTTCCCGCCCTTAGCCGCCAGCTCCGGATTGTACCTGAGCAGATGCCAGTAGCCGGAACGGACGGCACGCTGCATCTCCAGCATGGAGTTGTTCATGCCCGCCTTCAACCCGTGGTTGATGCAGGGCGCATAGGCGATGATCAGGGACGGGCCGTCATAGCGCTCAGCCTCCTTGATGGCCTTCAGGGTCTGGGCCGGGTTCGCACCCATGGCGATCTGGGCCACATAGACGCTGCCATAAGCCATGGCCATCTGGGCCAGATCCTTCTTCTTCACCAGCTTGCCCGAGGCGGCAAACTTGGCAATGGCTCCCAGCTGGGTGGACTTGGAGGCCTGGCCGCCGGTGTTGGAGTACACCTCGGTGTCAAACACCATGACGTTCACGTTCTCCCCGGAGGCCAGCACATGATCCAGGCCGCCGTAACCGATGTCATAGGCCCAGCCGTCACCGCCGAAGATCCACATGGAGGGCTTGGTGAGCATGTCGCCGTTCTCCACCACAAAGGCGGCGGCGGGATCATGATCTGCTGCCCCGCGGCAGGCCTCCAGGAGAGCATTGCCGGTCTTCTCGGAAAGCTCCGGATCTTCCATGGCCTCAATCCAGCTCCGGCCCAGATCCCTGAGGCTGTCAGTGCCCAGGTTCCCGGCTGCGGTCACCAGTTCACGGCGCCGTGCGTTGACCGCCACCCGCATGCCCAGTCCGAACTCGGCATTGTCCTCAAACAGGGAGTTGGCCCAGGCCGGACCGCGACCGTCAGGGGCCACCGTGTAGGGAGTGGAGGGAGCGCTGCAGCCCCAGATGGAGGAGCAGCCCGTGGCGTTGGCAATATACATGCGCCGCCCGAACAGTTGGGTCACCAGCTTGGCATAGGGAGACTCGCCGCATCCCGGGCAGGCCCCGGAGAACTCCATCAGAGGCTGCAGGAGCTGGGAGTTCCGAACGGTGACATCCTTGAAGGGGATCTCGCTGACAAACCGGCGCTCCGCAAAGAGCCGGTCATACACCGCCTGCCGGCGCTCCACCGCATCGTCCTGGGCCGGGGTCATGGACAGGGCCTTCACATGGGCCGGGCAGACGCTGGCGCAGGATCCGCAGCCGGTGCAGTCCTTGGTGGACACGGCAATGATGAAATACTTGCCGGGATTGTCCTTCATGGGCACCGCCTCAGGGAAGGCGGCAGCCTCCTCCCGGGAGATCACAAAGGGCCGGATGGCACCGTGGGGACAGGTCAGGGAGCACCAGTTGCACTGCATGCAGTTCTTGGAAGCCCACACCGGCACGTCCGCAGCAATGCCGCGCTTCTCAAAGGCCGCCGTGCCCGAAGGGAGCATGCCGTTGGCCGTGGCCAGGAAGCTCGACACCGGGATCCGGTCACCGGCCAGACGGTTGGTGGGATCCAGGATATCGTTGAGGTAGGCGGTGTGCACCTCGTCCCGGCCCTTCATCTGGGGACGGGGAGGATCATCCGGGCAGTCCTTCCAGGACTCCGGCACACTGATCTCCCGGACATTCAGCACGCCCTGATCCACGGCGGCACTGTTCATGTCCACAATGTTCTGACCCTTCTTGGCGTAGGTGTGCTCAATGGCCTCCTTCATGTACCGCACCGCATCCTCAATGGGGATGATCCCGGCCAGCTTGAAGAACGCCGCCTGGAGCACGGTGTTGGTGCGCCGGGGTCCCAGGCCCACCTGCTTGGCAATGGACACCGCATCACAGGTGTAGAACTTGATCCCGTTGGCGGCAATGTAGCGCTTGACCTTCCCGGGTAGCCGGGTTTCCAGTTCCTCCGGCGCCCAGGCGCAGTTCAGCAGGAAATACCCCCCAGGCTTCACATCCTCCACCATGTCATACTTCCAGAGATAAGAGCTGTTGTGGCAGGCCACAAAGTCAGCCATCTTCACATAGTAGGAGGATCTGATAGGGGAGTTGCCGAAGCGCAGGTGGGAGATGGTGACGCCGCCGGACTTCTTGGAGTCGTACTGGAAATACGCCTGCACATATTTGTCCGTGTGATCACCGATGATCTTCACGCTGTTCTTGTTGGCACCCACGGTGCCGTCGGCGCCCAGACCCCAGAACTTGCAGGCCCGGGTGTCGCTGGCAGCCACGTCAGGGTTCACTGAACCCTCAATGGACAGATGGGTGACATCGTCATTGATGGACAGGGTGAACTCCTTCTTGGGGTGCTCCGCAGCCAGGTTCTCGTACACTGCCAGGATATCCCTGGGCTGCACATCCTTGGAGCCCAGGCCGTAGCGGCCGCCGGTGAGCAGAGCCCCGGCAAAAGGTGAGTCCCTCAGGGCCGAGGCCACATCCAGGAACAGGGGCTCGCCCACGCCGCCGGGCTCCTTGGTCCGGTCCAGCACGGCAATGCGCTGCACCGTGGCGGGGATCACCGCCAGCATGTGCCGGGCGGAGAAGGGACGGTACAGGTGCACCTCCAGGACGCCGGTCTTGCCGCCCCGGGCGTTGAGGTAGTCCGCCACCTCCTCGGCAGCGTCGCACACTGAGCCCATGGCCACAATGATGTCCGTGGCGTCAGGGGCGCCGTAATAGTTGAAGGGACGGTAGTCGGTGCCGGCGGCCTCGTTGATCCGGTTCATGTACTCCACCACCGTGTCCACGGTGCTGAGATAGGCGCCGTTGGCGGCCTCCCGGTGCTGGAAGAAAGTCTCCGGCTGCTCGGCGCTGCCCATGCAGTGGGGATGGTTGGGGTTCAGTGCGTTCCGGCGGAAGGCCCGGACACAGTCAAAGTCCACCATGGACTTCAGATCCTCATAGTCCCAGATCTTGATCTTCTGGAACTCATGGGAGGTTCTGAAGCCGTCAAAGAAGTGCATCATGGGCACCCTGCCGGCAATGGTGGCCAGGTGGGCTACGGCGGCCAGATCCATCACCTGCTGCACATTGTTGGAGCACAGCATGGCAAAGCCGGTCTGGCGGCAGGACATGACGTCGGAGTGATCACCGAAGATGGACAGCGCATGGGTGGCCAGGGCCCGGGCGGCCACATGGAACACCACCGGGGTCTGCTCGCCCGCCAGCTTGTACATGTTGGGGATCATCAGCAGAAGGCCCTGGGAGGCGGTGAAGGTGGTGGTGTAGGAGCCGGCGGTGATGGCACCGTGCACGGCGCCGGCCGCACCGGCCTCAGACTCCATCTCCACGATTTTCACCGTCTCGCCGAAAATGTTGCGCCGGCCCTGGGACACCCACTCGTCCATGCTCTCAGCCATGGGGGAGGATGGGGTGATGGGATAAATGGCGGACACCTCCGAGAAGGCATAGGCAACGTGGGCTGCCGCCGTGTTGCCGTCCATGGTCTTGATTTTGCGGCTGATCATTGCTGTTCCCCCTTGTCCGTCCTCACATAAATGCGCTCCATGGCTGTACGCTGGAGTTCCACATCTGCGGGAACTGTCATTTCCCTTACCACATTGCGTCCGCACACATACTGGCACACCTTACAGTTGGCGCACAGATCCGCGTCAATCACCGCATGCATGTCCTCCATGTAGATGGCGCCGTTGGGACAGTTCTCCACACAGTCCCGGCAGGCGGTGCATCCGGAATCGCACACCAGGGTCTTGTCATGGTAGTCAGCCGTGCTGGCGCAGGGCACCTGCTTGATCCCCTTGTAGGGGACAATGGTGATGAGCTTCTTGGGACACTCCCGGACACAGTCCCGGCAACCCACGCACTTCTCCGGATCTACCACCGCGGTGCCGTTGACCACGCTGATGGCCCCGTAGCGGCAGACCTTCACACAGGAGCCCAGGCCGCAGCACCCGGAGGTGCACAGTCCCATCTCCCGGGGATCCGTCTTCATGGCGGTGTGGCAGTCAGGCACCCCCAGCTCCTGGAGGGCGTCATGGGCCCGGCGGCCGCCGCTGCAGCGGACAAAGGCCACCTTTTCCTTGAGTTTGGTGAGATCATGGAGGGTGTCCACAATGATCTTCTTGCGGCACCTGACCGTGCAGGCGGTGCAGCCCACGCACTTCTCATAGTCAATCACCGCGTGGTTGTCCACAATGCTCACAGCCCCCACCGGGCATGCCCGCTCGCACTCGCCGCAGGCGATGCAGCCATAGCCGCATATCCTGCGGACCTCATCCTCGTCATCCTCCCGGGATGAGCAGGGAATGAAGTTGGTGGCCTTCCTGGGGATCATGCGGATCAGGGACTGGGGGCACACGCCCGGGGCGGCACAGTCACCGCAGCCGTTGCACAGCTCGCGGTCCACCTGGACCCTGCCCTGCTCATCAATCTTCAGGGCGCCGGTCTTGCACACGCCCACGCAGGAGCCCACTCCCACGCAGCCGTTCCGGCACTCCCCCCTTCTGAATCCGGTCTCCAGCGCCTGGGCGCAGGTTTCACACGATGAAAAGCCCGCCGACACGGCAGCGTGTCCGGCACAGGCAACAAACGCCACCAGTTGGCTGGGCGCCGAACTGTCATTCCTGTCCATAAAGACCCCTTCCGGCTCCGATCTGAGCCATCTTCTCTCCCAATGTAACCTCCAAGGCGCACGCCGCCACAGCAGGCGCCACCTTGCCATTCTCCCTTTTATAATGATCCCGCAGGCAAAAAAGGATCTTTTTAGTGCTGATATGTGAAATGAATAGAAAAAAGGGGAGTTACCTGTTGCTAACTCTTTCACAGAAACCCGGTCCCGATCACCTGTGAGCATGCCAAAAGAAGCCGGATCCTGCGCCCCGTGAGCATGCGCCTTCTCCGGTGAAATTAGTCCGGCAAAATCTCGCCATGCAGGGACAAAACTAATACAATGATCTCTCAGGCTCAGCAGCGGCACCGAAGAGGCCGGCAGCCTGGACACCCTGCCGGAGGGCGTACGGAAGCCTCAGGCCGGAAAGCGCCCGGGAGCATCAGACCGGAAGGATCTGCACCGCCCCGCCGGGGGAGATCGCGGTTCGGGATCCGGCAGATCTGCACAGGAAGGCGTCACGCCGCCGCCCCGGCACCGGCACCACCTCATCAAGGAGAACCACCATGTGGGACAGCATCTCAGCATATCTGGACACCCTGAACGCCATGCAGATCTGCTTTCTCTGCGCCATGATCGGCGGCGGCCTGCTGCTGCTGTTTGAGATCATCGTCTCCACCATCGGCGGGGGCCTTGGGGACGCCTCCCCGGACGGCATTGTGGAAGATCTGGGCACCTCGGACTACGCCTTCAAGTTCTTCTCCCTGTTCTCCGTGTCGGCCTTCCTGTTCATGTCAGGATGTTTCGGCCTCTGGAGTTACTCCTTCTTCCCGGACAGCCACCTGGTGGCGGTGATCATCGCCCTGGCCGCCGGCATTGCCGGCATGCTCTGCGTCCAGGGTCTGACCCGGATCATGCTGAAGCTCCAGTCCGAGGGCAATGTGCGCCTCAGCAACGCCGTGGGCACTGAGGGTATTGTCTACCTGCACATTCCCCAGAATGCCAAGGGCCAGGTGGAGCTGATGCTCCAGGGCAAGAAGAAGTTCATGCCCGCCATCACCGAGGACGGCACAGAGCTGGCCACCGGCACGGCAGTGACCGTAAAGGCAGTCACCGGCAACACCCTTGTGGTCATCCCCCTGTCCCGGGGCAGCAGTCAGACCGGCGGGGACAGCGCCGCCTCCTGAGAGGACACGTCCCAAGCGCCGCCCGGCAGTTCAGTCATCCATCACCGGCTCTCCGGCTCCCATCCGGGACGCCGGATGAGCCCGGCAAAACAGCAAACCATCAACAAACCATCCAAAAAACATCTGTTAAAAGCACAAGGAGTACTGGCAGACATGAAGAACATCGTGGTTGGAGCAGGCATTTCAGGCGCCGCAGTGGCCCGCATTCTGGCGGAGGCAGGAGAGAAGGTTGAGGTGATCGAGGCCAAGGATCACATTGCCGGCAACTGCTTTGACTATTTCGACGAGAACGGGATCTGCGTCCACAAGTACGGCACCCACATCTTCCACACCGACAACCGCGAGGTGTGGGATTTCCTCAGCCGCTTCACCACCTGGTATCCCTACATGCACAAGGTCCTGGGACTGGTGGAGGGGCAGCTGGTGCCCATCCCCTTCAACCTGAACTCCATCCGCAAGGTCTTCCCCGAGGGCATGGCCCGGAAACTGGAGGACAAGCTCACCGAGCGCTTCGGCTTCGGCCGCAAGGTGCCCATCCTGGAGCTCCGGCAGGCCGAGGATCCGGATCTCTCCTTCCTGGCAGACTACATCTACAACCACGTGTTCCTGATCTACACCACCAAGCAGTGGGGCATGAAGCCCGAGGAGATCGATCCCTCGGTCACCGCACGGGTGCCGGTGTACGTGAGCCGGGATGACCGCTATTTCCAGAACCGCTGGCAGGGGATCCCCGACAACGGCTACACCGCCATGATCAAGAACATGCTGGAGCATGAGAACATCACCGTGCGAACCGGCACTGCCTGGAAGCAGGTGAAGGATGAATATGCCAAGGAACGGATCTTCTACACCGGCCACGTGGACGAGCTCATGGATCGGTGCTTCGGGGATCTGCCCTACCGGAGCATCAGCTTCGACTTCAGAACCTATGACCGGGAGTACTTCCAGCCGGCAGCCGTGGTGAACTACCCGGAGAACAACGACTTCACCCGCATCGGCGAATACAAGTACTTCCTGGGCACCCAAAGCAGCAAGACGGTGGTGTCCCTGGAGTACTCCTCAGCCTACGAGTACGGCAAGAATGAGCCCTACTATCCCATTGCCAGCGCCGCCAACAGCGCCCTCCATGAGAAATACATGGCAGCGGCCAGGGAAGCCTATCCCAACATCTGCTTCCTGGGCCGGCTGGGGGATTACCGGTACTACGACATGGACAAGGCCGTGGCCCGGGTGTTTGCCCTCATGCGGGAAAACGGGATCCTGAAGGCCTGAGGCCCCATCAGTCCGGTCTCACCAGTCCGGCCTACACCAATCCGGCAAAGCACAGCGCCGGCCTGATGAAAACCGGCCGGCGCCAGTCAACAAACATCAGCACACACAAGGAGTAAGCCAAGAATGCTGCCCATTATCGGCATCACCTTCATGGTGACCATAGTGATCTTTCTCTTTATTTTCTTCGTGAACCGCTACCGCAAGTGCCCCTCAGATCAGATCCTGGTGGTGTACGGCATGATCGGGGGCGGCAAGTCCGCCAAGTGCCTCCACGGCGGTGGCACCTTTGTCTGGCCGGTGATCCAGAACTATGAGTACATGAACCTGACGCCCATGACCATCAACATCCCCCTGACCGGCGCCCTGTCCCAGCAGAACATCCGGGTCAATGTGCCCTCCATCTTCACGGTCCAGATCTCCCCGGACGAAGGTGTCATCGAGAATGCCGCCGACTGCCTGCTGCATCTCTCCACCCGGGACATCGAGGAGATGGCCAAGGACATCATCATCGGCCAGCTGCGTCTGACAGTCGCCTCCCTGACCATTGAGGGGATCAACGCCGACCGGGAGAACTTCCAGTCCAAGATCATGGCCAACGTGGAGCCGGAGATCAACAAGATCGGCCTCAAGCTGGTGAACGTGAACATCACCGATATCACCGATGAGGCGGACTACATCGCCAGCATCGGAAAGAAAGCCGCCGCCGAAGCCTTGAACAAGGCCAAGATTGACGTGGCCCTCCAGGAGAAGCTGGGCTCCATCGGCCAGTCCGAGGCCTACAGGGACAAGGATATCCAGGTGGCCCGGAACCAGGCTGAGGCCCAGAAAGGGATCAAGGAGGCCGAGGCCAACCAGCGCTGCTACGTGGCAGATCAGGAATCCCAGGCCATCAAGGGCGAAAACACCGCCAAGCAGGCCATTGCCCAGTCCAATGCCGAACTGAAGGTCATTGAGGCCGAGGCCTTCCGAAAGGCCGAGGTGGCCAAGCGCGAGGCTGAGGTGGAGATCCAGAAGGCCCAGTACAGCGCTGAGAAGCAGCGCCTGAACGCCGATCAGATCGCGCCCCAGGAAATTGCCAAGCAGAAGGTCATCATCGATGCCGAGGCTGTGGCCGAGAAGGCCCGCCAGGAGGCCAAGGGCGAGGCCGACGCCATTGCCTTCAGGGCCAAGGGTGAAGCCGACGCCATCCTGCTCAAGTACAACGCTGAGGCTGACGGTCAGAAAGCCCTGCTGGAAGCCAAGGCCGAAGGTTACCGGGAGCTGGTGCACAGCGCCGGCAATGACGTGAACTCCGCCGCCACATTGCTGATGATCGAAAAGCTCACCGACATGGTTCAGCTCCAGGCTGAGGCTATCCGCAACATCAAGATCGACAAGGTCACGGTGTGGGACAGTGGCAGCGGCAAAAACGGGGAAAAGACCGCCACCGCCGACTTCATGTCCAACATGATCAAGAGCCTGCCTCCACTGCATGACGTGGCCAAGATGGCCGGGCTGGATCTGCCGGAATACCTGGGCTCCGTCAAGGGTGCCGAGCCGGTGACGATCCCGGCCCTGAAGAGCCCGAAGCAGAAGGAAGAAAAGAAGGATCAGGAAGGCGCCACCGCCTCATCGGAAAAGAACCCGAAGGAAGGCAGGTGATCCCCTCCGGGTCGGAGCGCGTCAGAGGCCCGGTAAACTCCGGATACAGCCTCTGATGAATGATTTGCCATGAAACCGAAACTGCCGGCAGCAATGTCGGCAGTTTTTTTGTTTCTCATCTGTGCCGGGACGGCAGGATCGGGTGGGAAGCAGGCTGGAAGATCTGTGGCGCCCCGTGCCGGGGACATCGGCAGTTCACGGGATCGGCGCCGCACTCAGGCAGGCCTCTGCCGGAACACCGCCGCCAGGGTGCGGTCATCATGGCAGCCCCGGGCCCAGAAGTTCAGCCACCCTCCGATCCCGGCAGCCACCTCCGGTGCGGGGGAGAGCAGATCCACCGGAGGCGAGTCCTCCCCGCCGGAGACGGTGAGATCATCCCAGAATCGGTCCCAGCCCTGGCTGCTGTGCAGATCCCTCATAGTCTCAAATTTGGCGTCTGACACCCCGTCAGTCATCAGGAACAGCGCTCCAAAGTCCGGCAGGAAGCAGGCCTCCATCCGGCTGGCAATGAAGTCCGGCTCCCGGATCACCTCCTCCGAGGTGACAAACCTGGTCTCCCCGGCATACTCCCCAGAATCCTGGCGGTTGAGAAGCAGGACATGGCTGTCACCGCCAGAGTCCCCCGGAACGCCGACAAGGCCCCGGGGATCGTACACGGCAATCACCCCGTCACCCACGGCAAAGGACAGGATCAGAAAGCCCCCGTCCAGGCGCTTCAGGGCGGCAAACTGCAGAGTGGTGTCAAAGGCGCCCAGATCGGCCCCGGGCACCGCGGCGAGATCCCGGGAAAGGATCCCCCGGGACTCATGAACCGCCTCACTCATAACCGGCACCAGCATCTCCCGGATCCGGGCGAGAGCCGGTTCAGGATCTGCCCCATCCCGGCCCAGTCCGGCAGCCATGCCGCCCAGGGATCTGTCATCCTCCAGGAAGTTCCCGGCACGCTCCCGAAACTGCCTGACCGCAACCTCCGAGCCCCGGCGGGAATAGGGTGATGCGCCGGCCCCGTCGGCGGTGGCCAAAAGGATCCAGCCGTTGCCGGTGCAGCCGAGGCAGAAGTCATCATCCCGGGGTAGGCCGGTGTGGGCATGCTTCCGCCCCCTGACGCTGGCACATGCCGCCAGAAGTCCGTCCTCTGGCACCGCAAAGCCCAGGGGAGCGGCATCATCCGCCTTGGGGAAGGGAATGTCTCCGGAGGAGGGTATGTTCTTCCAGAGGCTCCGGGGATCCGGAGCGCCCATGGTGTACGCTGCTGCCATCATCCATTCCCCTCTTTCCAAACATCTCCGGGGGACCGACAGATCCCCTGCCAAGATCCACGGCTGCTGCCGGTGCCGCCGCCCCCGGAGAGCATGCCCATTCATGGTTTCATGCTGATCGGTGACAGGTGTTGTGATAAGATCCCACCCAGTGATTGTATTCTTTCAGGAGGCGGAAAAACGTCACTGTTGCCGCACACTCGAAATGAAAAATGAATTAGCTCTGGAATTTTCCTGCGTGACTGAGGCTGCCGCCATAGCCGGATACAAGTGGCTGGGACGGGGTGACAAGAACATGGCCGACAAGGCGGCAGTGGACGCCATGAAGCTGGTGCTCAACCGCATTGCCATTGAAGGCGAGATTGCCATCGGCGAGGGTGAGATTGACGAGGCCCCGGCACTCTACATCGGCGAGCATGTGGGCATGGGCGGAGATCCGGTGGACATCGCCGTAGATCCCATTGACGGCACCCGCATGACCGCCCTGGGCCAGGCCAACGCCATTGCCGTGCTGGCAGCCGCTGATCGCGGCGGCTTCCTCCATGCCCCGGACATGTACATGGAAAAGCTCATTGTGGGCTACCGGGCCAAGGGGATCATCGATCTGGACCGTTCCCTGGAGAAGAACATCATCTCCGTGGCCAAGGTCATGGACAAGAAACTCTCTGAACTCACTGTGGTGACCCTGCAGAAGCCCCGCCACGAGGAGGCCATCCGGCTCATGCAGGACATGGGCGTCAGGGTGTTCGCATTCCCTGACGGCGATGTTGCAGCCTCGGTGCTCACCTGCATGCCGGAAAAGGACATCGACATGCTCTATGCCATCGGCGGCGCCCCGGAGGGGGTGATCTCCGCCGCCCTAGTCCGGGCCATGGACGGTGACATGCAGGCCCGGCTCATTCCCAGGAACAAGGTCAAGGGCAAGGGCGGCGACAGCGAGGAGACCCTGAACATCGCCCGCACAGAGATCGAGCGCTGTGAGAAGCTGGGCATCGACGTGAACCGCACCCTGACCCTTGAGGATCTGGTCAAGACCGATGAGCTCATCGTCTCCATGACCGGCGTCACCAAGGGTGATCTGCTGGATGGAGTCTCCCGGAACGGCGATCTGGCCCAGACCGAGACCCTGCTGATCCGGGGCAAGTCCCGGACCATCCGCCGGATCCACTCCACTCACTTCCTGAACATGCGCTCGGAAGAGCTTAGGAAGATCGTCCTTTGAAGACCGGAGAAGCCACCGCTACCCCGGAGATCCGCATCGACAAGTGGCTCTGGGCTGCCAGGTTCTACAAGACCCGCTCCCTGGCCAAGACCATGATCGAAACCGGGAAGGTCCAGTACAACGGCCAGCGGGTGAAGACGTCACGGTCGGTGGAGGTGGGGGCGGAGATCACCCTGCGCCAAGGCTTTGATCTCAAGACAGTGGTGGTGCTGGGCCTGTCAGAGGAGCGGCGCTGCTTTGCTGAGGCGTCCAAACTCTACCAGGAGACCCCGGAGAGCATCGCCCGGCGGGAAAAGGATGCGGAGGCCCGCAGGATCAATGCGTACTTCTCCCCCCGCCCCGAGGAAAAACCCGACAAGAAGCAGCGCCGGGAACTGCTGCGGCTGAAGAACAGTTTTGGAGATGAAGAATGAACCTGCCAAGCACCCATGACCAGCTGAACAGATTTGTCTTTGACGATCTGGAGGTGCGCGGCGAGATCGTGCAGCTCCATGATGTCTACGGAGAGCTGTTCCACAAGAAGCAGTACCCACTGTGCATCAAGAAGATCCTGGCCCAGCTGACCATGGTCTGCAACCTCATCACCGTCAACCTCAAGATCAAGGGTGACATCACGGTAGAGATCCGGGGCGATGGCCTGCTGCGCTACGCGTCGGTAAGCAGCGACAACAGCCTCAACTTCCGGGGCATCGCCCGGCACAACATCGCCGATCCCAACTCCGACTGCTCCTTCCGGGAGCTGGTGGGCTCCAACTCCATCCTCCTGATCACCGTCCATCCGGCGGACGCCGAGGCCTACCAGGGCATTGTGGAAGTCACCGGCTTCAACCTGTCCGACACCTTGGAAAACTACTTCCTCAGATCAGAGCAGATCAAGACCAAGATCATGCTGGAGATCCAGATCGGCCAGGACGAGTGCTTCGGCGGCGGCATTATCCTTCAGGCTCTGCCTCCCCGCTCCCCGGGGCATGAGGATGACTTCAACACCGTGTCCCACCTGCTGAACACCCTGACCAAGGATGAGCTCCTGTACCTGGAGTCCGATGAGATCCTCTTCCGGCTGTTTAACCAGTTCACCGTCCGCAAGTTCAACGCCCTGAAAGTGTCCTACAAGTGCGCCTGCACCCGGGAGAAATGCCTGGTGGCCCTGGAGCAACTGGGCCAGGATGAGATCACCAAGGCCCTGAAGGAGTCCGATCAGAACGCCGTGGTCATGACCTGCTCACAGTGCGGCAAAAAATACACCTTTGACTCCCGGGAGATCCGGGAGTTCATGGAGCGGAAGGATCGGGATCCGGAGCCGGGAGCAGATCAGAAGAAGTGACCGCCCCCTCATTCTGAGACCGCCTCAGTCAGCAGTCCGTCAGCCCCGTGCGAAATGATCCCGCCCCTTCCCGGCGGGATCTCTGCTTTCAGGGATTCAGGGAAGGCTCATCAGAGCTGCCAGGACGGCAGCCACTGGAAGCGAGCCGCACCACGGCCGCCACGGTCGTTGCCATCAGGCTCTAGCACCAAGTTTTAACCGCCCACCTTAGATGCCGCTCCCCCTGCCCGCCTCCTTCATGACACCAGCATTCACCTGCCATCCAGAGCAGCACTGTATCCCCAGCCCTTACGCTTTACAGCCTCTCAGGGCCATATCCCTATGCCCTGCGCCCTAACCACACCAGAGGCCATCCAGAGACCATCCAGTGCCCTTCCCGGCCTTTCCCGCCGATCTGTCCTCAGCGGAACACCGACACCAGCTCCAGACTGCTGCGACGGCCGCCGCCCGGTCACCGGCATGACACAGATCCGTCCCCCCAAAAAAAGCGAGGGCCGCATCCATGCAGCCCCCAAACAAGATCTTTCTTTCCCCTGATCACAAAGGTTCTCATCCTGAGAATTCCGGACATCCTTTTCCGGATCCGCATCCTGCGGACAGTTCACATTCTACCCGTATCAGAGGGGGGATCAAGGGTTCCCACAGACGCAACTGCAGGCAAAAACCCTGCAAGATCAAAGAGTTATGACAGATCTGTTCCCATGTCCCACACCAGATCACCGCAACTACCCACACACCTGTGGCAGATCTCGCACACGCCTTACAGTCAGTCTCTGCCGGGGAACCACCACGCCGCCACCAACCTCATCTCCCCCCAGGCTTCAGTCGGCGCCAGGATCTTCCATCCGGCCTGGCTTCCTTGGACTCCCGCTCAAATGTTGCGGTCTTTCACCAATTGACGCCGCAACTGATGATCCCCTGCCCCGGTCCCGTTATGATCCCCAAAGACGTTCTGCTCTGTATCAGACCCGGGAGGTGTGCCATGAGTTTCATTGAGAGAGACAAGCCCTTCATCATTGCCGAGATGTCCGGCAACCACAACCAGTCCCTGGAAAAGGCCCTGTCCATTGTGGATCTGGCCGCCGACACCGGTGCCGACGCCCTGAAGATCCAGACCTACACCCCAGACACCCTGACATTGGATCTGGATCAGGGGGATTTCTTCATCAGCTCGGAAAAGAGCCTCTGGAAGGGCACCTCCCTTTACAAGCTTTACGAAAAGGCCCACACACCCTGGGAATGGCATGAGGCGATCTTCAGAAGAGCCCGGAAGAAGGGGATCAAATGCTTCAGCACCCCCTTTGACTTCACGGCAGTGGACTTTCTGGAGGAGCTGGGATGCCCCTGCTACAAGATCGCCTCCTTCGAGAACGGGGATCTGCCCCTGATCAGGAAGATCGCCTCCACAGGGAAACCCATCATCGCCTCCACCGGCATGGCGTCCCTGGGGGATCTGGAAAAACTGATCCGCACTGCCCGGGAAGCCGGCTGCCAGGATATCACCCTCCTGAAATGCACCAGCAGTTATCCCGCCAGCCCAGCCGATGCCAACCTGATGACCATCCCCCACATGAAGGAGACCTTCCAGGTCCGGGTGGGTATATCAGATCACACCCAGGGGATTGGCGCCGCCCTGGCCAGCATCGCCCTGGGAGGACAGGTTATCGAAAAGCATTTCACCGACTCCCGGGCTCTGGGAGGAGTGGACTCCGCCTTTTCCCTGGAGCCTGCTGAGATGAAGCAGCTGGTGGAGGAAAGCTTGACTGTGTGGCAGGCCCTGGGCCACGTGTCCTACGAACCCACGGAAGCGGAAAAGAGTTCTATGAAGTTCCGGCGCAGCCTCTACTTCACCCGGGACATGAAGGCCGGGGAGATCATCGGGCATGATGATGTCCGCAGCATCCGCCCGGGCTATGGCATGAGCCCGGAACACATTGATCTGGTCCGGGGACGCCGGGTGACCCGGGATGTCAGCCGGGGAACAGCAGTGAGCTGGGATCTGATTTAGCCTGCTCTTAAGCGCAGGAAAAGCGCTGCGCAGGAAATGGGATCGGAAGAAGAAGAAAGAGGAAGAGGAAGAGGAAGAGGAAGAGGAAGAGGAAGAGGAAGAGGAAGAGGAAGAGAAAGGAGATGAGAGACTGTTCCGCAGTGCCAACATGATCTGCCAGACAGAACTTAAGCAGAGGACTTGAGCGGCTGCATTGCTCCGGGATTTTGTCACGTACTCCGGCGGATCCGTCACAGAGCCCAAAATCAGGGATCAAAAAAACCGGACATGTCCGGTTTCGATAAGGACTGTAAAAAAATCGGTTCGCTCGGCTACCTGTCTCCTCTTAGAAAGGTATGTCTGCATCATCGATGGATGACGCGGTTCCCGCAGGACTGTTCACTGCACTGCTGAGGCTTCCTGCCGGAGACTGTGCTCCACCTGGTGCCAAAGGAGGCTGTGTACTCCCTGTTCCAGTAGCAGCCTGCCCACTGTTCATCGATGATGAAGGTTGACGTGGAGACGGAACTGACTGTCCGCCATAACTGCTACCACTGCTGAATCCTGACTGGCCGCCCTGGTTGTATCCGCCCTGACTGCCACCATACGACTGACTGCCATAACCGCCATGAGCACCATACTGCTGACCACCATAAGATCCCTGGTTATTGTTTCCACCAAAGGTCTGGGTCTGAGGTCCATTGCCGTAAGTTCCGGCACCGCTCTGGCTGTTATTATAACGGTTGTTACGTCCGTAACCACCGTAACTGCCTCCGGCTCTGCCGGAGAAGTCA
Source organism: uncultured Aeromonadales bacterium (assembly GCA_902782145.1). GTDB lineage: Bacteria > Pseudomonadota > Gammaproteobacteria > Enterobacterales > Succinivibrionaceae > UBA2804. The sequence continues at coordinate 32,237 of CACZLZ010000027.1, forward strand.
TCGTTATTCTGATTCTGACCGCCACCAGAAGGAAGGAGGATCATCTCATTTGCCACCACCTCGGTGACATTCCGGTCCTGGCCGTTTTTGTCCTGGTAGGATCTTGACTGGATCCTGCCTTCGATATAAATCTTGGTGCCGGTGTGCACATAGGCGCCAACAATCTCTGCTAGCTTGCCCCAGGCTACGATATAGTGCCACTCGGTGCGGCTCTGCCTCTGCCCGTTCTGATCGTTCCACTCTTCCGTTGTTGCCAGGGAAAAGGTTGCAACCTTCTGCCCTGAGGAAGTGGTGTTTACATTGGGCTCCTTTCCGGCATTACCAATGAGCATAACCTTGTTCAGGCCACGAGCCATCTTTCTACCTCTGATCTCTTAATTGTCTACCACAAAAAATGCTTTTTCTGGCTCAGTCAGAAGCACTGAACGCTCCTCACTTGATGTTTTAATGGTAACACAACTTTTTACCCAGATCAACAGTTGTACAAAAAAAATCCATCATCCCGATCAGGACACCTTCCAGCAAGCAGATCTCATCCCTCATGGCATGATCTGTGCCCTAGGACAGTCCACCGGGCATCATACTCCCGCCACCGGTGATCTTTTCACAGAGGTCCGCTGCGGCTCCTCAGCCGATCTCACAGGATCAAAAAAGGGAGCCTTTCGGCTCCCCTGCCGGATCCGCACGAGCAGATCCTCTTGGCTATATCAGTCTTATTCGATGATCTTGGCCACAACGCCGGCACCGACAGTATGACCGCCCTCGCGGATGGCGAAGCGCAGCTGCTCGTTCATGGCGATAGGGTGGATCAGGGTG
>CACZLZ010000028.1 GCA_902782145.1 uncultured Aeromonadales bacterium
AGAGGATAAGCCGGCCTACTGCTGAAAAGCAGGCCGCCTAAAGCCTCCTTAAGGCTTCCTAAAAATCAGACATCAGGACCCGCATAAAAATGCGGACGCGACTCTTTTGCCCAAAATTTGCCAGAAGGCCGTTTCTGACAAGAAAACTGGGGGCCGATACTTCCCGATCCCCGGGGTGGCAGTATAGGGGCCTATATAGCCACCATACAGGAAAATGCAGGCGTCAGATAATGTCTTTAGTAGAGTATCGGCATGTCACTCATTAGCAGCGGGTACTAAGTTCAACGTCTTTCTGCAACAGAGCCTTAACTGTCTTTCCGGTTGGCTCAGTTCACGAATAGTGTCGAACTAGAACCATAACAAATTCTGTCACACTTCAATAAAACATATTTATTGTCTATACATCAGAAATCAATTAAAAAATACCCTTTTAGTCTACTGTGACTGTATGATGCAGAAGATGAGTATTAGTCAGTGTGCAGAGCACTGCGGAATTTCTATTCCAACGGCCTTTGAGTAGCGTCATAAGATTTTAGATGCCCTCCAGAACATGCTGAATGAGGTTATTTTAATGGAACCGTTGGGTCTGATGAAACCTATTTTGCCCTGAGTTTTAAGGGCTCCAGAGGGCTTTTGAGACCCGCCCATCAGCCTGGTTGCTCCAACCATACCCGGGGAATTTCAAACGAACTGCTATGTACTTCATGCTCTGTAAATCTCAATGGACTCTCAATCGGTAAGGTAACTAACCAGGGAAGAGCCTGTATTGAGAATTTGACGGACTTGATCTATGGGAGGATTGAAGAGGGTTCATTCCTGGTTACGGACAGTTTAAGTGCTTATGACACCGTTGCTGAGGTAAATAATCAGAACCACATTAAAATTAAACCGGGTAAGCAGAAGCACAGTGTCTTTGACATCCAGACTGTAAACAGTTATCACTCGGAATTGAAGAAGTTGATCAACGGCAGGTTTAAGGGTGTGGCAACCAAATATCTAAATTACTATGTGGTGTACCACAACTTTGTGAACATTGCCAAGGAGACTTTAAGTGATAAAACCAAGATCTTAAAGGACTTCGTTTTCAGTACGTTCTGTAATTCCCGTGGGTATCAGGTGAAGTTTAGGAATGCCGATCCAGTTTAAGGATTCAGGTACATTTCACAATTTAGAAAGAATAAGTTGCTTAAAGGAGCACTGTACCTATAAATAGGAATGACAAGTAACGGTGATCGGTGAGATAGAAATGTCAGAGCTGCAAGATGTAATTGTTGATTACAATTCACTAACACATGAAGAAAAAGTTTGGATCGCCTACCAAACGTTGTTGGACTATTTTGAGGATTATATTTGCTGCAAAGGCTTATTTGACGAATATAAATCAAATAAGATATTTAGAGTAGTTTTGAAGTTGTTAAGTGATATAAATATCTGCAATAGAAGAGTTAGGCATATTGATTGGAAGCATCCTAAAAGATATGATGGTACACTGATTAGTATTATTAAAAAAATTAAAAAGAAATATGCTTCTATTATAGAAACTGGAGGCAATAACGTTTGGCACTTGAATAAAAAGGGCGAATTTCATAGATACCCTAAAACTTAATCACTTAAGTGAATTGAGATAGTAAAAATCTATCTATTAACCCTGAAATTTTTTAATGCATACTAAGTTTTAAATTACCATGGTTCGCAAAAAGTTTCCGTAATCATCCGTTAGTATTGTTAGATATTTTAATTCTTTATAAAAAATTCCGTTATTGTCTTTCAATTCCTCGTTTATAAATGTAAAACGCCAGCAAGAATCTTGTAAAATATATTTTTTTCATTTTAATTCTTCTGCATCCTTAATTGTTAAGGATCTATAAGAATTGCAAACAAGTTTATTAAAATCTGAAAGATTTAGTTTTGAAATAAATTCAATGGCAGTGCTTATTACGCTATCCGTGATTGGTATTTCATAATCAAACAAACCTTGACCTAATTCTAAAAATTCTTTGGTATCAGGTACAAATTTATTGACATTTTTCAGATTCTTTATATATATTGATCAATATTAATCTTTTTTCTTCATCGGTTTTGTTGTCAAACATTATATTTGACGGAATTTTTTGGTCTTTCATAATACTGGCGTCCTTAGTTTTAAAATATTGTGCTTTGTCGCTTTTCGGTATCAATACAATTCTTGAACAGAGCCTATCGAAAAAATTGCTTTATTCACATTCGGGTCTTTTTAAATACCAAAATTTCTTTTAATTCCTTTTTTGCCGTATCATCGAGAATTTGCCTGTTACTGTACAAGTCTTTATACTTTTCAAAATGAAGCAAGGCTTGTTTTTGAATTTTAACGGTGGTTTGTTTCAAAAATCCATAATTGGAACATATCATTTCGTGTCATTTAATATAATAAAGAACGTTGATCGAGATTACGAATTATGGATTTGCCCACTGTCTCCGGAGGAGAAGATCAAGTTTGTATGTTTAAGATCTAATATCGTACTCTCATAGCGCAGCAATTCTTTTACTACTGTTTCTCGCACAGAGCCTCCAAATCAAGCAATACGCTTATCGCGATTCCTGACATTCCACTCCCACTTAAATAACCCTATACGCTGTCAGACTTCTCTTTACCGTGCATATGATCATAGCGACCCTGATCAGTTTAACTTTCTCAGTAGTTTCACCGTAATGTCGTGACTTCATCTGCTCAAAAGCCTGCCTGATAGCCGCCTCCTCCCCGCCGGGTTCCATGATCCTTTTGAATTCAACCACCAGTCTGGTATTCCCGGTCATAAGCTCCAGATCGGACATGCCCTGGGAGTTTACTACCTCCCGTGCTTTGAAAACACGGCGCCGCGGGATCTGGGAATAGATGATGTCCCGGATGGTGTTCTCATCACCAAATGCCTTCGAATTGGCACTGACGCATTCGCAAAGTAGGGTGTTGAAAAGCCTAAATACGGACTCCACATCACCATGGTCAAGCATTGACGCCAGATCTGCAATCCTGCTCCGGGTCTCAATGGTGGGACCCAGGTTATGAATATCAAGGGAAAGCCTGATCAGAGACTCGGCGATCTCATCATTGGGAATAACCAGCCGGGCCAGATCCTCGTTAACCGATTTAAGGGTGAAATAACCTGTCTGAAGCAGCAGCATTTCCATAGGAATCTGATCGGGTTCCGATTTCGCCAGAAGTGAGTCACTGTCTATCAGCAGATCTGTGTTTTTCCCAGAACTTGCCCTGTACCGCAGTATGTTGAACAGCTCCAGTTCATCCGCATTCTTCAGATAATGCACCAGCAGTGCCGGTGTGCCTCCGCTGGTTGAGTACCAGTAGTTGGCCAGTCCTTTCCCGGGCTCTGCCAGAAATGACAGCAGAGACCAGGGGTTGTAAACCGTCTCCCGGGCATTGACGGCAAACTGAAAGCCGTTGTAGGTGGCTTTCAGCCGGGCATAAAGATCTTCCTTACCCATATCCAGCACTGCCGCAGCATTCCGCACATAGGGATCAAAATAGCCGTGCAGTTCTTCCTCGGTTATCCCCAGAAGAGTGGCATAATCGTCATCCACGGAGATATCCAGCAGGTTGTTAAACATGGAGAACAGACTCACATGGGCCAGCCGGGTAATGCCAGTGATGAAGACAAAACGAAAGATCCGCTCACAGGATTTGATGGTGGCAAAGAATGAACTGATAAAATCCACCACCTGCTTTGTTTTCCCGGGATCATCCAGACTGTGGGTGATGGGCGCATCATACTCGTCAATCAGCAACACCAGACTTCCTGTATCGGCGTCACTGGCATAGTCCATCAGGGCAGAATAAGGAGACAGGGACTTTTCCGCATCAGTCAGTTCCCTTCTTTTCTTGCCCAGCAAAGCGCACTGCAGATCCAGTGTCAGCTCGTGCTCCCAGTCCCGCAGATCCTTTAGGGCATAGGAGGAAAAATCAAGATGCACCACCCGGTATGTTTTCTCATCCTTCCAGTAATCATCCTCAGCAATAGCAAGTCCTGCAAAATCCCTGAGGCCATGGGAAAACAAAGATGCAAAAACAGACACCAGCAGAGACTTGCCAAAGCGGCGGGGGCGTGAGAGAAACACCGGCCGGGCCCGGTTTTTAGCCAGGGTGCTAACATATGAGGTCTTATCCACATAAATCACGTTATCATTGCGGATCTTGGCAATACTGGTATATCCGCATGACAGACGAAGCATTGCCGAACTGTCCAAATAGGTTCTTTCCATAAGTTCCATCTGCAAAGACCCACACCACTACCGGCTCGCTGCCGGTTCACCACCTGCTCCGGGACACGCAACTCAAGAAAACTGGACGGTGCCTTCCACCTACATCCAGATCAGAACTGATCAGGCCAGTTCAGCCGCCCAGAATACTTTCACCTCTGTCCCGCTCTAAAATCCGCCAGAATGGCGCATGCTCCCAGAAAACTGGTCCGATCCAAGAAAAGCCCAGACAAAAGAAAAGGGATGAACACTCCCAAAGCGCTCATCCCCGATTATGGATCTGCCGGAGAAAAATGTCTGAGATCAGTCCCTCAGCATGGGAAAATTCCTCCGACTGGTCCCCGGCACGACATCATCCGGCGCAGACCGCTGCCAGGCTCCTATCAGAGACCCAGCACCTCCTTCATGGAGTGGATCCGCTTCTCCGGATGCCGCGCCAGCCAGAGGGCAGCACGGACAGCACCTGAGGCAAAGGTCATGCGGCTGGAAGCCTTGTGGGTGATCTCCACCCGCTCCCCCAGGGCCGCAAACAAGGCGGTGTGCTCACCCACAATATCCCCTGCCCGGATGCTGGCAAAGCCGATGGTGCCGGGCTTTCGCTCCCCGGTGATCCCGTCCCGGCCCCGGACGGCGATCTCATCCAGATCCTTGCCCAGCACCTCGGCAATAGCCCGGCCCATGCTCAGGGCGGTGCCGGAGGGCGCATCCACCTTGTGCCGGTGGTGGGCCTCCAGGATCTCAATGTCGGCATAGCTGCCCATGACCCTGGTGGCCTGTGCCAGAAGGTTGAACACCAGGTTCACGCCCACACTGTAATTGGAGGCAAAAACCATGGGCACCGAACTGGCAAACACATCGATCTGCTTCAGCTGCTCCTGGGTGAATCCCGTGGTTCCCAGAACCACCAGCTTGCCGTTGGCGGAGGCAATCTGCAGATGCTCCAACGAGGCCTCAGGGCGGGTGAAGTCAATGATCAGATCATAGTCGTCAGCGCAGGCGGCCAGATCATCGGTGATGATCACCCCGTTCCTGCCGGTGCCGGCCATTTCGCCGGCGTCAGTGCCCACCAGGGACGATCCCCGGCACTCGCTAGCCGCCCCCAGGACACAGCCCGGATCATCGGCAATGGCGCTGATCAGGCACCTGCCCATCCTGCCGGCACAGCCGGCCACCGCAATCCGCAGTTCCTCACTCATGACTCTTACTCCCTGGCCTTCATGACAATATCCAAGAGTTCCACCTCAAACAGCAGAACCGACTCCGGGGGGATCCCGCTGACGCCCTTGGATCCGTATGCCAGATCCGAAGGGATGGCCAGACGCCAGAGGCTGCCCACCTTCATGAGCTTCAGCGCCTCCGTCCAACCGGCAATGACCCCGTTCACCGGAAACTCAATCCCTTTGTCATTGGAGTCAAACTCCTCACCGCTGACAAAGGTTCCCCTGTACTTCACCCGGACCACATCCTTGGGCCCCGGCACATCCCCGTCGCCCTGGCGGATCACCTCATACTGGAGTCCGGAGGCTGTGACGGTGACGCCGGGCTTGGCCCGGTTCGCCTCCAGGTATTCCTGGCCCTCCTTCCGGGCCCGGGCCAGATCCTCAGTTCTCTGCTTCTCCATGAAGCGGTTGAACTCATCAAAGGCGCTGTTCAGCTCATCCGGGGAAAGCCTGAGGGGCTTCCCCTCCAGGCCGTCGGAGAAGCCGGCAATAATGGCCTCCTCCGAAAAGCCCTGAAACTTCTGGCTGGCAAATTCCGAGGCCAGTTTCCTTCCCAGGCCATAACAGACCTTTTCCTGCATTGTCTCAAATTTCATGTGTTTTCCTTTTTGTCAGGACCCGTTCTCTTCTCGGAAGAAGGTGGAAGGGCCATCTGGCGTTTCATTTCCAGGATCTCCAGGATCCGGGAGGAGTCCAGGGTAACCTGCTCCCGCTGCCCGGTGAGGACAAAGCCGCGCCGGGCATAGAAGTCCCGGGCCCGGGCATTCTCACTGACCACTCCAAGCCGGATATCAAACTCAGTTGCCGCCGGATCATCCGATGGCAGATCTCCGGAGGCAAGCACCTGCTCCGCAAGTTTCCGCACCACCCCCACGGCGCTGTCCAGCATGCGGCCGCCCACACCCCGGCCCCAGTATTCCTGGAGCACATAGAGCCCCCGGATCTCAAAGTGCAGGGTACCGGCAATCCGGGCTATGCTGCAGTAGGCCACGGGGGTATCACTGACCATCCCGATCAGGGGAACGCAGATCTTCTGGGTCAGCCGGCTCTGCCAGCGGTTTTCCAGTTCTTTCTGATCGGGGGCGTCATCGGCGCCGCCGTACATTTCCAGGAAAGCCGCCCTGCGAGAACGGTATTCCAGATCGGCGAGGAGGCTGACGTCCTTAAGATACCCGACCCTTATCGAAAATTCTCGCAATCCGGGACGTGGCTCCTCTGCACTGCCTTGGCCCTGAGGGCGGCAACATTCTCCAGGGAGGCGGCGATCTTGTCGAAGCGCTCCTGGGTCATGGGATGGATCCTGAGGTACTCATCAGCACCGTGTCCGATCTGCTGGCTGAGCAGGGCCACGGCGTTGTTGGGATTGAAGCCGCCATAAGCCAGGATGTTGATGGCCACCGTGTCGGCCTCATCCTCCATTTCCACGCTGTAGGGTCGCACGCCGTCCCGGGTCAGAGGCGATCCGTTCAACCCCATAGCAAAAGCCTGGAAGTCGGCAATGTCACCCACCCAGGCCTCCAGGATATCACCTACCCCCTCAGGAGGCTCCTCCTTATGCAGGCGCTCGTTGGTGTGACCCAGAAGATCATGAGCCATGGCATGGGCAACCATATAAGCCACAAGATCCTGCTGATAGCCGGCCTTATCCAGCAATCCCTGGGAGATGTAAATGGTCCTGCCACCAAAGGTCGCCACTTTCATCACATCATCGGAGGTGACCGTGTTCTTCCAGTCACCATATGACGAATAACTGCGATCCGGCAACGCCTTCTCCACCTCAAGAAGAACGCACTGACCGAAGATATGGGGTTTCTTCCTCTGGGTCTCCTGGACCCGGCGGCTGTAAAGCTTGTCCATGGCAGCGGTAAGCTGGGCAAACTTGCGCTCGTTCAGGGCGCCGATGTAATAGCGGCCAAGGAAGTTCTTATGGGAGACCATGGACATCATGGTCTCGCAGCCGCACAAGATCACCGCAGCAGTAGCCGCAGCTAGAACAAATTTCCTGACTTTCAAGATTTCTCCTGACTTCTAAAGATGACACGGAACAGGCCCCCAGCTCATGCTCACAGGGGACAACTCGCCACAGTAACCGTCACCTCCGGCGTCTATCCGGAGATCAGCGATCAGCCGTAAGGAAAGGGAGAAACGCACCCGGTGAAGCCGGCCCCAGACTCCTAAAGGAGCCCTGGGCCGGAGGCAGGATCTCCGATAGCAGATCTCGCCCTGGGGGACTGTCCACCGGCTGCCACCTTATGGGCACACCGGCACGGAAACTCCGGCGTGCAGGCATGGGGCACCTCCCGGATCCTAAACTGTTCCCGGGGTCACAGGGTCACTTGGTCAGGGCCTTGACAGCCTCCTGGGTCACCCTTTCCTCTGCCTTCTGCCGGACCTTGGCCTTGGCTCCCTCCACGGCCATGTCAGTCAGGGAAGAAGAAGATGAGGATCCGCTCAGAGCATTCTTGGCATCATTAATCTTCCGGGCAGTGTCAAGCTTGTCCTTGGCTCCGGCCAGATCGGTGCCGGACACAGAACTGCCGGCAGCATCCAGAGCCTTGGTCTTGGCACTCTCCACGGCGCTGTCAGCAGCTTCCTGTGCCTTGGTCTTGGCTCCCTCAACCGCCATGTCAGTCAGGGAAGTGCCACCGGAAACCGCAGACACAGCTGAGGAGGCCTGGCCGGCAGTGTCCAGCTTGCTCTTGGCGTCTCCCAATGCGGAGGAGGCGGAACTTAAGGTTGAATCCGCAGAAGCAGCCTTGTCGGACACCAGACCGGCAGCAGAGGTGACCGTCCGGGCACTGTCCACCTTGTCCTTGGCGGAGGACACAGCCCCGGCGGCAGCTTCAATGGTGGAGGTATCCTTGGCATCAGCCAGACCGGTGACCAGAAGCAGACCTACGGCAGCAATACCGGCAGCAAATTTATTCATGTTGATTCTCCTTGTGCTGAAAACAGCGAGATAACGGGAAAAGCAGAGGCATTAGAAACCCCGCTTCCCAATGCATCAAGTCCGGAAACACGTGCTTCCGCAAGGTGTGTACCCGCTCACCGGCTCCTGCGCGGTCAGAGCACCAGCCGCATGCCGGAACGGAGGGAAACACCGGGCATATTATACCGCCCATGATGCCACTAACAGCATCCCCCCGGGGATTAATCCGTGAGTTAGACGGCGGAATGCACACAACATGCCCAGTCCCCCAAAGGAACAGGGAGATCCGGAAGTTCTCCTGATCTCCCCCTGCCACCTTCAGATCCCACCTTACGACTTCTCCTTGCGTTCCTCATAATGATCTCTCCCCATGTTCGCCTGGACTCACTTGCAATACCTGTCACGTTTCACCCACCTTAAGCCACACGCGTCACACCATATGCCATTGCCGTGTACCCTATGCCGTGTGCTCGCCGCAACCGTCCTACCCAGCACTATCCTGCCGTACCTGGCGCCCCGACTGGCCGCAACATCCCCTTCCTGCCAAGGATGAGCGGGCAAGACTATGTCAACATAAGCCTCCGGCATAGGATCCTGGCGGAGACGCGTCCCCGAACACCCCAGCCGCAGTGGAGCCGCCAGACACGGAGTCCCCAGTCCGGCAAGACTGCAAGCAATCAGTCCCACCGGGAATTCTTCAGGTAGTAAGGATCTGGTGATGTGGATAATAATGAGGCCGTCTTAAAAATATAATACAGATCCCCCTGTCTTAAATTGTTCCAATTGCGACAGATAATAACCCAACGCCACGATAGACATTAATGAAACCATCTCAGGGTTCAGAATGAAGCCGACCTCCAGTATCAAATCACTCAGAACCGTCAATTATATTCAGCCCCTGCCGATCAATTATCCAGATGCCACCCCTGCTCCGCCCGTCCCTGGACGATTCACCGCCACCATTCGCTAATTGCAAGGCCTGTCCGCGGCTCGTTCAGACGAAGTCTGGCGGCATGTCATGCCCCATGCTGCCTCACCTGCCGTCCTGCTGCCAGCCCAGTCCCCGTCCTACGTTAGGTCACAAAACCGTGTGTCCAGGCACCGGAAGCCCCAAAAAATACATATTATTTACACCTTATCTGCGCGGAAAATGGCCCCGTTTTAATCCGTCTGATCATCACCCAGGTGGTAATTTAGATTCATTTGAAACAGTTTTACATTTACAGCAAATTTTGCCATAAAAAAAACGGCAAAGATCCGCATAACAGTTTGATTAATTGAAAAAGATTCATTAAAATTTTTTCAAGTTCTGCGGTATGCGCCTCAGGCCAAAACTGAACTTATGACTGACTGCGGAGATAAGAGGATCACTTATGGAAACTGTTCAGCCCCTCGGACTCAAAATAAAACGGATCCGCAAAAGCCTGGGTTATTCCCGAGACGAGTTCTCGAAATTGGTGAATGTTCCCTTCAGCACCCTCAAGAACTATGAACTCCTCTACCGCAACGTCAGCTCGTCACTGGTGCTGACGATCTGCAACCATCCGGTAATGCACAAATACACCCTGTGGCTGGTATCCGACACCACCTGCCCGGAAATCGGTCAGGTAGAGCCCCCGCCTCTCAAGGGATCTGAGGAAACATCTGAAGAGTCTGACTCCAACTGATTTCCTTTCTGATCTCCCCGAATTCTCTCCAAGATTTTTTTACCTGTGCCAACATGGTGGGATCCCGGTGTCACAGCACTGAGGATCTTTTTTTCTGACAACACCTCCCGGCATCTCAGATCAGACCATCCCGGCAGCGGAACACTCACTTCCCCGGATCCTCCTGCTCCCATAGCTCCAGTTTCCCGTAGCTTATCCATATGACCCTTGGGCACCCGGCAGCCATCAATGCTCCGGGCCCATGTCGGAAGCGTCTGACTCTGACCTTGGGCACCCGGCTGCCACTCAGACAATGCGCAGACAATCTGCGGCTCCATGATGCCTGCCAGATGATCTCTGCGGCAGACCCAAGCCGCCGTCACTGCCCTCACATCCCCGATCCGATCAGCCAGCCAGACTGCCAACCTGCCGCCCAGTCACCTGTCCGCCTCCTTGCCTCCATTGCCACTACATTCCACACCTGGCCCACCATCACAGCCGTGCACACTGCCAAATTCCAGCTCCCGCATCCTGGTCCGAGATCGGGAAAGAGCGCTCACAGTACGTGATCAGGAAACAGCCCTCACAGCCCGGATCCGGGAAAACCGCCTCCGCTTTGGGATATAATTGAGGGGGTTGTCTGAGCAGGCCAAAGTTCCTGTCGCCGCCGGAAGGCACAGCCCCCGAATTACCCCACTCCGGGGCGTTTTCCAAAGCCCCGAAGCACAGGGAAGCTCAGAACCCCGAAAACAAAGATCGGCACAGCAGAAAACAGCACCAGCCGGAGCCTGCAGCACCCAGCAGTCCGGCACCACAGGAATAAGAGCCCCGCCATGAACCGCCGCACCATTTACGTGATCATGCTGATAGTGCACATCATAGCCGGACTCCTGGCTCTGCGGATGGTCCTGCCCTTTTTCGGGCTGCTGCAGATGAATGACTCTCTCATCCGGGGTCTGATATATCTGTTCATGGTGTTCCTGTCATGGGTTGCGTCGCTGTGGGTGGTGCACTGCCTGATGAACATGGAAAGGCAGATGTACAACCTGGCGGCAACTGTCTCTGCCCTGTTCTACATGGGTTACTGGCTTAGCCTGGGGGCTCATATGGCCGATCCCGGAACCATGCTCCGCTATATGCAGAGCTTTGATGCTTTACAGATCCCTCTGGCCGCCCTGATCATTTCCCTGCTTTTGGTTTTCTACCTCCGTCCCGCCGCATTGGCAGGAGCTGCCAGTTCCGGCGGCACCCTGGGGATCCCGGGCGCCGGATCCCCCCTGGCCCGCATCCGGAACCTGCTCTTCACTCTGAGGAGAAGAATAACCGGGAAAGCCCCCGGCAGAGGGGCACGGCGTGGCCGGCAGGACACGGAGCCTGAGCCCCCGGAGAACCGTCCGGGCTCCCGGGGCGCTCCCCGGCCCGCAGTGTTTCCCGGCACCTACACTTCCGGGCAGTTAAGAAGCATTTTCACCCCACTGGGAAGGATGGCGGCCTCTGCAGATCCCACCGGAAAAAGCCTGGAGACGTGCCTTGACCAGATCCTGAGGCACTTCCAGATCTCAGGAGACCAGGCTGATGAAGCATCCCGGTGCTTTCGCACGGGAGCGGCCCTGTCTCCCTCCCAGGCCTTCCTGCAGATCAGCCAGGCCGAGATGGCCGCCTGCCCGGGTCTGGCACGGGAAACAGCCTGCCACTTGGCGGCAATCCTGGCGGAGGCGCAACTCCCAACGGAAAGAAAGCTGGAACTGCTGCACCTGCTGGCCGGTGCCTACCGGCTGGATCAGGGGGATGAACAGGATGCCCAGGCTCTCCTGGAAAAGAAGTGATCAGAAAAAAAACAGGCCGGACTGGGGCGGCACTGGCACATAAACGGACTCCCGGCACGGACGCAGCACGGGACTCACAGCACGGGACTCACAGCACGGACACAGCATGGGACTCACGGCATGAGGATCTGACCGGACCCAGCAAACAAGCAGGAACAGAGAGGATATGGATATCTACATGACCGGATCAGACGGCAGGCTCCTGCCCCTGGATCCGGAAGGCACACTTCTGGAGGAAAATTCCGGATCTGATCAGGCGGTTCCCGGAGATCTGGTGATCTACCCTCCGGGCACCGGGGACACCCCGCTCATGGATCAGTTTGACGGCCAGGAGTTTGCCTGCCCACGTCTGGCAGTGCCCGCCCACCTCAGGCGGGTGGTGCCAGCCCTGGTGCGCATGGCTCCCGTGGATCGCTACCTGGCAGCCCACTATGAACGGCAGCTGAGCGCCGTACTCCGCACCCTGGATCCGGAAGATCTTGCGATCCTGGAAAGCCGGGGACTGGCCGACGACTGGGAACTCACCGACAAAACCGGCGCCGATGCTTTCCTGCGCTTCCAGAGGAAACTCTATCTCCACTACCCCCGGGTGGAATAAGGACACAAGGAACAGAGCCCCCGGAAGCCCGGAGTGCTCATACAGCTATTGCCCCGCCGTCCGGAAGGACGGCGGCACCCAAAAGGAAAAAGATCATGATCGACCAAACAGGCCAGATAAGCCCCGCAGGCAATACTGATACAGCACAGCCTGCCGGCAACCCTGAAACAGCAAAGCCCGCCGGCAGCCTGGAGACTTCAAAGCCCGCAGGCCGCCCTGAAGAGGGACGAGCCGCCTCCCCCGGCGATCCCTTCTCCGGGATCTTCCCGGAGCTGGCCGGCGCCGCCAGAGTGGAGGCCATGCTGCCGGAGCGCCAGCCTGTGCCCCGGGAGCAGCTCCTCCGGGAAGCCGTCAGTCTGATGAAGGAATGCAATGACTATGTGGACGGGATCCTGCCCACAGATGTCCGGGAGCGGGGCGGCTCCTTCGTCTTCTCCGGGGAGTATTTCCTCCGGGAGGACGGAACCCCCTCGGAGAAAACCCTGGCGGTGTTCAATGTGTTCCGCTTTCTGAACCAGCGCCTGTCCCGGATCTACCGTCTGGAGGAACGGGACTCCGGAGAGAGCCAAAGCTGAGGCATCTCCCGCCCGGACAGCAGGCCTGGCCACACCATTCACCGGTCCTGCCTGACAGCAGGACCGGCCGGCACCCGGCCCGGTCGCCCCATTCATCGGCTGTGACAGGACGGAAGGCGCAACGCATTCTCCCCTCACAGCCCGTCACAGGAGACACACACCATGAAGTTCACAGTCCAGCAGGCCACCGGCCATGACACCTCCCACCTCACTGTGCTGGAGGAATACGGTCCCAACTGCCTCATGACACCCGCCACCGCCGCCGCCTTCCGCTCCATGGCCGCAGCCGCACAGAAGGACGGCCTCACCCTCATGCCGGCATCCTCCCACCGGAGCTTTGAGCGCCAGCTCGTGATCTGGAATGACAAGTACCTGGGAGATCGTCCGGTGCTGGACTGGCAGGGGAAAAAGGTGGATGTGAACACCCTGACCGGGGTGGAGACCTGCTATGCCATCCTGTTCTGGTCCGCCCTGCCCGGCTTCAGCCGCCATCACTGGGGCACCGACATCGACGTGGCCGCCGCCAACCTCATGCCCCCAGGCTATCAGCTGCAGCTTACCGGGGAGGAGTACGGCGCCGGGGGGATCTTCGAGCCCCTTACCGCCTGGCTTAACAGCCACATGGAGGAGTTCGGGTTCTACCGCCCCTTCACCGATGAGGCCCATGTCAGGGTGGGCACTGAACTCTGGCACATCAGCTACCGGCCGGATGCGGCACAGTTTGAAGTTCTCATCACCCCGGATCTCATCCGGGAGACCATAAAGAACGCCCAGATCGCCGGGAAATCCTGCCTGCTGGGAATGGCCGATGAGCTGTATGCGGATTACATCGCCCGATCTGCCAGCGGGAACTGAACAGCCGGCGGAACCCCAAAAAACATCTGCCCCGGACTTCCGGGACAGTCCCAGAGCACCGGGCCGGGAGGCAGGATCTGTCAGACTGCACAGCACAGCAGACCGCACGGTGCAGCATACCGGACAGCATGGCAAAACTGACACCCCGGCAGACCGGTCAGCACCGGCAGAACAGACAGATCAGTCAGGCAAGCAAGCAGGCAGTCCCTGACAGGAGGATCAGATGAGTTACGGAAGCGATCAGAAAGACACAGAACTGGTGATGTTTATCATGGGGATCATTGGCTACCTCTGGATCTTCTTCTTCGGCATCACCTCCGGCATCTCCGGGGGCATGAAGCTGCTGTTCCTGCTCACCTCAGGCGCGGTGGGCTATCTGCTGTATGAGGCCTTCCGATCAGACACCGACTGGCTGAGCCACATCCTGATAACGGTCCCCGGTGCGGCATTTTTCGTCCTGTTGCTGCGGAACAACATGGCGCCCGGATCCATCGGTTTTCTGTTTGATCCAGGGAACATACTCACCGCCAGGATCCTGCTGCCGGTGCTGCTCCTTGCCGCCGGATCTGGCTGGCTTCTGCGCCGGACCCGGCTGAGTGAAGCCCGGGGCCGGGATCTGGACAGTGACACCACACCGGATCCGGAGGCCACCCCGGAAAACCACGGCGGTCCCTATGACGGGGGCTACAACGGCCATTATGCTGACTACACCAGAAACGGCGGTGCCTACAGCCAGGGAAATTACGGGGAGGCGGACTATTACGAGCCCGGCTCCCAGTACAAAAAGGACACTGACTGGCAGTACACCGCCGGGGCTACCGGCGCCGGGGCAGGATACGGTTCTCCTCCCGGCGGTAGCACGTCAGAGCCCCTGTTTGATCCCCGGCTCTTCAAGGATCTGAACTTCAGTGATCCGGTGCTCCGGGCCATTATGATGCCCATGGGCTATATGTCCGCCCGGAGCAGTTCCGGAGCCGAGCTGCAGATCATCCACGCCGACGAGCAGATAGATCGGCTGGGGATCCCCGAGTCCCTGGCAGCCAAAGCCCGGGCTTTCTTTGAGGAGGGGAAGACCACCTCCCCCTGGAATATCAACCTGGTGCTCCGGGAGTGCCCCCTGATCATTGGCAACCGGAGCCTGGCCGCCGCTGTCTTCTACCTTTCAGCCTCCAGCCTGTTCTACGACGAGACGGTAACCAGCAAGGAGACGGAGCTCTTCAGCAAGATCGCTGACGCCTTCTGCCTGACAGATCAGGATCGGAAGAGGATCTTCAGCCAGCTTCTGAAGGACTACAACCTGTTCTTTGATGCAAAGGAAAACCGCTACCGGGCCTACGGCTACGGTTACAGTTCCGGGGGATCTGCCAAAGGCGATCCGGGAGCCGGGAGCCAGGACTCCTCCAGCAGCAGGGAGCAGGAGCGGAAGCGCCGAGAGCAGGAGGAGGCCGAAGCCGAAAACGTCACCTACTCCAGCAAGGAGATCCGCAACGCCTACAACACCCTGCAGATCAAAAAGGATGACGATCCCCAGACCATCAAGGCCGCCTACCGCCGGCTCATTGCCCGCTATCATCCGGACAAGGCCGTCTCCCGGGGACTCTCAGCCAAGGAAAGTGCCGAACACAACGAGATCACCCAGAAGCTGAACCAGGCCTGGGATATCATCTGCGCCCAGATGAAGATCTGAACACCCTCCCGGGACACCTCGGAGCCACAAAACACCCCGGAACAGGTAAAAACGGCTCCCATCCGGCAGGAAACATGCCCCGGATCCACATTTCAGACGCCGGGTATTGCGCCGGACAGGCTTTTAATCTATAGTCTGTAGACGGGGAGAGCGGAATTAATCCTCCGCTTATCCCCAGCAACATGATTTTGTCCCGTAAACGGAGTTTCTCAATGAAGAAAACTGTTTCCCTCCTGGGAGCCCTGGTGCTTGCCGGCAGCATGAACATGTTTGCCTGCACCGCTGCCTCAGCTGACGAGCATGGACTTCAGCTGGACTCGCTGGTGGCTTTCCACTGCGGTCCCGGAGACTGGAAGTATGATCGGCGCTGTCCGCCTCCTCCTCCTCCCCGTCACCATCACCATCACGGTCCCCGCTGCGCCCCTGGCGACTGGAAGTATGACCGGAGATGCCCTCCGCCTCCGCCTCCTCCCCATCACTATCACGGTCCCCGCTGCGCCCCTGGCGACTGGAAGTATGACCGGAGATGCCCTCCGCCTCCTCCCCCGCCTCGCCGCTACTAGGGAGATCTGTGCCAATGACGGCCTCAGGGACTGCGCTTTGCGCGGTCCCTTTCCTTTTTTGGATCATGCTCTGCCGCTCAACGGCAGCACCCAAAATCAGGCAATAAAAAATCCCGGATCAGCGATCCAGGATCTTAAGCCTGATCCCCTGGGGATCAGTAACATTCACTCATTAACCTCTCACTAACCGACAGGCATCTGCATGCAGATCCACCAGCGATTAATCGGTTTGATCAGCCGAACCTGAGAGCAGCCGTGCCTGAATTTATCAGACAGGGCAGCCGATCCGGGCAGCCACTTCCTTGTAGGTCTCGATGACATCACCCAGATCCTGACGGAAACGATCCTTGTCCATCTTCTTCCGGGTCTCACGATCCCAGAGACGGCAACCGTCAGGTGAGAACTCGTCACCCAGAACAATCTTGCCCTCATACAGACCGAATTCCAGCTTGTAATCCACCAGGATCATGCCGGCATCAGCAAACAGCTTCTTCAGCACCTGGTTGATCTTGAAGCTGTACTCCTTCATGATCTTCACCTGCTCCTCAGTGGCCCAGCCAAAGGAGGCAATGTGGGAATCGTTGACCATGGGATCATGCAGGGCATCATTCTTCAGGAAGAACTCAAAGGTAGGGGGATCCAGTTCCCTGCCCTCCTCGACGCCCAGGCGCTTGCAGATGGATCCGGCAGTGACGTTGCGGACCACGCACTCCACCGGAACCATGTCCAGCTTCTTCACCAGAACCTCATTGTCGTTCAGCAACTCTTCCATCTGGGTGGGGATGCCAGCCTCTTCTAACTTCTTCATAATGAAGTAGTTGAACTTGTTGTTGACCTTGCCCTTGTCCTCCAGTTGCTCAATCTTCAGGCCGTCAAAGGCGGAGGTGTCATTCCTGAAGTGAATGATGAGGCGGGTGGGATCGTCAGTGGTGTAAACGGTCTTGGCCTTGCCACGGTAGAGTTCTGCTTTCTTTTCCATCTATAAAGCTCCCAAAAACAAAATCCAACAAGTCCTTCTTGTATGACATGGTCCGGAGGGAAAATGCTCTGGGGAAAGACATCCTCAGCGGAGACAAGACCTTACAAAAAGAAGAAAACAACCAAAAATCTTTACTTTATTAATTATAGCACCCTCAATATCCCGGTTCCACACCGGAACATGGTGCACTGAACAGTGAACTTAACAGATCAGGATCGTAACCAGCGCAACCGCACCCGAAATCTGCTCCCCGGCACCCACCCCTACCTGGGCGGCACCCACCCTTACCTGGGCTACACCCACCCTTACCTGGGCGGTTCCGATCAGTTCAGTTCCTTCTCCAAGGCCTTGGCAAAGCCGCTGTACATCTTCAGGAAGAGATCATCGTTCAGCGGCTGCTTGGAGTTGTCAAAGATGGTGATGATGGCGCCTTCGCTGTGCACACCCATCTGGAAGCGGTACTTGTCATCCTCGATGACGAAGTTGTCCACGCCCTGCTCCTGGAAGAACTCCTCGTCCTCCTCATCATAGTTGGTGTCCACAATGCCCCGGATCTTCTCCTGGAAGAGCACGGCAAAGCCGTACTTGGGCAACATCTTGATGAAACGGGGCCACACGGAGTCAAAGGGACCGGTGATCACCCAGCCGTACTGGCCGTTGGGATCCTTGCCCAGGTGCACCGAATAGTAGGACGGATCCGACACCACATAGTCGGCACCCACGGCTCCCCCGGAGGCCCGGGAGGCGAAGGAGGAAATGTAGTCGTTCAAGAAAAGGCTGGCAAAGCGGTTCTGCACAAAGGCGTTGGCCTCAGCATAGACCCGCCGGGCATCATGATAGGATTTGAAGTTGGTGAGCTCCACATCCATGATCACCCCCCCGGAGGAGTCCCGGTTCACCGCCACGGCGTACTTGGTGCGGTACTCCACCAGATCGTCGTCATCCTCCAGCTTCTTGACGGTCAGTTTGCCGAAGCTGTAGTCGGAGGAATACCAGCCGGTGATGATCTTGTGACTGGCCGCATCCACCGCTTCCACGGAAATGTCCTTCTCCCCAAGGTATGCCAGCAGCCGTTCCAGCAGCAGGTTCTCAATTTCCCCGGCATTGTCACCGGGGCTGATCCTGAGGTAGGCGTGGTTGTCCCGGATCGTGGTGGCGGAATGGGGGAAGATCCCGCTTATCTGCACCGGGGAGGTGATATCCACACTGCGGCCGATGACCGCATCCTCGGGGTTCTTGTTCTCGTTGCGGATGTGGTACCGATCTGTGAAACTGAAGTTGTTCTTTTCATCGTCAACCAGGAACTGCTTCTGATCCGGCTCAGAAGAGAGGTAGTTGAACCCGTTGTTGGCCTGGCGGGGAGAGTCGTGAAGAAGATCGGCAAGGTAGAAATTGCAACCGGAAAGAAGAAAACAGAAAGAAGCGGCGGCAAAGGCTGGTCGCATAAACTTCATCAGTGAACTCCTCATGAACTGACGCTGATTATATCACACATGTCACATTCCGGGCATACGGTTACGTTTGCCGGCAAAGCAGTCATTGCCGGCATCACCTGGCGGAGGAAAGGATGGAACGTTCCAGGAGCACCCGCCCGGGCTGAAGGGGAAAGACAGGGCTGAACCATCATTTTGTGAACCTTGAGAACCAGCGTCCAGGCAGACGGCCTGGCCGTGGCAGCAGCAGAAGGCGCAGCACCTAAATTAAGTGAACTCCCCCGGCGAACAAAGTTTTTGTGCCTTCTGTAACATTGCAGACCCCAGCACGTTATCAGCGCAGTAACAACGATGCATTCTCATCTGCCAGAAACAGAGAGACCGGGAAACCTCCGGCACAGCATCAAACAACGGTAACTACAATTTCAGGAGCATCCATAATGACTACGGTATCCTTTATGAATGAAACTGCGCTGAATAATTTCAGCCAGATCTCAACCCAGGATCTCAATCTGGCAGTCAATGTAAACAAGAAAACCAACAGTCTGAGCACCACCAAACATGGAATAAGCATCTTCAGAGGGTCTGCTGCCAAAACTGCCAACAATGAGGCACGCACCGCACTTCTCAAATCCCTGGGTGATGCCTTTGGTCTGAAATCCGGAATTTCCGAGAAAATTGGCAAGGTGACCTTCTCCAAGGATTTCATGCAGAAACTGGAAAAGCTGATCGGACCGTCATTCAAGGCCAAGGACTTCGGGATCCCCGCTGAGGGCGGAGCCGTTTCCTCCGGCAGGCCCCTCACAGCCAGACGGGTGTCAGAAATCATCTCCAAGACCAAGGTCTACTGCGGGGCAAACGAGGATTTCAAAGTAGGTGTCTACAGGAACAAGCTGAACAACATCAAGCAGGAAACAGGGCTGGACAAGATCTTCAACATGAAGGATCCCAAGGCCCAGAAGGCTGCTGTTGAGAATCTGAACAACACCCAGAAAGGCTGGTACACTGAACTCAAGCTTTACACCAAAGCCCTGGATTTCATCGAAAACTTTGACAAATATGTAAAAGTGGGGGATGAATTCGCTTTCGGATTGGACATTGAAAGCAATGACAAGGAGAAGACTCCGGAGGAAATAGAGAAAATACAGGATGCTCTGAAGAATTATAAGGACAGGATCCAGATCCTTGATGAGAAAACCGGTGAATACAAAACAGTGAACACATGCGGAGATGTTGCCAAGTACGTCTTTAATAAAACCGGGGCAACCTTCCATCCGGAAAACTTCAGCTTCGAGTTCAGTGAAATGACTGATCTGAAGGGCTTCAACAACATGAAGAGCTACCTCATCAATCACTTCAAGGCCCTGACCAAAAATTCCATTGATCTTTATTACACTGCCAAGATCAACGACAAGCTCGGCTGCCTTGACAGCTATATGAAGAAGCCCGGTGCCTGCATCGAGGGCAAGGAGAATGAGCTGGAGAAATTCGAAGCCAAGAATTTCCCCCGGGAAGACAAGGTGGACAAGGCAACTGCCGCCGCACTGAAAAGGATTGCCGACACCGGCAGTAACGAGCCGCTGCACAAATGCATTTTTGCCGAACTTGAGTACATGTGCTCCGATCCCAAATACGACAGTTACGAATCATGGGAAGAATATGCCCCCTTGATCAAGGAGCATCTGCTCAATGGCACCACACATCCCATTACCAGGGTGGTTGAGGAAAACGGCTTGGCCAAGCTTGACAGCAACGGTGCCCCAGTGGTTGAAAGAGTCTATGAAAACGGCAACCCTGCAGTGCGCACTCTGACTGCTGAAGAGATTGACCGTGACGGTGAGCTGCTCTACAAGACCATGTTTGCGGTATGATCTACCAAGATTGAACGGGTTTATCCGACATCCAGATGAGGCGTCCCGCCACAGGCGGGACGCCTTAATACAGGCAAAAGACAAACTACAGGGAATGGCACGATGGAAATAGAAGAAATCATTGAGAACTTTGGCGAGAAGTTTGGTCTGAACCTGGAACTTGATGAAACCAGATCATGCAACTTCTCCGTTGACGACATAGCAGTGACCATCACCATCCTGGATGAAATGGACACCGTCGCCCTCATCGGCGATATCGGCAGTCCGCCGGAATTTGACCGGGAAAAACTTTACCGGCTGCTACTGGAGGCCAACTATCTCTACAATGCGACCCACGGCGCCACACTGTCACTGAATGAGGACAACGGACATGTCTGTCTCAGCAGATACCTGCCGGCCGCCCTGCTGGATCCGGAAAAGCTGTACCTTGAAGTGGAGACCTTCATCAACGTTGCCGACACATGGGTGACCGTGATGAGGGATCTGGGACTGGCAGGGAGTGAATCCACCGCCCAGAATGATCAGAACGAAAGAACCAGCACCGATTTCATCAGAAATCTGTCAGTCTGATCAGGCTTTTCAAAACACCGTCTGGGATCCGGAAAGCCGCTAAAGCCTGTCCTATAGGGCAGGCTTCTTTTGTGCATCTGTACCAAGAGACAAAGGGAGCAGGACAAAAACCAGACTGCCAGGTAAATGATGAACGGGCAGATGTTCCCGCCAGCTCTGCAGTGAAATAGCACAGAAAACTGGCACCATGAAGCATCACCGGAAAAGGGAGCTGGACAGATCCGGCATCCGGAGAGCCATCACCATGGCAGCAGAAAATCACCACAGCCACCGGTCAGTTCAACCAGGCGATCCCAGAAGCATCCACAGTCTGCCCTACTGCAGACACCTGGCCAGGATCAGGGGTGGGAGGGATCCCGGGAGACCGCCCGCCAGGAACTGCAACCAAGAAGCCTCCACCTGGGCCACCTCAGACGGGCACCATCGCCGTTGACAACTTTCAGAAGTTGAAGTTGTAAAACAAATCCACAGCGCTGTCGGTGGAGCTGATGAACTGCACAAACAGCCGGCTCAGGAGCTCATAGCGCAGTTTCAGCTCGCCCACCGCATTGCCAATACCCACGCCGTAAGACACCTTGAACTTCTTGGTCAGGTAAGCCGAGGCTGTGACCTGGGAGCCGTTGGTGGTCTCAAACCGGAAATCACTCAACCCCAGGCCCGAGGTGATATCGGAGATGGAGTTGCTGGCAGTGCTGAGGCCGGCATTCAGCAGCATGCTGGTGGTGGCCATGGAGGCGGTGTCCTGGTTCTCTGCGCTCAGGGCCACCCCGTTGAGGAGATAGGAGAGTTTCTCCGACTCGGACATGGGGGGCTCGGAGAAGATCTTCATGTCGATGTGGTTCACGGTCTTCACCACCCGGACGCCCACCACCACGCCGCTGGCATCGGTGATGGTGTCGGGGTTGCGGATGGCCTCAATGAAGGCGGACACATTGGACACCGGACCTGGGAATTCGATCTTGCCGGTGCGCAGCAGCAGGTTCTGGCCCAGGGCGTGGAACTTGCCGTTCTTGCAGCGGATGATGCCGTTGATGTTAAAGGCCTGATCCTCATTAATGTTGGACAGGGTGACCATGCCGGTGAGGCCGGTCTCCAGACCGAAGGCCTTGACCGTGACCTCGTCCCCCACATGCACGTCAATCTTGAAGTCAAAGAAGGATCCGCCCTTCTTCGCCTCTTTGACCTCCTGGACCTGTCCCCGGCGATCAATAACCACCACATCCGGGGAAAGCTCCTGTCCCGAGGAGGCAATGTCCTTAACCAGGATCTCAGTCCAGGGAATGTCCACCCGGCCGGTGGCAGAGAAGCGTCCGGCACCGTTGCGGACGGTGTGGGCCAGAAGCAGATCCAGATCGATCTTGGATCGGCCGTAACCGGCCAGCATCAGCTCCAGAGCCGAGGCCTTGATCCGGATCTCCCCTCCGGGGGCCTCACCCCGGGCATACAGGGGAGCCAGATCCACCTGACCGGCGATCTTGGCACTGCCGCCGCCCATGACAAAGGAGGAATCCACATTCACCTTGTCCCGGGCCACCTTGACCTTCATGTTCAGCTTGTCAATTGACACCAGCTCAATGCCGGTGACCACCCGGCCGTTGTCCAGGTTCACCGAGCCGTCAAAATAATAGTTGCCGCCATCTTCGCTGACGGCGCCCTGGGCATTGATCTTGCCCTGGAGCACATCCAGGAACGGGGTCATGGGAGCCAGGAGGGCCAGATCCAGATCCCTTATCTCAACCGTGGCCAGGCGGTCCCGGCGGGCAGCCTTAGTGTTCAGATCATAGTCCGCCCCGATCCTGAGCTTGCCGTAACTGCCGGCATCCAGGGAAAGGGCCGCGCTGGCGGCGCCCTTCGGGGTGACTGTGGCCTCCAGGCCTGCCGAGGCGAACTCCGCCTGGGAGTAGGTGTTGCTCAGCACACCCTTGCCGGACTTGAGGCTGAAAGCCACCTGGGGCCAGGGGGCGCCGGCAGCCTTGGACACCTTCAGCTCTCCGTTGAACTCGGCGCCGATCATGGTGTCCTCCGGCATGAACTTCCGCAGCATGACCGTGTTGAAGCGACTGATCTTCAGATCCAGCTCCGCCGCCCCGGTGTTCATGTTGTAGTCCAGTTTCCGGAAGATCAGGGAATTGGACCGGTTCACAAAGGAGAAAGGCTTGGCGGTGATCACCCCGTTATTGAAAAAGGCGTCCACCTGGAGCCCGCTGACCAGAGAGTAGGTTCTTAAGGGGGTGTTCAGATCAATTTTCGGCGACCGGACAGTGTAGTGCCCGTTCTCCTCCAGGGAGCCCAGGAGGATGGCGTCCAGCTTGAATGTTGGCATGCCGTCGGCCCCCAGCACCAGCTTGTGCCGCCGGGCATCACCCTCCAGACGGAGGCTGATGTTCTTGTAGGAGCTCTCCCCGGCCTCCACCAGGGGCACCGTCAGTTCAGTGGTGCCGCTGAAATAATATTTGGCAGGCTCCACCGTCTGGCTGGCGGACAGCTTGACCGTGGGTATACGGAAGGAATCCTTCATGGCCAGATCTTTGGCGTCCAGATCAAACTTTACCGAAGGACGGGCCATGGTGCCGCTGACCGTAGCCTTCAGGGACGAGGCTCCCTCCAGGGGAACTGCCAGAAAGGGGGCGGTCAGGCGCCGGAGATCCGGACAGTCCAGTGACAGGCGGAAATTGCTGTCGGAGGAGGGGGAGATATCCCCGTCGATCCCCAATGCGGCCCCGGCGGCGGTGATCTCCACCGAGCGGGCATGGATGCTGGCTTTAACCGGATCCTCCCAGGGCACCTGGCCGGAGAGCTCACCCTTGTAGGTGAACTTCTCCTCCCCGTAGGAGCCCTCCAGGCGGCTCTGCTCCAGGGCAAAATCCGCCGTGCTGTTCTTCAGATCCAGGAGCACGGCGCCGGTGATCTTGCCGCCGATCACCGCCGGATCTTCCCGGCCCAGCACCGGGTTGATCACGTTGCCATGGGTTTCCAGGATCAGATCCCGGACGGCCACCTGATCTTCCCCCAGGTGGATCCCGGCAGCCAGCTCCAGGGATCCCCGGCCGGAGCTTTCCAGGCGGATCTTCTTGATCTGGAGATCGGTCTCCGTACCGCCGGCGTCAACTTCGGCATGGAAAGTCTTGCCTCCCTGGAGCCGGGCGTCCGAGGCCAAGGCGACGGCAAAGGGCCGGGAATAGTCCGCAAGGCTTCCCTGGAAGGTTGCCTTGCCCTTCCTGAGATCTGCCACGGGCTCCGTGCCGGCGGGAACCTTCAGGGGCCAGGTGACATGATCATAGGAGACGCTCACCTTGGAGGTGATGGCCCCGTCCAGGACGTTCATTAATGCTGAGGCCTTGAGACGGCGCTCATCAGTGGTCTCCAGATCCACCGCCAGCTCCGTCAGCTGACCGCCCACTTTGGCCTTCACCGGCAGCCCCCGGATCTGCCCGTCCAGCACGTCATACTGCACCGTGCCGTCCAGATCCAGGTTCAGGGGGAGATAATCCTGGAGCATGACAGTGCCCCGGATGGTGAAATCCCCATACTGGCGGCTCTTCAGCACCGCCGGGGTCAGGGTGATCAGGGACTGGCGGATCCGGCCCCGGAGATCCAGATCGATAAGATCCGTGTCATACC
The DNA here is from genome assembly GCA_902782145.1 of uncultured Aeromonadales bacterium. Lineage (GTDB taxonomy): Bacteria > Pseudomonadota > Gammaproteobacteria > Enterobacterales > Succinivibrionaceae > UBA2804. The sequence continues at coordinate 24,622 of CACZLZ010000028.1, forward strand.
CGGACATGTGGTAGCGGACGTTTTTGAAGTCCAGATGGGCAATGTCAATGTCAAAGGGGATGTTCACCGTGGGCAGAGTGCCGATCTTGGCGGACACCTCCTGGGGATCCAGACCGTTGCCCACCACCGGCAACGGCAGGGTGCTGATCCTGGCAGGCGGCTGATCCCGGAGAAAGAAGTCCACCATGGAGGCAGCGGCATCCGCCTTCTCAATGGCGTGCCCCCTGAGCTCTGCGCTCAGGGAGAGATCCTTCACCTGGAGCAGGAACAGGGAACTGTCCAGGGTGTAGGAAGCGACCCTGGCCGAGCGCACCACAATCTCCAGGGGGAGATCCACATAGGAGGGGCGCATCTTGTCCGCCTCATTCCGGCGGTTGTCACTGCTGATGACCTCCAGGACGCAGTCAGCCTCACTGTGGCTCACCGGCTCCCCGGCCCAGATCTTCCGGGCCAGATCCAGCCGGCAGCGGTCGTAGATCTGATCGTGGAATCCCGGCTCCATGGCAAGGCCCATGCGGATGTTGCCCGCATCCAGCTCATTCAGAACCAGGCGGGAGGACAGGATATCCCCCAGATCCCAGTCCAGGCGGATCCGGTCGGCTTCCAGGGACATGAAGCCCAGATCCAAGGAGAAGTCCTCCAGGGACAGCCCCTCAGCCACGGTGCCGCCCACCAGACGGCCGGAGATGATGTCCAGGTTGCGATCAGCGATCTCCCAGATCATCCGGGCCCCGGTCTGGGTGAAAACGGCACCGCACAGCAGCGCCAGCACAAAGAAGATCGTCAGCAGAATACCGGTGAAAAGATACCGGAGCACTGTGCTCATAGCCCGTTGCCTATGCCGAAGTGAATACGGAAGGGAATGTGTTTTTCCTTGATCCCCAGGCCCAGATCCAGCCTGATGGGACCCACCGGGGAGATGTATCTGATACCCATGCCGGTGCCCACCTTGATATCCCGCTCCTTGGAGTAGCTGTTGGTGACCATGCCCATGTCCAGGAAGGTGGCCACCCGCATGGACTCAGCCACGGGAAGCTGTAGCTCTGCGGAGCCCACGGTCATGAACCGTCCGCCCATGAGCCGTCCGGTGCTGTCCCGGGGGGAGATCTGCTCATAGCCGTAGCCCCGGACGGTGTTGTCGCCGCCGGTGAAGAACCGGAGTCTTGGGGGGATCACATTCAGGGTGCCGAACATCACTGCGCCCTGCTGGAAGCGCAGCAGCAGCCGGGAGTTCTCCGTGGGGGACATGAGTGCCTTGAGGATCACATCGGTGTAGAGGATCTGCTTCCGGGAGACAATGTTCTCCAGGGAGGCCTTGGCCGTGATGGACACCCGGTAGCCCCAGGAGGGATCGATGCTCTTCTGCATGCCGGTGCGGGAAAGGGTGATGCCGGGCATCAGGAGGCTGGACCAGCCCTTGTCATCGCCCTGGACGAAGTCGTCGTAGCCGTACTCAATGAAGATATCCTTCTCCCAGGTGCCGTGGATCCGGGTAATGTAATGGGCGGAGATCACAAAGGAGTCGTACAGGGTGTCGTTGTTGTCCTTGTGCTCGTAGGAGGGGCTGATCTGGTAGAAGTCGTTGTTGGGATCATCCCGGGGGATGACATAGTTGCCCCGGAAGAATGAGTTTTTGAGCGAAAGCTTGGAAGTGGAGTTGAAGCTGTGGCCCAGATCGTTGATCCAGGGGTTCTTCTCCGCCAGCTGCAGCCGGGGGCCCTCATCCGTGGAGAAGCCGATGCCCACATCCACAATGGTGCTGGGACGGGGGGCCAGGGTGATGACCATGGGCAGCTTGCCGTCCTCGGTGGCCAGGTTGTCATCCACCTTCACGTCCGCGGACTGGAAATACCCCGACTGATACAGGCTCTGGGAAAGATCCGCGTTTTTCTGGGCGTCGTAGTAGTCTCCCTCCTTGATGCGGTTCATCTTCTTGGCTACCGGGTGGGACTCCTCAAAGCCCTCATAGACAATGGAGCCGATGCGGTGGCGGATCCCGGGCTGGATGACAATCTTCACGTCAGCCCGCTTCTCCTCCCGGTAGACATACACCTGGCTCGTGGTGATCCGGGCCTTCACATAGCCCCGGGACAGCATGGTGGACAGCACCGCGGTCTTGAAGTTCTCATACTCCACGTGGCTGAAGACATTCCCGGGCTTCATCTTCCCTGAGGTTTCCATGGCTTTGACTTCCTCCAGTACCTCACCGTCAATGCCGTAGTCCACGTCCAGGTTCTCAATCAGCACCGGATCGCCCCGTTTCACACTGACCCGGATCACCGGATTGTGGTAGTCCTCCGGATCCTCCGGCTCCACGGTGATCTCTGGGCTGTAAAAGCCGAAGACCTGCACCGCCTCCAGGACCTTGGCCCGGATGGTCTTCTCCTCCCGGCGGAAGGCATAGCGCTTGATGGGAACCAGACCCTGGAGATGGGCGTTGACGTTGTCCTCCAGATCGGAGCGGTCAGCCCGTACACTATAGGTGACATACACCGGGTTCCGGGCAAACTCCCGGAAGCGTTCCCGGGCGGCGTCCCGATCGGCGGAGGAGCAGGCCTCACTCCAGATCTCCCGGACCACACTGGAGGCGTGAAAAGGCTCGGAGATCAGATCTCCGCGCTGGCGGACCTTCCGGATATCGGAAAGGGGCTGGGGCTCCTCAGCCTGGCAGAGGGGGGAGCACATTAAAAAGAGGCTCAGAAGAGCCCCAGAGAAAATTAACTTTTTGATGATAGCAGATCCGTGTTGAGGTAGCCGGAAAGATCGCAGGTGTAGCGGGACTCCAGGAAGGGGATCTCCCCCAGCAGGGGGATATCGGCAAAGCGGTTCCGGAGCCAGTCGGCGCATTCCCGGAAGCGGTTCATCCCCGGGATGATCTGGTTGATCACATAGCCGGCCATGGGGGTGCCCATCTGCTCCACGCACATCCTGGTCATGACCGCATGGCTCAGGCATCCCAGGCGCACACCCACGGTGAGGATCACCGGAAAGCCCCGGGCGCTCACCCAGTCGCTGAGAAAGGTGCTGTCGGACAGGGGCAGCATCCAGCCCCCGGCACCTTCAATGAAAATGTAGTCGGGCTCCATCTCCAGAAGATGATCCAGCCCCCGGTCAAACTCGGCGGTGTCAATCACCACCCCGGTGTTCCGGGCGGCCAGATGGGGGGCTATGGCCTCGTCAAACTGGTAGGCCACGCACTCGGCGTATTTCAGGGGGTAGGAGGAATGCTTCATAATGGAAAGCACATCCCGGTTGAGCATCCCCTCCCGGAGAAACTCCACCCCGGAGGCCAGGACCTTATAGCCCAGGGCTGAGCGGCCACGCTTCTTGGCCCCCTCAATCAGGGACGCCACCGTCAGGGTCTTGCCGGCGTCCGTGTCTGTGCCGGTGACAAAATAAATCGCAGTCATACACTCCCCTGTTAAGCAGCCGGGGCGCCGGCGTTTCCATCCCTCTCCCGCATACAGCCGGCAGGATTTTCCCCCGGACCGTAACGCCTTAATTATACGCCATGCAGGGACTCATTTCATCCCGGACGGAAGGGGGGCGGGACAGGTGACGGGGACGAGTCACAGGCGGCTTGGACGGCACCGGACGGCGGGCCTCGTCCCGGGATCCTGCACCAGCTGCATGCCGGTGACCGGACAGAGACGGTGGGACTGCGGCACTGGATCTGTCACGTGCAGGCACAGGCAGATCAGCGGGCGGCCACCCCGGCGGCTTTAGGGCTGACGCCGGGCCAGAAGATACAGCACCCGGTACACCAGGGTGCAGGTGCTACCCCCGGCAGGGCCGTTCCGGCGGCGGATCACCTCAGTCAGCTGCCGCAGGATCCCCGGGGTGAGGCGGGATCCCGCATCGGATCCTGCAGAACATTCCCCTGCCCGCACCGTGTGGATACCGCCGGTTGAGTTCCTGCTGTCGGCTGGGATCCTGGTGTCAGCAGGGATCCTGGCGGCGGCGCCAATCCGGGTGATGCTCCTGAGGGCTTCCCGGCAGCCTGGGAACACCACCCGGTGCTCCTTGAGAGAGGAGGCAACCTGCAAGTCTCCGGGCAGGCTGCCGAGAAGAAGCGCAGGATCGGGAAACTCGTTGATAAAGGATCCCCCGGCGGCAGCCAGATCCTCCCGGAGCTCCGCCAGGGTGCCCCGGACCGGCAGGGCCAGGGCCAGGAGTCCCCCGGGAAGAAGGCAGCGGCACAGATAGCCGGCCAGATCACCAGGACTCCGGCTCCACTGCAAGGCAAAGGAGGAGGCAATGAGATGGTAGCGACGCTCCCCCAGAAAGTCCGGCTGATCAAAGTCCGCCTGGAAAGAGGAGGCCCCCGGGATCTGTGAGCAGGCCAGTGCCAGCATTTCCCCGGAAATATCTGCCACCTGGCATTCCGCTCCGGGCAAGCGGCTCAGGATCTCAAGGGACAGCAGACCGGTGCCAGCCCCCAGATCCAGCAACCGGGGACAGGGCGGCAGATCCTGCTCCCGGATCAGCTCTGCCAGGTGCTCTGCCGCCTCCCTCTGCACGGTGGCAAAGGAGTCATAGCCGGCGGCATGGCGGCCAAACTCTGCACCGGGACTGCTCATGACAGCCTCCCTGCCTCATCCAGGGCCGAGGCCAGCAGTTCCAGATCCTCCCGGGTGTGGGCTGCGGTGACCGACAGCCGGATCCGGGCAGTGCCCTGGGGCACCGTGGGCGGCCTGATAGCCCCGGCAAGGATACCCCGCTCCCGGAGCAGGGATGACATGGCCAGGGCCCGAGCAGAAGATCCGGCCATCACAGGCTGAATAGACACCCGGGAAGGCAGGATCTCAAGAGGGGAGCCGGCCATGCGCTCCCGGAAGAAGGCGATGTTCTCCCGGAGGCGCTCCCGCAGGGACTCATTCCGGGAGGCGTATTTCATGGCAGCCAGGGTGGCATGGGCGCAACAGGGCGGCATGTGGGTGGAGTAGACATATTCCCGGGCAAAATTCACGAGGCAGCTGATCACCGCCCGCTCCCCGGCCACAAAGGCGCCGCCGGTGCCGAAGGCCTTGCCGAAAGTGCCCACCACCAGATCGAAGGAGGAGTGGGCCAGCCCCTGGGCGGACACCGATCCCCTGCCCCCATCTCCCAGAACGCCAAAGCCGTGGGCATCATCCAGCAGCACCGGGGCGTGAAACTCATCCGCCAGGGACAGGATCGCCCCCAGGGGAGACTCGTCACCGTCCATGCTGAAGACACCCTCGGTGATAATAAGACCGGGTCCATGGAGTTCCAGGGAGCGCCTGAGGGATACGGGATCATTGTGGCGGAAGCGGAAAAGCCGGGCTCCGGACAGCATGGCGGCCTCCGCCAAGGAAGCATGGGCCAGGCGGTCGGCATGGATCACCCCGCCCCGGGGAACAAAGGTCTTCACCGCCGCCTGGTTGGCTGCAAAACCTGAGCTGAACAGAAGCGCCGCCTCCATGCCCAGGAAACCGCAGATAAACTGCTCCAGCTCCTCATGGGCGGCGGTCATCCCGGTGACCAGGGGGGAGGCACCAGATCCGGCGCCCCAGAACTCAGCACCCTCCCGCCAGGCTGCCATCAGTATGGGGGATGTGGCCAGGCCCAGGTAGTCATTGGAGGAAAAATTCACATACTCCCGGCCGTCCACGGTGATCCGGGATCCCCGGCGGGAGGAGATGATCGTCCGCTGCCTGAGGGTGCCCTCCCGGCGGCGTTGCTCCAGGGGCTCACTGATGAGCCGGGGATCAAATCTGCTCATAGAGACTGAAGCACCCCTTATGCTCCTCCTGATCCTCATGGGCGCCCTCATGGATCTGACGGAAGATGATCTTCAGATCCTCCTCATCCGTGGTGGCAGCCTCGGTTTTCATGCCCTGGATCCCCAGACGCCTGAGCAAGCTGTCATCCCGGGTCTCCTGGGCATTGGGGGTGGTCAGCAGCTTGGCACCGTAGAAGATGGAGGAGGCCCCGGCCATAAAGCACAGGGCATGCATCTCGTCAGACATCTTCTCCCTGCCGGCGGAAAGGCGGATCACTGATTTGGGCATCATGATCCTGGCGGCAGCCACCACCCGGACAAACTCCAGGGGATCCAGATCCTCAGCTTTCTCCAGGGGAGTGCCCTTCACCTTCACCAGCATGTTGATGGGCACACTCTCCGGATGGGGGCGGATGATGGCCAGCTGCCTGAGGAAACTGGCCCGATCATGGCGGGTCTCGCCCATGCCCAGGATCCCGCCGCAGCAGATCTTGATCCCGTGCTGCCTGAGGAGGGTGATGGTGTCCAGGCGATCCTGGTAGGTGCGGGTGGTTATGATCTGATCATAAAACTCCGGTGAGGTGTCCAGATTGTGGTTGTAATAGTCCAGCCCCGCCTCTGCCAGGATCTGAACCTGGCTTTCCGTAAGCATGCCCAAGGTCATGCAGGTCTCCATGCCCAGGGCTTTGACATCACGGACAATATCAGCGATCAGAGGCATGTCCCGATCCCGGGGATTGCGCCAGGCCGCACCCATGCAGAACCGGGTGGCACCTGCTGCCCGGGCCACTCTAGCCCGGCACAGGATCTCCTCCCGGGACATCAGATTCTCCCGGTCGACCCCGGACTTATAACGGGAGGACTGGGGACAGTATTTGCAGTCCTCCGGGCACGCTCCCGTCTTGATGGACAGCAGGGAACTCAGTTGGACCACATTGGGATCAAAGGACTCCCGGTGAATGTTCTGGGCCTGGTAAAGCAGATCATTGAAGGGAAGATCAAGCAGTTCCTCCGCCTGCTCCACCGTCCAGTCATAACGCGGCTGAGTCATACACTACCTCCTGGGGAACCTGAAAGCGACTGGGGGTATTTTTTCACAAAGAGCGGTCTTAAGACTCAACATGATCATCGCTTAGGACTGCAGAACGGGTCAAAAGTGTTTACTATGGTATTAATTATGAGCAGCAGTAAGCAGTTGGACAGAATCAAAACAGGGAAAGATAACCTACAGCAGGTTAAAACATAATGCCGGAGTGAATAATCTTAAGGGCTCAGTATATTCGGGAGAAATAGGAAGGATCTGGAAAAACAACTCTTAAGGGTAAAGAAAATACGAACCATATGAAATTACAATAACAAGAACGTGATCTCAGTCCTTAAATTAGATTAAAAAACATATAAAAATTTGATCATAATCAAAAAAAAAAAAATAAAATAAAATAAATCACCGTTTAACAAATAAGGCTATTTATCATGAGCGAAAAGATAGAATTAGGACAAATTAAAGAAATTGATGACATTCGTAATGTATGGGAAAACGAAGCATCCGTATTCACTCCCTGGCTAGCTAAGCCTGAAAACATCTCCATTTTAAGTAAGGCAATAGATATAAATATCAATATCGATGAAGTGGAAGAAGAGAAAAAAATTAAAACCGAAGTAGGTGTTGGCAGTTTCAGCGCAGACATAGTAGCATCAGACTTGGATGGAAGAAAAATAATAATCGAAAATCAGTTGGAAGAAACTGATCACCGTCATTTAGGTCAGTTAATAACGTATGCTTCTGGTTTAAAAGCAAAAATTATTATTTGGATTGTTAAAGAATCACGTGAAGAGCATAGAGCAGCAATCGAATGGTTAAACAACAACACCAATAATGATATAGGATTTTTCTTATGCGAAATTAAATTATTGCAAATTGATGATTCCAAACCCGCAGTTCAATTTGTGGTAATAGAAAAGCCAAACAATTGGGCAAAACAATCAAACAAACAAAAAGCTAAAGAGGTGATGACCAAAACCGAACAACTAAGGCTTGAGTATTGGACAGAATTTATGAATTACGCAAGCAAGAATAAAATATTTGAAGAGAACAATTTTAGCCTTTTAGATCCAAATATTAATGCAACAAACACGTTTGCATCTGGAGCGCAGGAATATATATTCAATATTACCTGAATGGGTGACCCTGGGTTCCTGTCGGAACGGATTTTTTGCAGATCCGGGACGGCCGGTTGACCAAGTGATCAAAAATGTGAGTTTATTCAAGTTTTAGTTTATCGTATATTCGCCTGACTAGATTTTATTAAATTTTTGCCCATAAAAAGTATCGGGTTTATATCAGTCAACTGCGATTTGTGAATAACATCTCATTTTTTGAGTTTATTAAAAATAAAAGTCCCTCTCCCTCTTGTTTTGGGGTAGGATATTTTGCTAATTAAACTATCTTTTGGAGGATTACGTTAGTCGTTTCTGTAATTCGCATACGATTCCGCACCATGGGTTACCTTCCCCTACGTCAGCAATCAGGCGATTCGCATGAAATTTTATGATACAGGGGATACGTATTATGTATTTGATGACGGAGCCGATTCTTCTCCTGCTGGCAGTTCCAC
>CACZLZ010000029.1 GCA_902782145.1 uncultured Aeromonadales bacterium
GCGCTTGGATGAGGGGAAAAGGATGCGGCCGTAAACCATCGTCTTCAGGACATCATTCAGGTCAAAGCCAAGGTGGGGATGGTCTCTGGTGATTGCGTCACAGATATTGCTCAGGCCGAAGGAGTGGTAGACGCTTTCCAGGATGAGGTGCCCGATGTTGTAGATGGCACTCCTGGGGGCTTTGGCCAGGTTCTCCCGGAGCTTTATCATAACCTCGCGGCTGCACTGCTCCTTGGCCAGGGCCGCTTCAGCGTTCTTGTCCCGGATGTAATCATGAACCCATTTTTCAACATCGGAGACTCCATACTTGCTCCTTATGGCAGCAGCATTCCCCAAACTCTCTACGGTTCTGGTTGACTTGGCCCCGGCCTCATTCCGGTATGACTCGACAACATAGTAATAGGGGTTCTCAGCCTTTCCAGTCCGTACCAGCCGCATTCCTATCCTTACCTTTGATTCTTAAGAATGCCTTGAATTGTAACATGTTGCGTCATGTTGCGCCAGTATTTTTGAACCAAAAATTTCTCAAAAAGCTAGACGTACCAATGCTTTGCGGGGGATGGAGCGGATCTCAACTGTCGAAAACCCGTATGCCCTTGGATTTATGGTAGAAGCCAGACTTCTTGAGGAAAGAGCAGATAGGGAACTCCGCAATGGTGGAGAGGAAACTGGAAAATTTTGCAATATCGCAATGGTGGAGAGGAAACTGGAAAATTTTGCAATATTGCTTGAAATGTGCGATTTTTTCATGTATATTGACCTCATATTGATAATGGGGTGGTGTTTGTCCTTGGTATATCAATTATACCATGGACAGGCACTTTTTGCCCCCTTTTTGTCTATCTTTTTGCCTACCTCCCCCTATCTCACTCCTCGGGACCACCCCGAAATTTGCCCCACCCAGCCCTCCGCCCTCCACGAGTGCGTGAGACTACCCACGGTCACCCTCCGGGAGTGCCATGCCAGGCCTTGTTTTGGTGGTTTGGGGATAGGTTGAGATTTTAGGACGGGAAAAGCCTTACCTCACAAGGCTTTTCCCAAGGAAATGAACTGGGAAACTTGAGTTATTTATTTGTGAGGCTTTTTTATTGAATGGGGATCCGGATCGGGGAGGGAACCGAGAGAAACGGTCTGATCCGGATCTGGCAGGAGGGACAGCTGACTGCCCGGGGAGCGGAGGGCGGGAAATGCCAGCCCCGTCCGGGGAGCAGGGGGCACGGCTCAGGGCCCCGGGATCGGGGAGGCCGGGCTCTGGTGTGTTCCGGGAGCCAGGTTTTGAGATGTTCTGTGAGCGGTACTTGGGCTTCTCACCTCAGAACCGCAGGGACACATCCCCCACGCTGAAGGCCTCCCGGCGGCCGCTTTCGGTCTCGATGACGATGCAGCCCCGGTGATCAATGCCCCTTTCGGTGCCCTCAATGATGGTGTCGCCGCTGATCTTGTTGATCAGCCGGATGCGGCAGCCCAGGTGGAGATCCAGGCTGTTCCATTCCTCCTGGAGGCTTTCGATGCCGCTCTGCTCAAAGTTCGCCAGCATGGAGCGGTATTCCCGGATCAATGCGATGACCGTCTGGTTCCGGGACACCTTGCCGCCGGTGAGCTCGTCCAGGGACACGGCGCCGATCTCCGCAGTCCTCAAGGTCCGGGTGGGCACCACGTTGAGTCCGGTGCCCACCACCACGTGGAAGGCGTCATCCGGGGTGGAGCGGGACTCCACCAGGATCCCGGCCAGTTTCCGGGGACCGGAGCACACGTCATTGGGCCACTTGAGACCCACGTCCGGCACCCCCAGCTTCCGCAGGGCCCTGATGGTGGCAATGCCCATGGCCAGGCTCAGACCCGTGATGGCTGCCGGGCTGATCCGCCAGTACATGCTCATGATCACCTGGCATCCCAGGGGGGAGATCCAGCTGGTGCTGCCCCGTCCCACTCCCATGGTCTGGGTCTCCGCCAGCACGCAGCTGCCGGGGGAGAACCGATCCAGGTAACTCATCATGTAACTGTTGGTGGAGTCGATCATGTCGAAGAAGTGCAGGGGGATGTCCCCGGTCTCCCGGCGGATCAGATCCTGATCCAGCAGCTGGATGGTGTTGGGCAGGGCATAGCCCTTGCCCTTGACCACATAGACATCCAGGCCCAGGCCCTGGATCTGGCGCACATATTTGGCAATGGTGGTGCGGGAGGTCTCCATGATCCCGCTCAGCTCGGTTCCGGAATGAAACCTGCCGTCGCTCAGGAGCTGCAGCAACTGCTTGTAGCGGGGGTTCAGATGTCTTCTCATGTCATAAGTCCGTGGCGGGTATCTCGCCGTCAGCTCCCAGGATCCGCACCTCAGGCACCAGGCGGACGCCGAAGGTGTCAAAGACCTGGTGGATCACTTCCCGGGCCAGGGCCACCACATCACCCGGGGTGGCACTGCCGGTGTTCACCAGGATCAGGGCCTGCCGGGGGTAGATCTGGGCGCCGCCCAGGGTGCGGCCGCTGAGCCCTGCATGCTCAATCAGCCAGCCGGCGGCCAGCTTGAAACTGCCGTCCTTCTGGGGATAGGCGGGCATGCCGGGATGACGGCGGAGGAGTTCACCGTGGAGGGCGGCGGGGACGCAGGGGTTCTGGAAGAAGCTGCCGGCGTTGCCGAGGACTGTGGGATCCGGGATCTTGGATCTGCGGACAGACACCACCTCCTCCAGGATCATCCGGGAGGTGAGATCCTGCCGTCCCTTAAGCTCTCGCAGGGGACCGTAGTCCAGGCGGGGAACCCACCGGCGGGGGAGTTTTAGGCCGATGCCGGTGATGATGAGGCTGCCGGCCCATTTCGTCTTGAAGTTGCTGGTGCGGTAGCCGAAGCCGCAGGAGTCCCGGGGGATCCGGCGGATCCCGCCGCCGGCGCCGCAGATCTCCACATACTCGCAGAAATCCGCCAGCTCGCAACCATAAGCCCCGATGTTCTGCACCGGGGCGGCGCCGCAGGTTCCGGGGATCAGGGCCAGGTTTTCCAGTCCCGGGATCCCCTGCTTCTCCAGGCGGAGCACGGTTTCGTGCCAGTTCTCCCCGGCGGCGGCATGGACATGCCAGGCCTTTGGATCCTCAGTGATCTCAAGGCCCTGGGACCGCACCAGGCCCACGGTGCCCGCAAAGTCCCCGGTGAACAGCACGTCGGAGCCTGATCCCAGCAGGATCTTCGGCTCCTCCAGGCTGAGAAAGCGCCTAAAGTCCTCCGGTTCCCTCAGCTCCAGAATGCTCCGGGCACTGACATCAAGTCCGAAGGTGTGCAGGCTCTTCAGGCTTACCATGCTGTCCTACTCAATCCGGGTGATATCGCAACCCAGGCCGTTGAGCTTGTCCTCAATATGCTCGTAGCCCCGGTCAATGTGGTAGATGCGGTCCACCACGGTCTCCCCCTTGGCCACCGTGCCGGCCAGCACCAGGGAGGCGGAGGCCCTCAGATCTGTGGCCATGACCGTGGTGCCCACGAGCCTGCCGGAGTCGTGGCAGATGGCGGTGTTGCCGTGGAGCTCGATGTTGGCTCCCATGCGGTTGAGCTCGGGCACATGCATGAAGCGGTTCTCGAAAATGGTCTCCACCACCACCCCGTCACCCCGGGCCAAGGCGTTCAGCAGGGTGAACTGGGCCTGCATGTCCGTGGGGAATCCCGGGTAGGGCTTGGTGGTGATCACCACCGGGCGCAGCTCCCGTCCCCGCATGTCCAGCTCCACCGTGTCCTCGGTGGTCTTGATCAGGGCACCGGCCTCGGTGAGCTTGTCCAGCACCGCCTCCAGCAGCCGGGGATCGGTGTTCAGGCAGCGGATGTGGCCTCCGGAGATGGCGGCCCCCACCAGGAAGGTGCCGGTCTCAATCCGGTCGGGCTGTACCCGGTAGGATCCGCCACTGAGGCTCTCCACGCCCCGGACGGTGACGGTGCTGGTCCCCTCTCCGGATATATCCGCCCCCAGGGTTCTGAGGAAGCGGCACAGATCTGCGATCTCCGGCTCCCGGGCGGCGTTGTCGATCACTGTGGTGCCCTCTGCCAGGGCGGCGGCCATGATGAGGTTCTCAGTGCCGGTGACAGACACCAGATCCATGCCGATCCGGCAGCCCTTCAGCCGTCCCGAGGGCACCCGGGCCTTGATGTAGCCCGACTCCACCCGGATCTCCGCCCCCAGGGCCTCCAGGCCCCGGATGTGCAGGTTGCAGGGGCGGGCGCCGATGGCGCAGCCTCCGGGCAGGGACACCTCGGCCATGCCCAGCTTCCCCGTCAGGGGCCCCAGGCTCATGATGGATGCCCGCATGGTCCGGACCAGCTCATAGGGGGCCACATAGTTCCCCGCCCGGCCTTCAATGTAGACGTCGCTGCCGATCATCTCGCACTTCTTCCCCGCCAGGGTCAGGAGTCTCAGGGCGGTGCGCACGTCCATGAGCCGGGGAACATTGCTCAGCTTCACCGGCTCGTCGGTGAGAATGGTGGCGAACAGCAGGGGCAGGGCGGTGTTCTTGGCACCGGAGATCACCACGTCTCCTTCCCAGGGCCGGTCACTGCCCCGGATCTTCAGTTTGTCCATTGCTTCGGAATTCCGTCAGATTGTCCAGATGGTAGATGCGGATCAGGGCGATCAGGGCTTCTGGGGCGTTAAGGCACAGGAGCCTCTCCCCCCGGGCGTTACAGCTGAGGCCCCACTGGGCCACCAGGGCGGCGGCGGAGGAGTCGCAGCTTGCCACCTGGGCAAAGTCGGCGGCGCTGTCCTGGAACCACTCCCGGCGGTTTTCCCGCCAGATCCTGCTGACTGCGGCCTGATCCAGCCTGCTTTCCCGGATGACTATCATGGGCGGCCTACTTGCCCGAGGCGGGGAGGGAGTGCTGCTCCAGCATCTCGCACACCCGGTCAATGCCGTGCTTGCCGATGAGCTCGTTGAACTCCGCCTGCTTGGAGGACAGGAGGCTGATCCCCTCGGCCACCATGTCATACACCTTCCACTCCTGGGTCTTCTGGTTCTGCCGCAGCTTGAAGGCCACCTGGAAGTCCTCGCCGTCCTTGGTCCGGACGGTCACGTTGACCACGGTGCTCTTGGCGTCCCCCTGGGTCTTGGGATCAATGGTGATGCCCTGGTTGTCATACTTGCCCAGGGCACTGGAGTAGGTGTCCACGATGTAGGTCTCAAAGGCGCTGACAAAGCGCTTTCTCTGGTTCTCGTCGGTGGAGCGGATGTTGGCTCCCATCACCTTGTAGGCGGCGTACTTGATGTCCACATAGGGCATCAGCTCAGTGCGGACAATGGCCTTCAGTTTGGCGCTGTCGGCATTGGACTCCGCGGCCAGGCGGGGAAACAGGGAATCGGAAACGCTGTGTATCAGATCATAGGCCGATCCCGCCGCCAGGGCGGTGCCGGCGGCTGCCAGCAGTAGGATGCCGGTCATGATGGACATGAGCTTTCTGATCATTTTGGACTCCTTAGACCTTGATGGTTGGTTGCTGCTTCCGGACTCACTGGGCGCTGTCCTTGCCGGAGGAGAGACTGTACAGGAACTTGCCCAGCAGCTCCTCCAGGACGATGGCCGATTCCGTGAAATTGGTGGTGTCCCCGTCCTTCAGGTAGGAGGGGTTGCCGTCATCGTCCATGCTGGCGAAGTCGGGCTTGATCCCCAGGTACTGCTCCCCCAGGAGGCCCGAGGTGAGCACGGAGAAGGTGGTGTCGGATCCCAGCTCATTGTATGTCCGGTCGATTTTCATGGTCACCACCGGGCGCAGGGTGCGGGGATCAATGCGGATGGCGGCCACGCTGCCCACCACCACGCCGCCCAGCTTGATGGGGGATCTGACCTTGAGGGAACCGATGTTGCTGAAGTTGCCGTACACCGTGTAGTAGTCGGCGGAGCCGCCGGTCATGGTGAGACCTGCCACCTTCAGGGCCAGGATCACCGCTGCGGCTATGCCCGCCGCCAGAAAGCAGCCCACTGTGAATTCGAGCCAGTTAAACTTCATTGCTTGCATCCCCTGTCAGTTGAACATCAGAGCGGTCAGTACAAAATCAAATCCCAGCACCAGCAGGGAGGAGTGCACCACCGTGTCGGTGGTGGCCCGGCTGATCCCGGCGGCTGTGGGCAGGCAGCTGTAGCCGTTGAACAGGGCCACCCAGCAGACGATGAAGGCGAAGAGCACGCTCTTCACCATGCCCTGGACAATGTCCTGGTAGAACTCCACCGCCGCCTGGGTTCCGGTCCAGAAAGTGCCCTCGTCAATGCCCAGCCAGTCGACCCCCACCATCTTGCCGCCGAAGATCCCCACCAGGGAGAACATGAAGGTCAGCAGGGGCAGGGAGACGAAGCCCGCCCAGAACCGGGGGGAGATCACCCGCCTTAAGGGATCCACGGCCATCATCTCCAGGCTGGACAGCTGCTCGGTGGCCTTCATCAGGCCGATTTCCGCCGTCAGGGCCGATCCCGCCCGGCCGGCGAAGAGCAGGGCTGCCACCACCGGTCCCAGCTCCCGGAGGATGGACAGTGACACCAGGGGGCCGAGACTGGCCTCGGCCTTGAACTGCACCAGGACGTTGTAGCCCTGGAGACCCAGGACCATGCCGATGAAGAGCCCGGAGACAATGATGATCATCACTGATTGGACTCCCGTGGCGTACAGCTGTTCCACGAAAATAGGAAAATGCCGGCGGAAATTGGGCTTGCCCACCAGGGAGTGGAGCAGCATCAGCAGTGCCCTTCCCAGGGCGGTGAAGAAACTGACGCCCCGGCGGCCCAGGGACTGGATGAGACTCAGTGGCATTGGCGGAGATCCTCCAGGTAGCTGCCGGCGGGATAATGGAAGGGCACCGCCCCGTCGGGCAGCCCGTGGACGAACTGGTGGACGTCGGGGTGCTTCTCCTCCCGGAGCTGATCCGGGGTGCCCTGGGCCAGCACCCGGCCTCCGGAGACCAGGTAGACCCAGTCGGCGATGGAGAGCACCTCCGACACGTCGTGGGACACCACCACCGAGGTGATGCCCAGGGTGGTGTTCAGCTCCTTGATGAGCTTGAGCAGCACCGCCATGGTGATGGGATCCTGGCCGGTGAGGGGCTCGTCATACATGATGAGCTCCGGATCCAGAGCTACGGCCCGGGCCAGGGCGGCCCGGCGGGCCATGCCCCCGGAAAGCTCCGAGGGCATCAGGGAGGCGGCGCCCCTCAGGCCCACGGTCTCCAGTTTCATCAGCACCAGGGTGCGGATGAGCTCCTCGGGCAACTCCGTGTGCTCCCTCAAGGGGAAGGCCACATTGTCAAAGACGCTCATGCCTGTGAACAGGGCGCCGCTCTGGAAGAGCATGCTCATTTTGCGCCGCAGTTCATAGAGTTTTGACCGGGAGAGGGAGGGGACGCTGATGCCGTCGTAGAGGATATCGCCGCTGTCCGGCTTCAGCTGCCCGCCGATGAGGCGCAGCAGGGTGGTCTTGCCGGTGCCGCTGGGACCCAGGACCGCGGTGATCCGGCCCCGGGGAATGTGCATGGACACGTTGTCATAGATTTTCCGGAAGCCCCGGGAAAAGGTCACGTTCTCAATTCTGATGAGACTGTCCTGCGGCTGGATCATATGCTTCCCTGATTGCTGCGGCGCGCGGGCCGCGGTGGGTGGGCGGCCTTTCTGACTTGCTCCCGGACCCGTGCCGGGATCCTGTCCGGCGGGGCTTTCCGGTGGGTGATCCCCCGGATCGGAGCGGTTTACTTCCGTCTGAAAAATCCGCATGTGGGGGCTATTCTGCCATAAAAAGTGACCAAAATCACGAAATTTTCATGAGGTTTTTCGGGGCGGCCCCGGGACGGGACAGGAGGCACCGGGCGGGGTAGGGCGCCGGCAAAGGCCGGATCCTCTGCGGGATCCGGGGCAGGGCTTTCCGGAGGCCGCGGACTTTCCTTCCGGGGTGGCTGAGGCCGAGGAACGGCACCTTCCGGGGAGGCGGAGGCCGAGGAACGGCACCTTCCGGACGTGGCGGAGGCCGGCGGCACCCCAGTCCCGCCTGCAAGATCCTCATTAATTTGCTAAAATGCCAGTGTGCCCCGGGTCCTGCGGCTTCCCGGGGCAGATCCTCCCTTTAGCCGCCCAGTGCCACAGCAGACAGGGAAGCCACATGGACATAAAGACCGAAGACGGAAAGCAGTTCAGCGCAGCCAAGCCGGGTTTCGACTTCAGCGCCACGGGGCTCAGGGTGCTCAACGAGGAGATCGGGGCCCTGCATGCCATTGAGCCCTACATCCGGGACAAGTCCTTCAGCACCGCCTGCGAGGCCATTCTCCGGGTTCGGGGGAAGGTCATTGTCACCGGCATGGGCAAGTCCGGCCACATTGCCTCCAAGATCGCCGCCACCATGGCCTCCACCGGCACCCCCGCCTTCTTTGTCCATCCCGGTGAGGCGGCCCACGGGGATCTGGGCATGATCTCCCGGGAGGATCTGGTCATTGCCATCTCCAACTCCGGGGAGAGCTCGGAGATCATCACCCTCATTCCGGTGCTGCGGCGCCTGGACATCACCCTGGTGTGCATGACCGGCAACCCCTCCTCCACCATGGCCCGGGAGGCGGACATTCATCTGTGCATCCATGTGGCCCAGGAGGCCTGTCCCCTCAACCTCGCCCCCACCTCCAGCACCACCACCAGCCTGGTCATGGGGGACGCCCTGGCCATTGCACTGCTGGAGGCCAAGGGCTTCACTGCCCGGGACTTTGCCATGAGCCATCCCGGGGGCGCCCTGGGGCGGCGGCTGCTGCTGCGCAACAGCAAGATCATGCACACCGGCAAGAACCTGCCGGTGGTCACCATGAACACCCCCATCAAGAGAGCCCTGGTGGAGATGACCTCCAAGGGGCTGGGCATGGTGGCCGTGGTCCGGGAGGACGGCACGGTCTACGGCCTGTTCACCGACGGTGATCTCCGGCGGGTCCTGGATCGGGAGATCTCCATCCACACCCCCATTGCCGAGGTCATCCGGGAGGGGTGCATCACGGTGCCCCAGGACATGCTGGCGGCCAAGTCCCTGGAGATCATGCAGTCCTACCGCATTAACGGTCTCCTGGTGGTGGATGAGGGCAACAAGCTCCTGGGGGCTTTCAACATGCATGATCTCCTGGCTGCGGGGGTGTTCTGAGATCCCCGGCCCGGCCGGCGCCACTGACGGCGCCGGATCTGATTTCCTTTCCTTTCCTGAAGATGCTGACAGGAGGCTTCTGACATGAAGACGCTTTACCAGGATATTGACGATGATCTGTACCGCCGCTTCGGGGCGGTGCGGCTGGTGCTTTCCGATGTGGACGGGGTGCTGTCCGACGGGCGGATCTATCTCACCGCCGCCGGGGACGAGATCAAGAGTTTCAGCGCCCGGGACGGGGCGGGGATAGTGTCCCTGCGATCCTGCGGGGTGGAGTTCGGGGTCATCACCGGCCGGTCCTCGGCCCTGGTGGAGAAGCGCATGTACTCCCTGGGGGCCCGTTTCATCCGCCAGGGGATCCGGGACAAGTGCGAGGAGTTTGCGGCCATCCTCCAGGAGATGGATCTCACCGCCGACGAGTGCGTCTACATTGGGGACGACGTGATTGACATCCCCCTGCTGCGCATGGCGGGGATCGGCATTGCCGTGCGGGACGCCCACCCCTTGGTGCTGAAGGAGGCGGATCTGGTGACGGTCAATGTGGGCGGCGCCGGTGCGGTCCGGGAGATCACCGATATCATCCTCCAGTGTCACGGACGCCTGGATCAGCGGGAGATCTCCCAGTGAGGAGAGGCCGGTGAGGAAAACCCGGTGAGGAGAGACCGTTGAGGAAAAGGCACCTGCTGGCCATTATCTGCGCATTGTTCCTGGCCGCGGCCGTGATCTACTACATTGCTGCCGTGGACGTGGCGGAGCATCCCTCCGCCGAGCGGGAGTACCGGCCCTCCTTTGTGGGCACGGGGCTCAATGTCCGGGTGCTGGACAGCCAGGGGCGCCTGGAGATGGCGGCCCGGGCTGACCGGATGGAGCATTACCGGGTGTCCGCCACCACGGTGTACGACCGGCCCCGGCTGTGGAGCCGCCTGGATGGCGGGGACAGGGACAGCTGGGAGATCACCGCTGAACGGGGTTATTTCAACAGCGGCGAGTTCTTCTCCCTGGACGGATCCGTGGCCGGTGAGGGCACCGGGGCCGGCCCCGGCGGCCGGACCGGATCCTGGCATCTGGCCACCTCCTATCTGCAGCTGGATCTCAACAGCCATGACATCAGCAGCGACCGGGAGGTTGTCATCACCGGGGACGGGGGCACCCGGAACCGGGGCACCGGTCTCAGGGGCAACCTGGATTCCAAAAAATTCAGTCTAAGGAGTGATTGCCATGCAGTTATCGATCCGGAGGTTTTTGACCGGGGCGGCCGTGTGTGCCCTGGCCCTGGCGGGGACGGCTCCTGCCCAGGCCCGGCAGGCGGATCTCAAGGAGAAGATCTCCATTGAGTCCGACAGCCAGATGGCGGACATGAACAGCGACCACATTGTCTTCACCAGCAATGTGGTCATCACCCAGGGCTCCATCCGGATCACCGCCGACCGGGTGGAGGTCTTCCGGGAGAACGCCTCCCGGAGCCAGCACAGTCGGCTGCTGGCCGTGGGGGGAGACGGGCGGCCCGCTGTCTATGAGGAGATCCTGGATGACGGCACCCGGGTCCATGCCCAGGGCCGGACCCTGAGCTATGACATCACCGCCAAGTTCATCCTGGTGGAGGGGGGCGCCTATGTGCGTAAGCATGACAACGAGATCCGCAGCGAGCGCATAACCTACGATATCGGCAAGTCCCAGATGGTGGCCACCTCCGGTAAGTCCGGCTCCTCCCGGGTCCACACGGTGCTGATCCCCGAGCAGCTGGAGCAGAAGCCCTCCCAGGGCCGGAAATAGTCACCTCCGGCGGGATCATCCCCCGCCCGGCAGGATCGGCAGGTCACAGGAGCGGCCCGGATCACGGATCCCTCTCCGGGGATCCGGCAGAATGGCCAGGGATCCAGGCGGAATGCCCCTGCCATGAACAGGGCTCCCCTGGCACACATGGCGTCTGGCGCCCGCAAACAGCAACATCCTATGGAGGGAGCACTCACATGTCCACGCTCAGGGCTGTCGGCCTGAAGAAGATCTACCGGGACCGGGAGGTGGTCCGGGACGTGTCCCTGGAGGTGTCCTCCGGCCAGATCGTGGGGCTCCTGGGGGCCAACGGCGCGGGGAAGACCACTTCCTTCTATATGATCGTGGGCATTGTGGCCAGCAACGGCGGGCAGGTGTTCATTGATGACGAGGAGATCAACTCCCTGCCCATGCATGAGCGGGCCCGGAAGGGGATCGGCTACCTGCCCCAGGAGGCTTCGGTGTTCCGCCGCCTGTCGGTGGAGGACAACCTGATGGGTGTCCTGGAGCTGGACCGCAGCCTGAGTCGCCGGCAGCGCCGGGAGCGGGTGGACCGGATCCTGGAGGAATACCACATCACCCACATCCGCAAGACCATGGGCATGAGCCTGTCCGGAGGCGAGCGCCGGCGGGTGGAGATCGCCCGGGCCCTGGTGGCCAGTCCCAAGTTCATCCTCCTGGACGAGCCCTTTGCGGGTATTGATCCCAAGTCGGTGAAGAACATCAACGATATCATCGTGGGCCTCCGGGACCGGGGGATCGGTGTGCTCATCACCGATCACAATGTCCGGGAGACCCTTTCCGTGTGTGAGAAGGCCTATATTGTCGACGCGGGCTCGGTGATAACCTCCGGCACCCCGGAGGAGGTGGTGCGTCACCCGGAGGTTATCCGCCGGTATCTGGGCGATGATTTCTCAATGTAGGAGATATTTCTATGGCTGGCATGTCCCAATCACTGTCCCAGAGGATCTACCAGGGGTTCAGGATGACCCCGGCCAACCAGCTGTCCATGGAGATCCTGGTGGCCAACTCCATGGAGCTGGAGCAGCGGATCACTGAGAAGCTGGAGTCCAATCCCCTGCTGGAGCTGGATGAGGAGGGCATGTCCCCGGATGAGTCCGCCGGGGAGGTGAACTCCCGGGAAGATCGGGAGGAGCGGGAAGATCGGGATGATCCCTGGGAGCAGGGCGGGCAGGATCCCTCTGGGGAGTCCTGGCAGGAGGAGACCCCGCCCTCCCCCTATGATAGCAATGAGCCGGTCCCCCTGGCCGCCTCCCAGCCTGGGGAGGAGACCTCGGCTGCTGAGGCCATGGAGTCCGCCTCCCTGCCGGACGAGGATTCCTCCCCCCTGGACGACTCCTGGGAGAGCCGCTGGGACGAAGGGGTGACTCCGGTGCACCGATCCTCTCCCGGGCAGATGATGGAGGAGGATCAGGAGTTCCAGCAGGGCACCACGGTGACACTGAAGGATCACCTGCTCTCCCAGCTGGACGTCTCCCCCTTCAGCCCCACTGACAACGCCATTGCCCGGGCAGTGATCGACGCCTTGGACGATGACGGCTACATCTCCCCGGATGAGACGGTGGAGACCCTCACCCGGGGCGCCCAGTACATTCTCCTGGAGGATCGGCTCCTCCGGGAGGGCACGGACTTCTCCCAGGTGGACGCTGAGGCGGAGATCGCACGCCAGGAGGAGATTGTGCCCGAGGAGGTGCTGTCGGTGATCCACCGCCTGCAGTGCTTTGATCCCGTGGGCACCTCCTGCTTTACCCGCACCGAGTGCCTGTGTGTCCAACTGCGCCAGCTGAAGCTGGAGCGGGAGCAGGATCCGGAGCCCGGGCATGAGGGCGTCAGGATCTACGATCAGGCCGCAGAGCTCCTGCAGATCCACCAGGATCTCCTGGCCCGGAAGGACTTCTCCTCCATTCTCAGGAAAATGAAGATCCGGGAGGAGCAGCTGAAGCGGATCCTGGAGCTCCTCAAGACACTGGATCCCTGTCCCGGCGCCCGCTTCACCGACACGGACAAGGACTATGTGGTGCCGGATGTGGCCGTCAGGAAGACCCGGAACGGCTGGAAGGCGGAGCTGGTGAGCCCCTATGCCCGGAGGCTGCGCATCAACCGCAGTTATGACTCCCTGGATCAGAAGTTTGTCCGGGACATGAATGCCGAGGCCAAGATGTTCGTCAGCGCCGTTGAGCGCCGGGAGAACACCATCCTGAAGGTGGCCCAGTGCATCACTGAGCGCCAGAAGGACTTCTTTGAGCAGGGACCCATGGGGCTGCGCCCCATGATCCTGAGCCAGGTGGCGGAGGAGGTGGGGCTCCATGAGTCCACCATCTCCCGGGTGGTCAACGGCAAGTACATGGCCACCCCCCAGGGGGTCCGGGAGATGAGTTTCTTCTTCACCAGCGGCGTCTCTGCAGACGACGGGGGCTCCTGCTCTTCCCGGGCGGTGCAGGAGCGGATCCGGAAATATGTGAGCGAGGAGGACAAGACCCGTCCCCTGTCTGACGGCCGGATCTCCGAGATGCTGGCGGAGGAGGGGATCCGGGTGGCCCGGCGCACGGTGGCCAAGTACCGGGAGGAGATCCGGATCCCGCCCTCCAGCGAGCGCAAGATCCTCTCCTGAGGATCTTCCCCAGATCCGGGCAAACCTGTCATGGGCCTTCCCTTGGGCGGCATCGGCCCCCTTGTGGTTCCTCCGGCACTGATCCTGTCGGCACTGTCCTTTTTTGTCCTGGGGGATCCGGTGTGGCATTTCCAGGGGCTCTGGGCGCGGGCAGGGGCTGTTGCAGGGAGCCTCCTGATCTTCTGGGGCGGCTGCCTCTGGTTTAGGGCGGTGTTCCTCTGCCGGATGGTGCGCTGCGTGCGCCAGGGGATCCTGATGACCAGTGGCGCCTATGCCGCGGTGCGCAATCCGTTGTACACGGCTTTTCTCCTGATCAGCACCGGCGGGATCTTCATCGGAGGCTGCATTCCCTTCCTGGCGGTTCCCCTGCTTTACTGGGGCGTCCTGACACTGCTGCTGCCCGTGACCGAGGAGCGGTGGCTCCGGGAGGCCTTCGGCCGGCGCTATGACGACTACTGCCGATCTGTGCCCCGGTGCATTCCCCGGTTCCCCCGGCTTTTCTGAGGGAGCTGGGCGGTCCGCCGGGGCGGCGCCGGGAGATCGGCGGCCGGTCTCATCTTATCCATCTTCTTCCTTCTGGCATCCCTGTATGGAGCTTTCATGACGGCAACTCTTGACGAAGGCGTGTTTGAGGGCGAGCGGGCCCTTTTCATGCGGCGGGATCTCCTGATCCGGAACAGCATTTTTCAGAACGGGGAGTCCCCTCTGAAGGAGTGCCGGGACATCACCCTGGAGAACACCGTCTTCAAGTGGAAATATCCCCTGTGGTACGGAGAGAACTTCAGCCTCACCGGCTGCTCCCTGATGGAGACCGCCCGGGCTGGGATCTGGTACACCCGGAACATCACCATGAAGGAGTGTGATATCCAGGCCCCCAAGACCTTCCGCCGCAGCCAGGGGATCACATTGGAGCATGTCACCCTGACCAATGCCCAGGAGACGCTGTGGCACTGCCGGGATGTGCGCCTGGCCCATGTCACTGCCCGGGGAACCTATTTTGGCATGGACAGCCAGGGACTGGAGATTGAAGATCTGCGTCTGGACGGGGACTACTCCTTTGACGGGGCCAGGGACCTGGTGATCCGCAACTCCCGGCTCCTGTCCAAGGACGCCTTCTGGAATGCGGAGAATGTGGAGGTTTATGACTCCCACATCCTGGGGGAGTACCTGGGGTGGAACTCCCGGAATGTCACCCTGGTGAACTGCGTGGTGGAAAGCCTTCAGGGCATGTGCTACATGAAGGATCTGCGGATGGTGAACTGCCGCCTGATCAACACCACCCTGGCCTTTGAGTACTCCACGGTGGAGGCGGAGCTGGAAGGCACGGTGGGCAGCATCAAGAACCCCCTTGCCGGCAGGATCACCGCCGGCGGGGCCGGGGAGATCATCTTCGATGATCCCCAGGTGGATCCCGCCCGGACCGAAATCATCCTGCGCCGGGGATCATGAGCCGATCCTCCGGCGGGGAGATCTACCTGAGATGCCTGGATCGGGGGGTGTTCCCTCCCTTTCCGGGCATGATCTTCCTGCTGCTGCGCATGGTCATCCCCGGGATCCTGGCCCAGGTGTGCTCCGTGGCCATGCAGTATATCGATGCCTCCATGGTGGGCCATCTGGGCTCCTCCCAGGCGGCGTCGGTGGGCCTGGTGTCCTCCTCGGTGTGGCTGATCTGCGGCATGGGACTGTGCCTCAACGTGGGGCATTATGTGCAGATCTCCCAGCTGGTGGGGGCCGGGCGGCTCCAGGAGGCCCGGAACCTCACGGTCCAGGCCTGGATCACCTCCCTGACGGCGGGGATCCTCATCGGCCTGGCTGCCGCGGCTGTCAGTTCCCGTCTGCCCGGCTTCCTGGGCGGGGAGCCGGCCATCTGCCAGGATGCCGCGGACTATTTCCTCTGCTGTGCGCTGTCGGTGCCCTTCCTGCAGATCAACATGCTGGCCACGGGAGTGCTCCAGGGTGCCGGCAGCATGAAGCTGCCGGGGCTGCTGAACATCCTGCGGTGCCTTCTGGACGTGGTGTTCAACTTCCTGCTGATCTTTGAGGGTGCCGCATACAGCATCGGGGGCTGGGAGATCCATGTGCCGGGCCTGGGCCTGGGAGTCATGGGCGCGGCCCTGGGCACGGCCATGGCCGAGATGTGCGTCGCCCTCCTGATGACCCTGTCGGTGAGCCTGCTCAACCCCCGCCTCCGGCGGATCCGGGGTGAGGGGTTCCGCTGGCGGAGGGATCAGATGATCCGGGCGCTGCGCCTCTCCTTTCCGGTGGGGCTGGAGCACGGCCTCATCTGCCTGGCCATGGTGGTCTCGGTGATGATCGTCGCCACCCTGGGCGCGGTGGCGGTGGCCGCCCATTCCATGGCCATCACCGCTGAGAGCTTCTGCTACATGACCGCCTGGGGGATCGGCACCTCGGCCTCCGCCCTGATGGGGCAGACGGTGGGCGCCGGGCGGCGGGAGATGGCGGTGCGGCTGGGGTGGCTGGTCACGGGGCTGGGCGCCGCAGCCGTGGGATGTGCGGCGGTGCTGATGTATGCCGCCGCCCCTCTGATGATGGCCCTCATGACTCCGGATCCGGCCATTCAGCAGCAGGGGGCGGAGATGCTCCGGACGGTGGCCTGGGCGGAGCCCCTGTTTGCCGCCACCATTGTCATCTCCGGTGCATTGCGGGGTGCCGGGGACACCATGGTTCCCAGCAGTGTGAACTGCCTGTGCAAATGGCTGGTGCGCATTCCCCTGTCTTTTCTTCTGGCCTGGTCCCTGGGCCTGTACGGGGTGTGGGTGGCCATGAGCCTGGAACTGTGCATCACCGGGATCTGCATGCTGATCCGGCTCAGGAGCGGACGCTGGCTTAAGATCACTGCCAAGGAGGAGCAGAAACATGGGACAGTATGATTTTGACTGTGTGGTGGACCGGTCCGGCACCGACTCCCTGAAATGGGAGCGGGGCGGGGATGAGATCCCCCTGTGGGTGGCGGACATGGACTTCATGGCCCCCCGGGAGGTCCGGGAGGCCCTGATCCGCCGGGCCTCCCACGGGGTGTTCGGCTACTCGGTGATCCCGGATCGCTGGCGTGAGGCCTATGTGTCCTGGTGGCAGCGGCGCCATGACCTTGAACTGGATCCTGCCTGGCTGGTGTTTGCCACCGGGGTGGTGCCTGCCATTTCCAGCGCCGTGCGCCGGCTTACCGCCGTGGGGGACAAGGTGGTGATCCAGACCCCGGTGTACAACATCTTCTTCAACAGCATCCTCAACAACGGCCGCCACGTGCTGGAGAGTCCCCTGATCTGGCGTGACGGGCAGTACAGCATGGACTTTGATGATCTGGAGCGCTGCCTGGCGGATCCCGAGACCACCATGATGATCCTGTGCAACCCCCACAATCCCGTGGGCCGGATCTGGAGCCGGGAGGAGCTGGCCCGGGTGGGCAGTCTGTGCCGCCGCCACGGGGTCACGGTGATCAGCGACGAGATCCACTGTGATCTCACTGCCCCAGGAAAGGCTTATGTGCCCTTCGCAGGAGTGTCTGAGGACTGCCGGGAGATCAGCGTGACCTGTGTGGCACCGTCCAAGACTTTTAACCTGGCCGGCCTTCAGAGCGCGGCGGTGTTTGCTGCCAATTCCCATCTCCGGGAGCGGATCAGCCGGGGACTCAACACCGACGAGGTGGCAGAGCCCAACGCTTTTGCCGTGGAGGGGGCGGTGGCGGCCTACACCTGGGGCGCGGAATGGCTGGATGAACTGCGATCCTATATCCAGGACAGCCGGGATCTGGTGGCGGAGTTTGCCCGGCGGCATCTGCCCGGGATCTGCCCGGTGGATGCTGAGGCCACCTACCTGATCTGGCTGGACTGTTCCGGGATCCTTGACGGGGGATCTTCTGTGCCCCTGACTGCCTTCCTCCGCTCCCAGGCCGGGGTCCGTCTTTCGTCCGGTGACAGCTACGGCACCGGTGGCCGGGGCTTCCTGCGGCTGAACGCCGCCTGCCCCCGGCAGATCCTGGAGGAGGGACTCCGGCGCCTGGAGCGGGGACTGGAGATGTTCAGGTGCCGGGAGCAGGAACTGAAACGGCAGCGGGATCAGGATCTGGCTTAAGATCCGGATCGGGATCATGAGCAGCAAGATCAGGAAAATCAGGCAAAGCCGGAAGATCGGGATGAAGACCAGGCTCAGGATCTGGTCCCAGGTCTTGCAGGATCTGCCGGCTGAGCAGCATTAAGATCGGACCCATGACCGGATCCCTGCCGGAAGGACCCTTCTCCGCTGCCGGAGATGCGGGACCTGATCCGTGAACGAAAAGATGATGTTTTCAGCGCTGTGACGGAGCCTTTCCCGGCCCAGGCGGCCGGAGCCCCGTCAGCGGGAAGTTAGCCAAGGAGTAAACGAAGATGAAGGAAATCAGAATACGCCGGAGCGTCCGCAGCTTCTGCGACCGGGAGGTGGATGACGCCACTGTTGCAGATCTGCTCCGGGCGGGCATGGCCGCCCCCTCGGCGGTGAACCAGCAGCCCTGGGAGTTCATGGTGATCCGGGACGAGGGGGACCGGAACTATATTGCCGGCATGGGCCCCATCTCCGGCTCTGCCGCCGCCGCTCCGGTGGATATCCTGATGCTCAGCCGCACCTATGATCTCCAGCTGCCGGAGCTGGTTTACCTGGACATGAGCATGTGTGCCCAGAACATCATGCTGGAGGCGGTGCACCTGGGTCTGGGATCGGTGTTTCTCACGGTGGTGCCCTATCCGGAGCGGATAGACTACATCGCCCGGCGGTTCAGCCTGCCCTCTACCGTGTCCCCCTTCGGGGTCATCGCCCTGGGCTACCCCTCCTGGGATCGGCTGAACCATGAGACCGACCGCTTCCATGAGGACCGGATCCACTGGGGAACCTACTGAAATCTGGCGGGCGATCTTTAAAATTATAAGTCAATTTTCAAAATTGCTTAATAAAATTAAGTATTTTCCTTTAAAAACTGCTTTTTCTCTTGTGTGACCTGGCATGAGATAGTAGAATTACGGCGTTGACAGAATTCCATTCTAGGGAGAATACTTTTATGACAGTCAGAATCGGCATACTGGGATACGGCAATCTGGGCCGGGGCGTTGAGGGTGCGGTTTCCCGCAATCCCGACATGGAGCTGGTGGCGGTGTTCACCCGCAGGGATCCGGCGAGCGTCAAGATCGCCACTGCCGGGGTTCCGGTGGTGAGTGATTCCGAGGCCGCAGCCTGGAAGGATCGGATTGACGTGCTGATCCTTGGCGGTGGCAGTGCCACGGATCTGCCCAGGCAGACCCCAGCCTTTGCCGAGCTGTTCAATGTGGTGGACAGTTTTGACACCCACGCCAGGATCCCGGAGCATTTTGCCAATGTGGATGCCGTGGCCCGGAACAGCGGCCATCTGGCCCTGATCTGCTGCGGCTGGGATCCGGGCATGTTCTCCCTGAACCGGGTCTATGCCAATGCCATCCTTCCCGACGGCAAGGACTACACCTTCTGGGGCAAGGGCGTAAGCCAGGGCCATTCCGACGCCATCCGCCGCATTGAGGGAGTCAAGGATGCCCGCCAGTACACCATTCCTGTGGACAGCGCCCTGGAGGCAGTGCGCTCCGGCTCCAACCCTGAGCTCACCACCCGCCAGAAGCACACCCGGGAGTGCTTTGTGGTGCTGAAGGACGGGGCTGATCCCGCCAAGGTGGAGCAGGCCATCAAGACCATGCCCAACTACTTTGCCGACTATGACACCACCGTGCACTTTGTGTCCGCCGAGACCCTGGCCAGCGAGCATGCCGGCCTGCCCCACGGCGGCTTTGTGATCCGCTCTGGGACCACCGGTGCCAGCGGCGAGTACCGGGACGTCATTGAGTACAGCCTGAAACTGGACTCCAACCCCGCCTTTACCGGCAGTGTGCTGGTGGCTTATGCCCGGGCTGTGCACCGCCTCAGACAGGAAGGCCAGATCGGCTGCCGCACCGTCCTGGATGTGGCCCCGTCTTACCTGAGCCCCCTCTCCGGCGACGAACTGAGAAAGACCCTGGTCTGAGATCCGGATCTTTCGCCCTGCAAAAAATGCCGGCACCTTGGGATTTCCGGGGTGCCGGCAGTCATGCAGAACACAGTCAGACCCTCCCTCCGGGAGGGTTTTCTGCTCTCATTTTTCCCTGCTTTTCCCCTGCCACCGGACGGCACGCTGCCGGGATGTCTGTTTGCGGACGGCGGCGTGTCTTCGGGAGGAGACCGGGGATCAGGGCAATGCGTAGCCGGCGCTCATGTAGAGGGCATACCACTCCTCACGGCTCAGGCGGAGGTTTCTTCCAGCCAGCATCTCGCTGAAATGCTCCCGGCTGCAGGATCCGCAGATCACCTGGGTGGCCGGGGGGATCCGGGTGAGCCAGGCGGCGGCCACAGCGGCTTTGGGCACCTGGTGCCTTGCGGCGATTTCCCTGAGGCGATCGTTGAGGGGACCGTAGGCGGGGCTGTCCAGGAAGGTTCCGGCAAAGGTTCCGTGCTGCAGAGGGCTCCAGGCCTGGATGACAACCTTCTCCATGCGGCAGTAGTCGATGATCCCCATGGATCGGGACACGCCGTTGGGTGAGTAGGTGTTGGTCTCCAGGCCTTCGGAGACGCTGGGGGCGAAGGCCAGGGAAAGCTGGATCTGGTTGATCTCGGGTTTCATGCCGAGACTGCGCCGGAGGTACTCCATCTGGGCGGGATTGCAGTTGGACACGCCAAAGCCCCGGATCTTGCCCTGAGAGGTGAGCTGATCCAGGGCGGCGGCGATCTCATCTGCTTCCCAGAGAATGTCCGGCCGGTGGATCAGCAGGTAGTCCAGATAGCCGCATCTCAGGCGGCGGAGGATCCCCTCGGTGCTGCTGACTATGTGCTCCCGGCTGGCGTTGTAGCAGACACCGGGCACAATGCCGCATTTGGACTGGATGATGAGCTTCTCCCGGGGCACCCGGCGGGAGGCAAGCCAGCGGCCGAAGATCTCCTCGCAGCTCCCCCCGCCGTAGATGTCCGCATGGTCGAACCAGCACACCCCGTTCTCAAGAAGAAAGTCGAGAAAGTTCATGGCGCCTTCCTCGCCGATGCCGGCAAGGCGCATCATGCCGGCGATGATGCTGTGCTGTGTGGGATCCTGCTGCATGAACTGATCTCCTGTTGCTGGTGGGTGGCATGGCCTGGCGGCCGGGATGTGACGGTATGTACGGCCCGGGATTAGTTCGGCGCTGTTCTGGCTGCGCCGGCCCGGTGAATTGAATACAAGGAGTGCTTTCCGGTCCGCACAGCGGATCGTCTCGGCCTGATGTCATTTGCGGATCTTATCCTGTTCCCGTGGAGCCGGGGAAGTTGATCCTGCTCATCCCATGGCGGGGCTCACAGTCCCCATCCATGAAACCCTTTCTGGTGGCAGGGCGGACTGCCTGGATGGTGCGGTATGGCCTCAGGTGGAGCCGCTCCCTGGCGGCGATGGCTCAAGTGACATGACGGCTGATCTCCCTAAGGGGAGGCGGCGTTTCCTTACGGATGAAGAGCGGATCCGGGAAGGTGCTGCCAGCAGGGACGTGCTGCGGCCGGGACAGGTCAAGTCGGGCTGGGATCAGCGGCAGGAGTGAGGCTGGTGGAGGGAAAGAGCGGCAGGGCAGGGGATGGAGGGAGATTTGCGGGCAAGGTGTGATTGGCGGGATGGGGCTGATCTGCAGGCAAAGCAAAGGGGCGGTCTGGCCGCCCCCTTATTCAGATCTGACGCTTCTGTCAGAAGGATCCTGTGGGGATCTCAGTAGGCAACGCCCTGGGCATACATGGCCTTGGCAACCTTGACGAAGCCGGCGATGTTGGCGCCTGCAACCAGGTTGTTGCTGTCACCGGTGTACTCCTGGGCAGCCTTGGATGCACTCTCGTAGATGGACTTCATGATCCCCTTGAGCTTGGCGTCAACCTCCTCGAAGGTCCACTCCAGTCTCTGGGAGTTCTGGCTCATCTCCAGGGCGGAAGTGGCAACGCCGCCGGCGTTGGCAGCCTTTGCAGGTCCGAAGAGGAGCTTGGCAGCCTGGTACTGGGCAATGGCCTCATTGGTGGAAGGCATGTTGGCACCTTCGCCCACAGCCCAGCAACCGTTGGCGATGAGGGTCTTGGCGGATTCCGCGTCAATTTCGTTCTGGGTGGCGCAGGGCAGGGCGATGTCGCACTTGATGGTCCAGATCCCTCTGCAGCCCTCATGGTACTCGGCGTCTTTGTGGTAGTTCAGGTAGTCCTTGATGCGGCCGCGCTTGACTTCCTTGATCTCCTTGACAGCAGCCAGGTCGATGCCGGCAGCATGGTAGATGTAGCCGTTGGAGTCGCTCAGGGCCACCACCTTGGCACCCATCTGCTGAGCCTTCTCAGTGGCGTAGATGGCAACGTTGCCGGAGCCGGAGATCACCACCGTCTTGCCGTCAAAGCTCTTGCCGTTGGCCTTGAGCAGGTTGTCCATGAAGTAGCACAGACCGTAGCCGGTAGCCTCGGTGCGGGCCAGAGAGCCGCCCCAGCCCAGTCCCTTGCCGGTGAGCACACCGGTGAACTCGTTGCGCAGTCTCTTGTACTGGCCGTAGAGGAAGCCGATCTCACGGGCGCCCACGCCGATGTCGCCGGCGGGAACGTCGGTGTCAGCACCGATATGCATGCTCAGCTCGGTCATGAAACTCTGGCAGAAGGCCATGATCTCACGGTCGGACTTGCCCTTGGGGTCGAAGTCGGAGCCGCCCTTGCCGCCGCCGATGGGCAGGGTGGTCAGGGAGTTCTTGAAGATCTGCTCAAAGCCCAGGAACTTGATGATGCCCAGGTTCACGGAAGGATGGAACCGCAGACCGCCCTTGTAGGGACCGATGGCGGAGTTGAACTGAACCCGGTAGCCGCGGTTGACCTGGACATTGCCCTGGTCGTCAATCCAGGACACCCGGAACATGATCTGCCGCTCAGGCTCGACAATGCGGTCAAGGATGCCGGCCTTCAGCCATTCGGGGTGCTTCTCAACCACCGGCTCCAAGGACTCCAGAACCTCATACACGGCCTGGTGGAATTCAGGCTGGCCGGGATTGCGGGCGAGAACACTGTCATAAACGGACTGCAAAAGCTTCATAGCGCTTATCCTCTGCTAGATGTCAAAAAAGTGAAAAATGAACTGAAAAACCCTGTGCCGCCGCCTGAACCGGCTCCGGTTCCGCCTGTGAGACGGCACCTCTATGTCTCATGGTGCACAAATATACACTCCTGCCCGGGGTGATGCAAGTCAAAAATTAGTTTTTTAAACTTAAAAATAAAAAAAGATAATTTTCTTAAGTTTTTAAAGTGGTTTTGCTGTTTTTGTCAGCGTCTGTATAAATAATGAGCATAAACTGCCGAGCTGGCGGGGGCTAAGCCTGCAGATCGGGACTGGGGCGGACCGGGAAGTGGGACAGCTCTGCCGGGAGGGATGGGGTGTGACCAGGCTTAAGGTGGATCCGGAGGCGGGCACGGGCACTGACTGAGACGGGAACGGGCAAGGGCACGGACTTAGGCAGGAACGATCACGGGCTGAGGCGGTGCGGCGGGGCGGCGGTATGCGGGAGGATGGACGGGAAATGACGCTGGAGGCTGGGATCCGGGAAAGGCTGGGCGCCCTGCCGGAAAACCTGACCTGCCGTGTGTGATCCGGCTGGCTTTTTTGTGTCCCCGGGGCGGCATTTTTAGTAAAATAGCGCCTGTTGTATTAAGCAGATGAAATTCATGAAGAACATCCGTAATTTTTCCATTATCGCCCACATTGATCACGGCAAGTCCACTTTGTCGGATCGGCTCATCCAGACCTGCGGCGGCCTGACTGAAAGAGAGATGCAGGAGCAGGTGCTGGACTCCATGAGCCTGGAGCGGGAGCGGGGGATCACCATCAAGGCCCAGAGCGTCACCCTGAACTACAAGGCGGACGACGGCCAGATCTACGAGCTCAATTTCATTGACACCCCGGGTCACGTGGACTTCAGTTATGAGGTGTCCCGGTCCCTGGCGGCCTGTGAGGGAGCACTGCTGGTGGTGGATGCCGGGCAGGGGGTTGAGGCCCAGACCCTGGCCAACTGCTACACCGCCATGGAGATGGATCTGGATGTCCTGCCGGTGCTGAACAAGATCGATCTGCCGGCGGCAGATCCTGACCGGGTGGCGGAGGAGATCGAAGACATTGTGGGCATTGAGGCCACGGATGCGGTGCGCTGCTCCGCCAAGACCGGGGAGGGGATCCATGATGTGCTGGAGCTCATTGTCCGGGACGTTCCGCCTCCCAGCGGGGATCCGGACGCTCCCCTGCAGGCGCTGATCATTGACTCCTGGTTTGACGACTACCTGGGCGTGGTGTCCCTGGTCCGGGTGAAGAACGGCTCCGTGCGCCGGGGCCAGAAGATCAAGGTCATGTCCACCGGTGTGATCTGGAATGTGGACCGCATCGGCATCTCCACCCCCAAGAAGGTGGACACGGAGGAACTGGCCTGCGGTGAGGTGGGCTGGATCACCTGCGGCATGAAGACCATCCACGGCGCTCCTGTTGGGGACACCCTGACCGGGGCCAAGAATGCGGCCGCCGAGCCCCTGCCGGGCTTCAAGACCGTGAAGCCCCAGGTCTATGCGGGACTCTTCCCCGTGTCCACGGATGACTATGAGGCCTTCCGGGACGCTCTGGACAAGCTTTCCCTCAATGATGCCTCCCTGTTCTTTGAGCCGGAGACTTCCACCGCTTTGGGCTTCGGCTTCCGCTGCGGCTTCCTGGGCATGCTTCACATGGAGATCATCCAGGAGCGCCTGGAGACCGAGTACAACATGGATCTCATCACCACGGCTCCGACGGTGGTGTATGAGATCAAACTGACCAACGGGGAGATCATCCACATCGACTCCCCGGCGGCGCTGCCCCCGGTGAGCA
This sequence comes from uncultured Aeromonadales bacterium, assembly GCA_902782145.1. Lineage (GTDB taxonomy): Bacteria > Pseudomonadota > Gammaproteobacteria > Enterobacterales > Succinivibrionaceae > UBA2804. The sequence goes on from CACZLZ010000029.1 coordinate 24,446, forward strand.
ATATTGCCGAGATCCGGGAGCCCATCGCCCAGTGCAACATCCTTACACCTGACGCCTACCTGGGAAGCGTCATCACCCTGTGTGTGGAGAAGCGGGGAGTGCAGACCGGCCTGACCTACCACGGCAAGCAGGTGGAGGTGACCTATGAGATCCCCATGTCCGAGGTGGTGCTGGACTTCTTTGACCGCCTGAAGTCCATATCCCGGGGCTACGCCTCCCTGGACTACGGCTTCAGGCGCTTTGAGAAGGCGGACATGGTGCGCCTGGACATTCTCATCAACTCCGAGAGGGTTGACGCCCTGGCGGTGATCACCCACCGCTCCACCGCCCAGCAGCGGGGCCGGGAGATTGTGGACAAAATGAGGGAGCTGATCCCCCGCCAGATGTTCGATATTGCCATCCAGGCTGCCCTGGGCAGCCAGATCATCGCCCGCAGCACCGTCAAGGCACTGCGCAAGGACGTGCTGGCCAAATGCTACGGCGGCGACATCACCCGCAAGCAGAAACTTCTGAACAAGCAGAAGGCGGGCAAGAAGCGCATGAAGGCCCTGGGCAAGGTGGAGGTCCCCCAGGAGGCCTTCCTGGCGATCCTGCATGTGGGCAAGGACTGATCTGAGGCTTGAGCATGAATATTTTCACAGCTGTTCTTTTTGCGGTCACCGCCGGCGCCTTTGTCGGCTATGTCTACGATTTTCTGTTCCGCCGGAAGCGGCGGAAGATCCGCCTGAAGGCTTTTTACGATTCCCTGGCGGTGCGGGACAAGGTAGCTCCCGGCGAGCGTGTCCGGCTGACGGCGGAAGATCGGCGGGAGCGGGAAAAGCTGGACTCCGAGGGCTTTATCCTGGATCAGTGCCGCAGCCTTTTTGTTGTGCTGCTGGTGGTGCTGATCATCCGCTCCTTTGTGTTCGAGCCCTTCCGGATCCCCTCCGCCTCCATGATGCCCACCCTGTTCGCCGGGGACTTCATTGCGGTGAACAAGTTCAGTTACGGGATCAAGAACCCCTTCACCAATCGGAACCTCATTGACACCTCCCTTCCCAAGAGGGGGGATGTGGCGGTGTTCCGCTACCCCCTTGAGCCCGACACGGATTTCATCAAGCGGATCGTGGGTCTTCCTGGCGACCGGATCTCTTACCACAACAAGCGCCTGACCGTCATTCCCCGGGACGGGAGCACCCCGCTGACCATAGTGACCAAGTTCCAGGCCAGCGGCGAGTACTTCATGAACGGCCAGCCCGACCAGCCCCAGGATCGGCTGACGGAGAACCTGGGCGGGGTGGAGCATGACATCCTCATCAATCCCCTGTCCGACAGCAGTTACCAGTATTTTGTCCAGGACGGCGCCAGGGGGGAGTGGACGGTTCCTGAGGGCCATTACTTCGTCATGGGTGACAACCGGGACAACAGCAGGGACAGCCGCTTCTGGGGCTTTGTTCCCTTTGACAATCTCATCGGCAGGGCAAGTTTTATATGGCTGAGCCTGGGCTACAAGGAGGATCCTCAGAACTGGTTTCAGGAGCACATTCCCAATGAGTTCAGATTCAGGCGCTTAGGCAGCATCAGATGATAGACAAATACGCACCACTGGAAAAATCCCTGGGCTATGCCTTCGGGAACCGGGACTATCTGATCCGGGCACTGACCCACCGCAGTGCCTCGGTCAAGCAGAGCAATGAGCGGTATGAGTTCCTGGGGGACTCCCTGCTGAGCGTGGTGATCTCCAGGCATCTCTTTGACAAGTTCCCCGACTGCGACGAGGGGCTGCTGTCCCGGATGCGGTCCCAGCTGGTGAAGGAGGACACCCTGGCGGAGATCGCCTTGGGGTTCAACCTCAGCGAGTTTATCATCACCGGCAAGGGTGAGCGGAAGAATGGTAGCACCAGGAGGAACTCGGTGCTGGCGGATGCGGTGGAGGCGCTGATCTGCGCCATTTATTTTGACACCGGCTCGGATCTGGTGAAGCTGGACTCCGTCATGATGAGCTGGTTCGGCCCCATGCTGGAGTCCATTGTCCCGGGCACCCAGAAGGATCCCAAGAGCCGGCTGCAGGAGTATATGCAGGGCCATGGTCATGCGCTGCCGGAATATGAGACCTTCAACGTGACCGGCGCGGAGAACAGCCAGGTGTTCACCGTCACCTGCAGGGTGGTGCTGTTCGATGAGCTGTTCACCGGCACGGGCACCAGCCGGCGCCGGGCGGAGCAGGATGCGGCCTCCAAGGTTCTGGCAAGGATTGTGGCAAATGGAAAACGCAAGTAACAATGACGGCGCTGCCGTCACCCGTTGCGGCTTTGTGGCCATTGTGGGCCGTCCGAATGTGGGCAAGTCGACTCTTCTGAACCGGATCCTGGGCCAGAAGGTGTCCATCACCTCCCGGAAGCCCCAGACCACCCGGCACCGGATCATGGGCATCGACACTGAGGGTGATTGCCAGACGGTGTATGTGGACACCCCGGGCCTCCATTCAGAGGAGAAGCGGGCCATCAACCGGCTGATGAACCGGGCGGCGGAAAGTTCCCTGAGCGATGTGTGCATGATCTTCTTCGTGGTGGAGGGCACCCGCTTTGACGATGAGGACGCCATGGTGCTGTCCAAACTTGCCGCAGCCACGGCGCCGGTGATCCTGGTCATTAACAAGGTGGATCTGGTGGCCGACAAGGATCAACTGCTGCCCTTCATTCAGGACGTCAGCTCCCGGGGCAGTTTTGCGGAGATTGTTCCTGTTTCGGCGGTGGACGGCAGCAATGTGGAGCAGCTGAAGAAGCTTGCCCGGGAGGCCCTTCCTGAATCGGAGTTCATCTTCCCGGAGGATTACATCACCGACCGTTCCTCCCGCTTCATGGCCTCGGAGATCCTCCGGGAGAAGCTTATGCGTCTTACGGGGGATGAACTTCCCTATTCGGTGACGGTGGAGATTGAGAGTTTCAAGACCGATCCCCGGGGCACCCATCACATCCATGCCCTCATTCTGGTGGAGCGGGACTCCCAGAAGAAGATGATCATCGGCACGGGGGGCGAGAAGCTCAAGCGCATCGGCATCGAGGCCCGCCAGGACATGGAGCGTCTGTTTGACGCCAAGGTTTGTCTGAAGACCTGGGTCAGGGTCAAGTCGGGCTGGGCTGATGATGAGCGGGCACTCCAGTCCCTGGGATATGTGGATCAGGATTTTTTCAGCGTAAATGATCGGAAGAACAAGCCTCGGAAGGCTCACTGAGCCCCAGTCGGTGTTTGTCCTGCGGGCCCGGCCCTATCTTGAGCATGGGCAGCTGGTGGACTTCTTTTCCCGGGAAACTGGTCTGGTCACCGGCGTCAGCCGCCATTCCCGGAGTCCCCGATCTGCCCTCCGGGCGCTGTTTCAGCCCTTCAGTCTGATCAGTGCTGAGCTTGGGGGCACCTCAGAGCTGAAATCCATTGCCTTTGCTGAACTTCAGCGTAACTATACTCTGTCACCGCGGGAAACCCTGTGTGCCCAGTATCTCAATGAGCTCCTGTTTTACCTGCTGGAGCCCGAAGTGCCGCAGCCGGAGATTTTTGAACGTTACAGCAGGACCTTGCAGCATCTCAGTGAGCAGGGAGTTACGGGGGTGGAGCCCCTGCTGCGCTATTTTGAGCTGGGCCTGCTTTCGGACATTGGTTACGGTGTCAATTTCTTCACGGACAGCACCGGACGGGAGATCAGTCCGGATATCCTGTATTCCTATGATCCCGGTGACGGCTTTGTTCCCTCCCCCGGCGGTCCCTTTGCCTTCCGGGGGGATGAGATCATCCGCATGAGCCGGGGGCAGATGGAGTCACCCGAAGTCCTGCGGGCCGCCAAGAGGCTTTGCCGGACAGCCATCGGATCCCACCTGGGAAACCGGAGGCTCAGAAGCCGGGAACTGTATGCGGAGCTTTGTGGCGCCCTGACGGCCTGAGACTGCTGTCCCGGGCACCGGCACTGTGCTCAGCCGGATCATGTCCACTGCCGGGATGCTGTTGCGGCGGGAATTGCAAGCCAGCGTCTGATCCCGCCTTCAAAGGCCCCTCCGTCCGGCTTCTCCTGCCGATCCCGGGGTATGCTCTTTCCCGTTTACGGATCCGGCTTTCCGCCTGTATGGGCCGGGCCGGAGGCGGTTCCCGCACGATCCTGCGGCATGCAGTTTCGGGGCATCTTTCTTTCATCGGGCAGGGCCTTTTCTTTTCCTGCCTGCTTTCCTGTCTTTTACGGAGTTTCACAATTATGCAAACACAGGTCTATCTTGGCGTGAATATTGATCATGTTGCCACCCTCAGGAATGCCCGGGGCACCAGTTACCCGGATCCCGTATATGCCGCCGCCCTGGCGGAGGAGCACGGGGCCGACGGGATCACCACCCATCTCAGGGAAGATCGGCGCCATATCACCGACCGGGATGCGGAGATCCTGTGCCGCACCATCAAGACCCGGATGAATCTGGAAATGGCGGTCACCGACGAGATGGTGGACATTGCCTGCAGGCTCCGTCCGGATTTTGTGTGCCTGGTGCCGGAGCGCCGCCAGGAGGTGACCACCGAGGGCGGACTTGACGTGGCCGGACAGGTGGACCGCATTGCCGAGGCCACAGAGCGCATGGCTGGGCAGGGGATCCGGGTTTCCCTCTTCATTGATCCGGTCAAGGAGCAGATCGACGCTGCGGTTAAGTCCGGTGCCCCCCTGATTGAACTGCACACCGGGCGCTATGCTGACGCTCCCGATGAGAAAACCCAGGCGGCCGAGCTTGCCCGCCTCCGGGAGATGGCCGCCTACGGCACATCCTGCGGGCTGCTGGTCAACGGCGGTCACGGCCTGAACTATCACAATGTCCAGGCGGTGGCGGCCATTCCGGAGATCCATGAGCTCAATATCGGCCATTCCATCATCGCGCGTGCCGTGTTCACCGGGCTTCCTGAGGCTGTGCGGGAGATGAAGCGGCTGTGCGTTGAGGCCCGCCGGGGAAACTGATAAAGGGTTTGCGTTCTGACATGACGGGAGACTGTGGTGGCTAATTATTTCCGACCTGAGAAAAAACAGACTGAGCGGTATTTTGATCTGGCCATCACTGATCTTGATGGCAGGTGCCGGGGGGTGGGCAAAACCCCGGATCGCACCTGGTTTGTGCCGGGTGCGGTTACCGGAGACCGGATCCGGGCGGAGAGAAAGGAGATCTCCGGCAAGACCGGTCTGGCGGTGGTTCAGAAGTTTCATGTCCGGTCCCCCCTCCGGGTGGAGCATGACCGCTGTAGCTTTGCCGGCGCCTGCGGCGGCTGTAGCTGCCGGGCGGTTCCTCCGGAAATGCAGCTGGATGCCAAACGCCAGGGGCTGATCCAGGTGTTCCGCAAAAATGTCGGGGTGGAACTTCCGGAGCCGGATCGGATTGAGGCTGGCTCCTTTGAAGGGTACCGGCGGATCTGCCGTCTTTCCACCTATTATTCCCGTGAAGACGGCCGTCTGCAGGTCGGTTTCCGGAAAGCGTCTTCAAACCGGATCGCGGAGATCACCTCCTGTCCGGTGCTTAAAGATGAGCTTTCCTCGCTTCTGCCTGCCCTCCGGACCGTTCTGAATGAGCTGTCCTGCCGCTCCTTTGTGGGGCATGTCGAACTTCTCAGTGCAGACAACGGTGTCTTTGTCCTTATCAGGATCAACCGTCCCGCCGGGACTGAAGATCTCGCAGTTCTGCAGTCATGGATGAGGCAGAACAACTGTTATGTCTATGTGCAGGATCATGACGGTGTGACTGTGCCTGCTGACGGATCTGTCCCTTTGGCTCAGATCCATGCGGGAGGGGTTTCTTTTTCCTTCACCCCTGACGCCTTCGTCCAGATCAATGCCGATGTTAATGAGTCCATGATTGCCACAGTTCTGGATTATCTGTCTCCTGCGGTGGACGGATCTTACCTTGATCTTTTTTCCGGCATAGGGAACTTCTCACTGCCACTGGCGCAAAAGGCCGGGCATGTAACCGGTGTGGAGGTTGTGCCGTCAATGGTCACACTGGCGGGGGAAAATGCCGCAGCTAACGGGATCAGTAATGCTGAGTTTGTCTGCTGTGATCTGGCGTCTGACTTTTCCTCGGAGTCTTTTGCACGCCGGAAGTGGGATGGCATAGTCTTGGATCCGGGACGCAGCGGTGCCGAGAAGGCGGTCCCGTTTGTCGCCGGCTGCCGACCGGGCAGGGTGGTGTATGTTTCCTGCAATCCCATAACCGCCACCAGGGATTTCAGGATGCTTAAAGATGCCGGATACAGCATTTCCGCCTGGTCCATGTTCAATATGTTTCCTCATACTGAGCACGTCGAGACGGTTGTACTGCTGTCACGTGATAAAGCCTAAAGAAACCCAGTATTCATGCGGTTTCAGCGGTGGTGGATAAAATTTACACAATGAAT
>CACZLZ010000030.1 GCA_902782145.1 uncultured Aeromonadales bacterium
GCGGGGATCGTTCCCTCCCCTCTTAGCAGAAGATAAAAAATTGAGAACACTCCACGGACAGAGCATTGACCGACCGCCTATGGTGTAGCCGTCATACCAGCGGGCAACTTCATCATAACGGTCAGTCATGCCGCTATCATCCAAAAGTTTGTGGACCTCATCGGGGGTGAATCCTATCAGATCAGAATACTCAGCACTCCTCAGACCAAAACAGACAAAATTGTTGGCATCAGTGAAAATGCTCTGATAGGTGATCCTGAGACATCCGGTTACATAGGCCTTTCCGAGACTATCGTTTCCCTTTAAGACTGTGCTAAATATTCCTCTTATAACACCAAGCATCTGATCATAATATCCACCGACAGTCGCTTTCTGTAAAGGTACGTCATACTCATCAATAATAACCACGATTTGTATACCGTATATCCTGTACAGGAAGTCCATAAGTCTTGACAGGAAGCCCGTTATGAAATTCACAGCCTCAGGCGAAACTGAGCCATCGGAAGCAAGCATGGAGGTCTTGACATTTCGGTAATCAATCATCATGCTGATGAAAAGAGACGAACGGTGAGGAATATCTTCACGATCCAGAAAAAAACTGAATTGGTCAGCTACTTTTCCCAAAACATCAGCTATGTTATTGAAAGCATCTTTAAAACTAGTTCCATTAACACGGCCGAATGAAATACTGATCACCGGATATCGACCCATATGATCAGCACAGAATTGCGGCTGTTCTTTAAAAACTTTGAGATTCTTAAAAATTTTCTCCTGCCGGGTGATATCTCCTGGATCATCATAGTTCATTTCCAGAAAGTTCTTGATCATGCTCATGGTCAGGCTTTTGCCAAAACGCCGGGGGCGCAGCATAAGTGAAACCTTGGGACTTTCAGTAACCAGATCTTTCAGAGCCAATGTCTTGTCAACATAGCAAGCACCGCTCTTGATCAGACTGGCAAAATTTTCCTCACCCAAAGGAAAGAACGCTTTATCTGAATCCATAGAATACTCTCCAGAACTAAAATAAATCACGCATAACCAAGAAACCGGGTGTCAGCAGTCAGTTTTCACTGTGTTGAATTTCCTGCCCGCCGCTTTCATCCAGCAAGACCTCACAACTTTGGCTCCAGAAGGCAATACCGTATTTGAGTATGATGTTGTAGCCCCCATCATGGCGCAGATGATAGTCGTACTTCTTCTCATTAATCTGCTTAAGAGCCCCCTGGCAACATCTTAACCAGGCTGACGGTTCCTCACCGGGACTTTTTTTTGAATTCAAGGATCGCCGCAGTACCGTCATGCCCGTTCTTGAGAATGATGACAGAAATACTCCCGTTGCTGCCTGCCCCGGAGCAGACGGAGACAGATCATGAATGAACATGGGGGCGGCCCGCACCCCCCACTTTCACCAGGGAAAGGGGGAGTGTGCAGACATATGCTGCGGGGCACTGCCGTCCCGAAAGGATCCCTGCTGCCGGAAAAGCGGCAGACAGAGAGATAACTGAACTGATCATGGCACGGCATGCCGGCAGATGCCGTACTGACGGTATAAGATCTGGCAGTCCCCGGAGAAAAGGGAGGACGGCAGGTGCCCGGATCATGCTCCGGGTGACGTTTGCGGCCGGAGTTTTCCTGTCCGGATCAGGTGCGCCGGCTCATGCCCAGGCATAAACGACCGGGATCCGGAGATGACAGGATCCGGGCTCATGATCCGCATCCGGCTCATGAACCGTCCCCGGGCTCCCCCGGTGAAAAGGCACCGGATCCCGCCCGGTCCAGGCACTCAGCCCTTTTTGGACTTCACGTGGCGCATGAGTCGGCGCTTTTTCCGGATCTGGCTCTGAGTCAGCTTGTTGACCCGGCCCTCAAAAGGGTTGGCACCCTCGGCAAACTCCAGCTGCAGGGGTGTGCCCACAATCTTCAGGGCGTCCCGGAAATAATTGGTGATATAGCGCCTGTAGGAGTCGGGCAGCTCCTCCACATGGTTGCCGTGGATCACGATCCGGGGAGGACTGTAGCCGCCGGCATGGGCGTACTTCAGCCGGGCCCGCCGGCCCTTCACCAGGGGCGGCTGATGCTCTGAGGTGGCCGCCAGCAGCAGCCTGGTGGCCCGGGAGGTGCTGATCCGGCGGAAGGCGGACTGAAAGGCCTCATCCACCGATTCAAACAGATGCCCCACCCCGGTGCCGTGGAGGGCCGAGATGAAGTGGATCCGGGCAAAACTGGCAAAGCCTAGGCGCAGTTCCAGATCCTGCCGGATCCGATCCTTCACGTCCCCGGCCAGACCGTCCCACTTGTTGATGGCAATGACCACCGCCCGTCCGGAGTTGATGATGAACCCCAGCATGCCCAGATCCTGATCGGTGAGCCCGTCCCGGGCGTCAATAAGCAGGATCACCACATGGGAGTCCTCCACCGCCTGGAGGGTCTTGATCACCGAAAACTTCTCCACGGTCTCCGTGACCTTCTTGCGCTTCCGGACCCCTGCGGTGTCCACAATCTCATACTTCCGGCCGTCCCGCTCCATGGGGATGCAGATGGAGTCCCGGGTGGTGCCGGGCATGTCAAAGACAATGACCCGGTTCTCCCCCAGCAGGCGGTTGGTCAGGGTGGACTTGCCCACATTGGGCCGGCCCACAATGGCAAAGCGCACCACCTCGGGCAGATCCGGCTGGGGAGCCTCAGCAGCCTCCTCCTCCGGCTCAGCCTCAGCGGCCCGCATCTCGTCAATGACCCCGGGATCCTCCGGCAGGGAGCAGTAGGGAAGATCCTGGATGTGGGAGATGTAGAAGCAGGTGTCCGCTCCGGACAGGGGCTCCCCGTCAGCGAAGCTCAGATACAGATCCCGGCCCCGGTAATACACCGACAGGGTGATCTCCGATCCGTGCTGCTCCACCTCCACCTGCTCCTGGAGGCGCACCGCCTTCAGGGGGGCATACTCCCAGGAGAGATCCTCCCGGAACATGGGGATCCGGCCCCCGGGAAAGACAAAGCTCACACGGCAGTCCCGGTCGTCCTCGGAGATCTCCCCGGCATCATCCTCCTGGCGGACAAAGTCCGGATCCTGCTGCCGGATGCGCACCAGCTCCGGATACAGCACCTCCTCCGCCAGCATGGCCAGCCCCGTGCCGTGGGAGGCGGCGATCTGGTGCACCTCCCCGAAGGCCAGGGAGTAAAAATCACCGCAGCAGGAGTCAGCGTCAATGCCGTCGCACTTGTTGGCGGCCAGGATCACCTTCCGGCCGATGCGCCGGAGAAAGTCAGCGATCACCAGATCCCCGGGCATGACCCCGTCCCGGGCGTCAGTGACGAACACCACAATGTCCGCCTCCTGCATGGCCAGCTTTGACTGCTCGGCCATCATGCTCTCCAGGCCCTCCTCGGAGCCGTCAATGCCCCCGGTGTCAATGACAATGTATTCCAGGCCGTTGATCTGGGCCCGGCCGTACTTGCGGTCCCGGGTAAGGCCCGGGAAATTGGCCACCAGGGCGTCCCGGGTGTGGGTCAGGCGGTTAAAGATGGTGGACTTGCCCACATTGGGGCGCCCCACCAGGGCTACAACAGGAGTCATGGCTGAGTTCCGGAAAAGAGAATATCAGGGAAAAATACGGGTCTCCCGGAAGGATCGGGGATCCTTTCCGGGGATCAGGAGGAGAGGGGAGACCGGATGCGGAAGCCGGAAGGGGCTCTGCCCCGGCATGCCCGGATGCGGGATCCGCTCACTCCTCCTCAGAGGATCTGGCGCCGGTGAAGGCGTACACGTCGCCGTCCCGGGTCTGGAGGTAGGCGATGCCGTCGTAGATCACCGGGGGAATATACAGGCCGTCGCTGTCCAGGCGCTCCATGGAGGAGATCGCGCCGGTGGCGCCGTCCAGCCAGTAAAGGTAGCCGTCCATGTCCCCCACCAGCACATAGGAGCCGTAGGACACCGGGGCGGTCACATCCCGGTAGGACAGATCCCGGTTCACCCAGCGCTCCTGGCCGTCCCGGCGGCTCATGGAGTGGACATGGCCCTTGTCGTCGGTGATGAACAGATCTGAGTAGTCATAAGACATGCTGCGGTAGGAGCTGAGATCCTTCTTCCAGGTGCCGGCCCCGGAGCCGGTGCCCATCAGGTGCACCAAGCTGCCGTGGTAACCCACAGCCACCAACTCACCCTCCAGGAACAGTGGATCTGCAATGACGCTGCCGATGCGGTCAATGGAGCTGCCGCCCTTGGGCAGGGAGACAATAATGGAGTTGATCAGGGTCCCGGTGCCGGGATCCACCATGTTCAGCTTGCCCTGGGAGGTGCCGAACATCAGCACCTTGCCTCCGTCCACCGCCAGCATGTTGGAGGTGCCTCTGAGGGCAAGCTCGCTGTATTCGTCGGAGGTCTTCCAGATCTCCTCGCCGTTGTCGTCATTCACCGCCACCAGGCGTCCGGAGGTGGTGTAGATCACCACCCGGTCAGCCAGGGCCGCAGGAGCCGACATGATCTCCTCCCCGGCGTTGTACTTCCACAGGAGGCTGCCGTCGCTGCGGTCCAGGGCGTAAAGATAGCCGTTTTCCGAGCCCACAAAAACCTTGTCAAAGCCCAGGGAGACCCCGCCGGAGATCCGGGGGCTGCGGCGGCTGTCGTTCTCCTCCTCGTCGTCCAGATCGGTCTCCCAGATCCGGTCCCCCGTGCTCCGATCCAGGGCGGCCACCCGGCCGTCCCGGGAGGCCACAAACACCCGCTCCTCGGACACCGCCGGGGAAAGGCTGGAGAAGAATTTGCCTACTCCGCTGCCCACGGAGGTGTGCCACAGCACATTCATTTCAAAGGCGTTCTCAATCTCCGGGACGTCGGCGATGACATAGACATCCTTCTCAAACAGGGAGCAGGACTGGATCAGAAGCCCCAAGCCCAGAACACCAGTGAAGCGCCAAAATCCCCGCAGCATAGACCACCTGCCCTAACCAACATTCATCTGCAGATGATCTTACCATAAACCGCCCGGTTTTGCTTGGGGCGGGACTTCTCCCAGGAAGGGGCCGGCAGTGGTAAGATCAGCCGTCCTGGCAGTCAGGATCTCCCCCGGAAATGGCGGTTTCCCGGAAAGGCGCCGCCCCATGGTTTCCCGGAAAAGGGGAGGAGGCAGCAGCAGCAGGAGGAAGCAGTGAAAACCGTGAATGTGGTGGCCGCAGTCATCGGCCGGGACGGCAGGATCTTCGCCGCCGCCCGGGGATACGGGGATTTCAAAGGACAGTGGGAGTTTCCCGGCGGGAAGATTGAGCCCGGGGAGACCCCGGAGGAGGCCCTGAGGCGGGAGATCCGGGAGGAGCTCAGGGTGGAGATCCAGGTGGGTGAGAAGGCCGGGGACATTGAGTATGACTACCCCGCATTCCACCTGTCCATGCAGTGCTTCCGCTGCCGGATCCTGTCAGGGGAGGTGGATCCCGCGGAGACCGGGGAGTACGCCTGGCTGGACAGTGCGGGCATGGCAAAAGCTCCCTGGCTTCCCGCCGACCGGGATCTGGCCCTGAGGCTGAGCCGGGAACTCAGGGAGCAGGAGGACGCCCGGAAAGCCCGGGCCTGAAAAAAGGAAATCCCGGAGGACGATCCCCCGGGACGCAGTTCAGAAAAATTCCGGGATGGGCTTCTGAAGCAAAGAGGCGCCTCCGGAACAGAGCCCGGGATCAGCACCCCCCGGAGAAGATCAGGATCCGGGGCCCGGAGGTGCTGTCCACCCCATCAACACCGCTGATGGAAGGGGTGTCATAGAACAGGAAGCACTTGTCGTTGTAACTGCCGGAGGATGCCGCAGAGTCCTGGTAACTGTCCGGAACGCTGCTGGCGTCAAAGCCCACCAGGATCTGGCGCAGACCGGATTCCCAGGTCTTGACCCGGTAAACGAAGTCATGGCTGTCCGCATCTGAGGATCCGGCGGCAACAGCGTCAATGTCCACCGCCCGGATGATCCCGTCCGCCGAGGCGTCAGGATAGCCCAGCCGGATCTTGACGGCATCCGACTCGCTGCCGGTGCAGGAGGTGGCGGCTGATCCGGACATGCAGATCCAGCCAGAGTTGGCAGAAGTCTTGCCCGCGATCAGGGACTTGCCGTAGATCATGGAGGCTGCGCCCCTCATGGCTCCCGCAACACCCTCCAGGCTGGCCCGCTTGGCATCCCCCTGCAGGTTCATGAACTTGGGGGCGGCGGTAACCGCCAGGATCCCCAGAATGACAATCACCACAATAAGTTCCACCAGGGTGAAGCCCCGGGAACGTCCCCGCAATCCCTTTCCAGCAGTCATAGCAAATCCCCCTTCCTCAAGACCGGCTGTCTCACTCCCGGCACCCCGCCGGCAGTAAAGATCAGTCCTCCCTGGTCATATTTATCTCCCAAAACAGGCCCGGAAACCACTTTTCCCGGAGAAAAATGTGCAAATTTGTGACGCATGGAAAACCTGGGTCATCCCGCCACAGGAAAGGGAAAAGGGCAGAAACAGGATCCGGAAATCATGCCGTAAGCGGTGCTTCCCCGGATCTGGCAACCGCACCGGAAGATGAGTTTCCCCGGATCCGGCAGCCCTGCTGAAGAGCCGGGATCTGCCTTCCCCATCTCCTGGAAAGGTGGCCGGCCCCTGCCCGGATCCGGTCACCCAGTCCAAGTGAAGCCCCGTGCCAGATCGCACTGTCACATTCCCCCGGCGATCTCCGCCAGCCGGGGATAGTCCACCTTGCCGGTGCCGTTTAACGGCATCTGCTTCAGCTCCACCACCTGCCGGGGCAGGGCCAGCTCCGACAGTCCCTCCTGGCGCAGGATCACCCGGAGGGCCTCCCGGGTTATCCCCTGCCCGTCCCCGGCGCCGGCGGAAGAGGCAGAGCCGGAGGCGGCGCCGGCAGCAGGCATAGCCGCGGAAGAGGCACCGGCGGAAGAAGCGGCTTGGGCCGGAGCCTTCACTGCGCCGCTCTTCCCTGCCCTGCCGGGACCGTCCTTGCCGGAGAAGAACAGCACCAGCTGCTCCCCCTTCCGGGGATCCGGCACAGCGATGACCGCCAGGGAGTGCTCCGGGAAGCTTGCCCCCAGGATCTCCTCCACCTGGGACAGGGAAACCATCTCCCCGCCGATCTTGGCAAAGCGCCGGGCCCGGCCCAGGATCCGGAGGAATCCGTCGCTGTCGATATCCGCAATATCACCGGTGTCATACCAGCCGCCCTCGGGCCGGTCCAGGATCCCGGGACGGGAGGCCCTGAGGTAGCCCAGCATCACATTGCCGCCCCGGACCCAGAGCCGACCGCCCTCCCTGATCCCCTCCGCCGGCTCCAGCCGGATCTCCATCCCCGGCAGGGGCTGACCCACAGTCTGCCGGCGCCAGTGCATGAAGGTGTTCACGGCGATCACCGGGGAAGTTTCCGTGGCTCCGTAGCCCTCCAGGAGCCTTATCCCGAACTTCTCCTGCCACAGATCTGCCGTCTCCTGGCTCAGACGCTCGCCCCCGGCCACGGCAAAGCGCACCGAGTGCATGTCATAGGGATGGGCATAGGTGCCGTAGCCCCTAAGGAAGGTGTCGGTGCCAAACACCGCCGTGGAGCAGGTGTCGTAGATCAGCAATGGCACATTCTTGTAATGGAGGGGCGAAGGATACATGAACACCTTCATGCCACTGAGCAGGGGCAGCAGTGTGCCCGCGGTAAGGCCGAAGGAGTGGAACACCGGCATGGCGTTGAAAACGGAGTCCCGAAGGCCAAAGGGCAGCACCGCCTGGAGCTGCACGATGTTGGTCTCAATGTTCCGGTGGCTCAGGGCCACACCCTTGGGCGCACCCTCGGATCCGGAGGTGAACAGCACCACCGCCGGCTCATCAGGATCCGGGATCCGGCCCAGAAGGCTCCGGTAGGAGAACTCCGGGAAGATCCGGGAGATCAGCCCCAGGATCCGTGCTCCCGGTCCGATCCGATCTGCCAGATCCTCCAGGTAAATCATCCGAAGTCCTCCGGCCTCCAGGGCGGCAATCAGATCCCCGAAGCCCGCAGCGGCAAACTGCCGGGAGGTGAGCACCGTCCGCACCGGCACCCCGGCGCAGCTGGAGAGGATGTTCCGGGCCCCGGCGGAGAAGTTCAGCATGCAGGGCAGCTTCCCGGCGGCCTGGAGGGCCATGAACACCACAGCGGTGGCGGCGCTGTTGGGCAGGAGCACCCCCGTCTCCCGCTCCGGCACCGCCGTCTTCAGGATCCGGCCCAGGATCATGGACCGGATGAACACCCCGGAAACGGTCAGGGGACGGCGCTGGTGATCTTCCAGGATCTTCCGCCAGCCGCCCACGATCTTCATGGTGCGGATGTAGCCGGCAAACAGCGTGCCGTCAGGCAGGGTGCTGGCGGCCACCTTCATCCGGGCCATGAGATCATACAGCATCTCCCCGGCCCGGGCGGTGCGGCGCCGGCCGGCGAACTCCGGCGGGATCCGAAACTCCTGGGCGGGCATGATCCGGATGGAGATCCGGGACCGGGGGCGCTTCTTCAGGCTCGTGCCAAAATGGGAGAAGATGGAGTACTGCCCGCCCTCGATGATCACCGGCAGCACCTTTGCCCGGGCCCGGTCGGCCACCACCGCGGAGCCAGGATAGACCTTCATCAGGGTGCCGGTGGTGGTGATCCGCCCCTCAGGGAAGATCACCGGAATGTGCCCCAGGGAGATCTCCCGGATGAGGCTGCGCACCGCCATGGGCCGGGTGGGATCCACGGTGAAATACCGGGGCGCCATGGCCAGCAAGGGCCGGAAATACCACCTGGAGGCCACCTCCGTGTCCACGGCATAGCTGAGATCGTCATGGAGGTAGATCCACAGCAGCACACCGTCCAGGAAGGAGGTGTGGTTGGCCACCAGCACCGCCGGACGCCCCCGCACCGCCTGGAAGTTCTCCATGCCGTCCAGGCGCACATGGTACACCAGACCCAGCAGGCGCCGGGCCAGGGACCGGGCAATGGGGATCGGCAGCAGCAGCACCGTGATCACCGCCCCCAGCAGGCACACCACGGAGGTGATGGCCATCATCATGGACAGGCCAGCCCGGGCCCCCAGAAGCCCGGTGCACAGGGATCCGGTCAGGGAGGCGGCCACGGTGAACACCGCTGCGGTGATGTTGTTGGCAGCCATGATCCGGCTCCGGAGATGATCCGGGGCGCTGGACTGAAGATAGGCGGTCACCGGCACAATGAACATGGCGGCGAAGAAGGTGAAGCCGAAGACGCAGAAGGCGGTGAGGATCCCGGAAAGGGTGCTGAGATATGCTCCCAGCAGCCCCAGGGCCCCGGACACCCCGGACAGATCCGCCAGAGGACAGGGACCGGAGACATGGAAGGACACCTGGATGGTGAAGGCCACCATCATCAGGGAAGCCAGCACCGCGCTCAGGGGCAGGAAGGCGTTCACCGGCTCCTGGCGGCATATCACCGCCGCCACCGCGGCACCGGCACCGATCCCCAGGCAGAACAGCCCCAGGAACAGGGGGCTGAGGATCTCCGCCCCGGCGCTCCCCTCATAGATCCGCCCGGCCACCTGGCTGAGGAGCAGCATGAAGATCACCGTGACGCACCAGGCGCCGGCCAGGCCCGTAAGGGACAGGAACACCTGCCGGGAGTGCCGGGCATAGCCCAGGTTCCGCACCATGGACACCAGGAACATCTTGTGCACCACCGTGTCCGGATCTGCGCTCTCCTGGGGTGCCATGCGCCGGGCCATGACGTAGCCGGCCGTGGCCAGGGACAGCAGCACCAGAGGGAAAACGGGGTTCACTGTGGCCCCGGCCACAATGCCTCCCACAGTGCCCAGGAACTTGGCCAGATAGGAGCCCGACTCGATAGCCGAGTTGGCGGCAACCAGCTGATCCCGCCCGGTGAGGAAGGGCACAATGCTCAGCCGCACCGGGGTGAAGAAGGTGGCCTCGGTGCCAGTCAGAAACATGGCCACCAGCATGCCCCCCTCAAAACCCGTGAAATAGGACACTGTGATAAGCAGGGCAATGCAGATCTCCAGGATCTTGAGGCACCGGAGCACAGCCGTTTTGTCATACCGGTCGGCCAGTTCCCCCGCCAGGGCGGAGAACAGGAACACCGGCAGCATGAACAGACCCGTGGCGGTGAACACCATCATCTGGGAATGATCTGCCGATCCCGCCAGCGCATAGGTCACAAAGGCCAGGAAGCCCGACTGTATGAAACTGTCATTGCAGGAGCCCAGGCATTTCAGGAACAGAAAGCTGGCAAAGGAGCGGTTGCGCAGAAGATCAGACAGCATGGCGGAACTCCTCACCCCGGAAAAGGGGAACAAAAGGAGCGCCCGGCTCCTCCGGCACGGAAGCCCTAAGGCCAAAGGGAAAGATCGGGCGCATCTCAGAAACAGGGACGCGGCGCCAGTATGATGCCGGCGCCGCGGTCAGGATCGGCAAGGCGATCGGGAAAAGGAAAATGACGGCTTCAGGAGGCCGGCTTCTGCTCCGCAGCAGGGGCGGCAGCTGGAGCCTCAGGAGTCTTATGCTCAGCGGCAGGAGCGGCGGCCGGAGCCTCAGGAGCCTTCTGCTCCGCAGCAGGAGCAGCGGCGGGAGCCTCAGAGGCCTTCTGCTCAGCGGCAGGGGCGGCGGGAGCCTCAGGAGCCTTCTGCTCGGCGGCAGGGGCAGCAGCAGGAGCCTCGGCGGACTTCTGCTCGGCGGCAGGGGCAGCGGCAGGAGCCTCGGCGGACTTCTGCTCCGCAGCAGGGGCTGCGGGCTTCTGCCCAGCGGCAGCGGTCTCAGTGTCGGAAAGATCGTCCAGCTTGATCTTCAGCATGACGTTCATCTTCTCGTCATTGGTGCCCCGGATGAGATCATAAGCCTCCTGGTAGGCTTTCCGGGCGCCGGCCCGGTCGCCCCGGGCCAGTGCGATGTCCCCCAGAAGCTCGCTGATCACCGGGCGGTACAGCTCCCCGGAGACGGTCTTTGCGGTGCTCACAGCCTGATCATAGCGTCCCAGCTCAGTCAGCACCCTTGCCAGGCGGATCCGGGCAATGCTGGAGACCGCGGAGTCCGGACTGGCCACTGCCACCGGCAGGTACTTGGCGGCCAGATCAAAGTCCCGGCCCTGATCGGCTGCCAGGGATGCCAGGTTCAGGGCAGCAAAGGCGCCGTAGGAGTCACCCTTGTGCTGCTCAATGAACTCCGTCATGCCCCGGACGGTGAACTCATTGTAGTCCCGGCCGATGTTGTTCAGGGCAATGCGGTACTGGTTGGTCTGCTCCTCCATCTGGTGCAGCTGGTACTGCTTGAAATACTGCCAGCCGAAAATGCCGGCAACCCCCAGCAGCACGCCGAACAGGATGGTCCGGCCGTTCTGCTTCCAAAACTGCTGCAGGACTTCCGCCTGCTGTTCCTCTGTGCTGTACAGCATTTGCTTTAAACTCCCAGTAAATTCTTAAGTTCGGCGGCGGCCTCACCCCAGGGCACATTCCTCTGCTCGGTGCCCTGGCGCAGATCCTTGATCCCCACCATTCCCTGCTCCAGCTCACTTTCCCCCAGGATCAGGGCAAAGGCGGCACCGGACTGATCCGCCCGGCGGAACTGCTTGCGGAAGGCGCCCCCGGCGCAGTTGGTCAGCAGCCGGATCCCGGGAACCTCACTGCGGATCTGCTCTCCCAGGATGAAGGAGCGGCGCACCGCCTCATCCCCCATGGCGCAGAGATAGACGTCCGCAGCGGCCGGGGCGGCACTGCATGCCTCCAGGGTCTTCAGCAGCAGCACCATGCGCTCCAGACCAATGGCAAAGCCCACCGCCGGGGTGCTGTGGCCCCCCAGCTGCTCCACCAGGCCGTCATAGCGGCCGCCGCCGCACACCGTGCTCTGGGCCCCCAGGGCGTCGGTGACCCACTCAAACACCGTGTGGCTGTAGTAATCCAGCCCCCGGACCAGGCGCTCATTGATCTTAAAAGGCACCCCCGCATCCCGGAGGATCTGCTGCAGGCGCTCAAAGCGCTGCCTGGTCTCCTCACCGAAGCAGGAGGACAGCACCGGAGCCCCGGAGAGGACCTCCTGAACCCCGGGATCCTTGGAGTCCAGCACCCTTAAGGGATTGGTCTCCATGCGCCGGCGGCTGTCATCGTCCAGCTGATCCTGATGGGCCCTGAGGTAGTCCACCAGGGAGGCCCGGTAGGCTACCCGCTCCTCCGGAGTGCCCAGGGAGTTCAGCTCCAGTGTCAGACGGTCGCTGATCCCGAAGATCCGCCAGATCCGGGCGATCATGAGGATCAGCTCCGCCTCGATCTCCGGGCCTGCCAGGCCGAAGACCTCCACCCCGAACTGGTGGAACTGGCGGTAGCGGCCCTTCTGGGGGCGCTCATGGCGGAACATGGGACCCATGTACCACAAACGGCGCTCCTGGTTGTGGATGATACCGCTTTCAATGCAGGCCCTGACGCACCCCGCCGTGCCCTCGGGACGCAGGGACAGGGAGTCCCCATTGTCGTCGAAGGTGTACATCTCCTTCTCCACCACATCGGTGACCTCACCGATGGAGCGGACAAACAGGGATGTGCTCTCCACCGCCGGCATGCGGATCTCCGCATAACCGTAGGATCTGACCACCTCCCGGAGGACCTTCTCCAGATCCTGCCACAGGGGGGTCTCCTCGGGCAGGATATCCTTCATCCCCGCCACTGACTGAAACTTGACTGCCATACCCTCACCCCGGCCGGTGCCCGGAGGATCCCCCGCCCTCTTGGGGCGGCCTGTCCGCCGGGAGGCCTTGTGAAAAAACAAACAAAAAAACGCCCCCCGGGACATTCCCGGGAGACCGCTGATCCCTGCCCTCAGGGCAGACGCACTGCCATGATCCCGGGCTCCCCGGGGTTTTCCTGGAGCTGGCGCACCCGGGCACGGATCCGCTTCTCCAGCTCGTCGGCCACACTTTCGCAGGGGATCCGGTCCACCCGGACCCCGTTCTCATAATAACCGCACATGTGCTTGGCACCGGCCACGCCGATATCCGCCTTCACGCACTCCCCGGGGCCGTTGACCACGCAGCCGATGACCGCAACGGTCAGGGGCATGGTGATATCCGCCAGGCGCCGCTCCAGCTCCGCCACGGTGCCGATGACGTCATACTCCCGGCGGGAGCAGGTGGGACAGGCCACAAAATTAATTCCCCGGGAGCGGATCCCCAGGGACTTGAGGATGTCAAAACCGGCCCTGACCTCCTCCACGGGATCTGCTGCCAGGGACACCCGGATGGTGTCCCCGATCCCCTCGGCCAGCATCATGCCCAGGCCGATGGCGGACTTGATGGAGCCGGATCTGAGGCCCCCGGCCTCGGTGATCCCCAGATGCAGGGGCTGATCAATGCGCCGGGCCAGCAGCCGGTAGGAGTTCACCGTCAGGAAGAGATCCGAGGCCTTGACGCTGACCTTGAAGTCCGGATAGTCAAAGCGGTCCAGATAATCCACATGGCGCATGGCGGACTCCACCAGGGCCTCCGGGGTGGGCTCACCGTACTTCTCCAGGAGATCCTTTTCCAGGGAGCCGCCGTTGACCCCGATGCGGATGGGGATCCCCCGATCCCGGGCGGCATCCACCACTGCCCGGATCCGGGCCTCGGAGCCGATGTTCCCGGGATTGATCCTGAGACACGCAGCCCCGTACTCCGCCGCCAGCAGTGCCAGGCGGTGATCAAAATGGATATCCGCCACCACCGGCACCTTCACCCGGCGGACAATCTCCCGGAAGGACTCCGCAGCTTCCCGATCGGGCACGGAGACCCGGACTATGTCCGCCCCGGCGCTGACGGCGTCATTGATCTGGGCCACCGTGGCCTCAGTGTCCGCCGTGGGGGTGTTGGTCATGGTCTGCACCGTCACCGGGGCGCCGCCGCCCACCGGCACACTGCCCACCATGATCCGGCGGGACTGGCGTCTTTCTATGCTGCTCATCTCACTGCTGCTCCGTCAGCTCCACCCGGTAGGGGGATCCGCTGCGGGCTCCCGCCAGATCCACTTTCCTGCCGTCAATGTACACCTGGGCAGTCTGGGGCGCACCCAGGACGATCTTGGCCGGCAAAGCCTCCAATGTCAGGGAAGCCTCACCGCCGGCGGCATAGGTCCGGTTCAGCAGGCTCTTCCCCCCGGCGCTGATCCCGGTCCAGCAGTCGCCGCTGAACACGATCCGGATCTCATGGGAGCCGGCACTGAGCACCGCCCTGCCGGCGGCGTTCTTCTTGATCTCCGCAACAGGGATAAGATCCCCCACAGGGACTGCCTCACCGGCGCCCGCAGATCCCTGCCCGGCCGGGGCAGGCTCAGGTGCCGGTGCGGCAACCGCAGTCTGAGGGGAAGCGGGAGCCGGTGCCGGTGGTGCAGGCGGGGCACCATTGGCCGATCTGGCAGAAGCCGGAGAGGTCTCCGGAGATCCGGCGCTCAGCTGGATCTCCCCGCTGCCGTCAGAGACCACCGGGATCCCGTCATCCTCATCATCCTGCCCGCCGGCCTCCAGGGAGGCGGCAAAGGCGTTCTGGCGCTGCTGGTTGTGCTGATCCTGGAGTTTCTGCACATGGCCGGCAATGTCGATCTCACCGGTGCCGTCCTCCTGGGCGTCAGCCAGATCCGTGGCCATCCTCTCGGCGGCCAGACGGCGCATTTCCTCCTCCCGCTGCCGGATCTGCTGCTCTTCAGCCTGCCGGCGCTCAGCCTCAGCCTTCTTACGGCTCTCCTCAGCCCGGGCGGACGCCTCCTCCCGGAGTTTCCGCTCCTGCTCCTCGGCCTTCAGGCGGCTTTCAGCCTCCTCCCGGGCCCGGGCCTCTTCCAGGGCCCGCTGCTCCTGGGCGGCCCGGGCGTCGTTCCGGGGATCCGGAGCCGGCTTTACCGCCGGTGTGCTGACATCAGCCAGGGAGGGCTTCCGCCCGGCCCGGTACTGGGCCTGCAGAGCCTCGAACTCCATCTGCCGGATCTCATCGGGACGGTTCACCACGGCGTCGGCGGTGAGGGTGGTGTCATCGGCGGCAGGAACAGGCAGCTCCTCCGCAGGAACAGGCACCACCTCGGGATCCGGGAACTCCGGCGGGGCGGCCTCATTGTATTCGCTGAGCCGGACGCCGATCTGCACCGGCTCTCCGGATCTGACCTGCTGGGCAGTGGTGCCTTCCTCAGAGGGCACCAGGATCCGGTAGATCACATAAACCACCAGCAGCAGACCCAAGATGATCAGGGTCACCACGGAGGTGCTCCATATCAGGTTGACCCGGGCCACCCGGCGCCGCTCCCGCTCCTGGCGGTCAAGGATCTCCTGCTGGCTCTCCTCGCTCACCTTCATCATTTTGTCAAAGGCGGAAAGCACGGACTTTTCGTCCACATGCACCAGGGCGGCGTAACTCTTCATGTAGCCCCGGATGAAGGTCTTCATCATGTTGGGCTGGTTGAAGCGGTTGAGTTCGATATCCCGGATCAGCGAGGGCCGGAGATTGAGCTTCCGGGAAACCTCCTCCAGGGTCAGATCCTGGTTCTCCCGGGCACTCAGCAGGATCTCGCCGGGAGTGGGATCCTTCACCTGGACGTTCTCATCCATCTCATCCATAAAAAAAGGGAACCTCAGGCAACAGCAAATGCTTATGGTTGACAGTCATTCCGGTCCGGGGCATTGCCCCGCCGGCTTCAGGCACGGATCTCCGGGGCGGCCCCGGAGATGCGGCCTTAATAGTTGTTGGACATATACTTCTTGGCTTCCGGGGAGTTGGGATAGCGGGTCACCAGCTCCTGGCCGTAGATCTTGGCCTGCTGGGTGTTGCCGGTGCCCTCCTCAATCCGGAGCTTGGTGAACAGGGTGAAGGCGTTCTCATCCGCCACATGGGAATAACGGTTCATCATCATCCGGGCGGTCTGGATATCCCCCACCGCCAGTGCCAGCTCGGCCCTGAAGCCCAGGGCATAGGGGTTGTTGGAGTTGTACTTCAGGGAGCGGTCCACATAGTCGATGGCCCGGCGGTCATCACCCTGCTTGTAGGCGCAGCGGGCGGCGTTCACATAGGTCTCGGCGACACGGGTGTACTTGGGGATCACCACCGCCCGCTCATACATGCTGTAGGCGTCGGTGTAGCGTCCCTGACCGCAGAGGAAAATGCCGTAATTGTTAAACACGTCACCCTGATCAGCATAGTTGGCAGTCAGCTCACCGTAGGCCCGGTAGGCATTGTCCAGCTCACCCACGGTCTGGTAGTACCAGGCGAAGGCCAGCTTGGCGTCAAAGCAGTCGGGATCCAACTCCAGGGCCTTCTGGAGGTTCTCCTTGGACAGGGTGGCCTGACCATCCTCCAGCAGCCGCAGGGCGATCTTAACCCGGTTCTGAGCGGCCTTGGCCCGGTCCACCTCCTTCTCCACATGGTAGGTGTCCTTGCCGTCCATGACCAGGTTCTCCCTGACACAGCCCGAGGACAGGAGGGCGGCAGCGGCGGTGAGGAGGAAGGTTCCTATAATTTTCATGATATAAGTCCACGGAATGGGGCCCGGAGGCCGGAAAACTGCAAACGCCCGCAAAGGGCGCACTCACTGCAGAGCCCGGATCCGGATCGGCAATCCATGGGATCCAGGGCACAAAAACGCTGGGGCGTATTGTAGCATTCCAGCCCCGGATCTGCCATAGCGGCAAAACGGGCACGGACAGGGTCCCAGGCGGGGAAAACTGCTCAAAAACTGAGCAAAATCTTAAGTGACACAACAAGTTCCTTCGTTATTCCATGGAGTACTATCAAAAATGTGCAGTAAGGTGGTTGCACACTGGTTCCTTCATGCTATAACACTGTCAGCAACAGAGAAACGACAGTTTTACTGAATAGGACTGAATAGGAAAGAATCGGTTAGGAAGAAGTTCTCTAATGGTGCATACCTGGGTTTAACATAATTTCAGTTTGGGCATGGCTATACTTAATTTGATGATCATTTGATTATCTTAATGGTGACAGAAAAATTTTACGATTAAAAGATCATGTTATTCACTTACAATAATGCAATATAACTTTTCAGCCCTTCGAATAGTGGAATACAGCTAATGCACCTCAAACAATAGAATGGTGGAAAACTAACTTAAATTTCTAAAATTTTGGATGTTTTCAAAACAATCAAATTTGTTTTTACATAAAGATCGGTCAAGTTAAGCTATACCAATTCATGAACAGAAGACCCAAGGGTCTGCACAGAGAAAATTATAAGGCAACAGGTGAACAAGAAGATGAAAGGAATCGGGATCGGCACAGAATTCTTTCATAACCTTATTGAAGCAAACTGCTTTTAAGTGGACAAGACACCTTTTATCAAAACAGTATTTGCGGAAAACAAAGCAGACGTGACGCTTATTACCAGACCAAGGCGTTTCGGGAAAACCCTGACCCTTACCACCTTCTGGGATTTCCTCTCCCTAGATCCCCAAAATCCCGGAGATGTGACGCGTCAGAAAAAATGGTTTAAGGGTACCAAAATTCTCAAAAGCAAAAGTTCTGCTCTGAATACATGGGCAAATTTCCAGTGATATTTATAACTCTGAAAGAGGTTGACGGTGAAACATTTCTAAAGGCATACCAGCAACTCGGCAGTGCTATATATACGACCCTTAAGCATTTTAAATATCTGTCTGAAAGCACAAAACTTGATGAAGATGAGATAAATAATTTTAAAGAATTATTCAACGAAAAATTTCTCTGCAACCCAGATAATCAGAATGCGGTAAAAAATTCACTGGAAAGATTAATTTACTGGCTAGCCACACATCACGGAGTCAAGCCTATTGTCCTGATTGATGAATATGATATTCCCTTAGCCAAAGCAGCACATAAGGGTTACTACCGTGAAATGATTGACATCATCAGCCCCTTCCTGGGTAATGCCCTGAAAACCAATCCCTATCTTGGCAGGGCTGTGCTTACAGGCTGTTTGCGGGCAGCCAAAGAAAGCATTTTTACCGGGCTAAACAATTTTTTGATCTGCACGGTTCTTGATCTCGGAGATGACGATTTGTCCACCGGGATAGGATTTACCGAACAAGAAGCGGATAAAGTTCTGACATACTTCGGTCTTGAAGGCCATAAAGAAACGGCACGAAGACATTATGACGGCTACTGGTTTGGAACAAACCGCATGTACTGCCCATGGGACATTATGTCCTTTTGCAAAGGCAACCACAAAATAGTCGGTCAGAAGAATAAACAGATATACGCGGCCAACTACTGGCTCAACACCAGCGGCAATGATTACATTGAAGAATTCATGGGATTTATAGAGCCCGAAGACGTTAACAGGATGCAGGATCTGCTGGATGGCAAAACCATTACCACAGAAATAAGACCATCCCTGTGCTATGGCGATCTGCAAAAGCACAATATTGCCGATTTCTGGACACTGCTCTTGTACTCGGGATATCTTACATTTGATCCCGAGTCCTTTTCTCCCGAAAAGGAAAGTTACCGTCTTTATATCCCCAATGAAGAAATCCGCAAGTGCTTCAGGGACAAAATTCTTGATTACTACAAAAACAACAGCACAATCCAAAACTGTACCAGCAATCTGATAAAGGGATTTTTTGAAGGAAATACCCCGGCTGTTGAGGACAGTCTTAACGAACTCCTGGCCAAATATGTGTCCATCAGAGATTTCTCTGTCAATGCTCCAAAGGAAAACTATTACCACGGTTTCATTAACGGACTGCTGGCCAACGGCACAGCTCTCATTAAAGAGCAGAAATCCAACTTTGAATCAGGCAACGGCTATGTTGATCTTATCATCAAGGCCCAAAACAGCAAAAGCGAAAACCGCGGTATAATCGTTATTCTTGAGCTGAAGCAGACACCGGATGAAAATGAAGACAAGTTTCTTATTGCCGAAGATGCCGTAGAGCAGATAATCAAAAAGAAATACGCCGACCAGTATATCAAAAGAAACGATATCCAGTCAGTTATTTCTTATGGCATATGTTTCTGCAAAAAAGAGTGCAGCGTTGTGATGAAAATACTAAAGAAAAATCCAGCATAACATCAAAGTATGTTTCTGCTGGATCCTTTGACTTTTTATTCGTCTGCTTTTGGAAAACCGTTAGATTTACGTTTTGTACCAGCCACCTCTTCCCTATTTTAAGGGGGGATCCGGACAGGTCTCACTCTTAATGATCACCGCCCCCGGCCGCTGATAATGTCCGCCAGATCCCCGCAGTAGCCGAACTTGGTCATCAGTTCGTCATCGTCCATGAAGGAGTCCTCCTCCTGGGGGTACTCATCATCATCCAGTGGGCTGGTCTCCTCATCACCAACATCTTCCGGAGAGGACTGTTCCTCCTCCGGCTCAGCGTCAGAGGCGGGATCCGGGGACTCCAGGGTGATGCACTCCTCCAGATAGTCCTCATATTCGCTGAAGGGGATCACCTCGATCTGGTAGCGCTCGCTCAGGATCCCGCACAGCTGGGCATCCTCGGTGTTACAAACCAGCACCGCATAATCCCGCATAAGGTTCTTCTGGCTCTTAATGAGACTGAGATCCGCGGCCGCCCGTTCAAAGTTGTCCGGGGCAAAGCAGAAGAAGGCCACACCGATCCTAGGCTTGAGGACAAAGTCCACGGTGATATCACCACTGCCGCAGCGCAGGATCATGGAGCGTCCGAACCGGAACTCCGCCGCGGCGGCACCGTGCTCCCGGGTGAGGTTGATGATGTGGATCTCGATCATCCGGCTGCACAGGTGGGCAAACCAGCCCCGGGACAGATAGTCCTTCAGGAACTCCGGCTCCCGGATCCGGACATTAACGCAGCCCCGGACAGGATCCTCGCTGCCCATGGCAATATATCCGGCGGCAGACAGGGCCTCCAGGAGCCGGTACAGCATCAGCTGCCGCCCCTGGGTCATGCCGGCGAAGTCCACCTGCACCGTGGAGGAGCCCACATTCCCGGCCAGGCACGGATCCAGCAGCGACAGGAGGCTGCAGTCAGTGACCGTCTCATCCTCCGGTGAGCACAGGGCCCGATCCAGCATCAGGCTGCCCCGGGTGTAGATCCCCATGGAGACCACACTGAGACTGTCATCGTCAAACAGCTCCGCGCACTCGTTCAGGCCCAGCTGCACCGGCTCCAGTTCGCCCAGGAACCAGCGATCCTCCTGGGACAGCTGATCCACCCGGGACGTGATCTCCGCAAAGTCGCAGCCCGGGGCCGATCCGCCGGCCTTCTCCTCATTCCCGGGAGCTGCGCCCTCACTGTCCTCCTGCTCCTCATCCTCCGGCGCCGGGACCGCGGCCGCAGCGGTGAGCCGCCCCAGGAAGCTGCGGAACTCCGAGAGATCCATCACCGTGATCCCATACAGGGAGGAGAGTTTCCGGGCAACCACGCTGTCGGTGCTGAAGGTCACCAGCACCAGGCACTCCCGGGAAAGCCCCAGGGCTCGGCCCAGACTGCTGAGCTCCTCGGCCTCCTGCTCGGAGCTGCCCATCTGGGTCTTCACCATGACGGTGCTCCCATCATCACCCACCGGGCAGCGCAGCACCAGGGGAATGCGGTAATCCCGATCCGGACCGCTGATCTGCACATTCCGGCCAATGCGGAAATCCTGATCCCGGATCAGTTTGATCTTGGACAGGAAATGCTTCTGGGCCTCGGAATAGATCCGGTGATCCAGCCAGCCCCGGCTGATGAACCGCTGGAGCATGGGATCCCTGCCCGGCTCCAGGGTGATGATCCGGGTCTTGTTCCCGGAATAGGAATAATAAGTCAGCCAGTTCCGGCGCTTGAAGGCCAGGCAGAGATTGCACAGGGCGCAAGTGACAGGATCCGGCAGGTTGGCGGCGCTGATCTTCAGGGAGCCCTGACCGCGGATGGTGGCCACATAGATGGAGGTCAGAATGCTGCTGATACTGCTGTAGTTCTGGCAGATCACATTGGCGCAGCCGTCCAGATCACTGAGATCCCGGTCATAGGAGTCAAGGCCCCGGAAAGTGAAGCCGGAGGCAGACAGAAGGGATCCCAGATCCTCCACGGTGAACTCAAAGGCGTGGATCCGGAGTCTTGCCGGGCCGGCAGGGGGCACTGCGAGTGAGGCTTCCTCCGCTGCCGCACCCGGGGAGCCGGCGGAAGAAGCCGGAGAGCCGGCAGCATCCTGTCCCTCAGCGGGATCGGCGGCACCGGATCCGGTCGCAGCAGGCTCTGAGGCGGTCGCCTTCCCCGGGGCAGTGCCGGCAGTGTCAGGAGCGGCACTCTCCCGGATTGTGGCGGGTGCCGGAGCGCTGCCGCCCACACCGAAGATCACCGGCATCTGGCGCTCAAAGTCGCCCCAGTTCATGGCGTCAACGCCGCACTGGGAGGTGATCTTCTCAATCTTCTCAGAAGTCAGATCATGGCAGATCAGCAACATCCGGCTGCCGGTGGCTGCCATCCACCCGGAGAGAATTGAGATCTCCAGCGCCGCCTTCTCATAGTCCCGGAAGGCGGTCTTGATGAAGAAGAAGCGGTCTTTCAGGCGCAGGACATAGTCCATGACAATGGGAATGTCGTTCCGGAACAGCTCCGCATCCCGGGCCACGGCAAAGTCGGCGGCACCGCACCGAAGCATGAACTTGTTCACCAATGCCCCCACGCAATAGGAGAACCATTTGCCCTCCACAAAGGAGATCAGGCGCCCTGAAGGCTGGCAGGTGAAGTGAATGGTCCGGGCCACCTTGCGGTAGCTGTACTCGGGGATCAGTTCGGTGCGGTGCAGGAACATCATGATCTGGCAGGCGCTGCAGGTCTCCACGGAGCTCCGATCCTGAAGATTGATGGTCCCGGCGTGATCCGGAGCGTTCAGGGAACCCCGGATCATGGACAAGATCTCCTTGGCAAAAATGTAATTCCGTCCGATGAGCAGGCCAGCGGGATCCAGCACTGCCAGATCCCCGGTGTTGTGCTGCAGGTTCCCCACCCGGACACCATGCTCCTCAGCCAGGGCTCTGAGGGCGTCAGCAGACAGGAAATGCTCCGGGGCGTGGAGCCGGCTGAAGGCCGGGACCGTCTCCGGGGCGGGACTGACGGAGATGCTCATGCTCATGCACATCCGATCCAGGATCCGGGTCAGGGTGGTTCTGAGGTTCCTCAGGGTGCACACGGGGATATCATGCATCTCAGCGATGTTCTGGGCCTGCTGATCGTTGATCCCGCTGATCACCAGAAGGCAGTTCTGCACCGGGATGTGATAGCGGGAGCTGAAGTTCTTGTATTTGGCCAGGCTGTTCTGGAAGAAGCCCGTCTTGCATTCGATCCACAGGGGCTGGGCATTGATGAAGCACAGGATATCCAGTTCCCGCTTGTTGCCGTCCGGCAGATCCAGCAGCAGGTTGCCGTAGGTCTCAAACTCGCAGCTGTACTGCCGGCGGTAGGATTCCAGCATCTTCTCCAGAACGCTGAACACATAGACCTCAAGCCAGTGGCCGGTGATAAAGTTCACCACGGCGGGATTTTCCGACATCTTCGCCAGGACATAGCCCCGGGTCACATTGTGGTAGAAGTTCTCCAGCAGGGCGTTTTCCATGAGGATCCGGCCCAGATGCACCACATGCCCCCGTGCCTCGGCGGTCATCCGGCCAAGGCCCACAGAGACGCTGCCCCGGGTGTTGACCGAGTGCTTGAGGGCACTGAGGAAAGGATGGATCTCATCCAGATGCTCCCCAATGGCAGATGCCAGGCGCTCCCGGATGCTGCCGGCATGGGGCATGTCCTGGAGGTTCTGGATGGTCATGCCGCCGCTGCGGATGAAGGAGGTGAGGAAGGGTCCCGGCAGGAGATCCGGTCCCCGGAGCTCAACCTGGGACTCCCCGGAGCCGACTGTAGCAGATCCGGTGGCGGCAACCGCAGCACCGGCAGCAGAGGGAATCCGGGTGGCGGCCTTGCCTGCCGGATCCTTCGATCCCGCACCACTCCGGGCTTTGACCGGCTCCCCTTTCTCCGGGCGGGACGGGGATATCTGACCGGATCCGGTCCCGGAACCGCTATCCTGATCCTGGTTCCCCGACAGGGCGTTATCACCTCCGGCCGGCGGGACTTGGCCGCCGGCAACGGCAACGGCATCCGCCACGGCCCCGGCAAGCTCCTCCGGGATCCGGACAGCATCCCGGAGGAGTTCCCTGCCCGCCTCGGGAGGGATCACCACACCGGATCCCGCCAGCCGATCTATGCTGGCGGCAAGGCTCTGAATGGCCTCAGCTATGCTCCTGACGGCGCCAATGAGGGCCTCAGACTTTTTCCTACCCATAAGTTTGATGCTGCCCATAACTTCTCCGTATTTCAGATAAAAGGGAACTCAATCCTCGCATACAGACGGACTCTGTTCATGCAGACCTTACCCGGCCATGGAACATGCAAGCCCTGCACCCGCCTGTCAGACAGATCCGCTGGGTCACCGGAACAGCTCCCTGTACAGGAACTGATCCCCGCATGAGGGATCCCGCACACAATAGTACCCGTGGCAGTCAGACAGACAGCATATTGAAATGCTCAAACTTCTCTGAAAGATCCGCTATCCTTTCGCCAAGTTTCCCGGCATCTTCACTGTCACTTCCGGCGAGGCCTGCTGCCTCGGCCATAAGGGACTTCCAGACCTTGGCCACATGAACAAAGCGGCTTATAGACAGCATTATGCGATCAATGTCGGTGCGATCAAGCCATTCATAGCGTTGCAGATGGAGATGGCGGGTGTCTCCATCCAGGGCCAGGGTACAGCCGCAGGTGCCCTGATACAGAAAATTAGCTTCCAGGGCGGCTTCCATCAGCTGATTTGCCGAGCCCTCAGCAGGCATTCCCAGATCTGTACGCAAAAGCAGGAGATCCCCTGCGTTCTGCAGGATGAAATCCGTGCCGTCAATGCTTAATCCACAAGCACCTTCCACATTTTCAAGTTCATGGCCGATTTTCTGGCCCAATTCCCTAACTAGTTCTGCAAAATGCATATTCTCACCACAAACTAATTTCAGTCAGCCATCCAGATCTAAAGCCGTTGCTCCAGACCGCAGGAAAATCAGAAAAACAATAACTTGACAGTCATTGTATTTTAACTCAATGCCATAGTCCTGGTATTCATTAAAAGTCATCAGGCTCATAATAATTACGACCATTTGCTTCATCTAGCATATATAAGGCTTTTTCGATGACATCATTGATATCTTCGCATTTGAGAGTTTCTCTAACAAAATCATGAGCCTCCGAAATGCAACCTACCCTTTTTAAGGCTTCCCTGACATAGTCAATGATCGCAATCTTGTTGGTGATATCCACATTATTCAGGGTATATTTTTTCATTTTCACATCCTCAATTTGATCATAGTCCGCATGAGTTAGTTAGCTTGGTTACAAGCCATGCATCAGATATGTCTGCTTGTCCGGAGTTCCTGCTCTTCCTGATAAGCACAGCAAGACATCCAGCCTCCTCCAATGAGGAAGCAGGACGTCCAGCAAAATCAAAAGCCAAATTCCACACTAAATACCAATATCGATCTGATAGGATTTATCGCCTCCCATATTCATCGTGCTTTCCTTGATTTTGTCAAAAACGAGATTGAAATTTGTGAACACATCCACAAAACCGACACCAAGTTCACCAGTGGCGACGCCGACAACCGAACTCTTCAGTGAATCGGATTCTTTCTTGGCGAACTTGTTTTTCATAATATCCATGGCCACATCAACATCATCAAACAATGTCTTCATGATCACATTGGCAAATGATGCCGGCGTTTTCTGCTTGGTGTCCAGATTGTCTGTCATAAGATTGGTTATTGCCTGGCCCTGGCAGTAACAGTAAGACTTGGCATACAAATGAATTGCCTCTTGTTGATGAGTCTCATCATTTCCTGCATTTTGGAAATTAGTCTTGAAGTTATTAAGCACCAATTCCATATTGTCTCTGATACCCTTGTCAGTCTCTGAGTTATTCAAATCCAGGTGCCCCAATAACAGATTATGGAGTTTTTCTGCTTCCTCAAGAGGATTTTCGCCCCCGCTGAGTTTGGCAAATACCTGTTCATAATAACCGCCGCCCTTGTTTAATTCCTTGGACGAAGCTGCATATGCTGTTCCGCCAAATACCTCCTCAATTTTTTTATGGAACTGCGGGATCTCGATCGTCTCACCATCATCATCCTCACCAGTCACGATCTCCTGCCCCTCCTTGGTCAGGGAATAGGATAACACCTGACCATACAGATCAAGTTTATCAGTGATAACCTTGTCTGAGGGGATGTGATAACTGTTTGCCATCTCATAAACCTTGTTGCACTGGTTCACGATGGTGTTCATTTCAGCTATGCTGTTCTGGAGTCTCATCATGGACTGGACAAAGCAGTTGATCTGAGGCGGCAGTTCAAGACCCAGTTTCTGCAGTTCGCTCAGGCATCCCTTGAGCCGGTAGCAGACATCGAAGGAGAAATCTCCCTTGCTGAGAATGGTGGAGACTATGGCTTCGATTTTACCCCTGTTGGCATCAAAGGAAGCCATGCCGCTGGGAGAAAGCAGATTCCGGAAGCCTGTCATGAACACTTCCTTGTTTCTGACGGTGGTGCCCATGATCAGTTTAAGAAGTTCATTTCTCTCGTCCACCATCACCGCATTGTTTTCGGCATCCAGAACCTGAGCACCGGTCTTATCCAGAGCCGGTCTGGTTTCAAGCTTGTAAAAGTTGCCGAAATCGATGAAGGTGGCCTTGCCCTGAGAGATCATGATATTGCCGGCATGGCAGTCGCCATGAAACTGTCCGCTGCCCAGCAGTGCTTCTGTAAACCAAACACGGGAAGCCTGGAGCAGTTTTTCCTGCGCACTGACAATGTTGGGCAGAAACAGCTCCAGTCCGTTTCTGACAGTCTTGGGCCCGGCTGCGGTCACGTCCGCTCTTATGACCGGCTGTTTGGTCTTCGGATCCCACTTTATCCTGCCGGTTGCCTGATCCACAGCAAACATCGGAGCAATATACCCCTGGATCTCCTGAATGGTCTTTTTGAAATACCGGTCAGCAGTGGAGCCCGAAGCCTGGGTTCCCACCAGTGCGGTTTTGGTTGGTTCGACTAGATCCTTTGCCACATGCATTGAGGAGATATTCGGCGCAACAGTCTTGTATTTGCTTTCCTCATTGTCGGCAACCTCGTAGATCTTCTCACCCTCGGTGATGTTGGCCGCCTCCAGGGTGAAGTCAAACTCCTTCATGTACTGCTGATACTGGCCGTCCCAGGTTTTTTCCATGCCCGGACCGATCTTCTGGGCTGCGTTCTTGAAAAGCTCCGCCTCCCTCTTGACCCTGGCCTCCGCATCATGACGCATGATCTTGACCACATAAGAGCTCGTCTGCTTGTTTCCTCTGTCATCCATATAGGTGAAGTCGCAGAGAAAAGCCTCACCCACTGAAGCGGCGCCCAGGGACTTTTTGATATCGATCTGCTGGATCTTCCCATGGGAGTCATTGATCATTTTCATCAGGTGAGCCTGGACAATTTTGCGCGGGATGGGCGCAAGATTGGACTTCATGTCATCCAGGGCATCGGCAAAAGGACCCACCACCTCCCTGGGCATGCCCTGCAGCATTTTCTGCATCAGCGGACCGGTGCCCTTGAGGATCGCTCCGGTGAATTTGACGGTGGCAGACTGTTTGGCGCTTTCCAGGGCCTCACCCTCCAGGGGTTTCCCGCTGGCATCGGCAAAGCTGAAGGAGTCCGCAAAACGGAGGGCAGCGGCAAACATGGTTTTCTTGTCTGCCTTGTTCATGGTTACAAAATAATCGCTGAGAACCTGCTTGAAAAGTCCCATCTGTCCAGGAACAGATGAATCAGAGGAGGCGCTGTCGATAATGCTGTTCAGGCTTTTATTCTCCAGTTCTGTCTTGATTTGCTTGATAGACATGTTGTCATAGGGATTGGTGGTAAGGCCTCCCAGCTCATTCACCGGCTTATTGTCAAAATTGAACACCTGGTTGATGACGTTCTGGAGCTTCTCACAGCCGTTATTGGCCATGTTCTGAATTATGGCGTTAAACTGGAAAAGAACTGATCCGGGAAGCTGATTTTCGTCCCTGACAAATTTCGTGAAGTCCTCAAGAAACCTGGCCCCTTCTCCGGCGGCCTCGGCAATGGTCTTGCCTGTGGCTTTCTGGAAAAGGGGATCCAGCGCAGTCCTCATTTTCTGGAAGCCGCTCTTAAGGACATCCACCACCTCCGGAGATGAGGTGCCGTTGAGGGCCTCAGGGTTCCGGATGATTTCGGCAAAGGCTCTGATGTTCTTCTGATCCCCAAGCACAGTGCGCAGCACATCGCCGGCCTTATGTGCCCCGCTGTCGGCAGCAATGGTGTCATCCGAGAAAATCATGTCAGCCACGAAGTTCTTGATGTCATCTGTCTTAAGATCACCCCCGAGGCCGGCTAGATCCGGAGCACCGGGGACAATATTCTCCGCAACCTTTTCAACAGGCTGGGTCAGGGAAACGGTGAGTTCCACCCCATCCGAGGATTTGCCCAGGGGAATATTGGCCACCGTCCTGAGCATCGCCTGCATTTCCTCTGTGAGGTTGGAATTGTCCTGC
The DNA here is from genome assembly GCA_902782145.1 of uncultured Aeromonadales bacterium. Classification (GTDB taxonomy): domain Bacteria; phylum Pseudomonadota; class Gammaproteobacteria; order Enterobacterales; family Succinivibrionaceae; genus UBA2804. Next base: position 27,530 of record CACZLZ010000030.1, read on the forward strand.
ATCAGAGCATCATGGAACCGGACCAGATCATCGGGCTTGGTGACGGTTCCGTCCAGGGCGCGCTCAGCAATTTCCACGAGCAGCGAGGTGTTGTAGTTGCCGCTGAAGATACCCTGAAACGATGCCTTCTGGCCGGTTAAATCAGTGCCCTTGCTCAGTATCTGGGTGATAAAAATGGCAAACCTTCTTGTCAGGCTGGTGCGGTCGTCCACGGTCAGATTCCCGTCCAGATCACGGCTGTAAACGCTTTCCAGAAGAGACTTCAGGTTTTCCTTGCCCAGGAAGTCCACATCAGAAGCTGATCTGAACATCATGGACTGAAGAACAGACTCGGCCGTGGCATTCAGACTGATGGTGGTGGCCAGTTCTCCCCTGCCGACAATAACCGACAGATTGCCATTGTCATCCTTGGTGATCTTCGCCTGCTTGCCGCAGATCATGAAGGTGTCGCTCTCGCTTACAGAGGGAGATGTCATCTTGAGCACTGCGGAAAACATGTTCTTGAAGGAATTGGTAAGCGCGGTTTTTTCTGCCGCATTCTCATTGACAGCATTTTCCCCGGTATGGCTTCGGCAGCGGCCGGAGAAAATACTTGAGAGGGGATCAGTGAAGGAAAGAGTCTTGACAATATAATTAAAGGAGTTGTCAGTTGCCTTCTGCCTGATGTCTGACTGGCTCATAACCTGGCGGTTAACCGTGTCCCGGGTCTCAGCCTTTGAGCCGCTGATCCTGTAAGAGTTGTCAATGTTCTGAGCCTGTTTCCTGGTGATATTGGCGGTTCCGGCGGCATTTTTGCCTGAAAGCACAACCTCCTTCAGTATGGCATTGATCTCTTTGCGTGACAGTGGAGTCAGACGCTTTTCCGTCAAAGCGAGCGAATCAGCACCGGGACCGATGCTGAGTTTTTCCGGAAGCCCGATACGGTTTCTGATTTTGCTGAGCTGATCAGCGGTGACGCCATTCTGCTGCAGGGCATTGATAAAGGCAGTCTTGACTTTGACAATCCTGTCAGGATCCAGAACGATGTTGTTCTTTGAAGTAAGAACGACATGGTTATTAATCTTTTTCAGGACTTCATTGCCATTTTTGTCAGTTGTTATATCAACCTGTCCGGCATTGTATTTGCCTGATGAAATATCAATGAAATTCTGAAGTGACAAACCAGACATACAATTCTCCTCGCCAAATTTCCGGTAAACCTATCCTGTCATGTATAACGTGTGCATGACCTGATGGATACATTCAGACGCAGCCGTAGTGGAAGTTTATTCGTGATAGTTATCACATATTTATACTTTTTTCTCTGGAGGCATGAGCGCCCCCAGAAACGGACCCGGTCTCCCCTGCTACCGTCGTCATTCCGTAGAACAGCGCCGGCA
>CACZLZ010000031.1 GCA_902782145.1 uncultured Aeromonadales bacterium
CGTGTCTGACGCCAGAAGCCGGATCCGTGATGTGGACTACGCCTCCGAGACTGCAAAGATGACCCAGCAGTCCATCCTGCAGCAGGCCTCCACCTCCATTCTGAGCCAGGCCAACATGAAGTCGCAGATTGCACTGTCACTGCTAGGCTGATAACGCAGCAAGACACAAGTTCAGCTTTGGATAGAAACACAGGGACCGCTTCGGCGGTCCTTCTTAATTGTGGGGTATGACTCCGGCGGTGCCAGACTGGCAGTTGACTGCGCCCTTGGTTCCTACCGGGATGTTCCCTGATCATCTTGCGGCTCTGTGGGACAGTTGCTGATGGGCATTCGCTGGTCATTGCCGCAAAAAGATGAGCCGGAGATGAAGTTTTTTTTCAGGCAACCTTATCCCTGATGGCCGTCAGCCTCCAGGGTTCCCCTGCAGGCTGGATAGCGGGAACAGCCGAAAAAGCCCCGTCCGCTCCTGCCCTGGCGCAGGATCATGGGTGCGCCGCAACGGGGACACCGGGGAGTCGGGGAGCCCTCATCATTTTTCCTGTTTGTCTGAGATCTGCCGGGCGGACTTCGCCTCCTGCCAGAGCTCCGGCCTTGTCCTCCCTCATGACTTATGCCGTCATTGGTCATGGTGCCGCGGCAGGCGGGATAGCCGGAGCATCCCCAGAAGGCACTGCCGTCTTTCCGGGCCCGACGGCGCACCATTGGCTGACCGCACCGGGGGCACAGGGGCGGTGTTACGGGATCTGCCGCTGCTGGCTCCTGATGCTGCTGTGTCATACCGGACTTGGGCACTACGGGTTCAGACGGTGCTGCCCAGGGCGGACATTCTTCCGGAGGAGGGATCATGCCGATCGTCTCCTGGGGTGCAGATCCCGGCCAGTCCGGGATCCGGGAGGCCTCCTCCTGATCTGGCTGCCTTGCTCCAGGTCTGGCTCCGAGCCGGGTTGCTCCGGAAAGTGCCACTCCGGAAAAGGATCCTCCTAAAGATCGCATCTGCCTGCCGGGAGTTCCGTCTGCCGGGGATCTGGCAGGATCCGGGGATCCCAATGGCAGTGTTCCCCGGCAGGCAGGATAGCCGGAGCAACCCCAGAAGGCACTGCCGTCCTTCCGGGCCTGGCGGCGCACCATGGGCTGGCCGCACCGGGGGCACAGGGGACTCCCGGTCTCCGGTTGTGATGAGGCTGTTCTGCCCGGGGCGGGTATGTCTGTGGGAGCCGGAGTGGAGGGTGCCTGTGCACCTTCCCGGGGTGCTCCCGCTGTTCCGGCGGCCAGGCCCATCATGCCCACGGTCGCGGATGGTGGGGGAAAGCCGGTGCTGAAACTGCCAGCTCCGGTCTGGGGGGATCCGGCTGCCAAGTTTTCTGTCATGCTGTTCTGAGCCTGGGGTGTCCGGGACACCAGGGGTGCTCCTGGTGATGATGCGGCGCCGCCGTCCAGGGGCAGCGTTCCCCGGCATGATGGATAGCCGGAGCAGCCCCAGAAAGCGCGGCCGTCCTGCCGGGTCTGGCGGCGCACCATGGGCTGGCCGCACCGGGGACAGGACGGGGCTCCCTCAACAGGGGCTGAGTCGCTCGCAGTCTTCCGGGAATCCCGCCGGGAGGATGTGCGCCTTCTGCCCCGTGTCCCGTCCGCTGGGGATCTGCCTTCCGGAGCACCGGGAACCGGCGTCAGGCGGAACCGTCCGGGCTGCCGGTATTCAGCGATCAGTTCCCGGATCCAGTTTTCGATGCCGGTCATGAAGTGCTCCAGGGATCCCTGATCCCGGGCAATCTGATCCAGCTCCTGCTCCCAGGCGGCGGTGAGACCGGCCGACAGGATCCCGGGGGGCAGTGCGGGGATCACGGTGCGGGCCTTGCCGGTGGAAAGGAGGTGTTTTCCGCTTCTGACCAGGTAGCCGTGCCTCAGGGCGGACTCGATGATGGCTGCCCGGGTGGCCGGGGTTCCGATGCCGGCGGTTTCCTTCAGGATCTTCCGGTAGCGCTCCTCAGACACATATTTAGCTATGTGCTCCATGGCCGCCAGGAGGGTAGCCTCGGTGAAGTGGGGCGGCGGCGTGGTCTGCCGATCCAGGATCTCCGGATCCCGGATCAGGGCTGCATCACCCTGCCGGACATCGGGCAGACGGCGGTCCTCGCCTTCTCCTGACTGCTCCTGATCCTCCTCCTGATCGCTCGGGCGGATCAGCCCGCAGGCGGACAGCAGGCTTCTAAACCCGGGATCTGCCAGGATCCTGCCTTTGGCGGTGAAAACGTCCTGGCCGCAGGTGACTTCCAGACTGGTGCTGTCGTACTGGGCGTCAGGCATGAACTGTATGAGGTAGTGGCAGGCCAGGGCGGTGTAGATGTTGCGCTCGTCCGGGGTCATGGCTCCCATGTCCGGCGGATTTCCGGTGGGGATGATGGCATGGTGGGCCTCAACCTTGGATGTGTTGAAGCACCGGGGTGCCCTGGACGGTGGGATGCTGATCCGATCCGGAGAGACTCCCGGGAGGGCGGATCGCACAGCCTGGAGGATCCCCGGGGCGTCGGCCAGCTGGCTTTCCGGCAGGTACCGGCAGTCGGAGCGGGGATAGGTGGCGGCCTTGTGCTTCTCATACAGACTCTGGGCCGCATTCAGGGTGCGCTCGGCGGTGTAGCCCCAGCGTCTGGAGGCGTACTGCTGCAGGGAGGTGAGATCAAAGGGCAGGGGCGGAGCCTCCCGGATCCGCTTCCGCTCGGCCATGGTCACGGATCCCTGGCGTCCGTCCACCCGCCGGGCGGCTTCCTCGGCGTCCTGACGCCGCAGACATCTGCCTTCGGGATCGGCAGCCCCTTCAGGAACCTTCCACCGGGCCCGGAAACTCCCCCGGGGTGTCTCTGCGGTGATCCAGAGTTCAAAGTAGGGCACCGGGACAAAGGAACTGATCTCTTCATCCCGCCGCACCACCAGGGCTGTGGTGGGGGTTATCACCCTTCCGATCTGGATAACCTCCGGATAGCCGGTGCCCCGGCCCAGGAGCGAGAACAGCCGGCTCAGGTTCATGCCCACCAGCCAGTCGGCCCGGGAGCGCCCCAGGGCTGAGCGGTACAAAGGCTCGGTTTCCTGCCCGTTCCGGACTGCGGCCAGGGCCTTCCTGATACTGGCGTCATCCAGTGCTGTCAGGCATACCCGGAACACCGGACCATGATAGCGGAACCGATCCAGGAGGGTCCGGGCTATGGCCTCGCCCTCCCGGTCGAAGTCGGTGGCAATGAACACCGTGTCTGCTGCCGCCACCAGATCCCGGACTGCCCGGTACTGGGATGCGGCGGAGTTTCTGATCCGGTAGGCATACCGTTCTGGAATGATTGGCAGATCCTCCAGGGACCACCGGCGGAAAGCGCTGTTGTACTCTTCCGGCTCCTGGAGTTCAAGCAGGTGCCCCACGCACCAGGTGACGGTGATGTCACCGCCCCTGAGGCATCCTTCGCCCCTGGAACCGCAGCCCAGGATCCGCGCCAGATCCCGTCCCTGGCTTGGCTTTTCGCAGATGTAGAGTTTCATGCCCTGTCCTTTTCAAAGACCTCCATGAGATCCCCATAACGGCCTCATTGTAGCAGGGTCCGATTTGGGATGGCTGCCGCTATGATCCCCTTCATGGAACTGTCGGACTCCATGTTCACAGGTCATGCCTGGCCGGCCGGCAAGCCGGAGACAGAAATGCACTGAACTGAAGCCCGGGACTTCCGGTGTGAAGGGCTGGGGCAGAGAAACTGCGCATACGGAAACACCGCTGTAGATGCGCTGAAGATCTGGTGAGGAACTGACACAAACCTGATCTGAAGAGGAGGCCTGCGACTATGGGACTGCCTGCATCATGGACCGGAGGGTGACTGGACACAGACAGCGCTACCTTCAGAGATCCGGCAGATGGGATGTTCAGTCGTTTCAGTTTTCCGGCAGCAGGCGGGATCTGATCTCCTGTCCCTTGACCACGCAGGACTGCAGGTTTTTCTTATAGTATTCCTGAACTGCGGCAGTTGTTCTGGTTATGCTGCCGTTTTTGGCTGCGGTGCCGCTGCTCTTTTCGTAGCTGATCAGGGAGAGGACGGTGTTATGGGCGGAACTGTTCAGGGCATTGTGGTAGTAGCCGCAGGCCAGGGCCGGACTGCTCTTCAGATCCCCGCAGCCGTTGTAAGTCATCAGATAAAGGTAGATCCAGCCTTCGGCAGCGGCCCGGTTGGCGGTGATCTCCCGCTCATAGTAAGGCAGTGCCCGGGAGCACTGGCCGGCGGTCTCATAACTGGTGGCCACGCCGATCATGGCTTCAGGATCCCCCAGATCCGCCGCTCTGGAAAGGTAGCTCCTGGCCAGATCCCCTTGGCCGTTTTTTTCATAGTATTCTCCCAGGGAGCGCTGGGCTGCTGGAATGTTGTGATCCGCAGCGTTCCTTATGTGCCGGATCCCCTCGTCAAAGCGGGTTTCCGGATCCAGGAAACCACCCAGGACGCTTTTGTCGGTGTAAAGCAGACCCAGCACATATTCCGCCTTGTGATCCCCTTTGGCTGCCAGTCGCTCACAAGCCTGCCAGGAGTCATGGTAGGTCCGGTTGGCCACGATCTGTGCCTTGCTGGCGCACAGGGACTCGTCGCTGGGGGCAGCGCTTTCACTGCTTCTGCCGCCGAACCAGGAAAGACTGCATCCGCCCAAGAGTATGGCTGAGAGGGCGATCCACAGGGTGGGGAGATGTCTGACGGTCTGGCTGTTCACGGGATCCTCCGGTGTCTGCTTTTCCGGATCCCAGGCCAGCCCCGGGCGGCAGGGATCCTTTTCCGGGTGGTATTCTAGCAGAACCGGGGCGTTTTGAAAAAACAGGCTGCTCCCTTGTCCGTCCCGTCCGCCGCATACGTACGGAGGTCCGGTCCTTTTTGTTTAAAAAGCGGCACTGTGTCCACAAATATCCGACAAAATGCCTGTATGATCACATCTGCTATTCCAAGTTTCTCCTGAGGCTTTTTCCCACATTTATGGCTGTCAACAGTAATTCGCCGTCAGAGAGCGGCACTTCCGGTCTGTCCCACTATGTTACTCCCCTTATGGCCTGCGCTCTGGCAGTGGGCTGCACTATCGGCTGGGGAGCTTTTGTCATGCCGGCAACCACCCTTCTGCCAATGTGCGGTCCCGTGGGCACTTCCCTGGGGTTTCTTGTGGGAACCGTGCTGATCCTTGTCATTGCCGCCAACTATCATTACCTCATCAACCGTTGCCAGGATCCCGGAGGTGCCTTTGCCTTTGCCCGGCGGGCTTTCGGCTACGATCACAGTTTCCTGTGCGGTGTGTTCCTGGTGCTCACCTATGTCACTATGCTTTGGGCCAACGGCACCTCTTTTTCGGTGCTGGCCGGCTACCTTTTCGGTGACACTTTCAGAGTCGGTCCCCATTACGTGGTGGCGGGCTATGATGTCTATCTGGGGGAGGCCTGCCTGGGAGCCGGTGCCATAGCCCTGTTCTCCCTGATAGCCATGAAGACCAAGACCCTGGCCGGGATTGTGCTTACGGCTTTCGCCATGATCATGGTCTTAGGTATTGTCGTGCTCTCTGTAGGGGCCTTTGTGAATGTAGATGAGCCCGTACAGCGCATGGAGCCCATGTTTGCGTCGGGATCCAGTCCTGTGTCCCAGGTCTGGATGTGCATCGCCTTTGTCCCTTGGGCTTTTGTGGGCTTTGAAACCCTGTCAAACTCATCTGGTGAGTTCAGGTTTTCCCCGCGGAAGTCCTTTGGCATCCTGGCGGTGGCGGTGATAGTGTCTGTGATCTGCTACATCCTGGTGATGCTGCTGTCAGCCCTTTCAATTCCGGATGAGTTCGGCAACTGGATGGAGTATATGGATCACATGCACCGGGAACACAATTCCGTTCCCATGCTGATCTTCTCCGGCGCCGGGAGATTTCTGGGGAACATGGGAGTTCCGGTTCTCGGGCTGGTGATTGCCGGTGCCCTGATCACCAGCATCATAGCCAACACTGTTGCCGCAAGCCGTCTTCTGTTCGCTCTTGGGAAGGATGAGATCTTCTCTCCTTGGTTTGCTCGGCTGTCCCGGGACGGGGTTCCCTCTAATGCGATTCTGTTTATTGCCCTGTGCTCTGTGGGCATGCCATTTCTTGGAAGGACGGTGATCAGCTGGACGGTGGACATGACCACTATCGGAGCGGTCTTCGCCTATGCCTATACCTCAGCCGCAGCGGTGCGGATAGCCACCCTGGAGAAGTTTTCCCTCTACCGGGTCACCGGCATTGCCGGAGTGGCGATCTCTGCGCTGTTCATGCTGTTCCTGCTTATTCCCCACATTTTCACCGGCAACATTCTGGGGTCTGAGTCTTACCTGATGCTGGCGTTCTGGAGCATCATCGGCTTCTTTTTCTTCCGGGTGGTGTTCAAGAAGGATCGCCGTTTCGGGAATTCAGCAGTGGTGGGTATTGCGCTTCTGGCGCTGATCTTTTTTGCACTGCTGATGTGGGTGCGCCAGGCCACCTTTGTTTCGGTGAAGGAGTCTGTGAACAACATCTATACCTTCTACGAGAACGCTGTGGCCAGCAGTACGCTTCCCCTTACTGACGGCCAGGCCGGCAACCGGCTCCAGTATGTGGGGGAGCAGCTGGCCAGCATCAAGAGCGCCCTGCATGAGAACAGTCTTATTCAGTTCTTCTCCATGGTGCTGGCACTGTTGATCATGTTCAGCGTCTATTCCATCATCCGGCGGCGGGAGATGCAGATGGAGATGGACAAGCTCAACGCTGAACAGAGCAACCGCGCCAAGAGCACTTTCCTGTCCAACATGTCCCATGATATCCGGACGCCCATGAACGCCATCATTGGTTACACAGACATAGCCTTGCAGCCCGGGGTTTCCCTGGAGGAGATCAGAGAATATCTCAGGAAGATCAGCAGTTCCGGCACTCATCTTATGGAACTGGTCAACGACGTTCTGGAGATGAGCCGCATTGAGAGCGGACGCCTGGAACTGCGTCTGGAATCCAATGACATTGTGCAGATCATTGAGGATATCCGGGACCTTTTCTCCAACCAAATGAGCAAGAAGCAGCTGGAATTCCTGGTGGACACCTCAGCTGTCAGCCAGAGACGCGTGCTTTGTGACGGGCACTATCTCAAGCGCATCATTGTGAACTTGGTGGGCAATGCCCTGAAGTTCACTCCTGAGAAGGGACGGGTTGAGCTCATCCTTGCCCAGGAGCGTTATGAGGTCGCTGCGGCGAATGAAGGGGAGCAGGACAGCAATGCCGGTCCTGGCAGGATTGAGGATAATTTCAGTGATCTGACAATCCCCCGGCGGGAGGATGAGACCGCACTCTATGTGATCACCGTCCGGGATAATGGCATTGGCATGAGCCAGGAGTTTGCAAGCAAGGTCTTCGAGCCCTTTGAGCGGGAGCGCACCTCCACGGTCAGCGGGATCACGGGAACCGGTCTTGGCATGGCCATAACCAAGACCTTGATTGACATGATGGGTGGCACCGTGACCCTCAAGACCGCCCAGGGAAAGGGTACGGAGTTCACGGTGAGGGTCCCCCTGCACTTTGCCTCCGGTCAGGTGTCCGGAGAGCCTGCTGATGCTGGCAATGCCGCTGCGCCTGTCCCGCCGCCTGCGGAAGGCGCCGGGACGGCAGCGCCCCCGGCTCCGGAGAATTTTGCCGGCCGGCGTCTGCTGCTGGCTGAGGACATTGCCATCAACCGGGAGATCGCGGTGATGAGCCTTAAGCGCTTTGGCTTTGAGGTGGAGACCGCTGAGAATGGCCAGGTGGCCCTGGATATGCTGAAGAAATCAGAGCCCGGATATTATGACGCCGTGCTCATGGATATCCAGATGCCGGTGATGGACGGCCATGAGGCCTCCCGCCAGATCCGGGCTCTGGGAAACAGGGAACTGGCATCGGTGCCCATTGTGGCCATGACCGCCAACGCCTTTGTGGAGGACGTTGAGGCGGAGAAGTCCTCCGGCATTGACGCCCACATCTCCAAGCCCCTGAATGTCAAGGAGATGATTGCCACCATCGCCTCGGTGCTGAAGTGATCCGGCCTGGAGAACCTGTGCGCTGATGACAATCCGGCAGGATCGCCTGTGGAATGAGCCTCCGGATCCGGGGAGGGATGTGCTTCCAGGTGCCTGGGAGATCCCCGCCCGGGAGCAACTTTCCCGGCTGTCGGGAGTGCTGCAGGAGCAGCGCACGATCCGGTTCCTGGGCGGCACGTTCCTTTTCTTGGGTGGCACGTCCGTCGTCACGGATCCTCCCTGATGGTTACGGGATGATGCTCCCTCACCTGCCGTTCTGAAGTTCCGGATCTGTCTGCCAGCGTCTGGTCCAGAGCACATCACAGTGGACTGCCCGCTGGTGGTGAAAACATCATCGCCTGTGCATCCTCCGCCAGACTTCCTCCTCCTTTCCCTGTCCCCTGAAATTTCCCTTCACATACCTTCTGTCTCCGTCCCGGAAACTCTGACAGCGCCCATGCTGGCTGAAAACACGCCGATCAGAGAGGGGCGGATTTTTTTGTCCTTGCATTCCCTTATGCGGGTGCTAAACTTGCGACAAAAAGTGATGTAGATCAAATTTTAAGGATTGCCGTGCAACGTCTGTTACCGGCCATGCTGTCCATGGCCTTTTCCTCCTGTGCCCTGGCCCTGCCTGGCGGCTGGACCGTGACTGAAGCCACTGACGGCAGTGGAACCGCTTCCTTTGCCCGGGATGGCAGGACGGTCACCCTGGCTCCCCTGGAGGGCGGTGATCTCACCGCCAGGCAGATAGGCACCCTGATGCTGAGCCTTTATCGGGATCATGGATTCCAGTGCGCTGAACTGGAAAGCCGCCCTGGGGAAATGGGCTTTTTCTGCTCCCGGCGGGATCAGGATGGAGGGGATGAAGCCGGGGGGATGCCCCGGGAGATCTCCTTTTACATCATAATGGAAAAGGGACGGTCCCTGGCTGCTTCCCTGACCGGGGGCGCCACCTATGATGATCTGCGGCAGATCCTGGACTCCGGTAGCGGACAGGAGGATCACCGTCTGGCAGGGCTCTGAGGGCTTCTTTTCCGGTCCTTCATTCTGATGGCGTGAATGTCAATTTTGCGTGACAGATTAACTCATTGAGCCATTAGCGTTGACTCGGTAGCGCAGTGGCGATATGGTTTGGCTGGGGGTGCCAGTCATGCTAGTCTATCATGGTTCAGATCACATTATAGAAGTCCCTGTCTACAACGGTGGCAAGCGCACCAATGACTATGGCAGTGGCTTCTACACCACTGAGAGTCTGGATCTTGCCAAAGAGTGGGCGTGTTCTGACAATCGCGACGGGTTTGCTAACAGTTATGAGGCTGAACTAGACGGTCTGTCTGTCCTCAACCTGAATGCTCCCGGGTTCTGCATTCTCAACTGGCTTGCTGTCCTGGCAAAATTCAGAACCTACTGGCAGAACGGCAGTGTGGCTGAGGAAGCCAAGGATTATCTTCAACAGCATTTTTTTGTTGATCCCACTCCATACGATGTTGTCATTGGCTATAGAGCCGATGATTCCTACTTCACATTTGCCCAGGATTTCGTTTCTGGAGCAATTTCTTTATCAAAGCTTTCGGAAGCAATGCGTCTTGGCAAACTTGGCGAGCAGATTGTTTTCAGAAGCCGAGAAGCCTTTGCCCACATTCATTTTGTCGGCGCTGAGACGGTCAGTGCCGCTATCTGGCATGAAATGAAAGTTTCCAGAGATCTTGAGGCTCGCAAAGCCTACCGAAGAACCAAAAAGGCACCAAGCATGGTGAACGATCTGTTCATGATCGACATCATGAGGGAGGGTATGAAGAGTGGTGATCCGCGCCTACAGTGAGGAGTACCTTTCCTCTGCTCAGAATATCCTGGGTCATGCTGTGGATTTTGCCGTGGTGACCTTGGGCCTTGAGCCCGATGTGTTTGCCGGATCCTTCATGGTTTCCGGGGTATCCCGGCAGTTTGCCGCCGGCAACCCCCGTTATGTTGCCGGCATGAACGGCTGCGAACTGGTCCGGCAGATCCTTGCCGAAACCTGTATGTCTTTCACCGACAGTGAGGATGCCATGTTCCAGGACCGATCCCCGGAATACTGGGCCGGCTGGGCGCTGGCTTATTATCAGTGGCAATCTGGTCGTCCGTTCATGGAGATCCTCACTCCTGTCCCCCTGTCACGCATCATCGGGATGTATCCGGTGTTTCACGAAATGGATATCCGTCAGTTTGCCGATCACATGGACGAACTGATGAGGGAAGCCTATCCCATGACCCGCCTTAGGATGCACCGCAAAAACAACGGCCTGTCCCAGTCCGGGCTGGCAGCCTCTTCCGGTGTGGCATTGCGTCAGATACAGCTTTTTGAGCAGAGGCAGAGAGACATCAACCGAGCTGCGGCCGTCACCGTCATGCAGCTCAGCCGGGTTCTTCACTGCCGGATGGAGGATCTGCTGGAGCCCGGCTTTCCGGAGCACGGGTTGCCGGTAGCTGACAGGGGATCCCTGACCTGAATACCGGGCTGAGCTGGCAGTTCCGTGTTTCCGGACGGGATGTTCCGGTTTGAGAAGCATCTGCGGTAGACGGCTTCAGCTCCGGTCCGTCTGTCCTGGATCCTTGTAACTCCTCCTCTTTGCCGGGGCACCCTGCCGGGCACCCGGGCGTCCTTCCGGAGCCTTTCCCGGTCCTTTCCGGCGGTCCTCCCATCTGTCTGTTCCTGCCGGGTTGTTCTGCAAGCATGCTCACATTTAAGGGCTAAAAAAGCCCGTGATCCCGGAAAGCGCATTTCGCAGCGTTTATAATCACCAAAACATTACTGTCTCAGGGGGATGAGTTATGAAAAGGACCATGTTGGTTGCGGCGGTTGCCCTGGCAGCCACGGGGGCACAGGCTGTTGCCGCGCCTGAGAGCGAGGAACTCATCAAGGCTGTCAACGCCTGCTACGAGAGCTTCAACAGCCAGTCCTACGATGACGCCTTCAAAAACTGTGAGCGCGCCGCATCGGTTTACCGGGATCCCCAGGCCAGCAACCTCATGGGCGCCATGTATGAGAACGGCTGGGGCACACAGCAGGACTATGCCAAGGCGGCGGACAATTACAAGGCGGCTGCCAGTGCGGATCTGGCCGACGCCAACAACAACCTGGCCAATCTCTACCTGGAGGGCAAGGGAGTCCGGGCTGATGAGCAGGATGCCCATTTTTATTTTGAGAAGGCCGCCCGGCTGGGCAACACCGATGCCAATCTGGCTTTGGGCATGATGGCCGCCAATCCCAAGAGTGACTACTATGCCCCGGATCAGGCGGCAAAGTATTTCAAGGCTTCTGCCGACGCCGGAAACAGCCTGGCCCAGACCAAACTCGGGGTGCTGATGATGAAGGGCGGCGAAGTCAACGATGCCATCCCTTATCTGCAGAAAGCGTCTGAGCAGGGTAATGCAGAGGCTATGGAGATCATGGCCGATATCCACATGAAGGGCGAGGTGGTGCGCAAGGATCCCCAGGCGGCCTTTGAACTGTACCGGAAGGCTGCCGATCTGGGCCGGCCCCAGAGCAGCCTGAACGCCGCGCGGATGTTCCGGGACGGCGTGGGCACCGGGATCAACTATGTGGAGGCCCTGAACTATTTTGAGAAGGCCGCCAAGGACAAGAACCAGGATGCCATGATTGAAGGCGGCATGATGTACCTCAACGGTCAGGGCACTGATCCCAATGTGCTCAAGGGCATGGAACTGATCCAGCGGGCCGCCGCCATGGGCAATGTTAAGGCTCTCACGCTTCTGGGTGATCTGTACACCAACGGCAAGCATGTGCCTATTTCCGCCGAGAAGGCCTTTGCCTACTATTACAGCGGCGCCAAACTGGGAGATCCCCAGTGCCAGACCCAGGCGGGAGGCATGCTCCTGAGCGGTGCCGGCACCCACAAGGATCCCGTGGAGGGTGTGGACTGGCTGAAGAAGGCTGCCAACAAGGACTATGTTCCTGCGCTGATGAAACTGGGCGAGGTCTACTACACCGACAACTACGGCTACAAGGATCACGAGACCTCCAAGTCCTATTTCCGCCGGGCTGCGGAGCTGGGATCTGAGGAGGCCCAGGAGATCATGGTCCAAAGGGATTTTGAGTGATCTTCCCGGATCTTTGTTCGTTACGTCTTTATTTCCGGAGCGGCTCTGAGCAGCCGCTTTCTGTCTTTTTCCGGACTCTGTGCCCATCCCATGACTGATCCCTTTTTCATCCTGAGGCGCCCGGGTCTGCTTCCGGTGCTGCTGACCGCTTTCCTGCTCTGTCCCCTGTTTCCCGCCCAGGCCGGTGAGGATCTCCTTGACGGCTCTTCCCGGGAGGCCTTTGTCCGCTCTTCCGGGGAGATCCTGTCCCGCCTGCCGGATCTGCAGAAGCCGGCCTTTGTCACTGCGGTGCAGCAGATCAATATTGCCCTGGGGATCCGGGCCGGTGAGATCGCCTATGAGAGGGGATCTGACCGGGACGCAGAGTTCGCCCAACTGCTCAGGGAGAATGTCCACGGCAAGAATGCCGGTGAGGCCGTGGCCTATGCCCGGCAGTGCGTCACCCAGCGTCGGGAGTACAGCCAGGCCCGGATGGCGAAGCTTGCGGATCTGGCACGGCGGCTGGATCCTGCGGCAGATCCGGCGGTGATCAAACGGATGGAGAGTGGCTGCCAGGATGCGGTCTATGAGGTTCTCAACCGCCTGGAGGGCAGTCATCTGGCTTCCCTGGATGTCCTGCTGTCTTATAATCCTCCCGGAGGAGATCAGAAGATCCGGAAGGAATGGCGGATCACCTGTCCGGTGACCGGCTCTATGCCGGGAAAGGGGGAGCGCACCACTGTCCGGTGCCCTTATTCCGGGGATTTTGCGGCACTGTGCCAGAAGGCGGGCTTACCAGATGGGCTCCCGGGCTTCCGGGAAGTCTATCTTGACGGCAGTTTTGAGCTTGCGGAATATCAGCAGGGCTTTGTCAGCGGACGGACCCTGAAGCAGAACATGGAGGTTCTGCAGAGGGATCTGGAACTCACCGGAAAGATCCTTGAGCAACTGGGAGCGGAGTGAGCCCCCCGGGGCAGTTTGTGCCGGGAATATTTGCAGGGTGCTTTGAGCGAGCGGAGCCGAGATGGCGATCTGAGAGCGCCCGTGAAGGGTACCGGATGGCAGGATCCCCAGTGGTGCCTTTTCTTTCACCGGAGCTTGGTCTCCGGGTAGCGGGAAGAGACTGTTATATCCCGGATCTGCTTTCGGATCTGATCCCAGCGCTTTACACTGGCGGCCTGATTGCCAGATCTGATGTCGGGATGCCTGCTGCGGGGCGGAGTGCCGGATGCCGGAAACGGCTCCGGGGACTTTCAGGTGTCCGGGGGAGTGCTGTATGATCTTTGGTGAAGGCACGGTGTCATGGTCCGGTTTTGGGCGGACATGCGGGATCTGTGCTTTCTGAACCCTGGAAACTGGAGATCAGTTGTCCGGGTTGGGCAATTCAGTGAGCGGCGCAGGGGCGCCCGGGAGGAAAGCAAATGGCAGGAGCACGTGATATCAGTTATCAGATCGTCAGACATATCGGAGATCTGTCTGAGCCCAATGCAAAGGGCTGGCGCAAGGAGCTGAACCTTATCAGCTGGAACGGCGCCAAGGCCAAGTACGATGTTAGGGACTGGGCTGAGGATCATGAGAAGATGGGCAAGGGCGCGACCCTCACCTATGAGGAACTGCAGGCCCTGGTCAAAATAGCCGCAGATCTGGAGCCTGGGGAAGAGGGCTGACAGATCCCGGTGTCCGGGACTGTGTCCCCGGGGATTTTTCTGTGAGAGATCCCTGGTGTGTCCGGAAGTGCGGAGCCCGAGATCTTTCATGATCCGGGATTCAGGAATGCCGGCGGCGGGGTTTCATGTCCGTTAGGGACCAAAGCGGGCGCCGTTTTTTTTTTTTGGAAAAGAGTGAGGAACGAGGGGTTCATATGACAGCAGATGAGCAGGAGCTTCTGACCCTGGCAAAGGGTGATTTTGACGAGGCGGCAGAGGTGCTGCAGAAATTCATCAGTGACGGCGCCAATATGAGTGCGGTGGTCCGGGCTGCCCGGATGATGGCGGATTCCATCCGGGGAGGCGGCAAGATCATATCCTGCGGCAACGGCGGCTCCCACTGTGACGCCATGCATTTTGCCGAGGAACTCACCGGCCGCTACCGTGAGAACCGCCGGGCTTATCCCGCCATTGCCATTTCAGATCCCAGCCATCTGTCCTGTGTAGCCAATGACTTTGGCTATGAGCAGGTGTTCTCCCGCTATGTGGAGGCCCTGGGCAAGGCCGGCGACTGTCTGCTGGCCATTTCCACTTCCGGCCATTCCAAGAACGTCATGGCAGCGGTGACCGCAGCCAAGGAAAAGGGCATGAAGGTTATCGCCCTGACTGGCAAGAGCGGCGGCGTCATTGCCCCGGCGGCTGATCTGGCCATCTGTGTCCGGCATTACGGCTATGCCGACCGCACCCAGGAGGTGCATATCAAGATCATCCACATCCTGATCCGCCTCATTGAGACCATGCTGGAGCCCCGGGAGCCGGGACAGGGGAGCGCATCATGATCCTGGTCACCGGCGCTGCCGGATTTATCGGATCCTGCGTGGTGGCCCGGCTGGATGAACTGGGGATCCGGGATGTCTATGCTGTGGACTGGCTGGGCTGCGAGGACAAGTGGAAGAACCTGGCCAAGCACGAGCTGGGTGGGATCATCCTGCCGGAGCAGATGGACGGCTTCCTGGAGCGCCATGGCAGTGAAATTGAGGCGGTGATCCATATGGGAGCCATCTCCACCACCACGGAGAGGGATGTGGATCTCATCCTCCGGAGCAACCAGCAGCTTTCCTGGAAGCTGTGGTGCTTTTGCCGGGATCACGGTGCCCGGTTCATCTATGCTTCCTCTGCCGCCACCTATGGTGACGGATCCCTGGGCTTTGTGGATGACAGCTCCTTGGATTATCTCAAGTCCCTGCGCCCACTGAATCCCTATGGCTGGTCCAAGGCATCCTTTGATGTGAAGATCGCCCGGGAACTGGCTGAGGGCAGGAGGATCCCCCGGCAGTATGTGGGCCTGAAGTTCTTCAACGTATACGGACCCAATGAGTACCACAAGGGCGGGCAGAAGTCCGTGGTAGCCCACATTTTCCCCAGCATCCGCCGGGATGAGCCGGTGAAGCTGTTCAAGTCCTGCAACCCGGATTACCGGGACGGCTGGCAGCTCAGGGACTTTGTCTACGTGGAGGATGTGGTGGATGTGATCGTCTGGATGCTGGAAAATCCTGGTGTCTGCGGTCTGTTTAATGTGGGCACAGGCAAGGCCAGATCCTTCTATGATCTGGCCAAGGCTGCCTGGAACGCCATGGGGAGGCAGGAGAAGATTGTGTTTGTGGACATGCCGGAGTCCATCCGGGACCGCTACCAGTATTTCACCCAGGCCGATCTCACCCGTCTCAGGAACGCCGGTTATTCCAAGCCCATGACCACCCTTGAGGACGGTGTGGGTGAATATGTTACCCGTTATCTCAACAGTGCTGACATGTACCGTTGACCGGATCTTCTGAAAGAGTTTTTCCCCGGAGAGTAGCTTCCACTGGAGACTCCAAGGTTTCCAGGAGACTGCTCTCCGATTATTTTTGACAGACCCAAAATAATCTGACTCTTCAGTTTGTTGTAAAAAAAAGCCCCGTAAAGGGGGCGTATTATTTAGTGGGGACAGCACAACGTCTTGTCTTCCATGAGTTTGCAGCTGCGCTGATCTATATGTTCCTCTGACCTCAGCATGCTTGCGGGCTATTGCAACATGGAGTTAGACCTTCATGAAGCTTCTGGTTTTCTTCCCAGAACCGCATCGATCTTCCTGTCAGCTGATCCTGAATCTGCTGGTATCTTCATTGATTTCCGCGGACAGTTTGGTCATGGTGGTGGTGGTTTTCAGGGTATCTTCTGCGTTGGCACTCACATCCTTGGTGAGCTGGGCGATCTGTTGCAGGTTGGCCGACATGTCCTGGGATGTGGCTGTCTGCTGCTCGGTGGCCACGGCAATTTGGTTGATTTGATTGCTTACATCGCTGACTTTGCTGACAATGGTGTCCAGTCTGGACTCTATGTTTTCGGTCTCTGCGGCAATCTCCTCCATCTGTCTCACGGTCTCACCGAAGGATCGACTGGCGGTGTCCACCTCGTCCTGCACGGCCTTGATCATTTTGTTGATCTCCTGGGTGGACTGGGCAGTGCGGTTGGCCAGGGCACGGACTTCGTCTGAAACCACGGCAAAGCCACGACCGTGTTCTCCAGCCCGGGCTGCTTCAATGGCAGCGTTCAGAGCCAGCAGATTAGTCTGGTTGGCAATGTCCTGGATGGTGGCGATGATGGTGTCAATCTGTTTGGTCTCATCCCCCAGCTTGGCAATGATCCGGGCGTCATCCTCGGTCTTCTGAGAATGATCCCGGATCTTGGCCACAGTTGTCCTGACGGTGTCAATGCTCTCCTGGGTGGTGTCCCTGGTTTCCTCGGAGGCCCGGGCCGCAGCGTTGCAGTTGCTGGCGATTTCCTTGGAGGTGGCGGCCATTTCCTCGCTTGCGGCGCTGACGGTCAGGGTCTGGGTCAGAATTTGGGAAGTGGATTCAGAGATGGTGCGGCTTGAGCTTTCCAGATCCTCCATGCTGTTGGCAATGGTCCTGGAATGGCTGGTCATGCTGTTGATTATGGAACGCAGGTGTTCAATCATGGTGTTGATAGAAGTTGTCAGGAGACCGATCTCGTCATGGCTACGGGATTTGAGCTCCACAGTCAGATCCCCATCAGCCACTCTGTCGGCAGCCTGGACCAGGCGGTTGGCCCGGTGTCCGAAGGAACGTGAGAGTAGTATGGAGAAGATAACCGCCAGGATCACATTCAATACTGTCACCAGGATCACCACGGAGGGCCGGGTCTCTGTGTCCACTTTCTGATCAATGCCCTTAAAAGCCGCAGCCTCCCGGTCCAGGATCTGGTGGATCTGAGCGTCTGCCTCGTTGCCGATGATCTTCATTTCATCCTTGGTGATGGCAAAGGCCGATGCCTGGCGCTCTTCGGGGGATTTGCTGTTGTCCTCAAGGATGGCTATGATCCGTTTGAAGGCATCCTTGTACTTATCCAGATCGGTGCTGATGATCTGCATGTTCCCTCGGGTGTCTGAACTGATCTCCGCATCCAGGATCTTTTTGATGGTTTTTTCTGTTTCCTGGAGCTGGGAGGCGATCTTGCCCCGGTATTCATTAAGCAGTTCCGGCTTGCCGCTGGTGATCCTTATGCCGTAGATCCTCAGCTGCCGGAACTGAGATTTGAGATCGGTCACCGGGATCCCCACGCTGGTGGTCAGGGTGTTCATGCGGTCAACCAGATCAGAGGTTGTGGTCAGGGACGTCAAGCTTGAAGCTCCCTGGATCATGGACAGAAGGATGATGACACTGAAACAGAGAAGGATTTTGTAGCCAATTTTGAGGTTGGTGAAGAATGTCATGCTGGCTCCTGTTGTAGATGAAGATCCTTCTTTCAGTTTATGCCCTTACTGTGGATCCTGCAAAAGAAGGCTTCATTTTTATATTGTTTTTTAGGTGACAGTCAAATAGTGCCCTGCTGGCGCTTCTGGTGCGGGATAACCCGGCCGGTGTGCAGCCTTTGCCACAGTTTTGCCAGAGTTTTCCGGGCACCTTTGGGGGCAGCGGAGGCAGATGAGCAATATGACGCTGCATAGGAAGGCTTGGAATATGGCGCAGGATTGGGGGTGCCTAGGTACTGCGGGTGACCTGCTGTTCGCCTGATCTGTTGCTAAGACAGGTTCTGGCATTAAACAGTGGTGCAGGATCCCGCTCCGGGAATTTATATGTGGCGGCTGTCAGGATCCCAGGCTTGATGATGGACAGCGCAGATCTCTGGGCATGAAAAAAGGCGGAACCGGTCCGCCTTCTGGAAAGCCGTCTGTTACCGGACTCAGATCCGGAACTTGGAGGCGTCCTCTGCCATTTCGCTGGACAGACGTGCCATGGAAGAGGCAGATTCCACGGTGTCAGAGGCGTTGGTGGACACCTCCTTGGTGAGATCGGCCATCCGCTGCAGGTTCTGGGACATGTCATTGGAGGTTGCGGTCTGCTGCTCCGTTGCCACGGCGATCTGGTTGATCTGGTTGTTCACGTCATTCACCTGGTTGATGATGGTGTCAAGCCAGTGCTCCAGCTGCTCAGTCTCGCTGGCGATCTCCTCCATCTGGCTCACGGTCTCGCCGATGGAGGTGCTGGCGAAGGACACCTCATCCTGCACCGCCTTGATCATCTTGTTGATCTCCTGAGTGGACTGGGCAGTGCGGTTGGCCAGGGCGCGGACTTCATCGGACACCACTGCGAAGCCTCTGCCGTGCTCACCGGCACGGGCAGCCTCGATGGCGGCGTTCAGAGCCAGCAGGTTGGTCTGGTTGGCGATGTCCTGGATAGTGGCGATGATGGCGTCAATCTGCTTGGTCTCGTCACCCAGTTTGGCGATGATGCTGGCGTCTTCCTCGGTCTTCTTGGAATGTTCGCGGATCTTGGAAACAGTGGAGCGCACGGTCTCGATGCTGTTGAGGGTGGTCTCCTTGGTCTGTTCAGAGGCCATGGCCGCAGAGTTGCAGTTGTTGGCAATCTCCTTGGATGTTGCCGCCATCTCCTCACTGGCGGCGCTGACGGTCAGGGTCTGGGTCAGGATCTGGGAGGTGGAGTCAGATATGGACTTGTTTGCGTACTGGAGTTCCTCGGCAGAGGAGGAAATAGTCTCTGAATGGGTGGACATGTTGGAGATGATGCCCCTGAGGTGATCCACCATGGTGGCAACCGAGGCGGAGAGCACCCCCAGTTCATCGGTGCTGTTGGCCTTGACCTGTACTGTCAGATCGCCCTCGGCAACCCGGTTGGCGGCTTCAGCCAGACGCGCTGTCCTGACACTGATGGACTTGGACAGGGCGGTGGTGAAGAGCACAGCCAGGATGATGTTGATGATGGTGAAGGTCACAATGACGGTGCTGCTGGCCTTCTCCTCCACATCCTTGCGGATCCTGTCGGCCTCATTCTTCTGGTTCTTGAGCATCTGCTCCACTGCCTCATCAGTGTCCGTTCCCACTTTCAGCATGTCAACCTTGGTGTAGTTCAGGATCTCCCGCATTTTGACATCAGGTGTGCGGTTGGCGTCTTCACAGATGCGGTTGATGTGATCATAGGCGGACTGATACTTGTTCAGGTTGTCCAGAACCTCTGAGCGGAGTTCCTCCTTCACCTGTCCCTTCATGGCTTCAAGGGCGGTCTGCACCCGGCCCCTGGCGGCTGCGATCTTGCCGTTATATTCGTTGCGGTCGGCATTCTCGCAGGATGACAGCCGGATGCCGTAAATGCGCATGGAGCGGAACTCGGACTTGATGTCATTCAGGGGAATGACGATGTCGTCGGTGTGGGTGGTCAGGGTGTTCACCTCTGACAGGGTGCTTTTCAAGGCGGATATGGCTATGACGCCCTGGATGATGCCAAAGATGATAATGATGGCAAAGCTTGCCAGAATTTTGGTTCTGATTTTGAGGTTTGAAAGAAAGGACATAACTTACCGCCTGTTGGTGCCTGTGTCTCGGCAGTGCCCCTCCGTCTCAGCGGGGCCGGCGCCGCAGCGCCGCCGAAACTCCTTCCCGGGGCTGCAAGGTGTGCCTCTGGGGCATACATGCAGAGAGACGACTGTTTCCCGGGCTAAACGATTTGATTAAGTATTTGCAATCAGAGAGATGATGTCAAACAAAGAAACCGGTCTTTGTGGCAAGTTTGTGATGTTGTTTTAATTATCCCCGGGTGGTGCTGAATGGTCCGGGTTGACGCCTTCTCTGCCTTTCCATTTGCCCATCTTCTCCGGACAGCATCTTCCCGCCAGCGGACTTTGGACGGCTTGGGGTTCAGGCAGGCGTAATTTGCTGGGATCCCGGTCTGGATCTTTCCCCGTGGGGCCCGCCGGTCCCATGTGTTCCTGGAGATCCGTGTTAAGGTAAATTCAGCATCGGGAATTCATGTCTGCTGGGGAGTGGTCCCCGGGGGGATCCCCGGCAAGAGGTGTGGCGTATGGTGACAGATCAGAAGCGGCCGGGCCGGAGACTGGCCAGTTACCTTGCTTTCGCAGGGTTCTTCCTGGCCAGCGGTTCGTTTGCCGGGGAGCAGGCGGATCCGGTGGAGCACGGGGTGACGGATCCGGAAGGATACTGGGGCCGCAAGGCCGAGGGGTGGTTCTTCTATGCGCCCATGGGAGATGGATCCGGTCCTGAAGCCGGGGAGCCCGGCAAACCTCCGGCAGAGACCAGTCCCCGGGATCCTGCAGGGATCCCCCTGACTGCCGCCTGGCTCCGGCTCCATCTTCCCCGGTACCTGGATCTGGCACTGGACAACCCCACTCCGGAGAATGTCCGGGCCTTCCTCTATCTGCAGCGCCTGGCCCTGGACCGGGCTTCGGCCTTTGCCGCCGCTGTGGCGGCGGAGGTGGCTGGGAACCCTCTCCTGGACGAGAACGTCCGGCGGCCTGTGTCCACCCTGGGCGGCCGGCTCCTGGATGAACGGGCCCGCCGGGGTGAGGAGACGGTGATGTCCTTGCTGGGCAGCCGGGCGGGGATCATCTACGTCTTTGATCCCGGCGACGGCACCTCGCCCCTGTTCTCACCCCTGGTGCGATCCCTGGAGCGGGACTACGGCATCCATGTGCGGAGCGCCCGGACCGGATCCGGGGACGATCCCTCGGGGCTCTTCCCGGATGCCCCCGCAGCGCCGGATCTGCGGGAGCGCCTAGGCTTCCTGGCCCTGCCGGCGGTGTACCTGTATACTCCATCCGGCGGTCTCACCCCCGTGTCCCAGGGAGTGATCTCCCGGCAGGATCTGGTGCGCCGGATCATTGCCGCCGCCCGGCGGGAGGGCGCCCTGAGCCCGGAGGAGTTCGCTCTTACCCGTCCGGTGCTGCCCCTGCCGGATTTGCCCCGGAGGGCGGTTCTCAAGCAGGATCCCACCGGACTGCCGCCTTCCCCGGCGGCAGTGGTGGAGTATTTTGAGGGGCGGCGGTGAGGGCGCCGGTCCTGATCCTCCTGGCGGCCCTGATCTGCCCCGCCGCCGGAGCAGGGATCATAGCGGAGCAGACTGACCGGATGTTTGACGAACTCATCAGCAACCGCACCGGGGCAGGCTTTTACCGCTCCTCCCGCCGGGGTGTTCTGGCCGGGGGCGCCGTGTCCGTCCGCAGCCGGATCTCCGATCTGCAGCTCATCAGTTTTTCCCCTCCTGCCGTGGCGGCAGGCTGCGGGGGCATCGACATCTTCGCCGGCTCCTTCTCCTTCATCAATTCCGAACAGCTCATCCAGCTGATGCGCTCCGTGGCCTCCAATGCCGCCGGGTACGCCTTTGCCCTGGCCCTGGGGGAGATGTCCCCGGAGATCCTGTCGGTGATCCAGTGGCTTCAGGGTATTGTCACCCGCCTGAACACCGCCCAGGCCGGCTCCTGCCAGCTGGCCCAGGGTCTGGTGAACGATCTCACCGGAGGGATCTGGTCAGAGACCAACCGGGCCCGGACTTCCGCCAGCGTCGCCGGATCCCTGGCGGGCTGGTTCAGCGATTACCTGGATGCCATGCACCAGTCGGGTAAGGACAATGTGCTCTCCAGCCTCCGGCGGAACCAGCCGGACACCTACAACCAGGTGGTGGCGGGGAATGTGATCTACCAGGCCCTGAAGAACAGCAACATCCCGGGCATCTTCGGTCACGGAGGCATCCGGGAGGGCATTGAGGAGCTCATGTCCATTACCGGGACCCTGATTGTGGATCTGTCCCCGGGAAGCCAGAGCGGGGAGGAGGAGCAGCTGGACTTCCAGGAGAAGCCGCCCCTCATCGGCTTCGGGGAGCTCATGGACGCCGGGGAGGACTTCCGGGAGACGGTCTACTCCTGCGGAGACGACAACTGCCTGACGGTGACTCCGGTGCGCCGGGACGCAGGAGGGTTTGTGAACCTCACCCTCAGGATTGAGAAACTGCTGTGCGGGGAGGATCTCAGCGGCGGTCGGGATTCGGCGGTGTGGAAATATGCTCACGGGGAAGATCTGGAGGCGGAGCTCACTCCCGCCCAGAAGTCCCTGCTGGACAGCTCCGCAGTGCTGGCCGCAGCCATGCATGATCTGGGGCTGTCCGGCAGCACGGAGCTCCTGCTGTCTTTCATTCATGACTATTCCCGGATCCTCAGTGCCGCCGCAGTCCATGAGATCGTCGCCCGGATCTTCCGCTCCGCCCGGGTGGCCCTGAGCCAGTCGGGTAGCCGGAACGTGTCCCGGGCCATCGGGGTGCTGAACCGGTCGGAGGAGGAGTTTAACAGGCAGTACCGGGAGTTTGTCCGGCAGCATGGGGGCGCCGGGGACATGGAGCGCCGGCTGGAGGAGATCCGGCGGCGCACCGACAGCCGCCTGCCGGTGCGGGGGAACTGAGGGTGAACTGCACGCCCCTGAACGGGTGTTATGAGATCCACTCTGTGGGAGATCCCGGTTTCCTCCGGCAGATCCTCAATGCCTGCGCAGGGATCTTCGCTGCCGGGGACTTCGCCTCCGCCTGCGCCGCCTCCATGCTTCTGGGAGTGCTGGCGGCGCTGTTCCGGGGGCTTTACAGCGGCGGCCGGGTGGAGATCGGGGCTGTTTTCACCGCCATGCTCCTGTACCTGCTGCTCATCGTCCCCCGGGTCACGGTGCTGGTGGAGGATATCTACACCGGCGAGACCCATGTCACCGACAATGTTCCCGTGGGTGTGGCGGCCCCGGGGCATTTCATTTCCGCCCTGGGATTCCGCCTGGCAGAGATGATTGACCAGTCCTTTGGGGGCGCCACCGGGGAGCACGGGATCACCCGGCGGCCCTTTCTTGAGTCCCTGGAGATCCTGGGGCGCCTCCGGGAGCGGGAATACCATGACAGTCTCTGGACGCTTCTGGGGAAGGAGGCCGGCGGGGCGGATGTGCGGTCCTCCGTGGGCAGTTTCTGGCGGGACTGTATGATGGTCAAGTACCAGTTCCTCCCAGGATCCTCCGCCGGTGAGGATGCGGAGCGGTCCCTGAGCACCATCCTGGGTGACTTCCCCTCCCGGGTGTACGGCACCGTGTCCTATGGCGCCTCCGGGGCGGAGGAGACCGACTGCCATGAGGCGGGGATCCGCATTGGCTCCTGGATGAAAAAGATCACCCCGGATCTGGTGAACCGCGCCGGGGCGGGAACGGTGTCCCCGGCTTCAGGAGTGACCCCCTACCAGCAGATCAGTAGTTCCCTGGAGATGCTGGGGGCTTCGGCGGTGACGGCGGCGGACATGGTCCGGGCCTCCCTGCTGTTGCCCCTGTTCCGCCGGGCTGCTGCGGACTATTACCACAGCCAGCACGATTTTGCCGCCGGGGCCATGGTGGAGCAGGCGGTGCTCCAGCGCAACATCCAGTGGGCCGCTGAGCAGTCGGTGTTCATGACCACGGTGCGGCCCCTGGCCTCCTTCTTCGAGGGCTTTGTCTATGCCATTTCCCCCTTTGCCGCAGTGCTGATCTGCATCGGGGGCTTCGGGATCGGCACAGCCGCCAGGTACTTCCAGACCCTGATCTGGATCCAGCTGTGGATGCCCATCCTGTGCGTGATCAACCTCTATGCGGCCTCGGGGCTCAGATCCGAGGCCGGACGACTGGCCCTGAACGGCCGATCCTGGGATTCCGCCGCCTCTCTGGAGGGGCTTCATTCCTCCCTGGAGAACTGGATCGCCACCGCCGGCATGCTGGCCGCCTCCACGCCCCTGATCGCATTGTTCATCGTTACGGCGGGATCCTACACTTTCACTGCCGTGGCGGGACGCATGGCCGGCGGGGATCATGTGGACGAGCGGATCCTGGCCCCGGATCTGGTGAGCCAGCCGCCTCTGCTCACCAATGAGCAGGGAACCATGGTGAACACCGCCACCGGTGTGGCACTGAAGTCCAGAGCACCGCAGCTGCCGGCCATCTCCTTCACATCCTCGGACACCGGGGCCCTCACCAGCACCATGCAGAAGGGCGTGGCGGAGACCCTGGCGGCCTCCCGGGATCTGAATGAGAGCTGGCTGGATGCAGTGGGAACATCCCAGGGCCTGGAGCGAGCCCGGAGCGTTCAGGAGGCGGTGTCCTCCTCCGGCAGCTCCGTGCTCACCAGCATGTGGCAGGAGTCCCTGGAGCATGCCCGGCGCACCGGAGCTGATGCCACAGATATCTTCGCCAGCGCCTTCTCCCGCCTGACGGGCACCTCGGTGACTTCCTCCCGGGGCACCCGGGAGGGCGCATCCCTGACCGCCAGTGCCGGGGGATCCCTGGCTGCCGGGGGACAGGGATCCGCCCGGGCCTCCGCCTCCCTGACCGGTGGCACGATTCTGGAAAGCAGTGCAGAAAGCCGGAGCGCCGGCAATGCAGCCGAGAGTGCTGACGAGCGCAGCTCCGTGTCCGCCTCCCGGTCCCTGGCCCAGGAGCTGGGCTCCCGGATCGCCTCTTCCCACGCCGGCACCGACAGCAGCTCCCTGTCGGTGGCCCTGTCCCGGGGCATTGTGGATTCCAGCCGGAGCGGGGCCGCCAGCCGCCAGGAGCACAGCTCAGTCATGAGCCGCGGACGGCGCTTTTCCCGTTCCCTTTCATCCTCCATCCAGTACCAGGAGGCATCCTCCCGGGCTGCGGGATCTGCCTGGAGCCGCAGTGCGGATCTCAAGTCCTTTGCTTATGACGCCCGGCGCAGTTCTCCGGAACTGCTGGACACCCTGGCCCGGTCCCTTATGGCCTCCCCCAATGGAGCCGGTGCGGTGACCCGGCATGCGGCGGACTTCAGCCGCCGCTTCGGGATAACGGATCCCGTGACCGCCGGCGACATGGCGGTGCTCCAGGCCGCCCATGAGGGCACCGAGGAGCAGAGGGCGTCGGTGCTGGCCCTGTGGACGTCCCTGAACGGAGGTGCCGGAGTCACGTCCCTGGGGGCCGGAGAGTTCGGCAGTCTGGAGGCGCCGCAGGATCTCCCGGCGGGATCCGGGACTGCCGGATCCTCTGAGACCGGCTATGAGGAGGCGTCGGCAGCCTTCAGCACCGCCTGGGAAAGTGCCGGGGCGGCTCTTGGGGACAGCGGTGCCGGCGGAGAGGTGACCGCAGGCGGGGAGCGGATCCGGGGACTCCTCCGGGGTCAGGGTGCGAGTCTGGCCGACGCCTCCATACGTGAGGCCCTGTCCTCCCGGATCACCGCAGTCACCGACGCATCCGGCCACAGTACCGCCTATCTCAACGGCCGCGCCTTTGATCTCCGGTCCCTGGAGCGGGAGTCGGGCGGGCTTCTGGGATCTGCCGCCGGGGCTCTCAGAGAGGTGTCAGGATCTCCGGACAGTTCCTGGGTCACGCCCTCCGGGGATGATCGGGGTTGTAAGCGCCGGCTTATGGGGGATCTCCCTGGAGATATCCAGCAGCTGATCATGTCCGATCGGCAGATCCCCACGTCAGGCCGGGATATCCTCCGGGATCCGGTGCTGGGGCGCTATGCCAGGGAAAACGGCTTTGCCGCCGCCGGCGGGGCGGGCATGCGCCGCATGGAGGACCGAGCCCGGCTTCTGGCGGCCATGCAGCAGGACTTCCATGGTGGCAGCCTGCTGAACTTTGCCCTGTCATCGGCCGCTGCCGGCAGGGTGGTGATGCTGGACCGGACTGCCGCCTCACCCGCTGCCGGAGGCCGGCAGTGATCCCGGATCCGGCACAGGAACGTGACCGGGCAGGGCGGTGCGGTCTTCAGGGAAGGAAATTTGAAATGAGGGGGCGGTATGCTTACATGGACGGGGTGTCATGGCCGGTGACGAGATGAGTGCCGGTACTGACAGGGGGACGTGGTTCCCGATCTGGGAGATCCGCGGATGTCTGGTGCTGCTGGCACTGCTGGCGGTGATGAGGGGCTGGGAGCTGCTGTCGGTGGATGGCGGGAGTTGCGGGGACTGCGGCTCTGCCTCTTCTGAGATGCGCCCTGCTCTTCCTGGCGGGGCGTCTTCTGCGGCAAGGGCTTACAGTGGGCCTGTCTGTCCCGGTCAGCCGCACCGGTTTCCGGATGTGGCGTCGTATTCCGGTGAGGATGCTGATCTGGGGCGCTTCCACGGAATGCCGGCGGCGGGCGGTGGAAGAAGAGGCTTCGTCCCGGCCACGGCGGGGGTGGGAGCAACACATGCTGCCGGGGATCTTGGCCGCGGTGCCGTAGTACATAAAGTCGGGGATCCTGTGCCCGCCGGAGGATCTTCGCGCCGGGGCGACGTGCGTCCCCTGGGTGGCACCGGTGGGGCAGGACGGTTTCCCCTGGCTCCCCTTCTGAGCGGAGATCATCAGTACGGCCGGGAGGATGCCCGGATCAATCTTATATTTTTTGCTGACTTCTCCTGTCCCCACTGCCGGAGCCTGTTCCGCCCCCTGCTGGAGCTGGCAGATCGGGAGCCCAGGCGGTTCAGCATCACCTTCCGATCCTTTCCCCTGGAGTCCGGGGGACTGGAGGGTTTGCGCCTGGCGGTGTTGGGGGAGTGTGCCGCCCGCCTCGGGGGCAACAGGGGGTTCTGGCACGCCTCGGAAGTGCTTTTTCACACCGGGGATCCGGATCGGGTGGCAGCGGCGGCGGGGATCTCTGCGGGGGAACTGGATGAATGTTCCGGGGATCCGGCGGTGGTTGAACGGATCCGGGAGTCCGCCCGCCAAGGGGAGCAACTGATGCTCTCAGCCGTGCCGGCGGTGGTGCTCCGGGACGCGGAAACCGGGATCCGGCTGATCCTCCAGGAGCCGGGAAATGTCACAGGGATCCTGGAGGCGGCGGATATGCTGGAGGAGTCCCTTCAGGGGACAGTGCCTCCGGATGGCGGGGAGGAGTCTGGGGGGAAGGGGAGCGGGAGTCCATCCGGCGGCAAGGCGGATCCGGAAGATGGCGCCGGCGGGAAGCTGGATCCGGTGGGCGTCACTGGCAGTGGTGCTATCCCCTGATCTTACTTTCCGGTTCCGGGGTGTCAGATCATTTCTGGCGTTCAAAATAGCGGACGCAGTCCCTGTTGGGCCTGAAGTAGGTGCGTATGTACTGATCACGGCTCACCACCACGTACTCGCAGGTGTCTGGGTTGAGGTACTGGGTGTCCCCGTCATTCTGGCGGGAACTCATGTTTCCCGGGCGGCTGATGACTGCATTGGCTCCGCTAACATAGTCGTCCATGCTCCGGTAGCCCAGTTCTCCTCCATGGCGGCGGTAGTGATCCTCCAGCTGGCGCTGAGTGCGGAAAGTGCGGCCTCTGTGATGGGATCCGGAGTCTACCTGGACGCTGTGGACTTCCTTCCCTGATCCATACTGGCCGCCCTGTTGCGTGTGGTCACTGATGAAGCCCCGGAAGACCATGAATATGGCCAGGAGAATCAGGATCAGCAGCAGCCGCTGTGTGAAACTTACCTTGCTCATGGGTTATCCTCCCTGTGCTGTTCCAATTCTGTTTTCGGTCTGTCTGGAGTTTCTGGTCAGACGGTCCAGCTCCGGAACCTGGACTGATCCCGATCCAGATCCTGGACTGATTCCGATCCAGATCCCGTTTCTGCTTCTCATCCCATTTAGCACCGGCTCCGGCGGTGATGCGAGTTTTAATCCTGATGGACCCGGTTTTTTCAGGGTGCTATGGTAGTTGAGATCTGGAGGTCCCGCAACGTCTCAGGCAACTGGGACTGGCGGAACTGAGGTGGTTTGGGACTGTCCGCCGGGGTGATATGATAGCCCGAAAGTGCAGACAGAAAGCAGAAGCAAGGATCACAAGGATCAGTAGCTCTTTTTTGACAGGAAGATGCCTAGTTGTCTGTTCGCAGATCACACGATTCCAAACGGTCTTCATCCCGTTCCGTCTTAACATCACTTGATACTGCCACTTGCCAAGGTGGTTAAAAAATGAACTGATATCTATGCAGTCAAAAAATGACTGCTATCATAAGATATCCAGGGAAAACAGCAGTAAGGCAAAAAGAGCCCTTAAAGGGTTGAAACCGTTGAGCCATTTCCGTATGTTGTGGTTTCACAAAAATAATTTGAATAAATTTACTGCTGCCCGGCATCGTCTATAATAAACGTGCTTCAGATGAACACGGAATGAATAACAACACAAAACTGCGCAAGTCCATTAGCGATTTTGTAAATGAGTACCTTGCTATAGAAAAGTCCGAAAATAAAATTGCAGAAAATTCATACTGTGCACCGTTTTGGATAGGGTTTTTAAATGCAGTTTTTAATGAAAGAAATTTCAGCAAGTTCCTGAATTTTGAGAAAGATGTAAATAAATGTGCGGACGTTTTTTTATAAAAGAGAATACATGGGATAATGTTAAGGTGCAGTTTCCCGATATACAGGTATCGGCAAACAAGGCATTTGACATAACCCCAGCCATGAGTGCCGGAGCAATAACGGAAGGCTTGCAGCTCCAAAATTTGAAGTGGGGCTTTGAGGGCTTTGACGGTAAGTTACTGATCAACGCCAGAGCCGAGGGCATAGAGACCAGACGCACATTTGCGGAAAGTATAGTGGAGCGAAGATGTGTCCTTCCTGCTTCCGGCTTTTATGAGTGGGATTATGACAAAAACAAAGTAACATTC
>CACZLZ010000032.1 GCA_902782145.1 uncultured Aeromonadales bacterium
GGTGAGAAGTGTGACAGGGAAAGGAAAAATCAGTGATAGGCTAAGGTGGAATATTTAGGAAAATTTTGGGTGCATGTAAAATGCACCCGGGAAGTTAAGGTCATTGTGATCCTAGGGATCCTGGCAGTCACCGCCGCACCAAAGTTCATGTCCCTCTCAGGGGATGCCAAAATCGCCACCCTCAGGGGGATCAGCGGAGCGCTGGAGTCCTCCCTCAAGCTGGCATACTCCAAGGCGGTGATCCATGGTCTTGAAAAGGCGGGATGCGCCATGATCTGCGTCAGCGGCAACTGCTCCGAAGGGCAGGCCTATGCCTGCAGCAATGCAGGGGCATCCAACCTGCCAGACGGTTACATCCTGCTGAAAAACGGCAGCCTCAACAGCAATTCAGCCCAGCAGTCCCTCATGAACATCCTGGACACCGACGCTTCGCTGAAGGTCCAGAACTGCGGCCCTGCAGGCAATTTGTGTATCATGTTCCAGGATGACACCACCAGCTGTTGCTCCTTTGTGGGCAAAAGTTTCAGCAGGGATGCGAATGCCTGCATGGTCCACACCTGGCTCTACGGTGGGGAAGATGTCGAGATCCAGACCATCGAAGGGGGATGCTGAGCAACGCCAGGCTGAACCCACACTGATGCCCACCGGATACGCAGTAAGACCAGGCTGGTGCCAGTCCGGCGATCTGCCCTCTGCTGGACTTCAGCAGAGGGCCTACAGGTCAGATCAGATCTCACAGCGGACTGTCTTTGCGGGCAAACCTCAATAGAGAGGACGGTTGGGTGCCCGGGGAGGAATATGCTGGAACAGCTCCGGCTTCTCAGCCTTCAGCTTTGCCAGCATCTTACGGGTGACCACCGTGACGCCCCCCTCTGACACATAGAAATACTCCTCATCCCGCTCCCGATCGTAACCAATCTCATAGCCCGGGGGAATGGCACAGCTCTTCTCAATAATGGCGTTACGGACACGGCAGCCCCGGTACAGCACCGCATTAGGGAAGATCACCACACTCTCCAGGTGGTTCTTGGAATGGATCCGCACGGAGTTAAACAGCACTGAGTTGTAAATCTCTGAGCCGGAGATGATGCACCCAGCCGACACCACCGAATTCACATTGATCCCGTGCTTTCCTTCATAATCCTGCACAAACTTGGCAGGGGGCAGCTGTAACTGATTGGTCCAGATGGGCCACATCCGGTCATAGATATCCAGTTCCGGGATCACAGCAGCCAGATCCAGGTTGGCCGCCCAGAAGGAATCTATGCTTCCCACATCCCTCCAATAGCTTCCCTTGGTCTTCTCAGGATTGCGCACGCAGCTCAGCTCAAAATTGTGGGCATGGGCCTGACCGGTGCGGACGATCTTGGGGATCACGTCATTCCCAAAATCCCTGGAGGATTCGTCATCCTCCTGATCCTCCTTCAGTTGCTGATAGAGAAAATCGGCATTGAACAGGTAAATGCCCATGGAGACCAGGGTGGTGTCCGGACGGCCCGGGATCCCCGGGGGATCAGCAGGCTTCTCCCGGAAGGAGACAATCCGGCTGTTCTCATCCACCTCCAGGCAGCCATAGACCGAGGCCTCCGACCGGGGAACCTCGACACAGGCGATGGAAAGAGGGCACCCGCTCTTGATGTGATCAATGAGCATGATGGCATAGTCCATCTTGTAGATGTGATCCCCCGAGAGGATGAGGATGTACTTGCTGCCATACTCCCGGATGATGTCCAGGTTCTGGTACACCGCATCCGCCGTGCCCTGGTACCAGTGCACATCGTCAATGCGCTGCTGGGCTGGCATCAGATCAATAAACTCATTCCGCTGGTTCTGGAGGAAGGACCAGCCTTCCTGGATGTGCCGGAGCAGAGAGTGGGATTTGTACTGGGTGACCACCCCAATGCGCCGGACACCGGAGTTCAGACAGTTGGACAGTGCAAAGTCGATGATGCGGAACTTGCCGCCGAAATAAACTGCGGGTTTGGCCCGCCGATCGGTAAGTTGCCGGAGACGGGAGCCCCGCCCCCCGGCAAGGATCAGGGCCATGGTCTGCCTGATGGCATACCTGGCGTCCTTCATGTTGATGATCTTCTGCGTCTCCTGCTCCATTTCCGCCCCCCATGCTCCGGCACAGCCACTGAAAAAACACGCAAGATCAGGGGCCTGGAAAAAGATCATGGCCGCCTGGATGAAAAGATCTGGATCCCGGCAGGATCTGCCTCAGAGGCGGATCAGCACCAGGGACTTGTCATCACTGGAGAGGTTTTTCACCGCCTCGTTGAAGATAAAATTGAACATCCGCCGGGGAAAGGCACTGCTGGCCGCATAGATGGTTCCGAAGCGGGAGGGATCCACATGATCATGGATCCCGTCAGAGGAAAGCAGCAGCTGATCCGGCCGATCCGAGCCCTTCCAGAGCTCAGCGACCTTGAGATAGGCGATGCCCTCCACCGAGCCGCCACCCATGAAGCCCAGCAGCTCAGCATCGCCGTAGTCCCGGGCACCGGCATAATTGCCCGCATCCAGCAGGATCTGGCGGGCCGTCTGATCGTGGGTGATCTGACGGAATTTGCCGTCCCGGATCTCCAGCAGCCGGGTGTTGCCCACCTGGGCGCTCACCGCCCGATCCTCCTCCACAATCACCAGGGTCACGGTGGTGGCCATGCTCTCCTTCCCCTCAATGAAAGAAGCATGATCGATGAGTTCGGAATCCACCGTCAGCATGAGGGAGACCAGATCCTCGGGTGAAAGCCCCGGCCGGCACAACTCCGCCAGACGGCGGAGCACAAAGCGGGAGGCATCCCTGGCGCCGGGATTGCCACCCACGCCGTCAGCCACGGCAAACACGCAGGGCAGATCCACATCCAGGTTGTAAAAGCCGGCGTCATAGATCTTCCGCCCCACCAGAACCGCATCCTCGCACAGATCCTTGTGGGAGCCGACATCCATGCGGATACAAACTTCAGCCACCCAATCCTCCTGCCAGATCCCCGGGCATGATCAAGCCTCCGACGCCCCGGAAGACCGATCCGGCACGGAACATTCCGCCCCGGGCTCACCAGGAAGATACGGATCCCCCGCGGCACTGCCCTGCACCCCGTACCGGGACAGATAGGAAGTCACTGCGTCAATCACCGTAAAGCGGCCGCGGCAGTAGTCCGGTGCAAGCAACTGGTCACCCCTGGCGGAGGATGAGATCCGGTGATACACCACCCTGGAGGGAGTCAGGGCTATCAGTTCACCAGCCCGGCGCACATACTCCTCAAGGGAGAGCAGGGCTATCTCACCCCGCCGGTACTGCGCAGCCATCACCGCTCCCCGGGCTATCAGCAGTGGATGCATCTTCAGAGCATCGGAACCGGCCTCCAGCGCCGTCCGCAGACTGCGGACATTCACCTCAAGCTCCTCTCCGGGAAGACCCACAATAAGATGGGTGCACAGTTCCAGATCTGCCCTTTTGACCATCTCCGCCGCCCGGAGAAACGCATCTGCTCCGTGTCCCCGGTTGACAGCCGTCAGCGTCTTGTCACAGGAGGTCTGCAGTCCCAGTTCCACCAGAATGTCCAGGCCCTCCGCCCTGAGGCTCCGGAGAAGATCCACACAGGCACTCCCCAGGCAGTCCGGTCTGGTGCCCACACTGAGGCCGACAATCTGAGCCGAAGAGGACGCCTGGCGGTACAGTTCCCGGAGTCTGCCGATCTCACCATAGGTGCTGGTGTAAGCCTGGAAATAAGCAAAAAACTTACGGAATCTGCCAGTTCCGGCTCCAGGATCCGGAGCGTTCCCGGATCCAGCGGCAATCTGGCTGGCAATATCGCCCTCAGGGAGATCTGAAAATGAAGAGACGGAGCAGAAAGTGCATCCGCCCCGTCCCAGAGTTCCGTCCCGGTTGGGACAGGTGAAACCGCCGGATAACGCTATCTTGCCCACGGCGGTGCCATAACGGCGCTGCCACTGAGCTCCGACGGTATGAACAAAGTCCGTCAGCCGCATCAGAAGCCGCCGTCTGTATCCTCCGGATCAGCATCCAGTTTCTTGTCTTCAAAATAGCGCCGGAAAAGGCCCCTGATGTGATCATTGGGACAAACCAGAGCCACCGCACCGGTTTTCTTAATGGAGTCCGGGGCCATGGAAAGATAACCCAGATAAAACAGCAGTGAAAGCACATCGCTGGACTGGTAGGAGCTCACCAGGGAAAGCTTGAGAAAGGGGGTCACATTGGTGAGTTTCAGCAGTTCACCACCCACAATACGGCTGATCACATCCCGGTGATCCACGGCCCGGGCCAGATCCAGGATGGTGTTGAGCCTCTTCTGCATCTTGTCATCATCACCCTTGCCGCCCTTCAGGTAGTGCTCAACATCCCTGGGATTGTAAAGCCCGTCAGTTCCATAGGGGGAGAAAACATAGCCTCCGGCCTTGGAATTGAGTTCCAGGATCATGTCGTCCACACTCTTCTTGCCCTTGCTCCTGGAAGTGCTCTTGAGAAGCAGATCGGAAAGTTCATCCCGGGTGAAGCCGGTGATCCCCGCAAAGGCACGGAAGGGGGCCAGGTTGCGCACCACGTTGGTGCCGTTCTCCCCGAAGAGGGTGCCAAATGAAATGGGAAACACGCCGGTGACAAAAGTGCGTCCCACCGAAACATTGAGCACTGACTTGATGCTGTCGTAGAAATCCGTCACCAGCGGATTGTCCACCAGATCCATGCGGTTGTCGAAAAGCACGTCGTAGGCAAAGTTGTCATAGTCCTCAATGAGCAGGTAAATTTTTTCCCCTGGGCACTGCTGGGAGAAGTTGAGGCAGAGATTAACAAAGGCAAAAACCGGATCGGACCGCACATCGTCCTCGGTAACCGCAGAGTCGATATCGGGGTTGCGCCGGAGAAAATCAAGGATCTCAGAGGATATGACCGTGCGGAAGGCATCGTCAAACCGGTCCTCCGGCAGTCCGGAGAGATCGGTAAACACAAAGCGCATGACCCTGAAGGAGTTCTTCAGGGGTGTCGGATGCATCCTGATGAAGGTTCCGGCATACTTTTCATTGAAGGCGGAGGCACTGGACTTGTCGTAATAACTGAAAATCATGTCCATGAGATGGGACTTGCCGAAGCCATGGGGCCTGAGCATCATGACATGGGAGACCCCGCATTTCTCCAGGGTCTCTATAAATGCGCTCTTATCCACACTCAGGGGCTTATCAGCACTTTTTGACTCAGCCATAAAACAACCGCCTTAATAAACACAAGAAACACACCGGATATCACCGCCCTGGGCGTCCCGGCGGGAAGTCACGGAAAACAGTCCGGACAGACCAGAGCCGCCCGGAAAGCATCCGCCGGCCGGCACCCTGGCAGTTCAGGAAGACACCGGAAAAGAAACAGCAAAGCACATGACCCCGCAGATTCAGATTCTAGCACACGGCAAAACACCGACTTAACGGCTGTATTTGAAATTTGCAACTGACGCCACAAATAGCAAAACGGCCCCGCAGCCACATGCCGGACCCCAGGACAATCAGGCAGGTACAGCCAGCCGGAAACCCTTCAGTGGATTGCCCGCGCGCCCTCAGCGATCCGGCAGTGAGATGCCAGGGCAACAGGCAGCCGCTTGGCCGGAACACACCATCCCGTCCCGGCGGTCACACCCGATCTTCCACCAGAAGCCGTGCGATCCCGGGGACATACCGATCCAGGGACATATAGAAGCTTTCAGCAACTGCTGCCGGAGAGGAGTCTCACTGGAGGAAGGCCGCCGGAGCCGGGGCTGGAAATCCCGGGCCACCCGCAGCGCCAGATCCCCAAGCATATCCATGTTCCGCCGGTAGTTTTGGTTCCGGGACAGGATCTGATCCCGGCCAAAGTCCACGTCCAGGAACCACCGCCCGTCCCCAACGCCGGCCCGGTCCCAGTTCACGACCCGGTGACCGTACCGGGCAAGATCGCCATGATCCGGGGACAGGGAGGAAACATAGAGGCGCCTCCAGGCTTTCCCGTCAGGAGAGGCGCCGCTACCGGCCTCTACACTGAACTGGGAGGCCAGATCCGCATTCCATCCCCGGGGGATCTTCCTGGAAGACAGCACTGCGGAGGGAAGGGACATGACACTGATGCTCCCCCTATCCCCGCCGGTGGAGACAACATCAGCAAAGGATCCCAGAGGTGATCCGTAAACCCTCTCCCCGGTCTTGGTAAGACGGCGTGCCAGGCTGGCGGGATCGGCAGCAAAAGCCTCCTCCACACCGGACAGCAGCACCCCGAGATTGTCCCTTAGGAGCATGAAATAATCGGCTCCGGCAGAGCAGATCGCCTGGGCCAGACCCCTGATTGTCCGGGGAGCATCCACCGTAACCACCGCACCGCCCAGATCTAGCAACCCCAGCAGAAAAGCGGACGCGCTCTCAGCATCAGCCCGGTCACAGCCGTCCGGCAGAACCAGGGAAATACCGCCCCGGGTGGTCTGGAAAGATGTCCGGCACACAAGATCCAGCAGTGCCGGATCTGCGGTAGTACCTTTCAGGGGATCGGGGCCGGCAGCACCTGAACTGCCGTAAACAGTCCCAGCTCCAACGCAGTGATCCGCAGTGCCGGCATCGGCAGCGCCAGAACTTTCACCGGGATCAACAGAAGCGTCGCCATGACTGCCATCAGATCTAAGCCCGGCCTCACCGTCCTGGTTCTTACAGGGAATACCCAGCAGACGCCGGCAGTAATGGCGCACCAGGACAAGGATCCCTTCATACCGGCAGATCCCCAGCAGACAGCACACGTCATCCGGTGACAGTTCCCGGGAAGGCAGTTCCAGCATGAACGACCTAAGTTTCAGGTGGTTTTCGTGCCAAGCTGTATCAAAGACAGCCGGCGGTGACAGGGTGATCTTTGCCAGCACTATTGACAAGAGAGCAGGAGCAAGAGGATAGAAACTCCCAGCACCTGAGGCGAGATCATCATCTTCAGAAAAGTAAAACATTTGAAAAGTTCCTCTCCAGAGAACAAGTAACATGTATCTAAAGGACCATTGCGAGAGCATAAAGGACTAATGCTTCAGGCCAATATCAATATCAGTTCCGTCATAAAATTTCAAATTAACGTTCAGCAACCTGTCATCATCATCGAAAAGCACAGTCACATCCTTGGGAGACAGAAAACCATAATGGTAGCAGTCAGTTCTACCGTCTGCTGACACATGATATGGTTTCTGAAGGATCTTTCTGACCTCCTGACGATCACAGCCTTTCTTCAGGACATGAAGAAGCTCATAAAACTGGAAGCTTTCAACATACTCCGTGCAGTAACCCTTTTGAGCCAGCAGCAAACATTTGGGATTGTCATCCCAGGAAAAAACCATGGAGAGTTCTGTATGGTAGTAAGTGGAATAAATATCAGTAAATGAATCCCGGCCAAACATTGACATGATCTTTCTCTCGGTTCTTGGCCAAATTTTTTCTTTTCTAAGGTATACCTCGCAGTAGCGCTTGTTAATATCATCCACAACAGCAACCGAAATCAGTTTATTATTGAAATATTCAAAATCAAGATTGGGATACAAAAAACTATCACTATCACCATCAGAAGCAATAGGGTCACGCTCACTGCCAAACTCAGTTTTCATGATCTTCCAAACTTCTTCCCGCCGCATCCCAAATACAAAAGAACCAATTGAAGCATTAGGAATAAATTCAAACCTTATCATAAAAAAAACCTTCATACGTCCAGATTTAAGCATTCTTCCCGATTCATCAGAAAATTACTGGCCTGATTTATTTCATCATTATACTTAGTACAAAAATTCTTATTACATTCTCAATCTTCATTTCTACATCCGCACAAACCTCAAATTATTCAGTAATTCAAGTTTAAAAAAATGGATCTTTAAGAAGTCTGCATTTCTTAAAAGATCGAGTTTGGGGATAATCATCAATAGTCATCAACATGCATGGGCCCTCAAGGTAATCCAAAATTCCTGAAAGTACAAGGATCTTTGCAGGAATTAAGTGGTTAACATGATGTCTTTTTCATTTGAAATGCACTTTACTGCAGCATAACTTCCGTCCAGGACAATCTGACCATTGGTATTTGGATCTGCTATAGGATAAACATATATTGTTGCACTTTTTCGGTGTTCTTTCTAAATCCATTCTCAAGTAAATTGGCAAATTTTTTGATAAATTCAAATTCTGTTGTATATCCACCACGCAGATTAAAGTAGACACAAGGCTAACAGATTTAGAGACAGGATCCATGCCGTAAGCAGAAAAGCAGCGGGTAACAGAGTCCTTATAACTACTGCCAGGGCAACATTGCGAATGAAGTCACCGAGAGCAGATGCACAAACAAGCACTAAATACTAACGGTTCAACTTTAAGTCAATATCAGTTCCATCATGGAATTTCATATTGACATTCAGCAGTCTATCTTCGTCATCAAAAAGCACGGTCACATCCTTGGGAGACAGAAAACCATAATGGTAACAGTCAGTTCTGCCGTTATCTGACACACGAAATTTCTTATTGAGAGTCCTTCTGACATCCTGACGGTTACTACCTATTTTAAGTACATGAAGAAGCTCAAAAAACTGGAAGCTTTCCACATACTCCGTACAGTAGCCCTTTTGAGCCAGCAGCAAAGATTTTGGATTGTCATACCATCTAAAAACCATTGAGAGTTCTGTGTGATAGTAAGTGGAATAAATATCAGTAAATGAATCTCGTCCGAACATTGACATGATCTTTCTTTCGGTCCTTGGCCAGATTTTTTCTTCACCAAGATACACCTCACAGTAGCGTTTGTTAATATCATCCAGAATATTAATCGAAATCAATTGATTATCACAATATTCAAACTGAAAATTAGGATACAAATAGCAATCACCAAGATCATCAAAAACAACATGCTCACGTTCACTTCCAAACTTAGTTTGCATAATTTTCCAAATATCTTTCCGTACCATTCCAAATACAAAAGGGCCAACGGAAACATTAGGAATAAAATCAAGCTTTATCATAAAAGAGCTCCCTCTTGCGACCAGATTTCAGCCTTTTCTCTAATTCATCAGCATATTTTCTGACCTGATTAATTGCATCATTGTACTTAGAACCAAAAGCACTTATAAGATTTTCAATCTCCATTTCGAAAGCAGCTCTGATTTCAAATGCCTTCAACAATTCGAGTTGCTTGTTAAAAAAAGGATCAACCCTAATAGCGCTATTTTATAAGACAGAGTTTGGCTATGATCTTCAATACTCATCAAGATACTTGGGCCCTCAAGGTAATCCAAAGTTCCTGAAAGTTCATGGATCTTTGCAGGAATTAAGTGGTGAACATGATGTGTTTTTCCATTTGATGCGCTCTTTACTGCTGCATAACTTCCGTCCAGGACAATCTGACCATTGGTATTTGGATCTGCTATAGGATAAACATATGTTGTGCCATTATTTCTGTGTCCTGTTCTAAAAGCATCCTCAATTAAATTGCAAATTTTTTGATAAATTCAAATTCTGTGGTATTTCCACCATGCAGATTAAAGTACTCACGAATAAGTGCAGACCTGTTAGGGGGATTATTTGAAAACATACCTCCATTAATCTGAAGGATACGATATAACCATTCATCAACATGAAGAATACCTCCTTTTGCACATAGACTATAATAATACAATTCTGATTCTGAAATCGGTGGTTGATTATCCAAATAACCTTTAATATAAGAAATTTGAACTGCCAGTTCAACTTCCGATGCTGTTAAAAATGGACCATAATGGTGGCATACCTTTTGGGCGGATCCTCAATCTCATTTACCCTTTTTAAAATCCACGTGGCGACTTGCCTTGTTACATCCCTCTTGATGCAACTGAAGTTTATCCTTCAATTATCTCATATTCTTGCCACTTTTTACCCCCTTTATACCCTTCGATGTGACTGACGACAGGTATTGAAATTACTTGCTTAACATACGGTTCAACCTAGCCCTGCAAATATCCATTCATACTTGATTATGTCTTTTACTATTTGCTACACACTTGAATTAGCTTAACTGCCTCGGAAAGCAACTTCGAGCACCCGGATTTCGTGATCCTTGATCCATGCCAACTAAATGGTACACAGCAAATAGGGAAAAATTAAGGACTCTTTCCACGCTAGACTCCCCATCACGTTAAGCCTTTACCGTCAATTGATAAATGCCGAGACAAATCACCGTACAGAACCAGTTCCAGTGATCACGTTTCTATGCGACCCGGAACATGGTCCCTCAGGACAGGTCTGATATGGTGGTATACTTATGGAAGAGAAGATCCGCAGCGCCTACTGCGGCTCCGGAAGGCTGCGGCCCTGCCCTGGCCTCCCGGATGAAAAGGGGATCAGGCCGCTCCTTCAGGTAAGGACCGCCTGGCAACGGTAAACCGATCACAGGGAAAGGAGAACAGCATGAAGGCAGGAATAATCTGTGCAATGAAGGAAGAGCTGGAGCCGTTGCTGGCAGATCTCAGCGGCAGAGAGGATGTGACCCTGGGAGGGCATCTCTTCCACACCGGAAAACTTGACGGCAAAGACACCATCCTCACTGAAAGCGGCATTGGTAAGGTGCATGCCGGCATGACCGCCACCCTGCTCATCACGTCCCTGCATGCGGATCTCATCATCAACACCGGATCCGCCGGAGCCCTGGGGCCGGCAAAGGATCTCCCCCTGGGATCAGTGGCAGTATCGACAGCCGTGGCCTATCACGACGTGGATCTCACCCCCTTCGGCTATGAGTGCGGCCAGTTTCCGGGAAGGCCCCGGATCTTCGCGGCTGATGAGAAACTGGTGAAGGCCGCCTCATCCTGCACGGAGCTCAAATGCACCGCCGGTCTCATCGTGTCCGGAGATCAGTTCATCTGCACCCCCGAAGCCCGGGAAAAGATCCTCCAAAACTTCCCCGACGCCCTGGTCTGCGAAATGGAAGGCGCCGCCGTTGGTCATGTGTGCACCGAATGCGGCGTCCCCTTCCTGGTGGTGCGCTCGGTTTCCGATCCCGCTGACGGCACCTCCCCGGTGAAGTTCGAGGAGTTTCTGCCAGTTGCATCCAGGAATGCGGCCATAATGACCAGGTGCATTTTGGAAAAACTGTGAAAACAACCTACACCAGCCTGGAAACAGGCATCAACTGGGATCAGATCCTCACCTTTGCCAGCTCCCGGCCGGGGATCGTCCTGGCAGCACTGCTCACCGCCATGGCCATACCCCTGTCGGCGAATCTGTTCTGCATGCTGTTCTCCCGGCTCAGGGAGCGGGTGAATCCCGGAGGTCTCCACCCCTCCACGGCCTCCCTGTACGGACTCATAGCCAATGCTGTGATCCTGCTGCCGGCCGGGGCGCTGGTGTGGAGCATGAAGAATCTGGCCCCCCAGGAGCAACTCTACGATTACCTTCTGCTGCTGTTCTCCCTGGAATTCGCCACAGTGCGGTCCTGCGTCCATGAGGTTTCCTTCCGCCTGCGCCGGAATGATCTCCCCCAGGCACGGAAGGCCGCATCCCAGTTGCTCCTCCGGGAAACCTCCAAACTCAGTTCCATGGGAACCGCCAAGGCAGTTGCAGAATCCCAGATCCTGCACATCTTTCAAGGGTACTACGTTCCAGTGTTCTGGTACCTGCTCCTGGGTCCCGAGGCAGCTTTCTTCACCGCTCTGCTGATCATCATGTCCCACGCCTTCAGCATCAAACTGGCCGTAAATGGGGACTTCGGCAGCCTGAACGCCTTCCTGGTGCGGCTGCTCTATCTGCCAGCCGCCCCTGTGATGCTGGTCTTCCTTCTTCTGGCAACCTTTGACTTTAGGGCAGCAGGACGCTCATTGGATCACATGCGGTCCCACCCGGTGCGTCTCACCGGACTGCTCCTTGGTTTCGTCGGGGAACATCTGGACATATCACTGGGAGGACCCAGATTCTACCAGGGACAGAAGATCCGCTACATCCGCTTCGGCGGCAAAACCGAGCCTGCGCCGGTGCATCTGGACCAGATCTGGAGAATGCTGCGCAACTCCGTCCTGCTCTCAGCACTGTGTCTGATCGCCTGGCAGGTGCTGCACCAGACTTTGTTGGGGGAACCCCTTTGAAAACCACCGGAATAATTGCCCTTGCCCTGCTGTCACTGCTGTACCGGCCATGTGCCGGCGCCACCACTGCTGACAGCACCTACACCGCCAGGATGCGCATGTCCCAGCCCTCGGCAGCCACCGCCGGTAGTATTGCGTCCATGAAGGAGGTCAGTGCGTCGGTGCGTGACATGATCCGCATCCGGACCGCCACCCTCAACGCCGAAAAGGACAACCTCAACAGCATCAAAATCGTCTCCCTGGCGCCCATCGTCACCGAGAACCTTTTCAGCCTAGGCCTGAAAAACAACGTAGTGGCGGTAGACAATATGTCCGACTACTTCAGACCTGCAGCCAGGCTGCCCAAAATCGCCTCGGTGGATTCAGTCAACTATGAAGAACTCATCAAACTCAAGCCAGATCTGGTGATCGCCTGGAACAACTTCTATCCGTCCCTGGAGAAGGATCTGAAACGTCTGGGCATCCCATCCCAGGTGTTCCGCTTCCGGACCGAGCGACTGCTGGACTACAGTTCCGCCATCCTGGAACTGGGAAGGGTGACCCATGCCGAAGAGCAGTCAGTTAAGATCAAGGAGACATTCTCCTCCAGACTCAAGCAGATCAAGAGTCGCTACCAGAACTATCCCACCCACACAGTGGTGTACCTCCTGTGGGATGATCCTATTTATTCTGTTGCTGAGAACACCTGGATCAATGACAT
Organism: uncultured Aeromonadales bacterium; assembly: GCA_902782145.1. Classification (GTDB taxonomy): domain Bacteria; phylum Pseudomonadota; class Gammaproteobacteria; order Enterobacterales; family Succinivibrionaceae; genus UBA2804. Next base: position 12,790 of record CACZLZ010000032.1, read on the forward strand.
GATCGAGACCTGCAACGGGATCAACCCCCTCAAGGGACTGGATCTGGCATATCCCCTCATCGACCGTGAATACCTGCTGTCACTCCACCCGGAGATCATAATCAATGCCACCGTGAAAAAGGCACGGATGAACATACCTGAAAGCTTGCAGGACCGGGTAAGGATCATGCAAAAGGTGGACGGCACTCACAGGATATCCTTGGACACACTGAACAGCACCGAAGAACTGTGCGCCATCATTCACCATGGCGATCAACCACTTAGCAGTACCGGAGAGACAGTTTCCACCGCTGGTGGACACCCGTGAACCCGGAAGCAGGAAGAACCGGACCTCGGTCCCAGAGTAAATTTAACCTGCCTAGACAGCAATATGCTAAACCGAGCTAGGCTGCACCTCACCCGAACTGGTGATACTGACAGCAGAAATGGGACGGAGAACAAGCCGTAGAATCGGTTGGGGGAACAAAACAGAAAGCCGCCAAACATTTCCCTGTTCACGGGATCCGTATGACGGCCATGGATGCTTTCCATCCGGGAGCCTGCCCCGGAAACAGCAACGGCTCTGCCGGTCAGAGTTTTGAGGTGAAGGTCCTGGTGATGACGTCCTGCTGTTGCTCCCTGGTCAGGGAATTGAAGCGTACAGCATAGCCGGAAACCCTCACGGTCAGTGAAGGATATTTCTCAGGGTGCTCCATGGCATCAACCAGGGTCTCTCGCTGCAGGACATTCACATTCAGGTGCTGTCCGCCCTCCTGGGTGACCACCCGGTGCTCCAGGGGAATGTCCCTACTCTGAAATTCCCCGAGATCTGCGACACTGACAACCTGATCAGCATCATACTTAGACTTGGCACAGATGCAGCGGGCGCTGTCGCCGTCCACCAGCCAGATCGAGTTCAGCAGTGCGGGATCCGAACTGGCAGTGATCTGAATTCCCTTCATGATATTAATCTCCCATATAGTGTGTGGATTGCTGACACCTGAACTGCCTCCGATCTGCATTCAGGAACGTCTCCTCCGGAGAGGACTCAGCAGGAGAAGGCTCATCCCGCCCCTGATGAGATGTTATCCAAAACCTGTCCAGATCCGCAAGAAAATTATGTATCTTTTTTATATCTTTGCAAAGTGCATCATTCATGCGAGCCCTTCAGGAGAGCCGCATGAACGGAAGAAAGAAGAAAGACACACCCTGGACGTCCCTCGGCTCAGCGCCTGTGCCACTTCATGGCCCACACAAGCTCCAGAAAGCGCCCCGGCAGTCTTCACCCTGCCCACGCAGATGCTCCGCACACGCAGACCCAGTGCTCAGTTCTCCGAAGCGAGCGTCGCCGGCCAGGGTGGCACGGAGCCGTTATTTCCGGCAGCGCACTTCACTGACAGAAAGAGCAGGTTCTGGGCAAAAGGTGGAACCCCCGGCAGGTTCAACACGTTGCCGAACTCACCGTCCTATCAAATAAGTTTGTGAGCGGAACTGGGAGTTAGCAATCCGCTCATTCTGCCGTCTGCGGGGATCCGTTAAGAGGAAGAAACTCCTGCCCCAAAGTGACTTTCTGAACAGACTGCCCCTTCTCATGGCCGCTGAGAGTCAGTTGGAAATCAAAGGTAAAGCGGACTATGCCGAAAGGCGGCCTCGTGCCGTCAACCGTTCGGGATCCGGGGAATAACATAGCTTCCTCCATCACAGCCTGCACGCTAGCGGTTTTCTGATCCGGGGAAACGGTAACGCTGTAGGTGGTTGAGTGTCCGGCAGTTTTGCTCTCACCCAACAACGACCCCATCCCAGGCACATCGCTTGGGAAACTGCTTCCGCCCGGAACTGCACTGAGCGGCCGGACGCCCTCAGTGATGCCATGTGACAGTTTGATCACACTGGCCCACATGCGCTGGTTCATAAGTTTGCTGAGGAACTGCTGATCCTTGGCGTCGCTAACCGTACTCTCGATGGCGGAGATCAGTTTGCCGGCAGTAGTGTCATGAGTACCATCATTGGGTATTTCATTGCCGCCGACTATATATCTGGCACGATTAGCATCTGAATCCATGGTCTTGTAGATGTTGCCAATATATCTCGTGGTGTCCTTCTTCGAACCTTTAAGTTCTTTCAGATCATCAGCGAAGTTCTGCTGAAAATACTCGTTGATACTCTTCCGCTCCTCATCAGTCCCGCTGATATTCTTCCAGTCCTTCATGTGATCAGCCAAGACTTCAACAGCTTTCTTTGAAGCTTCAGCATCTGCCGGAGCAAATGACAGACCTTCCACATAGGTGCGCAAGAGCGGATGCATCTCCTGGGACAGTTTGGCGCAATTTTCCTCAAACGCCTCGTTAGCTTTACTCTTTTGCTCCTGCAGAAGTTTGCCTATGTTCAGTTTGTCAATCGCCCTTCTCAGCGCATCCAGATTGCTGGCATTAGTCAGGGCGGCATAGTTATTATCATCCCTCAGCAGGGCACTGCTCAGAGCCACAACTGCGGGACGGCTTAACTTCAAATTCATAGCGGATGCCTTGTTCAGCAAAGCTTTCTCAACAGAGGTCTTCAGCAGCGGAAAGGCAAGCACACTTCTGAGCTCCTTCTGCAGTTGCTCCACACTGACAGGTGACTTTGCATCTGTGAATAAAGCTGTCAGTTTGCGGTTGGCAGCGACACCGTTCTGATCCTCTAATGTGAGTGCGTCATCAATATTTGGCGAAACCATGTCTGCACCGAAGACACTGCGCAGTTCTTGCAGGGTGGATCCCATTGCATTCAGGTATTCGGTCAATTTTTCACCGATACCCTTGTCCTCGGCAAATTTCTGAATCTCACCTTTACTGCTGAGTGCGTCAAACTCCCTTTTAACTTCCTTGGCGGTAAGCAGGCTGCACAACACCTGATCAACCCCCACCCCGTTAGGCCACCAGGCTTTTGCGGCCTGCTCCTTTGCCTCGTCTAGCAGCACCATATGCCTGAGCAAGGGGGTCAGATGCTCACGCACGATATTCTTAAGCTCTGCCGTCGTGACAGAGGTACTGGCACCTTCGATGGCACTTTTCAACTTATAGCCGGCATGCGCATCAATTTCCTTCAGGCCATAGCATATTTCGAACAGTTTCTTGTCAGACGGCAAATGCTTGCTGCCAAAACTCCACGCAGTTCATCCAGCACCTCATTGATGGCAGCCTGGTATTCAGAAGGGCAGACCCGCCCGTTCTTGCCTATAATGTCTTGCACCAGTTCACTGTTCTTTGCCTTGGTCTGGGGATCTGCCGCAGGAAGGCCGGTGTTCCCGTGGATGCGCGGTTCTGTCCTGGGAACTGGCGAACTTTTGCTGAAACAGGACCGGATCCCCCGGTAGGCAAACCTTATCAGTTCAGAAAAACCGCCGGTGACTATGCCAAGCATGACACGTCCAGCAATTTTCCAGCCGGAAGTCCCGGAAGACGGCCGGGCCCCACGCAGTTCCTTCGGCACCTCAGTTTGAGTCTGCTGGGGATCAAGTGACATGTGCTGATAACTGTCTGTATTCCGCACAAGATCGTTCTGAATCTGCGACATAGTTCCCATCTCCCTCCGATTCAAAAGAAGACACGGTTTTCTTACCGTCATGGGGGATCCTGCTGCCGTGCGCAAAAGTGGCGAAACACGACCGTTTCTTAGTCCGGCGCACCCTGCAGACGGCCCGCAGATTTCCGGAGAGCCGGCCGCAAGAAACTGCAGGCCGGATATTCCTGTCCGGACAATCGGATCTGAAGAATCCAAGTCCCCGGTGATCAGCATATCATCTCTCAGTGACGACTAATGGCCTCCGCAGACAGATTCGCCAGAATCCGTGACCCTCATCAATCTGATCCTTACCAGCCCCGATCCTCAGTTCAGCCAGAGAAAAAGAAAGGAAAGCGGGTTCAAATTATTCCCATGAAAGTTTGATCAGCATACTGCCCTCACCTATACTGACCGTACACACTGATAGTAGCGCTGAAACCGTGAAACTGTCCCGCCGTGAAGACGGAAAACCACCCATACACAGGACCGGAGACGGCAGACAGCGGGGACGCCTAGGAGGAGACCGATGATAAATGAACTGCAGGCCGGAGGGATCCAGCAGCCAGACAATCAGATGCCCACGACTGAGACGGAACGCAGGCAGATCCCCGAAGAACTGGCAAGAAAATTCAGAAACCTCACCCAGCAGGATCTAGACGGTGAAGTCCCCGGAAACACCGGCCGCCAAGATCAGGGCGCATCCGGCGGCATGAGGGCAGAAGGCCGGGATCTGTTCTCCGGACTCTCATCATCAGAACCAAGGCTCAGCAGTTCCATGCCTGCAGGCTCTGCCGCCACAGCCCAGAATACCAGCCTCACCCCGGAAAACCTGCGGCGCCTCCAGGAGGGACTTATGTCAGGTTCCGGCAACGGCAACGGCAGCGGCAGCGGGGCACAGACCGGAAACGGCGGGAAGGAAGGCATGTCTGAGCTGTCCTCCATCTTCTCAGGTCTGATGTCAGCCCAGGAAGCCACAGCACCTGCTGTACAGACAGCTCCGGCTGTGGAAGCCCAGCAAGGCCCCGCAGTACTCCCGGATTCTGAACTGTCAAAGCTCCAAGAAATGTGCTCCAGCATGGTGGAGCGGATCCTAGTGTCAGATCCCTCCTCCACCGCAGGATCCAGGCTTATCATGCAGATGAGCAGTTCCTCTCCACTGGCGGGCACGGAGATCCTTATGACCAGAAGCAACGACGGCACACTGGCCGTGGTGATCAACGCCGGCAGCAAGGAGCAGTACCGCCTGCTCAATGATGCCCGAGAAAAACTGGAGAGCCGACTGGAACGGCTGGAAAAGGGCATGTTCACCGTACAGATCACCCAGCCGGAAGACAGCTGACCATTTCCTCCACAGACGTATTCTCCCTAGCCGTCTCACCCATGCCGGGAAAAAGGGTGATATAATCCAAAAGTTTATTCCGCATCTGAATGGGAGTTCCCGTCACCGTAAGCACTGGGAACGGATCCTGAGACATGGGATCAGAGTGTGCCAGCAGCAAATCAGGACCACATGACAAGTGATGACCATGAGCCGGCTTGAAGCCGATCTGCTTAACGCCATAGCCGCTGCCCTGGCTGGCGGCGCCCGTAATGTGACCGTGCGCAATGACGGCGAACTGCTTGAGGAGATCTGGGAGGGGGCACCGCTGATCTGCATCAACGCCGATCTGTATGAATACGCCCTGCAACCCTTGGATCAGGAATACCTCACCGACTTCACCCAGAACCATGCTGTGTCCGGAGCACTGCCCATGGAGCTTGCAGCTGCCGTGTTCGAAAGACTCCTGCAGCAGGATCTTAAGCTTCTGGCACAGACCATGGGGATCAGCATCACGGTCACCGGCTACCGCCCCTGCAAAGATGCATCCAAATACACCCGGCACCTGGATCTCATCATCCGCCCCTCGGCACCGCCGGGGGAGCACAGCAGAGAACTAGCAGTCCGCCTGCACTTCCGGAATGACAACTCGGTCACCGACCTGATCAGGAACCTGAAACTCCTGGCTTCAGAAAACAGCGATGCGGACAGATTCTGCACCGTAACCCTGGATCGGATCCTGGGATGGCAGTATCTGACAGCCGCAGAGCTTGCCTCCCTGGAGCCTGGAGACGCCCTTATGCCGTCAGTGCACATCAACGATGACGGCAGGCTGCTCCTGGTTTCGGAGCATTTCTCCTTCTGGGCAGTTCCTCAGGAGGGCAGCCCAGAAACAGCGGAGATCATCCAGGAAGGAAGTTTCAAGGAAAACAATCATATGAACAGTGATCAGAACAGCAATGTTGACGGGCTGACACTCAGGATCGAGTTTTCCCTGGGTGGCGTGAGCCTGAGCATGGGGGAACTCCGGCAGTTGGGAACAGGCTCGGTGCTGAACATTGGCAGCCAGGATCTCAATGACATTGCCCTGCGGATCAACGGTCAGAACGTCGGCAGGGGACGGCTCATCAAGGTGGGCGAAGACTACGCGGTGCAGATCACCGAAATCGGTACCGGCGGCAGGTAATCCCGCCAATTACCCGGGATGCTCCCATCCTTACCGGACGGCGGCATCCCATGCCAGATCAGGCACAAGGGCAGGACAGGATCGGAGATATGATCGAAAACAGCTTCATAAGCAGCCCGGTGAACTTCATCTTCATCATTGTGCTGCTGGGCATTCTTCCCTTTGCCCTGACCATGGCCACCTCATATGCCAAGATCATCGTGGTAACCTACCTGGTGCGCAATGCCCTGGGAGTGCAGCAAGTGCCACCGGGTATGGTGCTCTCAGGCCTGGCAATCATCCTTTCCGTTTTCATCATGGCACCGGTGGGGCATCAGACCTACAAGCTGCTGGAAAACGAAAACATCAACTCCAATTTCACCCCCCTGGAGCTCCTGGAGACAGCATCCAACGCATCCGATCCCCTGAAGAAATTCCTCACATCCAACACTGACCGGCGGATCCTGGTATCCTTCACCGGGGTGGCCCACAGGATCTGGCCAGAGGACATCCGTAGCTCCATACAGGAGGACAGTTTCCTGTTTGTCGTTCCGTCCTTTGTGATATCGGAGCTGACTAAAGCCTTCCAGGTGGGTTTCCTTCTGTACCTGCCTTTTGTGGTTATTGACCTGATAATATCCAACATTCTGTTGGCCATGGGTATGATGATGGTGTCGCCCATGACCATTTCCCTGCCCTTCAAACTCATGCTTTTCGTGGCTCTTGACGGCTGGCTCAAGATCAGCCAGGGCCTGATGCTGAGTTATAACTATACCTGACGCCCAGAGTTCCCAGCTGCTGCCGGAAGGCAATGCAGGAGTGTCAGGGATCATCCATACCAAGGAGCTGAAAAGCGATGGAACTGAAAATCGAGAAAAAAGACAGCTATCTGCTTCTGGCACCAGAAGGCCGGATAGACGCCGGCACCAGCCAGCAGTTTGACAGCAGCTTCACCGAAGCCAGCAGTGCCCTGGACGAACAGCCGGACATCATTCTGGATCTGTCCGAAGTGGAGTACCTGTCCAGTGCCGGACTCCGCAGCGTGCTGAAAATCGCCAAGCAGTGCACAGCAGGCAAGAAGAAACTGGTGATCTGCGGGATCCAGCCCCCGGTCAACGAGGTCTTCCGGATATCAGGCTTTGCCGCCCTGCTGAAGATCGCCGGAACCCGGGACGAAGCTATAGCCCTGATCAGCGGATGATCCCCGGATCAACGGCATCCGGCGGACACCGGGAACAGCGGATCAAGGAATAGCAGAAACCGTACAGAGCAGGACAACCATCAGAGACTATGCACCCAGCACCTGATGCTCCTGTCCGGAGGAATAGAAATGAAGACTGTCAGCATACCGCCAACATGGGAACAGATTGACCAGCTCAGGAACAACATCGATCAGGCTCTGTCAGAAAAGTTCAAGTCCCTCAAATTCAAGGCGGAGATCATCACCGAGGAGATCCTCACCAACGTGGCCAAATATGCCTTCAAGAACCAGGAAGGAGAGGTAACCTTCACCTGCGGCAACGGACTGATTGACGGCCGTGAGGCCTTCTGCATCGAGATCACAGACAACGGCGAGGAGTACAATCCCTTCCTGCACATGAAGGCCCTGCAGAACTGCGGCATTGAGGATCGCAGCATCGGCGGCGTCGGTCTGCATCTGGTGCAGGAAATGGCCAGCCACTATATCTACCACCGGATAGACGGGCGCAACCGGATCCAGATCTTCCTCCTGCCGAAGGGAGAGGACTGACTGCCCAGACACCATATCCATTCAGGCCAGGACCGCCCATGGCGATCCTGCAGCGGATCCGGGGGAACAATTGAAGCTGCGAACCAAGATAATCCTATTTTCAATCCTGATTGCCGTCATAACCATTGCTCCCATGATGGCATATGTGGGACATCTCTCCGGCAAGACGCTGATCATGGAGAAGAAGGAAAACTCCAGCCTCATGGTGAACATTGTCTACCATGCCCTGGAAAGCCAGTATTCCAACTCCCTGAACCAGCAGCTCATCAACGTGTTCTTTATCAAGAACAGCCTGAAGGAAGTGTCAGCATCCCTGCTCATCCTCAAGAACAGGAACCTGAAGACCGGCAGTTCCGAATCCAAGATCCGTGAATTTCTCCAGAACAACCAGGAAGTCCTGACGCCCCAGAATATTTTTCTGCTCACCTACTTCGACGGCCGCATCTGGGGCACGGCGGAGGCCATGAGCCTCACTTCAGCCACCACCATGAACCAAACCAATGTTGAATACCTGCTGACCGGTGACAGTCCGCCCGGCGGCACGTTCAACATTGCCAAGACCGGCAACAGTACCTACCTGACATATGTGTTCTCTTCCATGATAGACAACCGGAAGATGAATTTCGCACTGATGAAAAACATCGGCACCATGGCAGGATCCTACGATCAGGTTGATCAGGAAATCGAGATTTTCGTCAGCGAGCTGTTTGAAAGCCTGCCCATGGACACCGTTCTCCCCCTGTACCTGCTGGACAGCGATTTCCAGGTGATAAGCTCCAACAATCCAGCCATCAGGGAGGGACAGATCTTTCCCCGCTCCAAGGACATGATCCTGGAAGCCAAAGAGGAGATCCTGTCCAACACCCTGAACCGCACCAACAAAAGCACCTGCACGGTACTGGGGGCTGAATTCATCTGCTACAGTTATTTCAAGCCACTGAAGGTGTATGTCCTGTCCATGGAGCCCATGTCCCAGCTCACCGCCTTCGGACGCAAGATCTTTGCCGGCATGGGCTTCATTGTGGTGGTGGTGTTGCTTTTCATGACTCTATTCTCCATCGCCTATGTCACCAGGGTGACCAGGGCGCTGAGCAGCGTGGCCAGCACAGCACAGGAAATTGCCTCCGCCGATCTCTCAGATCCGGCAACCCTCAAGAAGATAAGCTTCCATAAATACCGGGCAAACGACGAGGTGGGAGATCTGACCAGGGCCATGGAAAACATGAGCAATTCGCTGATGTCCAACATCGGTCAGCTGGTGGACACCACCGCACGTCAGAACCGGCTTGAGGGCGAGCTGGGAGCGGCCTTCGACATTCAGATGGGGATACTGCCCAACAAGAACACCGTGCCCAAATCAGAGTCCTACCTGATCTCAGCCTTCATTAATCCGGCCAAGGAAGTAGGCGGGGACTTTTACGACGTGTTTTCCCTGAACGACGATCTCATCGTCCTCACCGAGGGCGACGTCTCCGACAAGGGTGTGCCCGCAGCACTGTTCATGAGTATCTGCGTCACCCTTCTCCGGCACGTGTTCCGCCACCAGAGGGACATTTCCCAGGCGATCATGGAAGTGAACAACTGCCTGAGCGAAAGAAATCCCAGCATGATGTTCGCCACCCTCTTCACCGCAGTGCTCAATGTGCGCACCGGAGAATTCCACTATGTCAACGCCGGCCACTGCCTGCCGATAATTGTTGGACAGGACAGGATCCGGGAACTGGAAGGCACCTCTGGACCTGCAGTCGGAGTGTTTGAAGGATCCTCATACGAAAGTTTTACGGATACCCTGAAGCCGGGCGAGTACCTGTTCGTCTACACCGACGGCATCAGCGAGGCCCAGAACAGCCGGAAAGAATTCTTCGGCACCGAGCGCATCATTGAAAACCTGGCGAAAGGGAAGTTCAACACTGCCAATTCCCTGGTGTACAGCGTGCTGTACGGGATCCTGGAATTCCGGGAGGATGCAGCTCAGTCAGACGATATCACCATGCTGTGCTTCCAGAGGCAAGATCCCCAAGTTGAGAAAAAGCAAGCGGAAGACGACGGGGTGACAGCCGCCCTCATGCATGATTTGCCGGCTGCGGCTTCAGGCGGAGGCGTGCTGTGAACCCAGCAGTAACTGAACTGGTCACCCAGGGGCTGTATCTCATTCTGATGCTGTCCCTGCCCCCTATAGCCGTGGCATCTATTGTAGGTGTGGGACTTGCTCTTTTCCAGGCAGTCACACAGTTGCAGGAACAGACCCTGACCTTCGGTGTCAAACTCATTGCTGTAAGCTTAACCCTGTTTCTCACCGCCGAATGGTTCAGCACGGAGATCCTGCATTACAGTCAGGCCATCTTCAGTTACTTCTACACCCTGTGAACCCATGACGCCATGATAGAGCAGCTGCAGGCACTGCTGGGAAACGATATGCTACGCCTCCACCTGTCAGCGGTGGTTCTGGGCATGATCCGCATCGGCGCCTTCGCCACCATTGCTCCGTTGCTTGGTCCGGGCGTCACTTCCCCAGTACGCTTCCCCATCATTCTTGCCCTATACCTGCCGCTACATCCATGCATGGTTGAAACCGTCAGAGTTCTGGGAACCAGCACCACGATGGACATGATCATGCTGCTGCTGATCATTGGCAAGGAAGTGCTTCTTGGCGTCTTCATGGGATGGCTGGTGTCACTGTTCTTCTACATCGCCCTGTCCGCTGGGACCATTGTGGACAACCAGCGAGGCGCCTCCATGGCCCAGACAGCAGATCTTCTCAGCGGAGCGGAAGCATCACCTCTGGGCTCACTTCTGTTTATGGCCGCCGTAACCCTGTTTTTCGTGTCAGGGAGTTTCACCCGCTTCATGGAGCTGTTCTACACCTCCTTCCTTTACTGGCCCCCATCCTCCCTGCTGCCGGATCTGGGAACCCAGGAAACCGCCATATTCGCTGCCGCCAACGTGACCTGGATGATGAAGCAGACAATGCTTATCGCAGCCCCCTTCATGGTGGTGGCCCTGATCTGCGACGTGTCCCTGGGACTCATCAACCGGTTCGCCCCCCAGCTGAACGTGTTCATCCTGTCCATGCCCATAAAGAGCGGGGTATGCTCCCTGCTGGTGATCTTCTATTACACACCCTTCCTGTCCCACAGCAACGGAAACTTTGACATCATGAACCAGATCATCGAGTATATGTTCAGTTTCATCGATCCCGGCGCTGACATGACGGATCCGTCAATCACCGAGCAATGACCGGCAGTTTGGCTTAACTTGCGGGCCTTTTCCGAACCACGCACGGTTTGCCTGCATCCCCGCCATGCGCTGCCGCCGGACAATGCCTGTGTCCGCCCTTTATCTCACCCTCCGCCGGGACGGGAAGACGAAACGCATCATGAACAGGGCAGACACCACCAGCATGAGAAGCAGGGACAGGACATGGCCGGGAGTGAAGATCAGCCACACATAGCCAGTCACCCGATCCGGCTCCCTGAAAAACTCCGCCGCAAAGCGGAAAAGGGCATAAAAGAAGCCGAAAAGCAGGGATACCATTCCAGGCTTGGCACCGTTGCCAGTTCCCATGATCCTCCTGACCGTCAGCACTGCCGTCAGCAGCAACGGTCCCTCCAGCACCGCCTCATATAACTGAACCGGATGACGGGGCAGACTGCCAGCCCCCTCAAAAATCACCCCCCAGGGCAGATCTGTCACCGTACCCCACAGTTCACCGTTCAGAAAGTTGGCCAAGCGCCCCAGGGGGAGGATCAGGCACGCCAGAAGGCACAGATGATCCAGGTTGCTCCAGAACCCCCGGGGATGGACAGCACAGAGAACCAGCACCAGTCCCAAAGCACCGCCAAAAAAGGACATGCCTCCAAGATACAGCAGCGGGATCTCAGTCATATGCTGCGCATAATATGCAGGCTCGTAAAAGAGAACATAACCCACCCGTCCGCCCATGATGGCTCCCAGGGCAGCAAAGGTGGCTATATAAAGGGCATAGGAAAAGGAAGGAACAAAGTAGTCAAAACGGCGGAAACGCAGAAAAACAGCCGTCAGCCAGCCGGCCACATATACCAGTCCGTACATGAAACAGACGCTCCGGAAGCCGGATCGGGCATGGCTCAGTCACGGGAAAGGGAACCCCGATCCGGACCCCCTCAGCCCTTGACCAAGGGGGCTTTCATAAAATCCGGGAACCCAGGCGAAGCCACACAGATTATATGATGAGCAGCCCTATATCCTCAGTCCGCGGTTCATACGGAAAGCCTTCCTGGATGGCGAAATGGAACTGTCAGCCGGGCTTTCCACAGACAGACTCATATTGGCCACTCTCTGTCCGGCATCATACTCAACCTGGCGTTCCATCTCCTTGAGACGCTTGGAAGCCGCTTCCACGGCAGGAGCGGAGATGTTCTGCTTATTGCGCTCCAGAGCCTCAGAAACGCTGCGGATCCGTTTATCCGCTGCCGCCAGTTCCCGTTCAGCATTATCTATAAAACGGTCAATCTCATCTTCTGTCATAGCAAAACCCAACTGAAAAAACACCAACCGGCAGACTCGATCATGAACCAGAACGGCACACTACCTTTGCAACCGGCAACGTGGAAATTCTAAACCCAAAAAAAACATTTTGGCAAACAAAAGCCCCATTTGCCCAACGGAACCTGGATCTGCCGCAAAACCGGGGACAATTCACATTCATTAAAATAATTTGCTGAAAGATATACCCCCTGCCGGCGCATTCGCCAATACAATTGGACAGGATCTCCCGCAGACTAGGGTCGGCCGCCACAAAAGACAATGGGCAGCTCGTTCAGAATTCTGGAGAACGGAAGGAGTCCTTTCCCGCAGGTTCTCCCCACAGATCAGCAAAGCAGGAATACAAAAAAAAGATACGGACGGCTGTAACCTCCCCTTTGCAGCAGCGTTATCCATGCAAAGGTGATAAACATCCATTTTCAACCGGATACGTATCTAACGTTTTTTTACACAGGAGTATAAATCATGTCTGACATCGGAAATGCAACCAACAACGTTCAGCAGGTAGGTCTTCACAACCGCTTCGAAATCAACATTGACAGCGTTGAGCTTGCCTTCGCCCAGCTGCAGAACGAACTTGCCGAGACCAACCGCAACAACGCCAGTGAAAAGATCAAGGTGATCAAGGAGCAGCAGGCTGAGCAGAAGAAAGTTTCCGAACTGATTGTCCAGCTCCGCAACCTGACCACCGACAAGAAAGACGACGCTAAAGTAGATGTTCCTGCTTCCCTGTCCAGCGCTCTGAAAGCCTACGGTGTCACGCTGGATTCCGGTGAGAAGACCGTCGCTTCCGTCAATGCTGCCATCCAGAGCATGCAGAACGTGCAGGAAACCATTGGATCTGACATTCAGCAGGAAATGCTCATCATCCAGGATTACATGTCCAAGGTGAGTTCCTACAGTCAGGGCGCTATTGGAGCCATCAACAAGGCCGGCGACACCCTCACCTCTATTGTCCGGTAAAAGAGCCGATCACAGAGGCATCATAACTGCCAGAAGATCCCAGTTCCCCATGGAGCCGGGATTTTTTTTTGCCTTTTCTGCGAATGCTCAAGTCAGGGAAAAGCCTCAGAAGCAGCGATCCCCTGCTGAATTTTTCTGTCACGGCTGTGACCCACTGTAAAAACCGGCCCCCCGTACATTGCCTCCGGAGTAAAATATGGCATCATAACCAGTGATGACGCTACGCTCCGTTTCCCAATGAAAACACTGCCCGGAACTGCTGTGACGCCATAGTCCCAGACGGCAGTTCCTCCTGAAGCATGTACCCGCCACCAGGACAGAAGTGACAGCGGGGCGGCATTTCTGCATTTCTGACTGCCAGCCGCCATGAAGGTTCAGGATATCTCCAGAGAGCGCAGTCGGCCGGAAGACATAGGATGAGCGGAGAAAAGACAGAACAACCCACCGACAAACGACTACGGGAGTCCCGGGAGAAGGGAGACGTTGCCAAAAGCACTGAAATCGTCTCTGCAGCCGGTGTCATCGGTGCTCTGGCCTATTTCATCATGTTTGGGGAGACTATCTACACCCGTATCTCAGAGGGCATGGAGTTCACTTTCACCCACGCCCCGGTGATGGATTACCAGGAGGCAGTGGAGACCATCGGCGGTCTGTTCATTGAAATCTCCCTGTCACTGATCCTGCCCATGGTGGCCATAGTGATGGCTTCAACCTTGGTTTCCCTGCTGGTGCAAGTGGGTTTTCTCTTTGCTCCCAAGGCAGCCATTCCCAAACTGTCAAACCTCAACCCGCAGAAATGGTTCAAACAAGTCTTCAGCATGAAGAACCTTTTCGACTTTGTGAAGAACATCCTGAAAGTGGTGATCCTCAGTGTGGCAGTTTACGTGGCCATCACCAAAAACAGCCGCATGATCTTCAAACTACCGGAGACCGACATCAGAATGGTCATAGTTGCCTCCGGAATGCTGCTGAAGACGCTTCTGATATACACTGTGGGAGCATTTGCTGTCATTGCAGCCGTGGACTTTCTGTACACCAAGTTCAAGTACACCAAGGATCACATGATGTCCAAGGATGAAGTGAAGCGTGAATTCAAGGAAATGGACGGCGATCCCCTGATAAAGTCCAAACGCAAACAGATGCACAGGGAACTGCTTAACCAGCAGACCATAAGCAAGACCAGAAAAGCGAAGGTGCTCATTGTGAATCCCACTCATTATGCAGTTGCCCTTGACTTCGACAAGGACAAGGATCCCCTGCCAATTATCGTGGCCAAAGGTGAAGGGGAAATGGCCAAACGCATGATCGAGGCAGCCAAGGAGGAGAACATTCCCATAATGAGGGAGCCTCCGCTGGCTCGGGCGCTTTATTCCCAGGGTGAGGAGGATCAGTACATTCCACAGGATCTCCTACTCCAGGTGGCAGAAGTTCTCCGCTTCCTCCAGTCAGTGCAGAAGGCTCCCTGATGGCAGCATCATATCCCCTGCTGGGACTGAAGACCGTCCGCGATCGGAGGTTGAACACCAGCGTCAAGGAACGCATCCTCAGGCAGCAGCAGCATGAGCAGGCATGCCATGCAGCAGTAGCCAAGCGCAAGGAACTTGAGGACTACCGGATCTACATGGTGGAAGAATCATCCCGGCGCTACCAGGAGTTATTCAAGTCCACCCATTCTCTGAAGGAAATTGAGCAGTTCAACGCCTCCATTAAACGCCTGTATGCCGGGGAATTTGAACTGGAGGAGGAGGTGAAAAAGGCCGAGCATGCTGCCTCCAAGGCACAGGAAGAGTTCAACAAGGCCAGAGCAGCAGAGACAGAGTGCCGGAAGAAACTGCAGAAACTGGAAACCCATCAGCAGATCTGGGAAACCGAGCAGAGACTTTATGAGGAAAGATCAGCTGATATGGAACTGGAGGATTTCATCCCCAGGGACAAGGCCTTCAGATGAAAGAGGCCCTTGCCGCCGCACCGCAGTTCCCATCCGGATCCCGTACTCAGAGCCATCATGCGGTGTCAGCAATATCAGAAAGACATATCACCTGCGTCAGCAAGCTACATTGCCAGAGAACGC
>CACZLZ010000033.1 GCA_902782145.1 uncultured Aeromonadales bacterium
GGTGATGGCTGCAGTCAGGGTGGTCTTGCCATGGTCCACGTGGCCGATGGTGCCTACGTTGACGTGGGTCTTTGTACGTTCAAATTTTTCCTTTGCCATAATAGCTTTTTCCTCAAATACAAACCTAAAGCTGTACCCGGCCTGGGCACAGCCGGATTTTCAGTTACTTGCTCTGACGGGACTCAATAACCGTCTCGGCAATGTTGTTGGGAGTCTCAGCATACTTGCCGAACTCCATCACGTGGGTAGCGCGGCCCTGGGTCTGGGAACGGAGATCGGTTGCATAGCCGAACATCTCAGCCAGAGGGACAAGAGCGTTGATGATCTTGCCGCCGGAGCTGTTGTCCTCCATGCCCTCCACAATGCCGCGGCGGCGGTTCAGGTCGCCGATGACATCGCCCATGTATTCCTCAGGGGTCTCAACCTCGACCTTCATGATGGGTTCCAGCAGAACCGGATTGCCCTTCTTGAAGGCTCCCTTGAAGGCCATGGAGGCAGCGGTCTTGAATGCCAGTTCGGAGGAGTCAACCTCGTGGTAGGAACCGTCATAGACCACAACCTTGACATCCACCACAGGATATCCTGCCAGAACGCCGCTGGCCACCTGCTCACGGCAGCCCTTGTCGATGGCGGGAATGAACTCCTTGGGAATGACACCGCCGACAATCTCGCTGGCGAACTCGTAACCCTTGCCGGGCTCCAGAGGCTCAAGCCTGAGCCAGCAATGACCGTACTGGCCATGGCCGCCGGACTGACGGACGAACTTGCCTTCGCACTCCACAGTGCTGCGGATAGTCTCGCGGTAAGCCACCTGGGGCTTGCCCACATTGCAGTCAACCTTGAACTCGCGTCTCATGCGGTCGACGATGATGTCCAGGTGCAACTCGCCCATGCCGGCGATGATGGTCTGACCGGACTCCTCATCGGTGTGGACGCGGAAGGAAGGATCCTCCTGGGCCAGACGGTTCAGAGCCAGGGACATCTTCTCCTGGTCTGCCTTGGTCTTGGGCTCCACGGCCACGGAGATAACCGGATCAGGGAAGTCCATCCTCTCAAGGATGATAGGGCTGTTCTCGGCGCACAGGGTGTCACCGGTGGTGGCATCCTTCAGGCCGATGGCTGCGGCTATGTCGCCGGCCAGGATCTCGGTGATCTCCTGACGCTTGTTGGCATGCATCTGCACGATACGGCCGAAACGCTCACGCTTCTGCTTCACGGGGTTGAACACAAAGTCGCCCTGGTGCACAACGCCGGAGTAGCAGCGGATGAAGGTCAGGTTGCCCACGAAGGGATCGGTGGCAATCTTGAAGGCCAGAGCGGCAAAAGGCTCATTGTCGTCAGCCTTGCGGGTGTCAGGCTCGCCCTTCATGTTCTCGCCCTTCACATCAGGCACATCCACCGGTGAAGGCAGATAGTCGATGACAGCGTCGAGCATGGCCTGGACGCCCTTGTTCTTGAAAGCGGAGCCGCAGGTCACAGGGACGATCTCATTGTTCAGCACGCGCTTGCGCAGGGCTTTGCGGATCTCGTCCTCAGACAGTTCCTCACCGTTGAAGAACTTCTCCATGAGGGCCTCATCGGCCTCGGCGGCAGCCTCCACCAGGATCTGACGGTACTCCTCAGCCTTCTCCTTGAGCTCTGCGGGGATATCCACATAGTCAAAGGTGACGCCCTGGTTTTCCTCGTGCCAGTTGATGGCCTTCATCTTGACCAGGTCAACTACGCCCTTGAAGTTGTCCTCGGCACCCACAGGGATCTGCAGGGGAACGGGAACTGCATGAAGCTTGGTCTTGATCTGCTCCACAGCGCGGAAGAAGTTGGCGCCGGTGCGGTCCATCTTGTTCACGAAGGCAATGCGGGGCACATGGTACTTGTTGGCCTGGCGCCACACAGTCTCGGACTGGGGCTGAACGCCGCCGACAGCACAGTAAACCATGACAGCGCCGTCCAGGACACGCATGGAGCGCTCCACCTCAATGGTGAAGTCCACGTGTCCCGGGGTGTCGATGATGTTGATCCGGTGCTTGTCGTACTGGTGGGACATGCCGTCCCAGAAACAGGTGGTAGCGGCGGAGGTGATGGTTATGCCACGCTCCTGCTCCTGGGCCATCCAGTCCATGGTGGCAGCGCCGTCATGAACCTCACCGATCTTGTGGTTGACACCTGTGTAGAACAGGATGCGCTCAGTCGTGGTGGTCTTGCCGGCGTCAATGTGCGCTGAAATACCGATGTTGCGGTACAGCGATATGGGGGTTTCACGAGCCATAAAATTCCTCGAAGCTCACCGCGCGGCAGATGTCCGCGCGGCCTGAATGGATAACAGGGATTACCAGCGGTAATGTGCGAACGCCTTGTTGGCCTCAGCCATACGATGGACGTCCTCACGCTTTCTCACTGCACTGCCCTTGTTGTCGGATGCGTCCAGCAGCTCGCCGGCCAGACGCTGAGCCATGGACTTCTCACCGCGCTTGCGTGCAGCCTCAACCAGCCAGCGCATGGCCAGGGCGTTGCGGCGGGAGGGACGAACCTCCACCGGCACCTGATAGGTGGAACCGCCCACACGGCGGGACTTGACCTCAACGGAGGGGCGGATGTGATCCAGGGCTTCCTCAAAAATAACCAGATGATCCTTGCCGCTCTTGGATGCAATGATATCCAGAGCGCCGTAAACGATGCTTTCAGAGACAGACTTCTTGCCGTCTACCATGACCACGTTGATGAACTTGGCCAGCAGTTCTGATCCGAACTTGGGATCAGGAAGGATTTTGCGCTGACCGACTTCGCGACGTCTCGGCATTTTTATAATTCCTTATTTTGACTTCAGGTTTTACCCAAAACTTTTAAAACAATTGGCGCTGTGCGCGTTTGGCCTTACTGACGGAGAGACGTCATTAAGCCTTGGGGCGCTTGACACCGTACTTGGAGCGGGCCTGCTTGCGGTCCTTGACACCGGCGCAGTCCAGGGATCCGCGGATGGTGTGGTAACGCACACCGGGGAGATCCTTGACACGACCGCCGCGGATCAGCACCACTGAGTGCTCCTGCAGGTTGTGGCCTTCGCCTCCAATGTAGGATGTCACCTCAAAACCATTGGTAAGACGGACACGGCACACTTTACGCATGGCTGAGTTCGGCTTCTTAGGTGTTGTCGTGTATACGCGGGTGCACACGCCACGTCTCTGGGGGCAGCCGGCAAGCGCAGGAACTGCTGACTTGATGACCTTCCTCACCCGGGGCTTGCGAACCAGCTGGTTGATGGTTGCCATATATGGAACAAACTCCTAAACACTAGAAAAAAATAATAAAAAACCTTCCCTTAAGACAAAGGGCACTGCATATTACAATTAAGCGTGACCTGTGTCAAGCATTGGGCATGATCCCCTGGCAAAGCCGTCCCGGCACATCCTGCTGTGTCCGGGGAAGGGGTATGTGGCCATGTCCCGGCGCTGCCACCATGCCCTGAAAGCGCAGTGGATCCCCGGCCACCTGTGGAATGCTCCCGAGAAAAGCGAGGGGCCCCCGGCGGCAGCACCGCCGGAGACCCCGTCAGATCATCAGATGAAGGCTGTCCTCTGTAATCACAAGACGGACTGCATGGGTGCGCTAGCGCCCGCGGCCCTTTTTGCCGGATCCGCCCCGGGTGCCAGCTTCAGCCTTGCCGCCGGCAGCCGGGCGCAGGACGATCCGGCGCACCGATTCGCCGCCGGCAAAGGAGCGGCTCTCAAACAGGTTCACCACCACCCTGTCGGCTTTGTGGTATTTGGGCTGGGGACTGTTGGCATAGACATCCTCCATCCTGCCGGTGGGATACATATAGAGCCACTTCTCATGGAGGGGTCCGTCACCCTTGAGATACCAGGTGCCCTGGTTCCAGGGACCGTTGGCCGGGATCATCCGGTACTTCACCCCGTCAATGGTGAGGGTGTTCAGATCATAGGTGAAACTGCCCCGGGTCTTGCCGTCGGTGCCGATCCAGTCCTTCTGCATGATCTCAAAGCGGAAGTTGCCGTGGGGTGCAAAAAGACGGACCTCATTCCGGGAGATGGGATTGTCCAGGACAAACTCCGTGTCCACCCTCTCGGCACGGTAAACCGCAGCGGAGCAGAAATCGTCATCCCGGGTGATGAGCAGGATCCGGCGGAAGGGCCGGAAGGCCTCCAGATCTTCATTGCAGTAGTTGTCCTGCTTGCAGTCGCTCTGGTAGAGAGGCGTGTCCACTCCCAGCAGATCTGTCGAGGCTCCCACAGCCATGGCCATCAGCAGCCTCCCGGTAGGGGCGGCTTTCCGGTCAGGGGTGATGTTGTAAATGGGACCCAGAGCCCAGGAGTTGGCCACGAGATAGTAGAACTTCATGGGCTCCCCGGCCCAGGTGATGGAGTTGTAGTCCCAGTTCAGCAGTGGAAAGGAGCGGGCGGGCAGATCAGCGTTGTTGCTCACGTAGGAGGTGTCGTTTTTTCCGTGGAGATGTTTGGGAATGTCCTGAATATAGTGCTGCCCGCGGCCGTTGGCCAGAACATAATAGTCAATCATGCTCTGGATCGCGGGCTGCCGGGGGCAGAAGTTGTCATAGATCTCCTTCTGCCGTCCGTCAGGAATGGCGGCCTGGTAACTGGATGTGATCTGGCTGAAGAGTTCCTGGACGCTGTTCCCGGATCCCTCATCAGCCAGGGCGCTGCCGGATCCTGCGGCCAGAGCCGTAAGGACTGCCAGGGCTGCCCGGGGGAAAGAAAAACTGTTTGCTGTCATCATCATCTCCTCCATCACTTGCCGCTGCTTTCCAGGACAATCCGCTCACATCCGGCCAGGGCATTGCGCACGAAGAGGACGAAGCGCCCCTGGCTGATGGTGCAGCCGTCCTGCTCAGCGCAGGACAGATCCCCGGTGGTGCCGTCATAGTCACCCTCGGGCAGTGCCAGGATCTCCTCCTCGCCATTGCGGAACACCAGGCGCTGGTAGGCGTGGTAAACACCCCTGAGGGTCCGGCCACCATAATTCAGGACGCCGATCACCTCGCCATAGGTGCCCTCCGGAGCCTTGTCATCCTGATAGAGCCGGGCCAGTTCGCTGTCATGGCCATAAGCCGTGCCCTGGCTGTCCACCACACCATTCTCAAAGCGCAGGAAGATCTTGCCGGCAGGATCCGCAAAGGTCATTTTAAGGAGATCCACCCCGTCAAACACATCCCGACCATTGATGAAGCCCTCGGTGAACAGCCGGATCTCCGCCGACTCAATCCGGTCCAGGGGGCAGAAATTGTACATGTACTTTTCCGCCAGAACGATGGGCTCGGGATCGCAGCTGTCACGCCCGGCGGCCTTATGAAAGACATAGGCGTAAGGCACCGGTATGCATCTGTCGGGACCTTCGCAGTAGTCCTGACCAAACTCCTCGGGCAGAGTTACTAGGTACTGATCGCCGCTTGCGCGGTCCTGGAAAACCGGAGCTGCCTTGAAGGAAGTAGGAGTCCGGACCAGATCCAACCTCTGGCCGTCCAGGGAGAAGTCCACGGTGCCGCCGTTCCCGGAGTCCAGGGACCGCACATTCAGCACTGATCCCCGGTGATCCAGGAAGTTCTCGTAAACGCCGGAAGAGTGATACCAGGCGCTCTGGTTGGCGTGCATGGTGATCATAGCGTCCTGCAGGGGATCCCCACAGAAAGAAAGCCGGCGGGGCACCATGCGGTCCTGACAGCGCTCGTCCCGGACCGTAACAATCCCGTCGCCGGTGTAACTGAAACTGATGAACTTGTGCTCCGAGGCGCCGAAGAAGAAGAGCATCTGATCATTCCAAGCCGCTTCCGTGGGCTCGCCGGTGGACGCCTCCCCGAAGTGGTTCTTCAGCTCCTCCACATTCTCCCGGCCGCCCAGGATATCCTCAAGGCTGTAGGACGCAAGGGACGCGGCATCCGGGTACACCGCCGGCTCACCGGAGACGCACATCTCCACCGGAAACTTGAAGGCCGTAAGCAGGAGATCCCGGTCTCCGGCAGCCACTGCCTTGGCAAAAGTCTTATAAGGCCAATGTTCGTCAGCCTCCTCCGCCAGGACCGGAGACACTCCGGCGGCCAGCAGGCCGAGGCAGAGGGAACTGGCAGAAAGATATCTGAGTTTTGTCATTACCCACACCCGTTGCTTGTTCATCTTATCAGCTGGCAGGGCCCAGTCCCCCGGTCCCCCTGATGCCAGGGGGATCCCGGCAGATCGGTGCCGCCAGATCCCGGCTAATTTACCACAGCAGAGGGAGGTAACTCCACAGAGGCCGGCAAGGATCCGGCCGAAACATGACCCCTGCGCCATGTCCGGCCTCCGTGCCAGAACCGCACCTGCACCCGTCACAGTCTTTCAGCCGCCCGCTCCACCGTCTGTACCCGTTCCGTCCCATCAGCGTCCATCGCCCGTCCCCACACGTTCCGTCCCCTCAGCATTCCACTCCGTGCCCGGCGCCGCCCGCCATACCCTCAGCATTCCACTCCGTGCCCGGCGCCGCCCGCCATACCCTCAGCATTCCACTCCGTGCCCGGCGCGGCACATTGCCCTCAGGGGCAAATCATCCTGCCATCCCGAGGGGGACGGCGCCCCCGCCCGGGACGCCCAGACCGGGTACAGACGCTCCCAGATCTGAAGTCGCCGGCACCGTCAGGGAATGACCGGCGTTTTTTGTTTGCCTGCTGTTTTTTGCTAAAATGATCCCAGTCACATTATCTCCCAGCCATCTCCCTGGGAGCAGCAGGATTAGGAACCGAAAAATGAAACTTGCAAAAAGCATTGTCCCCCTGATGCTGGCGGCCGTCCTGGCCTCCGGATGCACATCCACCGGGGGCAGCTACGGCGCCGGCGAGCCGGATGAAGGACAGCTGTCAGCCTTCAGCGCCATCGAGCATCCCTCCAAGTGGTACCGGGATCTCTTCGACGATGCGCCGGCATCCATGCAGCAGGAATACTCCATCCTGGTGGCCCGCAGCTACATCAGGGAGCAGAACTACGAGAAGGCGGCCCTGTGGCTCAAGTTCGCCAAGGAGCACGCCCTGACACCCCTCCAGGAGTCCAAGGTGCACCTGGCCACCGCATACCTGCATTACAGCCGCCAGATGTACCAGAAGGCACTGGAGGAGCTCACCCTGGTCCGGGAGCTGTCCCTGTCCCGGCTGGAGAGTGCCAATTATTACGTGATCCGGGGCAACACCCTGCGGAAGCTGGGCAACCGGGTTGAGGCCTACCGCAGTTATGTGGCCCTGAACCAGTACATCTCCGAAAACGACACCGCCACCATGACCAAGAACCAGCAGTCCATTGTGACCCTGCTGATGGAAATGACCGACGGGCAGCTGGAGGCCATCCGCAAGTCCGGCTTCAGCGAGCTGGATCAGGGCTACCTGGATTTTGCCGCCAACCGCATGGCAGGCGCCGCCAGGATGGCGGAGCTGGACGAGGACTGGCTGGAGAAATACCCGGATCACCCGGCCCGGATCCTCATCGGCACCCGGATCGCCGCCCCAGGAGCCGGCCGCAGCCCGGTGAAGTTTGACTCCTATGCGGACATCAGCCACATTGCCGTGATCATGCCCTTCTCAGGGAAGCTGGCCACCTACGGCGACGCCTTCCGCCAGGGCATTGTCATGGCCCAGCGGGAAAAGGGGCTTACCAGCAGCATCCGCTACTATGACTCCAACTCCGGTGACGTGACCGCGGTGTACAACACCGCTGTGGAAGACGGCGCCGGCTTTGTCATCGGCCCCCTGACCAAGGAGAATGTCAGCAAGATCATGGCCGCCGGCGTCCGGGTCCCCACCCTGGCCATCAACACCTTTGACCGCTTCTCCACAGACAATGCCTACTTCTACGCCCTGACCCCGGAGCACGAAGGCGCCCAGGCAGCCCGGAAGATCCGCCGGGACGGCCGGCAGCTCCCCCTGCTCCTGGTGCCTGACACCGACAAGGGCACCCGGATCATCAACGGGTTTGTCCGGAAATGGGCGGAACTCACCGGCTCCTCCGGGGATGTGGTGGTGAAGCGCTTCCGCAACAAGCAGGACGCCAACCTGGCCATTGAGCAGGGCATGTCCTACAGCGGCATTGACGCGGTGTACATCTGCGGCTCCGCCATTGAGACCTCCCTGATCAAGACCCAGATTGAGGGCAGCTTCCCGGGAGACCGGGGTTACTACATCACCTCCAACTCCAACCCGGGCAACCTGAAGGCCTCGGTGACCCGGAAGATGACCGGCATGAACCTGGGAGACATGCCCTGGCTGCTGGAGGACTACGCCCTCAAGAGCGATATCAGCGACAGCCTGGACTCCTCCAACATCAACGTGCTGACCTTCTTCGCCCTGGGCTACGACTCCGTGACCCTGGCTCCGGAGCTTTCCTCCATGGCAGGATCCCACAGATCCATTGACGGTCTCACCGGCACCATCACCGTCAGCGAGGACGGCAAGGTGCTGAATGACTTCAGCTGGGTGGTGATTGAGTAAAGGGCAGTCTTGCAACGGCCGGATTCCACCGGCAGGGAGCATACAGGAATGACACAGGGAGATCAGTTCCGCGACTCGATCCACCAGGCGGTGGACTACGTGTCCGATCTTCTGGGGGAGAGCGTCAGCACCGCCGCTGCCACGATCATATCCTGCCTGCAGCTGGGCAGCCGGGTGATCACCTGCGCCACCTATGGCAGCATCACCCCCTGCGAGTACTTCGTCCAGGAGCTCAACAAGATCTTCATCCAGCGCACCGGAGGGATCTCCGTGTACTCCCTGAACAGCGACTCCCGGAACCTGGGGCTGCTGCGCCAGGGGGATCCGGGGAACATCTTCAGCGCCCAGTTCGACCTGGTGGGGAGCCCCGAAGATCTGCTGCTCCTGGTGCCGGGCAGTTTCCCGGGACAGCAGGATCCCTCGGAGACTGCCATTCTCCGGCTGATGGAGAAGGCCCGGGAGAAGCAGTGCATGATCATCTGCATCAGCTGCAGCAGCCGGGACAGCTTCATCACCGAGCGCTTGGGACCCGGGGATCTGACCATCAGCCTGGGGGATCTGACCGATCCCGACACGGCGGTGCTGGCCCTGATGTACGTATT
The DNA here is from genome assembly GCA_902782145.1 of uncultured Aeromonadales bacterium. Classification (GTDB taxonomy): domain Bacteria; phylum Pseudomonadota; class Gammaproteobacteria; order Enterobacterales; family Succinivibrionaceae; genus UBA2804. The sequence continues at coordinate 9,076 of CACZLZ010000033.1, forward strand.
TCAGATCATGCTCAAAAGCGGCCGCCAGGGATGATCCCCTGAGAGTTTCCCGGGCACACCCTGTGCCCGGATCCCTATCCTTCAGCGCCGGCCCCCAACCGGCGCAACAGATCAACCAGACAAGGAACAGAACAACCATGAACAGAATCTGCATGACCGCAGCCGCCGCGCTGCTGGCCGCATCCACGCTTTCCGGATGCACCGCCGTGCTCATTGCCGGCGCCGCCGGTGCCGGAGCAGCCTCTGTGGTGGGTGAACGCCGCACCATGGGCACCATGATCGATGACAGCGCTATTGAGTCCGTGGCCAAGGACGAGATCAAGAGCCTGGACGAGATCGGCTACCGCAGCAGCAACATCGGCACCACCTCCGTGGACGGCATTCTCCTGGTCCACGGCCAGACCAGATCCCAGGCCATCATGAAGGATCTGGAAAAGACCTGCATGAAGATCAAGGGCGTCCGGAAGGTGCACAATGCCCTGGTGACTGGAGAGAACGTGGGGGTCGGACAGTCCAGCAAGGACAGCTGGATCACCACCAAGCTCAAGACCAAGCTCATCGGCGAGTCCGGGATCAACACCAACAGCTTCAAGGTGGTCACCGAAAACAGCGTGGTCTACCTTATGGGCGTGGTCACCCGTGAGGAGGGTGAGCGGGCTGCCCAGGTGGCCGCCGCCACCGACGGGGTCAGCCGGGTGGTGAAGCTCTACCGCTACATCGGCGCCGAGACCGGAGACACCCAGGACCAGCAGGCCGTCTCCACGGAGATTGAGACCCTGCCCGCCCCTTCCGGTGACAGCCTGACCTCCGACACCATCGAGGTCACTGATCTCTGATCCCACCCCGCCCCGCACGGGATGAGTGCGGGAGACGGCCCCAGGCGGCGGACATGTTCCGCCGCTTTCTTTTTGGGCCGGCGGCCGCTCGCCCGGTCTTGCCGCCAGCCCGGGGCAGACGGCGCGAGTCAATACCCGGAGAACCCCAAGTCTGACAAGGACTGCCCTCATCCTCCACCCGGACCGGAAATTCCCCTCTGTGCCCCTGCCCGACCCGCATCCCACATCATGCCGAGAGGCACCATTAACCGCTAGCCGGATCAATCCCACAGGCCATCACAACCCGCCAGCCATGCTCATCCGTCAGGCCGCCTGACCCACCTGCCCTGCACATCCCCCATACCCGACTCCACCTCCCGCAAGATCAGGCTGGCAATTCACCGGAGCTCCCCGGGCGGCAGCCACTGATCAGAAAGAGAAACCCCGGCCGCCTCTGACACAGTTCCCCGGACTCAGCCGGAGGCCAACGTCATCCGGTACCCGGTGTCAGAAGTTTTCTGACGCCACCGGGGATGCGGACCGGAAAGGCGGGAATATGTTGTGTGACGCTAAGGTTGGCGAGACGCGAATATGCTAGCTGACGCTGAGGGCGGGGAGGCTGGCAGTGGGTCGGAAGTCAGCGGGGATCGAAGGCGGGAAGATGCCGGATCGCTGCCGGGCATGAGAAAGGGGAGCCGAAGCTCCCCCAGACTAAACAATCAGAGCGCTTTCTGCGATCAGAAATTGCTCAGGATGTCATTGACAGTGTTCTTGGCATCACCAAAGCACATGTAGGTGTTGTCCTTGAAGAACAGCGGGTTCTGCACACCGGCGTAGCCGGCATTCATGCTGCGCTTGAACACCACCACATTCCGGGCCTTCCAGACCTCCAGCACCGGCATGCCGTAGATGGGGCTGCTGGTGTTCTCGGCGGCGGCAGGGTTGACGGTGTCGTTGGCACCGATAACCAGGACGGTGTCTGTGTCCTCGAAGTCATCGTTGATCTCGTCCATCTCCAGCACGATGTCATAGGGGACCTTGGCCTCAGCCAGAAGGACATTCATGTGTCCAGGCAGACGGCCGGCCACCGGATGGATGCCGAAACGCACGGTGATCCCCATATCCCGGAGCTTCTGAGTCAGGGCAGCCACCGGATACTGGGCCTGGGCCACGGCCATGCCGTATCCCGGGGTGATGATCACGGAGCTGGAGTTCTTCAGCATCTCAGCCACATCAGCAGCCTTCACCTCGTGGATCTCGCCCTCAGGCTGATCATCAGCAGACTGCACAGTGTTGCCAAAGCCGCCGGCGATGACCGAGATGAAGGATCTGTTCATGGCACGGCACATGATGTAGGACAGGATGGCACCGGAGGAGCCCACCAGGGAGCCGGTGACAATCAGCAGATCGTTGCTGAGCATGAAGCCCGCAGCGGCTGCGGCCCATCCGGAGTAGGAGTTCAGCATGGAGATGACCACGGGCATGTCGGCACCGCCGATGGACATGACCAGATGCACGCCGAAGACAAAGGCGATGACGGTCATCAGCACCAGAGGCAGGAAGCCCAGTCCGCAGGAACCCAGGCACAGGAACCAGATGAACAGGCCGGTGCACACCACCAGGGCCAGCAGGTTCCAGTAATGCTTGAAGGGCAGTTCCAGAGCCTTGGAGGCGATGATCCCCCTGAGCTTGCCAAAGGCGATGATGGATCCGGTGAAGGTCACGGCGCCAATGAAGACGCCCAGGAAGATCTCAACCAGTTCAACAATGATCTTGCTGCGGCTCTCAGGAGCGGAGGCAGGAGCAGGGCTCTGGGCAGCCGGTGCGGGAACGTTCACAGAGGCGGAAACCCCGGGAAGGATCACGCCCTGGCCGTTCATGCCGGAGTTCAGGAGCAGGTTGGCGTTGCTGTTCTGGACAGTGCCGGGAAGAGCGGAAGCCTGGACAGTCTGGGTCACGGGAGCCGGGGCCTCAGGAGCCTCTGCGGGCATGTTGATGTAGGTGCAGAAGCCCACCAGGACAGCTGCCAGACCCACAAAGCTGTGGAGCATGGCGATGAGCTCGGGCATGCCGGTCATCTCAACCTTGAGGGCCAGACGGATGCCGATGACGGCGCCGATGACCATAGCCAGGGCAATCAGGGCAAAGCCCATGCCGTTGAAGGCCGGGCCGAAGATGGTGGCCACCAGGGCAATGATCATGCCCACAATGCCGGACAGGTTGCCCGCCTTGGCGGTCTCCTGCTTTGACAGACCGGCCAGTGCCAGAATGAACAGTATGGCCGCCACTATGTAGGCGGCAGTAACGATACCTTGTGACAACATTTAAAGTCTGTCTCCTATTATCCCTTTCTGAACATCCTCAGCATGCGCTGGGTCACGGTGAAGCCGCCGAAGATGTTGATGGATGCGATGGTTATCGCAATGAATGAAATGATCCCCACAGCCAGGCCGCCGCCGAAGATCTGGAGAATGGAACCCACCACAATAATGCCGGAGATGGCGTTGGTCACGGACATCAGGGGAGTGTGCAGCGCATGGGTGACGTTCCAGACCACGTAGTAGCCCACCACGCAGGCCAGGGCGAACACGGTGAAATGGGACAGGAACTCCGCCGGGCAGAAGTGGGCCACAACGGCAAACAGCAGGGCGAACACCGCAGCCAGGCCGTACTTGAAGGCCCTGGTCTCCCGGGCGGGTGCCTGGGCAGGAGCCTCGGGAGCCTTGGCCTCAGGGGCCTTGGCGGCCGGGGCGGCGGACACGCTGATCTTGGGAGGCGGGAAGGTGACCTCGCCGTCGCGGATCACGGTCATGTTCCGGAGAATGACATCCTCAAAGTTGATGTTGATGTTGCCATCCTTCTCAGGGCACAGGAGCTTGCTCAGGTTCACCAAGTTGGTGGAGTACAGCTGGGATGACTGGGTGGGCAGGCGGGAGGCCAGATCGGTGTAGCCGATCATCTTCACGCCGTTGGCAGTGGTCACAATCTTGCCAGCCTCAGTGCCCTCACAGTTGCCGCCGGTGGCAGCAGCCAGATCCACAATCACCGAGCCGTTCTTCATGGATGCCACCATGTCGGCGGTGATCAGGCGGGGAGCCTTCTTGCCCGGGATGGCAGCGGTGGTGATGATGATGTCCACCTCACGGCACTGCTGGGCAAACAGCTCCATCTCAGCCTTGATGAACTCATCGCTCATGGTCTTGGCATAGCCGTCAGAGGAGGAACCATCCTCCTTGTCCTTGAAGTTCAGCTTCAGGAACTCGCCACCCATGGACTCAATCTGCTCTGCCACCTCAGGACGGGTGTCAAAGGCGCGGACCACAGCGCCCAGGGAGTGGGCGGTGCCGATGGCAGCCAGGCCGGCGACACCGGCGCCGATGACCAGGACCTTGGCCGGGGGAACCTTGCCGGCGGCGGTGATCTGACCGGTGAAGAACCGTCCGAAGGCATGGGCTGCCTCAATCACGGCCCGGTAACCGGAGATGTTGGCCATGGAGGACAGTGCGTCCATGGACTGGGCCCGGGAGATGCGGGGCACCATGTCCATGGCCAGGACATTGATCTTCCGGGTGCTGAGGGTCTCCACCAGCGCAGGGTTCTGGCCCGGCATGATGTAACTCACCACGGTGGCGCCGTCCTTGAGGCTGGTGATCTCCTTGGCAGTGGGGGGGTTCACCTTGTAAATCAGAGGGGCGCTCCAGACTTCGGCAGCCTTGGCAATCCTGGCTCCGGCCTCTTCATAGGCCTTGTCGGCAAAGTTGGCCCTTTCACCGGCACCAGACTCCACGGCGACTTCGAAGCCGAGCTTGAGCAGCTGGGTCACTGTGGCGGGAGTTGCGGCAACCCGGGCCTCACCTGCCTGACCTTCTCTCGGTATTCCAATTAACATTCTTTTAATCCCAATAGCATTCCGCTACAAAAATTAACCAGCACGGCCAGGGCCGCGCACATGAAAGCACCCCGGAACAGGGGCACAAAAACCCGTGTCATTTTAACAAAAAACCTCATCATCACCAAAAAAACGTGACACGGGTAAAAAAAAGCCGCCGGCAAAACCGGAGGATCTCCAGAGAACTTACGGAAACTCATGGGGGCTCCGGGGACCACCGGCTTGTCAGAGACTGGCTACCGGAGCATCACAGTTCTTGGGGCAGAACGGGCTACAGAGGATGGATGTGAGATGAGATGAGATGAGATGAGATGAGATGAGATGACATGAGATGACATGGCACCGGCAGCTGCAGGCATGCACAGATCAGAGGACGGACGATGGCAACAGGACGGGAGCCTGGACACCGGGCCCTCTGCCCGGCAGGGAAGGCGGCAGCCAGGGAATGCCGGGTGTCCGGCTCCGGTGCCCGCCCGGGATCCTGCAGATCACTCTAACGGGATCCGGTCCTACTTCCGCTCCAGCATCATCCCCGCCTTGGCGACGACTCCGCCATGGAACTTGAAGGGAATGGCCACCGTGGCCACACCATTGTTGTGCTGCACGGCAAAGTGGAGATGGGGACCTGTGGTATAGCCGGTGTTACCGGATCGGGCGATAAGATCCCCTGCCCTGACCTTCTGCCCCAGTTTCACCACCTGGGACTCATGCTGCAGGTGGACATAGACGGTCATGGTGCCGTCGGCATGGCGCAGGCGGATGTAGTTGGCCTTGCCATGGGCGGCGGGATCCAGCCCCGCCTTGGTGAAGTGCATCTTCATGTCCACCACAGTGCCGTCCCGGGCGGCATACACCGGGGTGCCCACAGGCATGGAGATATCCACCGCATAGCGGTTTTTGGGTCCCTTGTGGGAGAACTTCCCGCCCCCGGCCTGAGTCACCAGGAACCTGCCCTTGAAGGGGATCAGGAACTCGTCATGATCCAGCTGCTCCTTGTCGGTGGGGGTGCCGATGGAGAACTCCCGTGTCAGTGTGAACTTCCGGGATTCGTCCACGTCGTAGATGTGGCCCAGGCTCATCACCGTGTTCCCCTCCACCGTGAAGATCCGGTTGAAGGCAATGTCCGTGTCCACGGCGGATTCGTCGGAGACCTTCAGGATCACAGAGATGGGGGAATAGAGCCGGTTCTCGATGAGGACCTCCCGGGTCTGGGCGTCATAGGTCAGAAGGACGTCATCCTCATGATCCTCGTCATACTCCTCAATCTCACCCACATCATAGCCGCTTTCCAGCCCGTCGGCGGCGGTGTCGGTGTAGTGGGTCACCCCCTTCTCGTCCACGAAGAAGTAGACTTTGGCGCCGGCTGCCGGCCCCAAGGCCAGCAGGAGCCCAAGACACACCCCGGGGAGGAAGCGGAGACTACTCAAGATCTTCGTCCCTGACCGGGCGGTTGCTTAGGTTGACCAGTTCCCGGCGATCCTTGACGATGCTGGTGTTCTCGGGGACCGTCACCCGGGGGCGCTCCTTAGGAGCGCTGTCCTCCCCGGGATGGCGGTAGGTGCCGTCACCAAACTGAGAGGAGTTGATCACCGTGGTGGTACCGCCCCCGGGACTGGTGACAATGGAGTCATCAGGCACTTCCTGGTAGTCCACCACCCCGGAGCTGTCCCCGTCCCCCACAGGCTCGGATCCGAAATGGGTCACCCCGTTGTCATCCACATACCAGTAGACCGCATCCCCGTAGCAGAGGCCGCCCAGGCCAAGGCATGCGGCGGCAAGCAGAACCATCCCCACATGAGTTTTCATCATTTCCTCCAACAGAACACCGCAGTCACGCGCCTGACCGGGTCATCAGCAGCGCATCCTCCCGTCCGCCCCAGGGAAGACGGTAGTAGTCCCGGCGGCGCCCCACATCCCCGTAGCCCCACTTCCGGTACAGATGAAGGGCCGGAGCATTGGAGATCCTGACCTCCAGATGGGAACAGGAGCAGCCTGCCTCCTCAAGAATAGCACAGTAGGCACCCATGAGGGAGGATCCCACTCCCAGATTGCGGAAGGGCAGATCCACGCACAGATCCTCCAGCTCCGACTCCGGGGGCAGCAGGGAGTAGATCAGAAACCCTGCCAGCGTCCCGGCGCCGTCAAAGGCACCGATGATCCGGGACCGGGAGTCACCGGCCAGGATCGGCGCCAGCAGTCCCCGGGACATGGGAGTCAGCTGCCCCCGCTCCTCAATGCCGGCCACCTGCTCCAGATGCTCCGCCCCCAGGGGGGACACAGTCAGGCCTTCCAAGTCTCACCCCCGTCCCAGAAGGCCGGATGCCAGAAGGGACCGCCACAGGGTCTTCTTACCGGCGGTGCCGTCCAGAGGGGTGCCCGGGACCCCGCCCAGGGCGGGATCGGTGACCAGAACCACGTCCCCCGCCCCCGGGACCATCCCGGGTGCCGCCTCCTGGCAGAAGGGCAGCAGCAAGAGGAGATCCGGCAACCACCCCGGACGGGGCCCGGCCACATGAAGAAGCCGGCCGCCGGCACCCGGTGCGGCAGCACCAGGAACAGCAGTGGTTGCACGAGCCACAGAGGTTGCCGCCGGGACACCAGGCACGGGCATGACTGCGGCAGGAGCATTCCCGGGGACAGCGGCGCTCCCGGAGACGGCAATCCCCGGAACTGCAGCCTGGGACGCTGCCGCTGCTCCGGCACCGGAAGCGTCCGGGGCCTGCCGGGAGAGTTCCCACCGGCGCTCGCCCATCAGATAAAGCAGGACGTCAAGTTTGTCCATGGTCACATCTCCTAACCGAAAAAGCACCAGGCGAAAAACACCGAGGCGGCGGCGGCCACTGCATCCGCCGTCAGGCCGCAGGCCACGGCGTGGCGCACCCGGGAGATCCCCACTGATCCGAAATACACCGCCATCACATAGAAGGTGGTCTCGGTGGATCCCTGCATCACCGATGCCAGCCTGCCCTGGAAGGAGTCGGCACCGAAGGTCTCCATCACGTCAATCATCATAGCCCGGGCGCCAGATCCGGAAAGAGGCTTCACCGCCGCCACCGGCAGGGCGTCCACAAAGCGCACATCACCGGCCACCAGGGACACCGCCCACCGGACGCCGTCCAGGATCATGTCCAGGGCGCCGGAGGCCCGGAACATGCCCACTGCCACAAGCATGGCCACCAGGAAGGGCAGGATCTCCAATGCGGTGGCAAAGCCCTCCCGGGCGCCCTGGATAAAAACCTCAAAGGGTTTGACGCCCCGGATCAGGGCCCACAGCAGGATCCCGCCCACCAGCAGGAGCAGCACCAGGTTGGCCACCAGGGACGACTGCTCTGACAGTGCGGCACCCGCCCACATGCCCCAGGCGGCCACGCCCCCGGCCAGGGACAGGAGCACCACACCCCACAGGAGCACAGGCAGGCGCAGCAAAGGGATCCGCTGCACCAGGGCTGTCACCAGAAAGCCCGCCACTGTGGAGGCGGTGGTGGCCAGCAGCATGGGCACAAAGACGTCCGCCGGAGCGGCGGCACCCATCTGGGCCCGGTACAGGAACACCGTCACCGGAAACAGGCACACGGAGGAGGTGTTCAGCACCAGGAACATGATCTGGGCGTTGGTGGCGGTGTCCGGGGTGGAGTTCAGGGACTGGAGATCCTTCATGGCCCGGATCCCCAGGGGGGTGGCGGCATTGTCCAGTCCCAGCATGTTGGCCGACAGGTTCATGGTCACCGAGCCCAGGGCCGGATGCCCCGGAGGGATCTCCGGCATGATCACCCGGAACAGAGGGGTCAGCAGCCCGGCGATCCGGGACATGATCCCCGACTCCTCCATGATCCGGCAGATCCCCAACCAAGCACACAGCAGGCCCGCCAGGCCGATGGCGATCTTCACCGCATTCTCCGCCGAGGAGAAGAAGGCGCCCATCAGCTCATTCACCGCCTCGGTCCGGCCCATGGCCAGTTGGATCACCGCCGCCAGCACCGACACCACCATGAGCAGTGCCCAGATCAGATTGAGCATAAGTCCCCCTTCCCCGCCCCGTGTGCCGGAGCTACGTCCCGGCCCGGGGCGCCTGCCCCGGGATCCGGCTTATTTTAAGGCATAAAAAATCCCGCAACAAACGTGTCACGGGATCCGGTCATAAAGGCCTTTCAGGAAGGCCCGGTGTTACGGACGGTTGCCCACGAACACCACCATGACCTTGTCACTGCCCTTCTCCCGCACAAAGGCGTAATAAGGGCTCTTGGGCTTGCTGATCTTCCGGTGCTTGCCGTCAGCAATGGCGGGATGGGCCAGCCGGAAGTGGTTGAGCTTGCTCCAGTGCTGGTACAGATCCCGGTACTCGGGCTTGTTCAGATCACCCCAGTTCATGTCCGATCTGAGAGCCTGATCCGGATAGCCGCCGTCAGCCATGATGGGACGGCCGGACTCGTCGCCATAGTAGATCTGAACCTGGCCGGGAAGCATCAGGAAGCTGTTGGCAGCGCGCTTCTGCAGGGTGAAGCTCTTGAAGTCCGACCAGAACATCTTGGTGTCATGGGAGGAAATGTAGCTCAGACCGTTGAAATGGGGATCCCCGGCAATCATCTTGGCATAGTTGGTGTAGGTGGGATCCGCATCTGCCATGCACTGGGCCAGCTCAAAGGACTTGCGCTGGTAGTCAAAGTTGATCAGGGAGTCAAAGCCGTTCTTGTAGTAGAGATCATCATGGGACAGACCGTGATCCCAGACCTCGCCCACCATGAACAGGGGCAGATCGTCCAGTTTCTCGGAGCTGTGCTCCCTCTTCCACTCCTTCAGGGCCTGGGCGGCGGAGTCGTGGAGCTTCTTCCAGGCCTGGGCCTGGACATGCTTCACTGTGTCGCAGCGCAGGGCGTCAATGCCGAAGTTCCGCACCCAGTAGGTGTGCCAGCTGACCAGGTAGTCCAGCACCGTGGCATTGGGCAACTGCACCGCCCGGGTGTCCTTCTTGTTCTTCAGGAACTTGGGCAGATCCACCGGGGTCTTGCCCTCGGTGATGAAGTCGGGCAGGCCGGCCACGCCCATGTTCTGATCATCGTTGCCGGGCTGCTGGTGATGAGGGAAGCCGGCGCGGATCCACTTGTTGCCCCACCAGTCCACCCAGTTCTTGCTACTGTAGTCCATGAACTGGGAGTATCCCTGCCAGCTGGCCAGGTTCTTGGGCCGGTAGTCCGCCCAGCGGCTGGGGAGCTCCCCGGTGTTCTTGGTCACACTCTCCAGACCGAAGTCCTGGAGATCGGCCAGAGTGGCATAGCCCGGATGGTTCATGACCGTGTCCACAATCAGGCGGATCCCCCGCTTGTGGCACTCCCGGACCAGGTTGCGCAGATCGTCATCGGTGCCATAGTTGGCGTCCAGGCGGGTGAAGTCCGCAGCCCAGTAGCCATGGTAGGCGAAGAAGGGGAAGGAGTGGCCCTGGTCGCCGCCGCCGATGTAGCCGTGGGACTGCTCCACCATGGGGGTGATCCAGATGGCGTTGATCCCCAGCTTCTGCAGGTAGTCCAGCTTCTGGATGATGCCCTTGAAGTCGCCGCCGTGGAAGGTGCCGATCTCGTCCTTGCCGTCCTTGAAGCGGCCGTAGGAGAAGTCATTGGACTTGTCCCCGTTGTTGAAGCGGTCGGTGAGCAGGAAATAAATCACCGCATTGTCCCAGCTGAAGGGCTTGATCCTCTTGCTCTCCTCAGTGGCCGGCTCCAGGAGCACAATGCCTTCGGAGGAGGCACCGGGAACCACCTTGACCTTGCCGCCGGCGACCTTCATGGTCTCACCGGTGTAGGCGTCCCGGAGCAGGGTGCCGTTGGGCCAGGTGCCGGCGACGTCAACGGTCACGGGGCCGCCCTTGTAGGTGATGCACTTGGCCTTGGGAACCTCACGCTTGACCTCAACCACGCCGGTGGTGGCCCGGATAGCCTTGACCGTGGGGGTCTTGGGATTGAACATGCTCAGGCTGAAGGTGTAGTTGCCCGGCAGCATGATGTTCATTTTGAAGGTCTTGTTCTGAGCGCAGCCGCTGACCTTGGTGGTCTTGCCGAACAGCAGCTTGCCGTCAGCCCCGGTGTCAGCCACATATGAGTTGGCGCAGGACTTCTTGCGGTCGGCGATCAGGATCTTGTGCTCGCCCTTGGAAAGCTCGGTGGTGGCCTCAAACATGTAGTTCAGGCTGGAGCTTCTCTTGAACTCAGCACTCTGGACCAGCTTGCCGTCAACATACAGGTACACCGGTTCGCTGAACTCATAGGCCGGGGCTGCGGAGGCGCTCACTGACAGCCCGGCCGAGGCCAGGACAAGGGCAGCAACCTTGCTAAGTGTTTTCATATTGTCGCTTCCTCAAAACAAAGACATGGCAATTCTATAACAGCCAGGGAGAAAAAATCAGTGAGCACCATTGAAAAACAGCCCGCTTTTCCCCGGAACCCGGGGGTTTCCGCCCCGGTTTGGGTTCATGGGCGGACTTCCGGCTGCTACCGGTTCCGGACTGGTCCCGGGGCATTCCCGTGGCAATGCGCAGGACGGCTCCCGGACCATTCCCAGGGGGACGGCAGCAGTCAGATCCAGGATCATTCCCAAGGCAGCGGCGGCAGTCATGCGTCAGTCCGGGCTCTCCGGTGAGCCTGGGCCGCCAAGGACGGCAGAGACTGACAGGAAAGGGAAAGTTGGCTATAATCCCCGCATCCTGTGCGATATGCGAAGGGCAAAATGAAAACACGCATCACCCATCTGATCTTTCCCCTGCTGCTGGCCTTCAGCGGCGTCCTGTCCGCCGGGGACACCCACTCCGCCCCCGGTATCCCGGTCAGGCCGGATCCGGCTCGGGCAGAGAAGGTCAAGATCATGGAAAGTTTCTTCACCAAGCGCGGCATGGCTCCCGCCGAGGCACGGCGCCAGGCCCTGGAGGCCGTCGCCGCCCAGGAGCTCAGGGAGCAGCTGCAGGCTGAGGGGAAGATCACCGTCAGGCGGGTGAAGCCCGGTGAGCCTGCGGCCCCTGCCGCCGGCAGCACTGCCCCGGTCTCAGCGGCGGCGGCCACCCGGGGAGGTGACAGTTTCTACCAGAGCGTCGCCACCTCCTCCCGCCCGGTGGATCTGGTGGTGGTGCGCAAGTCCATGCACCAGATGGAGCTCATCAAGAACCGGAAGATCCTCCGGAAGTACTTTGTGGCCCTGGGCAAGGTCCCCAAGGGACACAAGCAGCACCGGGGCGACAACCGCACCCCCGAAGGGAACTACATCCTGGACTACAAGAAGGCCAGCTCTGAATACTCCCTGTCCATCCACATCTCCTACCCCAACGACGATGATCGGCAGAAGGCCCGGTCCCGGGGTCTGGATCCCGGGGGCATGATCATGATCCACGGCCAGCCCAACCGCATCGGCAGATCAGCGGACGAGGATCAGGACGGGGAGCTGAACGTCAACAAGTTCCTGCAGCCCTCCAACTGGACCAACGGTTGCATCGCCCTGCTGAACAACGACATGGATGAGGTTTACCAGATGATTGTCCCGGGAACCCCCATCACCATCCTGCCGTAAGCCTTTCTTGACTGATCGCGTCCTGGGGATGCCGCCGGCGCCCTGCCCGGCAGTATCCAGGAAAGCCACCGCCTCCCTGGGCGGAGATGAACACCGGATCTGCCCCTGCCCTCAGGCACCCAGCCAGATCTCAGATCACCAGAGCCCGAAGCTTCACAGCCCCGGGCTCTGCCGTTTCATCTCCCTTGCACAGTCACACCGGAAACTCCCGGATCACAGGGAAGACGCAGGATCCGGACAAGAAAAAGACGCGGACACGGATCCGGTCAGACAATCCTGAGGGTGGCACCGGGCTTCCTGCCCCCGTCCTTCCCGCCATCTGTCTTGGCCTCACCATCCGACTGCTCCCCGTCCTCAGGGGAGAAATCATTCCCGTCAGCACTGTCCCCACCGGCGGAAGTCTCATCCACGTCATCCTCACCATTCTCCCCCTGCACCAGGCTCAGGCTTGTTACGTCCGGCACAGGCATGTCGCAGGGCAGCCGCACCGGTGACGGCCAGGAGGGTGACGTCATGCCCACCACCGCCCCCAGGGGCACATCCAGCTTTATAGGCTCGCCCCGGACCCGGATCCGGCAGCGGAGGAACCTGTCGTCATAGGTCATGTCATCAGACACAGCCCCGGGGCTGATGTTGAAACAGATCAGTTGGGTGCGCTCATCCACAAAACTGCGGAGCCGGGGATCCAGCTCGAACTGGGGGTGCATGGTGTCCACCTGGATGTAGATCTTGAAGCCGTTGTCCGCAAAGTAGCGGTAGAAGGCGTCAAACAAATACGGCTGCAGGGGAAGGGGCGGCTTAATGCTGTCCTTGGTCATAAGATCACAATGATCCCCGTTCGGGGATCACCTCCAGAAAAAGTATTGAAAAAAAAGGAAGAAGGGCTCTGTCATGAAGACGGCAAGGCTCCCTCCTGTCACGGCGTCACCCGGTCACAGGAGGCGACAGCCCATCCTGTGACCGGGGATCCGGCAGGAGTGGTCACTTGCCCTCGCCGGTGGCCAGGGCCCGCTGGTTGATCTCGTCGGCGGTCAGGGAACTCCGGAAAGACTCCCGGGAGAAAAGCATGGAGCAGTAGCGCTGCCAGAGCTTGGCATTGGAACCGGTGAGGGTGATGTTCATCATGGGCAGACGCCAGAGCAGGGGCGCCGCATAGCAGTCCATGATGGAAAACTCCTCTCCCAGGAAGTAGTCGGTGTTGCGCACGGCATCCGTGGAAGACAGGATGGTCTCCTTCAGATCCTTCTCCGCCTCGGGATCGGAGCCGTTCTTCAGAATGCGGTTGGCCAGGCTGTACCAGTCCTGCTCCACCCGGTGGAGGAAGAGCCGGGTCTCGGCCCGGGCAATGGGGAACACCGGCAGCAGGGGCGGATGAGGATAGCGCTCATCCAGGTACTCCAGGATGATGCTGGGGGTGTAGATGACCAGACTGCGGTCCACCAGAGTGGGGATCTCACCGTAGGGGTTGTACTCCAGAAGCTGTTCGCAGGTTCTGCCGTCCTCCACCTCCACAGAATCGTAGATCACATTCTTCTCCGCCATGACAAAGCGGACCAGATGGCTGTAGATGCTGTTGGGATGTGAGTACAGGGCAATCGACGAATGCTTGTTAGAAGTGGCCATTGTTTCTCCCGATCAAACTGCGCCGCACCCGGAGCGGTCTGAAGGCCGCACCGGAGTTCCTGGCAGACACACCGGATCTCCGTACAGCGCCCAGGGCAATACCGGGAACGTAGTTTCCCCGTGCCCTGCCGCCGCCATCGGATCCCGTGTCCGCATGCTGTTTTTAAGTTAGCACTTTTGATCTTTTATTAGTGCAAATAGAGTCACAATTCACGAGATCGGAAAAGCCCGGCGCCAGGAGGTCCCAGAGAGCCATGCGCAAAAAAAACCCGGCATGAAGCCGGGTTCCCGCAACCGGAAAAGATCCGGATGCTTAACGCTTGGAGTACTGCGGACGCTTGCGGGCCTTGTGGAGACCGACCTTCTTGCGCTCAACGCAACGGGCGTCACGGGTGACAAAGCCAGCCTTGCGCAGTTCGCCGCGCAGGGAGTCATCATAGGCCATCAGGGCACGGGTGATCCCCAGGCGGATGGCACCGGCCTGGCCGGAGGCACCGCCGCCCTTGACGGTGATGTTGAAGTCAAGCTTGTCAGTCATGCCCACCAGTTCCAGAGGCTGACGGACAATCATTCTGGAGGTGGGACGGCCAAAGTACTCGTCCAGGGAACGCTGGTTCACCTTGATCTCACCGGTGCCCATCTTGGCGAAGACACGGGCGGTGGAACTCTTGCGGCGGCCGGTTCCGTAATACTGATTTGCTACCATTTCAATGTCCTCCCATTAAATATCCAGTACCTTGGGCTGCTGAGCTGCATGATTGTGCTCGGCGCCGGCGTACACTTTTAACTTTCTGAACATTGCGCGTCCGAGAGGGCCTCTGGGCAGCATGCCGCGAACGGCAGACTGGATGACCATCTCAGGCTTGGTGGCAATCATCACACTGAAAGGAAGGGACTTGATCCCGCCAGGATAACCGGAATGGGAATGGTACATCTTGTCATTGTACTTCTTGCCGGTCACGCTGACCTTGGCGGCATTGATGACAATGATGTAGTCGCCGGTGTCCATGAAAGGAGTGTATTCCGGCTTGTGCTTCCCGCGCAGGCGAAAGGCGATCTCAGCGGCAAGACGACCAAGGGTCTTGCCCTCCGCATCCACAACATACCAGTCACGCTTGATGGTGTCCGGCTTTGCGACAAATGTTTTCATTATAAAAATACCCAAATGTGCGACTTTAAACAGGCAGCAGTCTGCCAATCCTCGGCGACTTGGCGGGATCCCTTCGAATCAGGCCTCGTCTGTTGTACGTAACAATACAACATAAAAAAGTGGGTAGCGTGATTATACAGAAAATCAGGAGGATCGCAAAAACTATTTTCCCCGCCGGGCAAATCCTGCGGGGATCACAGAATAAGGATGGAGAAAGTGCCCTGCCCGGCCCCGGAAGCCATGGTCCCAAAGCCTTGCCCGGGGAGGCTGAGGCTTACTGGTGGATAGTGTCCTCGGCCACGGTGACGGACAGCTCCTGCATCTTTCCGTCCCGGAGCACCTGGATGTTGATGGCGGTGTTGGGGGGAGTCTCGGCGATGACATCCATGGCCATCTGGGCATTGGTGATCTTCTGGCCGTTGAGGCTGAGCATGATATCCCCGGACCGGACACCGCCCCGCTCGGCAGGACCTGCCGGGGCCACCTTCTGGACAATGAGCCCATAGTTGGGGCCCAGGTTCAGGAGGTTGGCAGTGACGGAGTCCACGTCCACGGTCTTGATCCCCAGGTATCCCCGGATCACCCGGCCCCGGTTCACCAGATCCACCATGATCCGCCGTGCAAGGGGATAGGGCACCGCAAAGGTGATGTTGCTGCTCTCAGTGCCGCTGGAGCTGGTGTAGGTGCCGGAATTGATCCCCACCAGTTCGCCCAGGGTGTTGATCAGGGCGCCTCCGGAATTCCCCACTCCCACATAGGCGTCGGTCTGCAGCAGATCCTGGCGGCCGTTGGAGTTGGGGCCCATGGTGCCCAGACCCGAGCGGCCCTTGGCGCTGATCACGCCCATGGTCACGGTCTGCCCCACATTGAAGGGATTGCCGATGGCCAGGACCACATCCCCCACCCGGGACACCCGCCGATCATTCAGAGGGATCACCGGCAGGCTGTCGGCCTCGATCTTCAGCACCGAGAGATCCGTGAGCTGATCGCTGCCCACCAGGGTGGCGTCGAAGATCCGGCCGTCCTGGAGGGCAATGATGATCTCGTCCGCCCCGCTGATCACATGGTAGTTGGTCAGGATGTAGCCGTGGGAGCTCATGATCACCCCGGATCCCAGACCGTCGGGCTGCATCACCGACTTGCCGGTGTCCCGGTCGGTGTGGCTGCGCTTGGTGTAGATGTTCACCACGGCAGGCGCGGCCCGGGCCACGGCGTCATGGTAGGAGGCCGGCGCTGTCAGGCGGCTGAGAATATAAGAAATGGAGAAGGCGCCGTTGGTTACCGAGGGGACGCACAGCACCATGATCAGGCTGACGGCCAGTCCCAGGGCGGCGGCCTTGGCAGTGTATTTGAGCCAGTTCATAAGACAAATCCCCTTCGGTGTGATGGCGTACTATGACACCGGGATCGTAAACGGAACAGGGCGCCGGCTGCGTGACCCAGTTGGCAAAAAGCCCCGTTCCGGCGGGGAACGGGGCTTCTGGATCATCTTAATGCCGGTATGGCGCTAGCGGATGATAATGAACATGTTCATGTTGCCCCGGATCACGTTGAGTGCCTGGGTGCCCTTGCTCTTGGACAGGATCCGGTTGAGATCCTCAACGCTCTCCACCTTCTCCCGGTTCACGCCCACAATCACATCGCCCTTCTGCAGACCGTAACGGGCGGCATTGGACTTCTTGTCAATGGACACAATCTCTGCGCCCTGCACCTTGCCGGTGGCATTGGCCAGCTGGACACCCTCAAACATGGCGTTAACCTCCTTGCTGGAAGTCTCCACCGTGCGCTTGTCGGCGGTCTTCAGGGTGACCTTTTTGCTGATCTCCTTGCCGTCACGGATGATCCCCAAAGTCACAGTGCTGCCGGAGCCCACTGTGGCGATCCGGGCCCGGAGCTCGCTGAAGGAGGCGATCTTGTGGCCGTTCAGGGAGACGATGATGTCTCCAGCCTTGAGACCGGCCTCGTCAGCCGCCGAGCCCTCCATCACCTGGTTCACAAAAGCACCCTTGTTCTGGCTGGCGCCGAACTTCTCCGCCAGATCCGGAGTAAGCTCGCCGCCCATGATCCCCAGGAAGCCCCGGCGCACCTCGCCGAACTTGATCAACTGCTCGGTGATGCTCTTGACCATGTTGGAGGGGATGGCAAAGCCGATGCCCACATTGCCGCCGCTGGGGGCGATGATGGCGGTGTTGATGCCGATGAGGTTGCCCTTCAGATCAATGAGGGATCCGCCGCTGTTGCCCTGGTTGATGGCAGCATCCGTCTGAATGTAGTTTTCAAACTGGTTGCCGCCGCCGTCCACAGAGCGGCCCAAAGCGGAGATGATACCGTAGGTGACGGTGTGGCCCAGGCCGAAGGGATTGCCCACGGCAATGGCGTAGTCACCCACCCTGAGTTCATCGGAGTCTGCATAGGGAACCGCAGTGAGGTGGTCACCCTCGATTTTCAGCAGTGCCACGTCCGACTGGGGATCGGCGCCGATCTTCTTGGCATCAAACTGCCGGCCGTCATGGGTGGTGATGGTGATCTTCTTGGCATCGTCAACCACATGGTTGTTGGTGACAATGTAGCCTTCCTTGGCATCGACAATCACGCCGGAGCCAAGAGCCTTGAAGGGACGGCGGGCACTGTGGCCGCCGTCAAATGGATTGAAGCCGAAGGGATCGCCGAAGAAGAAGGGAAAACTCTCAGGACCGCCGCCTGAAACTTCCTTGCTGCCCTCGACATTGATAGTGACAACAGCGGGAAGAACCTTTTCAATGATAGGGGCCAGGGACGGAACGCCGCCTGCCTGGACAGGGACAGCCGGTGCCTGGGTCTCTGCCAGGACATCGGCGGAAGTGAGCGCCAGGGCGCCTGCAAACAAAAGAACTGATGAAAGCCTGTTTAGCTTAAGCATTTAACTCTCCCTTTGAATAATGTGCTGAAGAACACATTTCTTGAGACTAAAGAAGAGTCAATTTGTTCCCCCGGATTTAAGCCTCGTAATCCTTGGGCTGCACCGACGGATGCTCAGTGGAAGGAGCGGACTTGGTTTTAAGCTTCTTCAGCACGTTCAGGGACTCCACTGAAGACAGGATCTTGGGATCGTTGATATTGTCCCGTACCAGGGAGGAACTGATCTCCTGGGACATGTCACCGAAATGCTGTAACAGTTTCTGGTAGTGATCATCAAACTGCTGGAAGAGGAAGGCCGTCTCGGACAGGTGATGCTTCATCTTGTTTCTGAGATCACCCAGTTCCCGCTTGGCCAGTTCCAGATCATGCTCCACATTGCTGTTGCGGCTGAAGAACAGACGGCCGAATAAGATACCAAGAATGAAGATTAGGATGTCACAGACCACTATCACCCACATATGTCACCTCCCGAAAGATGAGTCCATGGGTAAATTCTAGCACAACGGCACCGGAGATCCGTGAAATAGGGGCCGCTTTGTTGATCTCTGCAAAAGAAAAGATTTCAGGGTGCTCGCACCGTCGGGGTGGAAGGCAAATGACGTGACAACAGCAGATCTTCAGGAAGGCGTCAGGAAAGCGCGGTCCTGAAATGAAAAAAGCAGGCATAAAGCCTGCTTCTTGAAAGGGTGGCGGAACGGACGGGGCTCGAACCCGCGACCTCCTGCGTGACAGGCAGGCGTTCTAACCAAGCTGAACTACCGCTCCAAAAGGGGTGCCTGAC
>CACZLZ010000034.1 GCA_902782145.1 uncultured Aeromonadales bacterium
TTTATGATGTAATTTTTGGATAAATCTGAAATTATGTCTGTGTAATGTGATTATGATGTTTTAGTGTAACTCAGTATGAACGAATGGTGTAACTGTACATTCCGGGTGATCCGGAGGCGGGCAGAGTGTCCGTGTCCGGATCCGGATCCCCTTCCTCGGTCTCAGTTTCACCCTTCTCCTTCCTTTTCACTGCGCCAGATGGCGGACATCGGGAAGCACAGGCTCCCGGGAGCAGCCGGCTATCCTGGCGGGCGGATTTCACAGTCTCAGCGGCACCCCTGGTCATTCAGGTCCGGGATCTGGGGGATCGGTCTTGAACTGAAGAGTGACGGACTGGGCCGAGTGAGATGTTGAGGCGGGGCTGGGCAAGAAGGCATAGTGTGTCAGAGATGAGACGCTCCGTACCCTGGAGATCCAGAAGGTTGGGGCGGGTGAAATGGCCTGGCAGGAGGGGCTGAGATGGTCTGGGCTGGGAGATCCGGACTGGCGTGTGACAGATAGAGCCGGATCCGGGCTGAACATGGTGGCCCTGGGTGGTTTGGGAACCCCGGGTTCCTCAGTCAGCAGTCCGGTGCTCCCCGGTGGACTGGAAGTGGGCCAGCAGATCGGCGGTGTTCTTCCGGCCGCGGCTCTGGAGGAACTCCAGGAGCCTTAAGGGAGTGGCGTTCACCAGGATTGCGGGATCCACTCCGGCCTCCTCCAGGATCCCGAGCCCCAGATCAAAGCACCCGATGTCATAGCAGATGTGGGCATCAGATCCCATGATCAGGGGTGCCCCCTCCTCGGCGGCCAGGGCGGCCAGCTGCACTGCCAGGGGCCGGGAGTCGGTGCGGGTGTAGCGGGAGCAGTTGATCTCCAGGGCGGTGCGGCAGTCCCGGGCGGCCTGGATCACGTCCCTGAGGCTGATGGGGTATTGGGTGTTGGCCGGGTGGGTGATCACGTCAACCCGGCCGGAACTGATCACACTGATCAGGCGCCGGGTGTTGGCTGCCTCGCCTTCGTTGTTGTACACCGGGGCATGGAAGCCTGCCATGATCAGATCCAGTGCCGCCTCCATGGACTCGGTGCAGTCGGTGCCCCGGCCGTGGCGGATGTTGGCCTCAATGCCCCGGAGCACTGCCACGCCAGCAATGAAGCGGGGGATCACCCGCTGGCCCTTGAAGTAGATCTTGTTGGTTCCCCCGGGGAGATCCGGCCCGTGATCGGTGTTGGCGATCATGGCCAGCCCCCGGCTGGCGGCTTCCCGGGCGTTTTCCGTCACGGTGCTGAAGGCGTGTCCGCTGGCCACGGTATGGATGTGGGTGTCCACGGTGATGCGGGGCGCCGGTGTGACCGGATCTGATGTGATCATGGGTGTTTTCCCTCCTTTGCCGTGGTTTGGGCGTGCTGATGTCCGGTCCAGTCCGGGGCGGCTCTTTCCTGAGGCGGATCCAGGATCTATAATCTCACTGGGGCAGGGGATCCTGATGGAGGCCCTTCCTGCCCGGGGCGTCATGGCAGATCCGGCGGGGCCGGCTGTTCATGGTGCGGATGGACCGTCAGATGCCTGGCGGGGATGCGGCAGGTGCCGCAGGAGATGCCATATGAGACTTTCAGCCGTCTGGAACAGTTTTTCTCAGCGGGATGCCGAGAGAAGGTATTATGCCAACCCCGATTTTCAGTACCGGGTGAGTTTTGAGACCGCGGCCTTTCAGATCTGTGTCCGCTACTATCAGCAGAAGAACGGCGAGGAGCAGGAGATCCGCAAGGATGACATTCCCCAGACCGTGTTCAGCGCCATGCTCCAGAGCGAGAACTGGGAGCCGGCCTGAATTTCCTGGATCCGGCGGAGTTTCGCCGGAGGACGTTGCTATGAGCCGGGCTTTTCCAGCCGGCTGAGGTAGGATTTCAGGCCGTAGAAGGTCTCGTTGCTGATCACGTGTTCCACCCGGCAGGCGTCCTTTTCCGCCGTTTCCGGGGAGACGCCGGCGATCAGGCTGAACAGCCGGGTGAGCACATTGTGGCGCTCGTAGATCATTTCGGCTTTGCTCCTGCCGGCCTCGGTGAGCCGGATGTAGCCCTTTTCGTCGGCGGCGATGTAGCCGCTGTTCTTCAGGATCCCCAGGGCCCGGCTCACGCTGGGCTTGCTGAAGGAGAGCTCCTTGGCCAGATCCACGGCCCGGACTTTGTCCTGGAGCTTCTCAGAGAGGATGAGGAGGGTCTCAAGATAGTTCTCGCCTGATTCCTGCATTGCTCTGATCTCCTCACTCTGCTGCTGTGTTCAATTCCGTGCTGCCGGCATATATATTGTGCTCTGTGGCGGACACTGGCGGCGTCCACTGCAGGACTTTGCCTTTTGCCGGTGCCTTGCCGATTTTCGGGCTATTATAACCAGTTTGCCCCGGGGCGGGACAGCGGGGGACAGGCGGATTGCGAGACGGATCCACCCTGTCCTTAAGTGCCGGCTTTCTTTCTTCATCCGCATGCAGCGCATGCATATCATCTGATTACAGTCACAAAGGAGTGCTTCATGCTCTTCGGTCCCATGTTCTACCGCCGGATCCGGAAGCTCCGGAACTGGCAGCAACAGATCTTCGCCACGGCCCTGGCCCAGAGAATGCTTCCCAACTATACCGCATTCATGGGAGATGCCTGCGGCGAGGGCACCCGTCTCCTGGGGGAGACCCTGGAGCAGCTCTGGCTTTATGCTTCGGGGATCAGTGATGTGCCGGACTGGCGCCCGGTGCGGCGCTCCCTGCATGCGCTGCTGCTCCCGGAGGAGCAGGGTGATCAGTTTGGTGTCCGGGCGTCCAACGAGGCGGTGAAGTGCGTTCTGGCCGCTGTGGGTTCGGTGCTGGAGCATACGGGCAACGAGTCCTCCGAGGCCTCGGAGCTTTCCGTGTCCACGGTAATTGCCAGTCAGGCAGCCTCCCTGGGCCGGGAGATGGCGGAGGAGGAGATCCTGGAGAATGAGGCGGTCCAGGGGGAGCTGGATTTCCAGATGGAACTGGTGCGCCGGCTGTCCGGACACCGCAGTCCTGAGTTCATCCGCAGCATCCGCACCCTGGCCGCCAATGAGGGGTATTCCAACATCGGCATCCCCGCCGGGGAAGGGGACTGAAGCCCCTGCCGACTGTGATCCGGGCCGGGGCAGATCTGAGATCTTCCGCATATTTTCACCTTGCATAGGCTTAACTTTTTGGTAGAATAGGCACAGTTTATTCAGTTTTTGCCGTCTCCATGCCAATGGAGACTAATGGAGTATTGTCAAATGTACGCAGTTATTTTCGAGGGCGGAAAGCAGCACCGGGTTGCTGTTGATGATGTCGTCCGCGTTGAACTGATCGAAAAGGCTGTCGGCGAGAAGGTGGAGTTCGACAAGGTTCTCCTCACCGCTGACGGCGAGAATGTGAATGTGGGTGCTCCCTACATCTCTTCTGCCAAGGTCCAGGGCGAGATTGTCAAGCAGGGCCGCGGTGAGAAGATCAAGATTGTCAAGTTCCGCCGCCGCAAGCACTTCCAGAAGGTCACCGGCCACCGCCAGTACTTCACCGAAGTCAAGATCACCGGCATTCAGGCTTAAGGAGATAAGAGAAAATGGCACATAAGAAAGCCGGCGGCTCTGTCCGCAACGGACGCGACTCGGAAAGCAAGCGTCTTGGCGTCAAGGTGTACGGTGGTCAGAAGGTGGTTGCCGGCAACATCATCATCCGTCAGCGGGGCACCAAGTTCCATAACGGCGCCAACGTGGGCATCGGCCGGGATCACACCCTTTTTGCCAAGGCCGACGGTGTGGTGAAGTTTGAGGTCAAGGGACCCAAGAACCGCACCTTCGTGAGCGTTGTGGACGCTGCTGAGTAAGATCTTCCGATCTCAGCCAAACTAACTGTTTTCTGTCAGCCCAGCCGTTGCTGGGCTTTTCTATATTAGGGAGCCCAACATGAAATTTGTTGATGAGGCGCAGATCCAGGTGGAGGCCGGTGACGGCGGGAACGGCTGCGTTAGCTTCCGCCGGGAGAAGTACATTCCCCGGGGCGGTCCCAACGGGGGCGATGGCGGCGATGGGGGCGATGTCTATCTGGAGGCTGACAGCGGTCTCAACACCCTGATTGACTTCCGCTTTGTCCGGCGGTATGCCGCCGGCAGGGGCGAGAACGGCGGCAGCTATGACTGCACCGGCGCCCGGGGGGAGGATCGGGTGCTGAAGGTGCCAGTGGGAACCCGGGCCATTGACGAGGGCACCGGTGAGACCCTGGGGGATCTGCTCCGCCAGGGGCAGCGCCTGCTGGTGGCCAAGGGCGGCTTTCACGGCATTGGCAACACCCGGTTCAAGAGTTCGGTGAACCGGGCTCCCACCCAGCACACTGACGGCACCAGGGGGGAGAAGCGGACTTTGCGCCTGGAGCTTCTGCTGCTGGCTGACGTGGGCCTCCTGGGCCTGCCCAATGCCGGCAAGTCCACCTTCATCCGGGCTGTGTCCGCAGCCCATCCCAAGGTGGCGGACTATCCCTTCACCACTCTGGTGCCCAGTCTCGGGGTGGCCACGGTGGGCCAGGGGCGCTCCTTTGTGGTGGCAGACATTCCGGGACTGATTGAGGGAGCCTCCGACGGGGCGGGTCTGGGGCACAGGTTCCTCAGGCACCTGGAGCGCTGCCGGGTGCTGCTGCATCTGGTGGATCTCTTCCCCCTGGACGGCTCTGATCCGGCGGAGAACATCCTGATCATTGAGAGTGAACTGGCCAAGTACTCCCAGGATCTGGCCTGCCGGCGCCGGATCACCGTGTTCAACAAGGCGGACATAAACCCTGCGGAGGCCCAAAGCCGGGCCGGGGAGATCATGGAGTCCCTGGGACGGGGTGATGAGCCCTTTGAACTGATCTCTGCCGCCGCCGGGCAGGGCACCCGGGAACTGTGCCTGAAACTCATGGATCTGGTGGAGGCGGAGGCTGCTGCTACCGCCGCTGCTGCTGAGGCCGGAGGGGAGACGGCTGCTGCGCCGGAATTCAGCTGGGATGACGGTCCCGTCCCCCGGGACGCCGGGAAGGGTGATCTGGCAGATGAGGACTGGGATGATGACTGGGAGGAGGAGCAGTGAGCGCCTTGCCCCAGGTTGCAGTGATCGCCGCAGCGGATCTGGATCGGGCCATCGGCCGTAACAATGCTATTCCCTGGCACATCCGGGACGACATGCGCCGCTTCCGGGAACTGACCATGGGCAAGATCATGCTCATGGGACGCCGGACCTTTGAGTCCCTGGGCTGCCGCTGTCTGCCCGGCAGGAGCAGCGTGGTGCTCACCAGTGATCTGTCCCTGGGTGAGCGGTATCACGTCAGGTGCTTCACTTCGGCAGCAGAGGCCCTGGACACCCTCACCCGGGAGAGCAGCGGTGAACTGATGATCATTGGCGGCGGCAAGGTTTATGCCGAACTGCTGCCCTTTGCCTCCCGGCTGTATTTCACCCGTGTTCTGACCCGGATCATGGATGCGGACACCTTCTTCCCGCCCTTTGAGGACACCTTCACTCTGGAGGCGGAAACCCGGGTCGAGGCCGGGGTGCAGAATGACTTCCCCTGTCTGTTTCAGGACTATGTGCGGAAGGGTGACTGCTGAGGTGCGCGTCTGTTCAGGACTGCGTGCGGTGGTGAGATGCTGAGATCTCCGTCCGTTCAGGAGTGAGGGTTGAGAACGGAAGGTGTTGCTGAGGACTGGGCTGTGATCCATGCGGGCAACGCCGCTCCTCTGCCCAGGCTCTTTCCCTGATCCCTGATGCCGATCTCTCAGGCCCATTCCCTTTTTGTCTGCCCCGTTCCGGGGGTTCTCTTCTTCCCCTTCCATTGAGAGGCTGACTTCAGATCAGCATTTCGGAGATCTGCGGATCGCCCCTCTCATCTCTCCGGATCAGCCTCACCCGGCGGCCACGGTATGGCGGATCCTGAGGTTGTCCAGATTGGTCATGGTCAGGGAGCCCTTCCACACGCAGCCGGTGTCCAGGGCGATGATGTTCTTCCGGGGGCACTGACCCTGGAGGGCTGCCCAGTGGCCGAAGATCACAGTCTCGTCGCCCGCAATGCCAGTGCACTTTTCATACCAGGGGTAAAGCCCCTGGCTCCGGGCCGCCTCCGGCCCGTCCTTGCACAGAAACTCCAGGGAGAGATCCTCCCGGCAGAAGCGCATCCGGGTCAGGGCGTTAACGGAGTAGATCAGCCGTTTCAGTTCCAATGTAGCGGACTTGCTTGCCGTGTCCTTTTTCAGGAGCCTGTCGGTCCGGCGGAGCCGGGCGTCGGCCTTGAGGATCTTGGACCAGGAGTCGGGCTTGTCAGCGAACATGTTGGACATGAACCAGTCGAAGCGGTCTGAGCGCAGCACCCGCTCCACCTCGGCCCCCCGGATCAATGCGTCGGAGACGGTCCACTCCGGGGAGAGTCCCGCATGGGTTAGCAGGATCCTCCGGGCGGGATCGCTGTAACACATGGGATTGGATCGGAGATAGGTGAAGATCTCCTCCCGATCATCCTGGGCGAGGATGATCCCCAGTTCCCGGGATTTCAGGCCGGCGACAAACTTGTCCCGGGAGGAGGCGTCCCGGAGGTTGCGCCAGATGGAGTAGTTGCGAAGGAGGGAGAGATCATGGTTGCCCTGCACGGCAACGGCATGCTTTCCCAGGGACATGAAGAGGCGGATGGTTTCCAGGGGACGGGGACCCCGGCCGATGATATCCCCGGTGGCCAGCAGCAGATCCTCATTGGGATCAAAGGCCACTGAGTCCAGCAGGGCTTTGAGCTCGTCATAGCAGCCGTGGACATCCCCCACGCAGAAGGTCCTCACCGGCTCCTCCTGGCAGCCACCAGATCTGCAATGTCAGCAAACTGGTTTACGGTGAGATCCTCGGCCCGGAGCCGCCGATCCAGCCCCAGATCTGCAAAGTCCCCGGCTTCCAGATAATCCCCCAGGCTGTTGGCAATGGTCTTCCGGCGCTGGGAGAAGGCGGCCGCCGTCACCGCTTCCAGGAGGCTTTCGTCGGCCACAGTCCGGGGCTTCTCCTGCCAGGGCTCCATCCGCACCACGGCGGACCACACCTTGGGGGCGGGCTGGAAGGCCTCCGGGGGCACGGCCAGCAGGGGGTACATCCGGCACCGGTACTGGGCCATGACTGACAGCCGGCCGTAGTCCTTGCATCCGGGACTGGCGGTGAGCCGATCCACCACTTCCTTCTGGAGCATGAAGGTCATGCTGCTGATAAGGGGGCCGTAGCTGAGCAGGTGGAACAGCAGGGGGGTGGAGATGTTGTAGGGCAGGTTGCCGAAGATCTTAAGGGCTTTCCCCTCCTGCTTCAGGGAGGAGAAGTCAAAGGACAGGGCATCGGCCTCGTGGATGGTGAGACACTTTCCCAGGACCGGATCCTCCCGGAGACGCTGGGCCAGATCCCGGTCGATCTCCACGGCATGGAGATGGCTGAGCCGCCGGCACACCGGCCGGGTGAGGGCGCCCATACCCGGTCCGATCTCCACGGTGACCTCCTGATCATCCGGGGCGATGGCGGCGACAATGTCCGCAATGATGTTCTCATCCCGGAGGAAGTTCTGGCCGAACTGCTTCCGGGCCCGGAACCCCTCCCCGGGAATGCTGCGCCGGGGGCGCCTGTCAGCTGCCATGCTTTGCCTGGACCATGCTGATGGCGTAGCTGATGGCGGTGAACAGGCTGCCGTGATCGGCCAGGCCCCGGCCTGCCAGATCCAGGGCCGTGCCGTGATCCACGGAGGTGCGGATGAAGGGCAGGCCCAGGGTGATGTTCACTGCCTTGCCGAAGCCCAGGTGCTTGAGCACCGGCAACCCCTGATCATGGTACATGGCCAGGATGGTGTCGGCGTTCTCCATGTATTTGGGCTGGAACACCGTGTCTGCGGGCAGGGGGCCGGTGAGGTTCACCCCCTTCTTCTTCATTTCCTTCATGGCGGGGATGATGGTGTCAATCTCCTCCATGCCCAGATGGCCGCCTTCCCCGGCGTGGGGGTTCAGACCGCACACGTAGATCCGGGGCTCCTGGATCCCGAACTGGGTCCTGAGATCATGATCCACAATGGTGATGACCCGCTTCAGCAGTGCCCGGGTGATGGTCCGGGGCACTTCGGCCAGGGGCATGTGGGTGGTGGCCAGGGAGACCCTGAGGCCCTCGGTTGCCAGCATCATCACCACCTCCCGGACCTTGGCGTAGTCCCGGAAGAACTCGGTGTGGCCGGTGAAGGGCAGCCCGGAGTCGGCAATGATCCCCTTGTGCACGGGACCGGTGACCACCGCCTGGTACTCGCCCTCCATGCAGCCCCGGGCGGTCTCGGTGAGCATGTTGATCACGTAGGGGCTGTTGTCCACGTTAAGCTTCCCCGGGACGGCGGGCTTCAGCAGCCGCACCTGGCGGTAGCACAGGGTCCCGGCCCGGGAAGGCTCCGGGGGCAGGGCGGGATCATATTCCACAAAGCGGATATCCCGGTGCAGCAGCTTGGCGTGCTTTTTGAGAATGGAGATATCGGCCAGGATCACCAGCTGGCAGGGCCAGTCCCGCTCCGCGGTGGCCAGGCAGATCTCGGGGCCGATGCCGGCGCTCTCGCCGGAGGAAACCGCTATGCGGTACACCTTGTCTGTCATGTCTCCTCCCTTATTCCTGCTTCTGGGCCTGGCCGGAAAGCTCCGGATCCGTGATCTTAATGTAGCTGTCATTCCTCAGCTCGTTGAGCCACATGATCAGCTCCTCGTTGTAGCGCTTGGAGAACAGGAGCTGGAAGGCCTGATCCTTCAGGGCCGAGTTGGAGTTGGGATCGGTCTTCTTCTCCAGCATCTGGGCAATGTGCCAGCCGTAGGATGACCGGAAGGGCGCGCTGATCTCTCCGGCTCCCAGGGGCTTGATGTTCTGGGCGAACAGGGGATCGAAGATCTCGGGGTTCACCAGCCCCAGATCGCCCCCCTCTACGGCGGAGGCGGGATCCTCGGAGTACTTCCGGGCCTCGGTGGCGAAGTCGGATTCCCCGGACAGGACCCGGCTCCGGATCTTCTCCAACTGATCTGTGACCCGGGCGTCGGACAGGATCACCGTGGGCTTGATGAGAATGTGCCGGAGATGGACCTTCACATCCGGCTGGAACCTGGCGCCCTTGACGTCAATGACCTTGATGATGAGGAAACCCGCATCCCCACGCACCGGGCCCACAATGTCCCCGGGCTTGGTGTTGACTACGTTGTCGGCGAAGATGGTGGGCAGGCTGTGGATGTTCACGGTTCCCCAGTCGCCGCCGTCGGCGGCCTTTTCATCCTGGCTGTAGCGGGCCGCCAGCTTGGCGAAGTTCTCTCCGGCCCGGATCCGGCGCACCAGATCCTCGGCCTGCTTCTCCACGGCATCCATCTCCTGGGGGGACATGGAGGAGGTGATCTTCAGGAAGATCCCCGCCACATGGTAGAAGGTCTCATGGCCTCCTTCGGCCTTGAGCATCTCCACCATGCGGTCGATCTCCTGGTTGGAGATCTTGATGCGCTTGCGGACGCTGATGGACTGCAGCTCGCTGATCAGGGCCTCCCGGCGGAACTTCTCCCGGGTCTGGGCGGGGGTGAGTCCTTCCCGGCGGAAGCTCTCCTCATACATTTTCTGGACGGTGGTGCCGTTCATCCGGGCCGCCGTCTCCATCATCTGATCCAGTTGGACGTCGCTGATGGTTACCCCCATCTTCTCCCCCAGCTGCTCCACCAGAGAGGTGTTGATCAACTGATCCAGGGCCTGCTTCCGCACCGTCTTCCGGTCGGGGATCTGCTCCGGGGACAGGTGGGCCCGCATCTTCTTCAGGTATTCCGCCTCATAGGCGTCCAGATCGCTCCTGAGGATCACACGGCTGTTGGCCACGGCCTCAATGCGGTTGTGCCCCGCGGGGATCTGATCGGCGGCGGGGGCTACTCCCCCGGCCAGCAGGGCGGCGAGGATCAGGACTGGGGTTTTCTTGTGCATGGCTACTCCGAAATGTTGAAGGGGCGGTTGTAGGGCAGCAGACGGGTGTCCAGATTGTGCTCCAGATCCCTTCCGCCCAGGCTTCCCAGGCCCTTCATCTCAAACTGAAGTCCGAACTTGGTGTCCTCATGGGCACGCAGGCGGACGTTGTCAGGTTCGTTGACCTGCTCCAGGTAGACGTTGAATTTCCAGCAGCAGTTGCTGTACTGCAACTTCACCACCCGGTCAATGTTCCGCTTCTGCTCCAGATCATAGAACATGGAGGACATGAGGCTGAACCGGTCTCCCAGGGGCAGGGCCAGGTGGGCGCCCAGCTGCTTGAGATCCACCTTCTCATTTTTGAACATGACCCGGTTGCCCTGCTTGGTGTAGCGGTAGTTCAGCTGCCCGGTGACGGCGTCGGTGCGGTACTCGGCGGCGGCGAAGCCCCGGAAGAAGTTGTGGTGCACCGTGTCATAGGCCAGGAAGCCGGCGAAACTCAGATCCTCCAGGGGGCGGATCTCCGTGAGCAGGTTGAAGTTGGACCGGGAGGTGACCTCCTTCCCTGCCGGGGTGAGTCCCACCTTCTGATCCTCCAGGGAGAAGGCCTGTCCCAGGGTGACGGTCATCCGCTGGCGTCCGGCGGCGTCATACACCTTGCTGGTGAAGCCCAGGGTCAGGCGGTTCTCGTTGGAGATCCGGTCAATGCCGGCGAAGCGGTTGTCCCCGAAGATGCTGTAGTAGTCCTGGATGTAGTCGGTGGTGTCATAGAGGCCGATGCGGTCCTGGTCCTTATAGGGCACATACAGATACTGGATGTGGGGCTCCAGGGACTGGGAGAAACTCTCCCCGAAGAGGCTGAACTCTGTGTCCAGAATGAGGTTGGCCCGGAACTTCAGCAGGGGCAGCAGACGGTTCACGCTGGAGTCGAAGCCCTGGAAGCCCTGATCTGTCAGGTACTGCATCAGGGGGCCCTTCTGATCCTGATCGTAATGGGTGAACATCAGCTTGGCGGTGCCGTCCACCTGGAGGAAGGGCTCCTGCACCAGGGGGATCCGGGCGGCGGTCTCCCCGTGGAGCCGGGTGCCTTCGTAGTTCCCCTCGCTGTCGTTGGTGCGGGTGTGGGTGAACCGGGTGAGCTCTGCGTAACTGGTCAGGGACAGATGGGGCAGGGGCAGGGTGTGGTGCACCGACAGCCGGGGCAGTGTGGCGAAGGGCTTGAAGGCCGTGTCGATGAGCATCTGGTAGGATCGAGCCTCCAGGGTCACCCGGGTGAAGCGGTAGGGGGTGTAGGTGAACCGGGCGTTCTGCAGCAGCTTGTCGCTGGAGTCCTTGGCGGTGCCCAGATCGTTGAAATAGTTGTAGTCCCGGCTGTTGACCTTGTCATAGGCGGCGTCGAACTTCAGGCGCCCGTCCAGGAAGCTGCTGCTGTGGCGGTAGCGCAGAAACCACCTGCCGGAGTCCAGCCCCTCGTCCCGGGAGGCCTTCCGGTCATGGTTGATGTACTCGAACAGCAGGCTACCCGTGTGCTCCGGGGCCAGCATATAGCGGAACTCATGGGAGGTCAGGAGTCCCCGGCGGGTCACCAGCGTGGGAGTCAGGGTGTAGTCGTAGTTGGGGGCGATGTTCCAGTAGAAAGGGGTGGCTATCTGGAGCCCGTCGGCCCGGCTGTACTCCAGGGAGGGATACAGCAGACCCGTCTTCCGCTGGTTCTTGATGGGGAAGTTGAAGTAGGGCAGGTAGAACACCGGGGTGTCATGGAACCAC
Organism: uncultured Aeromonadales bacterium; assembly: GCA_902782145.1. Lineage (GTDB taxonomy): Bacteria > Pseudomonadota > Gammaproteobacteria > Enterobacterales > Succinivibrionaceae > UBA2804. The sequence continues at coordinate 11,711 of CACZLZ010000034.1, forward strand.
AGGGTGGCGTTCCAGGCCTCGCCGAAGACCTCGCTGCTGTCCACGTCCACGGTGGAGGCGGTGAGGTGCCAGGTCTCCTCGTCCCGGGGACAGGTGGAGATCCGGGCGTTCTCGAAATGGTAGATCCCCTTCTTGTCGTCATAGTCGGCCCGGCCGGCGCTGCCGTGGGCCGGGGAGCCGTGGAGGATGTAGGAGGGCCCCATGAGGGTGGCCCGGCGCTGATCCAGACTGGTCTGGAGCTCGTCAGCGCTGGTCACGGTGATGTACCCGTCCTTGTAACTGACATTGCCCCGGGCGCTGACGGCGTTGCTGGTGCGGTCATAGGAGGTGATGTCGGCCTTCAGGCTCCGGTTGCCCTGGGTCATCTCCACGCCCCCGGTGAAGGACACATGGTACCGGTCGGAGGTGGACACGGCGTCGGAGAAGATCTCCACCGGGGTCTTCCTGACGTCGATGACCTGGTCGTCAATGGCCGGCACGTCGGCGTAGCACTGGGGATCAAATCCCGGGAAGGGGTTGCGGTATTTGGTGGTCTCGGCAGATCCGGGCTGGGACAGCAGGGGCAGCAGGGCCGCAGCGGCGGCAAGCTCTCTGATCTTCGGCTTCATGCAGTCACCAGTTGGTTCATTCTCAACAGGTCTGATCTTACCATAGGCGGCGCTGTTTTTCCCGGCAAAATGTGCCCGGGAAAGGGCGCCGGGAGGGGATCCGGGGCGGGCGGAAAGAGGGATCCCCGTCCGGGGAGCGCCCCGGGCGTGAACGCCTGCAGTCCGGCGCCTGCCGGGGGCGCGGGGCATTTTGATCTTCGGCGTCAAATGGTTAAAATTGTCTGTCCCGCCGGGAGCCGGTGGGCATGGCCGGAGGCAATTGAGATTGGCGGAGCCTGGGAGGTCTGCTGTGGAGAGATATGAGGGGCTGCTGCGGTTTGTTGCCGCAGTCTCCGGGGAGGAAGATCCCCGTCCGGAGATGGTGTCGGGGGATGCGTCCTTCCGGAAGTACTACCGGTTCCGTGAGCAGATCTATGTGGATGCGCCCCCGGCCACAGAGAAGAACCGGGAGTTTGTCTACCTGTCGGAGGTTTACAACCGCAGCGGGGTCCATGTGCCCCGGATCCTGGCGGCAGATCTGCTGAACGGCTATCTGTGCGTGGAGGATCTGGGCAGCCTCATGTTCAGCGAGGCCGCCGCCGGGGACCGCCTGGAGGACATGTACCGCCGGGCGGTGGATCTGCTGCCATCTCTGGCCCGGATCTCCGGATCCTTCCAGCCCTTTGACCGGGAGTTTGTCCTGCGGGAGCTGCAGATCTTCCTGGACTGGTACCTGGGTGCCCACCTGGGGCGGACGCTGGATCCCGCTGAGCGGCAGATCTGGGACCAGGCCGCCGATCTTATGGCCGCTACCTGCGCAGCCCAGCCCCAGATCACCATGCACCGGGATTTTCACAGCCGGAACATCATGGTCACGGATGACGGCTCCCTGGCCCTGGTGGACTTCCAGGACACGGTCACCGGGCCTCTGACCTATGATCTGGTGTCCCTGGTGAAGGACTGCTATGTCACCCTGGAGCCGGCCTTCCGGGAGGAGCTGACGGAGCGGGCCCGGGAGGCCTTCCTCCGGGAGGGGATCATCTGCGGGATCTCCCGGGAGGAGTTTGCCCGCTGGGTCGATCTCACCGGCATGCAGCGTCACCTGAAGGCTGCGGGGATCTTCTGCCGGCTGCTGCACCGGGACGGCCGGGACGGCTACCTGCGCTATCTGCCCCGGACCTGCGGCTACATCCGGGAGGTTGCCGGCCGGGTGCCGGAGCTGGGGGACTTTGCCGCCCTGATGGAGGATATCCTGCAATGATCACCACTGCCATGATCCTGGCCGCCGGCCGGGGTGAGCGCTTAAGGCCCCTCACCGACAGCATTCCCAAGCCCCTGGTGGAAGTGGGGGGTGAGCCCCTGATCTGCCGGCACATCCGTCTGCTCCGGGAGGCCGGGATACGGACGGTGGTCATCAACACCGCCTGGCTGGGGGAGAAACTGGAAGAGGCTCTGGGGGACGGTAGCGCCTTCGGGGTGGCGATCAGATGGTCCCGGGAGATCCCCGGGGGGCTGGAGACCGCCGGGGGGCTCCGGCAGGCCCTGCCCCTCCTGGGGGACCGGCCCTTCCTGACTGTGAACGGCGACACCTTTATGGATCTGGACTACCGCCTCTTTACGGCGGAGGATCCCCGCCGGGGCGGGGCCCATCTGTGGCTCATCCCCAACCCGCCCCACCATCCTGGTGGTGACTTCTCCCTGGAGGGCATGCGCCTGCTGGCAGCCCCGGGGCTGACCTTTTCCGGGGCGGCAGTGTACAGCCCGTCCCTCATCGCCCGGATCCCGGAGGAGCGGCTGCCCCTGAAGCCCTGGATCCTGCGCTGGATCGCTGAGGGTGCAGCCACGGGGGAGGTGCTCCCCGGTGCCTGGTTTGACGTGGGCACCATGGAGCGCCTGGCCCAGGTCAGGGAATATGCGTCCGCCGGTGCCCGCTTCTGAACTCCGGGAAGGTGTATCCTGCCTTCCCGCCGGGAGCCCCGCCGCTGTCGCGGCATCCCGGGGTTCACGGCCTCCTTTCCTCTTCCCGGTGAGACGGTTTCTCTGCCGGATCCCCTGTTCTTTTCCTGACATCCCCTTTTCCCTGATCTGCCCGGAAGAGCACTGCCATGAGTGAGCCTGCCCCCCGATCCTGCGGTTTTTGCGGGTGCGTGATCCTCCTGGCCATGGTGGGGATCGGCACCTGTGTCACGGAGTTCTTCCGCAGCCCCCTTATGGGCCTGACGGCGGCCCTGGCGGTCTACATTGTCCTGGGGGCCGTGGGTAGGACCCTGGCGGAGCCTTTCTCTTCCTCCCGGGGATCCGGGGACGGGACGGGGGATGGCGCTTTCCGGCAGGAGGAAGGTGGTGGCGGCTTCTGGCAGGAGGCTCAGGGCGGTGCCTTCCGGCAGGACGGGCAGGGCGGCGCCTCCGGGGATCTGAGCCTCGGGGATATCCGGGGGCTGTTCTATGCCCTGGGCTTCATTTCCGTCCGCTGCGGCGGCACGGTCAGCGCTCAGTTCCGCTATGCCGAGGATCTCATGGCCCGCCTTAGGCTCTCTTCGGACTTTGCCATGGCGGCCCGGGACTTTGTCAGCGCCGGACGGGTGGCCACACCCCAGGCGGTGGCGGGAATGATCCGGGAGACCTGCCGGCACTGCACCGGGGCAGAGGCCCGGGAACTGTTCTGGGATGCGGCGGGCATTGCCTTTCTGGATGACATCCTGATCCTCCGGGAGATCAGGATGCTCATGGACGTGGGGGAGTGGTTCGGCCTGGATCGGGGGGAGGTGGGACTCCAGCTCCAGGAGACAGCCCTGCGCTCCGGCATGGAGTTTGACAGCGCCACCGGATCCTACCGCCGCTATTCCCGATCTTCCCGCTCCGGATCCTGGGATGACTCCGGGACCGGACAGGATGACTGGTGGGAGGATGTGTTTGGCGGGGGGCCCTGGTCACAGGGATCCCGCTCCGGAGGTGGTGCCGGCTGGGATGAGCCCGGCCGGGACGACAGAGGATCCGGCGGGGACGGCCGGAGGCACGGGGAGTATTCGGGGGGGTATTCCGGGGGCGGCCGGGAAGGCACCTCCGGCTGGGAAAGCGCCGGCGACCGGGAACTCCGGCAGGCCTACCAGACACTGGAGGTGTCTCCTGAGGCCTCTGACGGGGAGGTGAAGAAAGCCTACCGCCGGCTTATCAGCCGCTATCATCCCGATCGGGCCATTGCCCAGGGTATGGGACCGGAGGGTGTGGCCCGGTACACGGAGATCACCCAGACGGTGCAGAAGGCCTGGGAGACGGTGAAGAGCCGCCGGGGGATCTCCTAGGCGCCACCATTGGAGTCGCTCCCCTCTGACGATCTGGATCGTTGTTGCCTTCCTGTCTTTGCCTGCCGAGCTTTTCCGGCTCCTTCCCGGATCGTCCTGCCGGTGACCGCCGCTGATCCCGCCTGTCTTTGATCCCGTCTGACGGGCCACCCCGGGGGCACCTCCGCTTTTCCGCCGGAGGACTGCTGCGTGCCCGGCTCAGCCACCAGATCGGGAACCAGAACCATGAGCGGGATCCGGCCTCATTTGGCCGGTGCTGCCGTTCCTCCCCGGGCTGGTCTGCTGCCGGCGTTCCCGCCGCTGCCGCCGGCTCCGGCGCCCTTCCTTCCGGAGGCGAAGGCGGTCTTCCGGACGTAACCGGCGAACTTTCCCGTCAGATCTTCGCCGTCACCGCAGCGCAGCAGCTTCACGGTGTTCTTTTTCCTTCCCTTCTTCCTGAACATGAAAGCCCGCTTTTCCCAGGCGTCCTTCAGCCACAGGTTGGCCTCCTCTGTGACAATGTCGGCAAAGTGCCCCTTGTAGGTGCTCAGCTGGGTGGCCACCAGGGAGTTGGCGTCGAAGTCCCGGTAGGCGGCATTGTAGGCGATGATCCCCTGGGGGGAGGGAATGACTCCCTCCTCAATCCCCGAGAGGATCCAGGAGATGGTGTCTCCGGCAGCGAGCACCATGTTCACCGTGTCATGGGTGCCGATGGTCTCTAGGGCGGCCCGGACATAGTTCATGAAGGCGTCCCGCACCGGTGCGGTCTCCTCCTGATCCTCACTGGTGGGGAGGTGGCCGGTGATCTCCGGAATGGGCAGGAACACAAAGCTGTCATAGCCCGCCGCGGCGGCAGCCTCTGCCAGGGGGGTGAGACGGGAGGTGGCCTTCCAAGAGGGGAACAGGAACAGGTGCCCCCGGCTCCGGGGCCGGGCGGACTCGTACTCCAGGAACAGCAGGCCGTTGGCCTCCCGGGCCTTGGGATGGCGGCTCCAGGACTCCCGGAGATATTCCCGCTCCTGGTGGTTCAGGGTGCTGAGGTATTCCTCGAAGGTGGCGGCGCCGGACACCTGGGATGAGGGGGGAGTTTCCGGGGCGGCGGCGGGATCAGCACTGGTGCCGGTGCTGGGATCGGCTCCGGTGCTGTCCGGAGGTGTCTGTCCTTCAGGGGCAGAGCCCCCGGCCGGCGGCGGATCGGCGGGATCGGCGCCGGCCGGGAGTGCCTCCCGGGGCGGGGCAAGAAGGAGGATGGCGGCTGCCAGGATCTGGACAACTGCCGGCGCTGAGGCTTTCACGGCTTGCTCAGTCCTGGTAGATGGTGACGCCCGGGGGCAGATCAAAAGGGGGATCCACACGGAAGCACACCCTCTTTCCGGTGGTGGGATCGTTGAAGGACAGCTCGCCGGCGTGGAGGTTCAGGTGATCGGCCATGTCCCGGATCTCCGGGGTGGCGTACCACTTGTCCCCCAGGATGGGGTGGCCCAGCTCCTTCATGTGGAGTCTGAGCTGATGGGACCGGCCGGTGACCGGATGCAGGCGCATAAAACTGCGGTCAGAGCCCCGCCAGAGACAGCGGAACTGTGTTACCGCCCGGCGGCCCCGGACGAAGTCGATTTTCTGCAGGGGCTTGTTGTCATCATCCAGGGCGATGGGGAGATCAATCTCCCCTTCATCCCGGGTGACCACGCCGGCCACCCAGGCAAAATACCGCTTCTCCACCGTGCGATCCTGGAACTGCCGCCCCAGGACGCCGGCGGCGATCCGGGTCTTGGGCACCACCAGCAGGCCTGAGGTGCTCATGTCCAGCCGGTGGGCAGCCGCCGCCAGGGGGTACTTCTTCTGCACCCGGGTGAGGATGCAGTCGTGCAGGTGCTCCTCCTTGCCGGGGACGGTGAGGATCCCCGAGGGCTTGTTGAGCACCATGATGGCGGGATCCTCATAGAGGATGTCCAGGAAGGGCTCCGCAGGCGGATTGTAGTCGTCGTGGCCGAACATCAGGTTCCTGCCAGCATATTGTCGGGGAAGTTGGCGGTCATCAGCTTCCTGGCTTCGTGCTCCAGATCGGTGAGCCCCAGTTTGCTGTAGCTCTTGATCATGATCTCCAGGGCGTCCTCGGCGGAGGCGGTGTCGTAGAAACTGTCGATGATCTTCTTGGAGCGGTTGGCCGCTGCCACATAGGCCCGGCGGTTGAAGTAGTACTCGGCAATGGACAGGTAGTAGCGGGCCAGGCGGTTCTTCAGATAAAGCATGCGCACCTTGGCGTCCGGGGCGTATTTGCTGTCCTCCATCTGGTTGACGATGAAGCCGAAGTCCCGGAAGGCCTCCTCGCTGTAGGCGGGATCCCGGTCGTAGCGGTCCACATTGAAGATGGAGTGCAGCAGATCCGTGTCCATCTGCATGAGGATGAGTCCCCGGATGTAGTAGACGTAGTCCAGATCCCGGTGTGAGGGGTTGGCGTTGATGAACCGGTCTGCGGTCTGCAGTCCCTTCTCATTGTCCTCATTCTTGTAGAAGCAGTACATGAGATCCAGGTTGACCTGGTTGGACAGCTCGCCGTAGGGGTAGCGGGAATTGTGGGCCTGGAGGATCTCCGCCGCCCGCTTGTAATCACCCTCCGCCATGCTGGCCTGGGCGTCGGTGTACAGCTGCCTGGGGGACTTGTCCTCCACGGAGTCGGGCTTGGTGTCACTCCAGCTGCAGCCGCCAAGTCCGGCGGCCAGGGCTGCCAGGAGGCAAAGTGTCCGGTTCAGTTTCATCATGGTTGGTAATCCGCTGTCTTGAGACCTGATGGATTGCAGGGGACCGCATGTCCTCCGGTGCCGGAGGTGCGGGGTCCGTCCCGGCCGGGGACCGGTGTCCTGCGAAGATGGTGTCATTATATCATCATTCCCCCGGGATCCCGCCATCCGGGGCGTCCGGTGGCGATCCCCCGGCCCCATGATATAATCCCCTGCGTGTCTGAACATGAGCGAGCGCTGAGGAGGATCCATGCCCCAGACAGTCTGTCTTGAGACGGAGGTTACTGACGCTGATCACGGCCGGAGGCTGGATCAGGTGCTGAGCACCGCCTTTGACGAATACTCCCGCAGCCGGATCAAGATCTGGATAACTGACGGTCTGGTGACTGTGGACGGGCAGGTGGTGACCGTTCCCCGGACGCCGGTGCTGGCGGGGCAGAGCCTGAAGATCAGCGCTGAGATCCCCGATGATGAGCGGTTCCTGCCCCAGGACATTCCCCTGGACATTGTCCACCGGGATCAGGATATCCTGATCTTGAACAAGCCTGCGGGGCTGGTGGTCCACCCCGGTGCCGGGTGCCATGATGGCACGGTGCTCAACGCCCTCCTGCATCATTTCCCTGAAACTGCCTCCCTTCCCCGGGCCGGGATCGTCCACCGCCTGGACAAGGACACCTCCGGGCTGATGGTGACGGCCCTGAATGCCGAAGCCCAGAACCGCCTGGTGAAGGCCATCAGCCGCCATGAGGTCATCCGGGAGTATGAGGCGGTGGTGTGCGGTCATATGACCGCCGGTGGTACCGTGGACAAGCCCATCGGCCGGCATCCACGGATCCGCACCTGCATGGCAGTGGTGCCTGAGGGTTGCGGCAAGGAGGCGGTGACCCGTTACCGGGTGGTGGAGAAGTTCCGGGCCCACACCCGGCTCCGGTTGCGTCTGGAGACCGGCCGCACCCATCAGATCCGGGTGCACATGTCCAGCATCGGCCATTCCCTGGTGGGAGATCAGCAGTACGGTGATCCCTCAAGGCTGCTGCGCCGGGCAACTCCGGAGTTCTCCCGCTTTCTGGCCACCTTCCCCCGGCAGGCCCTCCATGCCGCCCGGCTGGGCCTCACCCATCCGGTGACCGGGGAATATGTGCAGTTTGAGACCGAACTGCCCCAGGATATGCAGGATCTGCTGGCAATGCTGCGCCAGGACACGGCGGAGCATCCTGAGGATCTGGTGTGGAGCTGAGCCTCGTCATCCCGGATCTGGGGATCCCCGGGATCCGCGCCGCCTGCACCACCCGGGCCGGGGGTGTGAGCACGGGTTGCTACGCCTCCATGAACCTGGGGCTGCACACCGGGGATGATCCGGCTGCGGTTCTGCGCAACCGGGAGATCCTGCGCCGGGAACTGGGGGTGGGGCAGGTGGCCTATGTCCGGCAGATCCACGGGATCACCGTTGCCGGCGCTGCGGAGGCCGCTGCAAAGGAGCCGGATCATCCCCTGGAGGCGGATGCCCTGATCTGCCGGGACCGGGGCACTGCCGCTGCTGTTATGACCGCTGACTGCCTGCCGGTGCTGCTGGCAGCCGGGGACGGATCGGTGGCCGCCGCCGCTCATGCGGGCTGGCGGGGACTGTGTGACGGGGTTCTGGAGAACACCCTGGCGGCCATGGACACAGATCCTGCCGAGATCCGGGCCTGGCTGGGACCTTGCATCGGACCTGACAGCTTTGAGGTGGGCCCCGAGGTGCGGGAGGCTTTTCTCCGCCGGGATCCGGAGTGCGGGGACTGCTTCCGCCCCGGGAATGGGGACCGGCTGCTGGCAAGCCTGCCGGCCCTGGCCGTGCGGCGCCTGTTGCGGGCCGGGCTTCTGCGGTCCCGGATCAGCGGCGGGGATCTGGACACCTTCACCAGCACCCATCGCTTCTTCTCCTACCGCCGGGAGCGGATCACCGGCCGCATGGCCTCCCTGATCTGGCTGGACTGATTGTTATCCACGGATCCCCGGCCGTGACCAGCCCGGCCGGATCCTGCTTTTCCTGAGCCCGTATTTCCTGATCATCGCCCCGCCGGACATCCCATCGTTTTCCACCCTGCCAGCCGGCCTCATTCTTCTGGCTCATCATCCAGATCTTACGCGCCTGCTCACATCCCCCGATCCCCAGCAATCCGCTGTTCACCGCTTCCAGGACGATCTGCTGCCTACCATCCGGCCGGCACATTCCCGGGCTCTCCAGTCGTCTCGGGCACTCTCTGGGAGTCCGGGCAGCCTCCTGGGATCCTCCTGCCACGGCGTGAATATTTTTCCGCTGGATCCCTTGAAAACCCTTTCCGGCGGCTATACGTAGGATCACAGTAGATAATGAAAAGTTCGGAGGCTTGCGATGAATATAGACAAGTTTACCACCGGGTTTCAGAAGGTTCTTTCCGAGGCGCAGTCCATTGCCGTCAAGAACAGCAACCAGTACATGGAGCCCATCCACATCATGGCCGCCATTCTGCGATCGCCGGAAAACACTACGGTGTCGGAGATCCTGGTGAAGTCGGGAGTCAATATCAATGACTTCAGGCGTGCGGTGTTCTCAGAGTTGGACAAACTCCCCCAGGTGGGAGGCTCCGCCGCCGGGGAACTGATGCTTTCCCCCCAGACCAACCGGGTGCTCAACCTGTGTGAGCGTTATGCCTCCAAGAAGGGCGATACCTTCATCTCCACGGACGTGTTTGTCTTGGCAGCCATTGAGGACACTGGCACCCTGGGGCACCTGCTCACCAAAAGCGGCGCCACCGCCAAGAAGGTGGATGCGGCCATTGAGGATGTCCGGGGCGGCATGGCTGTCACCGATCAGAACAGTGAGGAGCAGCGGGGTGCCCTGGCCAAGTACACTATTGATCTCACCAAGAGGGCTGAGGAGGGTCTGATTGATCCGGTCATCGGCCGTGACGATGAGATCCGGCGGACCATCCAGGTGCTGCAGCGCCGCACCAAGAACAACCCTGTGATCATCGGCGAGCCTGGCGTGGGCAAGACCGCCATCGTGGAGGGTCTGGCCCAGCGGATCGTGAACAAGGAGGTGCCCATCACCCTCAGGGACAAGCGGATCCTCTCCCTGGACATGGGCGCCCTCATTGCCGGTGCCAAGTACCGGGGCGAGTTTGAGGAGCGCCTCAAGGCCCTGCTGACAGATCTTAAGAAGACCAACGGTCAGGTGATCCTGTTTATTGATGAGATCCACACCATTGTGGGTGCCGGTGCCACCGGCGAGGGCGGCATGGATGCCGGCAACATGCTGAAGCCGTCCCTGGCCCGGGGTGAGCTCCACTGCATCGGCGCCACCACTCTGAATGAGTACCGGAAGTATGTGGAGAAGGATGCCGCCCTGGAGCGGCGCTTCCAGAAGGTCTTTGCTGAAGAGCCTTCGGTGGAGGACACCATCGCCATCCTCCGGGGACTCCAGGAGAAATACGAACTGCATCATCATGTGGAGATCACTGATCCTGCCATTGTTGCAGCTGCCACTCTGTCGGCCCGTTACATCACCGACCGGAGACTGCCGGACAAGGCTATTGATCTGATTGATGAGGCTGCCGCCAGTATCCGTATGCAGATGGACTCCAAGCCTGAGGTCATGGACAAGATCGACCGGCGGATCATTCAGCTGAAGATGGAGAAGCAGGCCATCAGCAAGGAGACTGATGAGGCCTCCCGGGAGCGGCTGAAGCTGATAACCGAGGAGCTGGAGAAGAAGGAGCGTGAGTACCAGTTGCTGGATGATCAACTGAAGACCGAGCGCATGACCCTGGATGAGTCCCAGAACGTCAAGGATCGGCTGGACAAGGCCCGCCAGGAGCTGGCGGTGGCAAAGCGCAACAATGATCTGGAGAAGATGAGCCGTCTTACTTACGGCGTCATCCCTGAACTTGAGAAGAAACTCAAGGATGGCGCTGACGGCATTGCACCTTCCAGCCCCAGCCAGAAGGATCGGCTTCTCCGGAACATGGTCACCGATGAGGAGATCGCCGAGGTCATCTCCAAGGCCACCGGCATTCCTGTGGCCAAGATGATGGAGAGCGAGAAGTCCAAACTGCTGCGCATGGAGGCGGAGTTCCACAAGCGGGTGGTGGGCCAGGATGACGCGGTCACCGCCATTGCCAACGCCATCCGCCGGAGCAGGGCAGGACTGTCGGATCCCAATCGGCCCATCGGCTCATTCCTGTTCCTGGGCCCCACGGGCGTGGGCAAGACCGAGTTGTGCAAGACATTGGCGGAGTTCCTGTTTGACTCCCAGGATGCCATGGTGCGTATCGATATGTCGGAGTACATGGAGAAGCACTCCGTGGCCCGGCTCATCGGTGCCCCTCCCGGATATGTGGGCTATGACGAGGGCGGTTACCTCACTGAGACCGTAAGGCGCCGTCCTTACTCCGTGGTTCTGCTGGATGAGGTGGAGAAGGCCCATCCGGACGTCTTCAACGTGCTGCTGCAGGTGCTGGATGACGGCCGGCTCACTGACGGTCAGGGAAGAACCGTGGACTTCAAGAACACGGTGATCATCATGACCTCCAATCTGGGATCCCAGATGATCCAGGAGAACAGCGGTGAGAGCTATGCTGACATGAAGGAGCAACTGCTGGGGATCCTGAAGGATCACTTCCGGCCGGAGTTCCTGAACCGTATCGATGAGACGGTGGTGTTCCATCCTCTGGATCACAAGGCCATCTTGGAGATCTGCCGGATCCAGATCGGCAATCTCATGAAGCGTCTGTCGGTGCTGGGCTATGACATTGAACTCGATGACAGCGCCTGGGAGCATCTGGGACGGATCGGTTTTGATCCGGTGTTCGGTGCAAGACCTCTGAAGAGGGCCATCCAGCAGGAGATTGAGAACCCCTTGTCTAATGAGATCCTCTCCGGCCGGGTTATGGTCAAGAGGAAGTATGTCATTGGCTTTGACGGAGATGAGAAGTTCACCGTGACCCAGAGAAGCTGACCGGTCTGGGCGGCCACAAGTGAGCCGCCTTCCGGATCCGAGAACTGAGTTCAGAAACGTAACCGCCAGGGATCTGCGTCCCCGGCGGTTTTTGCGTCCTGGGCTCGCCGATCGGCGCAGCGGCCAGGCTCCTGGCCGGAGGGATCAGCGCCGCCGCATGTCCAGCGGAGATCAGAGAGCAACAATCCGGGATCAGGGCATAAGCCGCCGCGTGACCGTACTCCTGGCGTGGTTTTTGCTAGTTCTGCCCCCTCTTTCCGGCGGCTTTGGATTCATTCCGGAACGGATGAACTGCACCTGCCGGGCAGTTTGATTTCTGGCGCCGGGGAAGATGTGAGTCCGGTCAGAAATATGTTCCATGCCCCATGGCAAAAATGGCAAAAAAGAAAAACAACGGTAAACTTTTTGAGGAGTGCATCTTTTGATCCCCTATGCCGCAGATCAGCATTCTGCGGTGCCGGAACAGGACATCAGAAACCCCCCTGATGAAACGGAATTCTTGTGGAACCGTTTGGCGGCTGTTTCCGGACGGGGCTGGCTGTGAGGGAGCACACATCTCCCAGACTGCGGTTTTCAGATCAGAGATGCGGTCACCGAACGGATCTGTTTCCCTTACGGAGCCGATCCGGGCATGGGATAGTTAAGCATTCTTTGAGAGGGAGTTTCTCATGGGCAAGGAATTATTACGATACAGTTCTCTGGCGCTGGCGGTTGTCCTGGCACTGGGCATTGGCGGATGCGGCCACAGTCACCACAGCAGTAGCAACAATAACGGGAATGACAATCCGGATGATCCCGGCAATCAGGATGAACCTGAAAATGTGGTAGCCAGTCTTCCGGGCACCATGCTGCTGGGCTACGCTGACGGCGCAACCGTGTGCATTGACCTCAACCGCAACGGGCAGTGTGATGCCGCCTCAGGTGAAACCGCTGCCGAGCCTTCCGCAACAACTGACGGCGCCAACGGCCAGTTCAGCATCAGCGTGACCGATGAGCAGCGCAAGCAGATTGAGGATGCCGGCAGCGCCCGTCTTCTGGCACTGGTTCCTGCGGGCACTGTGAACACGGTGCTGGGGAAGGAAACCGCCACGGACACTCACTTGGTTCTGTCCGGCACGGTGTTTGCGCCGGAGTTTGTGGAATCCGGCAAGACTGCTGAGACCCACAGTGTCATGATCACCCCTTTCACCACCTTGGCTGACTCCACCTTTGATCAGACCAAACTTCCGTCGGCATCCAGTGTTGACAAGGCGGAATACGAGAAGCGGATCAACAGCATCGCAGAGAGTCTGGGGATCAGCGAGGGTACGGTCCTGAAGGATTACAACGATCCTTCTGCTGCCACCAATGACTCCATCCGAGCCGTGGTTGCCGATGAGATGGTGCTGAAGATGGGCCTTGTGGCCGGAAGCTTTGAACAGCAGGCCATGCGTGATGCTGGAGCCGTGTCTGCTGAGACCCTCCAGGGCAGCCTGGCGAATGTGGCCATCAATGTGGAAACGGTCATGGATGTGCTTCCTGAAAACCCCGCCGGCTCCGGAGACATCGGCGCCGTGGCGGATGCCCTGGAGACCACCACAGAGACCATGGCCGGCACCTTTGTGGATCTGTCCTCCGGCAGGGGCGAGGCCTTCCGCTGTGCTGTCACCCAGCTGGGCAGTGTGTACTGCTGGGGCAACAACGCCTGGGCCAATCTTGGCGACCCGGCAGCCTTCAAGGATGACAAGGGTGCCTACCACAAGGACGGATCTGCCGTGAAGGATCTGTTCAGTTACCTGCCAGTCCAGGTGCGCCAGCCTGACGGCTCACCCCTCACTGGCATCAGCGAGGTTGAGGTGGGAAGCCGGTTTGCCTGTGCGGTTGCCATGGACGGCGGTGTCTGGTGCTGGGGTGACAACTATTACGGTCAGACCGGAACCGGCAAGCTGGGTGATGACAGCCGCTATGTCTACGGTGCCACCCGGGTGGTTGCGGGCGAGCAGAAGGACGGCGACTACCTGGGCAATGTGGTCAGCATCAGCCTTTCCCGGAACTCCGCCTGCGCTCTTACCATCAGCGGACAGGCGTTCTGCTGGGGTGACAACACCTCCAAACAGCTTGGTGCCGACCTGCCGGATCATGACAACTACAAGGCCTTTGCGGGTGTGACCATGAGTGACAGCACCAGCCTTCCCCAGTCCGAGGGCTTTGCCCTGAAGGCAGTTCCCTACCCGGTGGCGGTGGCCATTCCCGGATCCCTGGGTCTCACTTCACTGGCTGCGGGAGACTGGGCGTTCTGCGCTCTGGCTGACGTCAGCTCCGCCAGTGACAAGCATAACCTGTTCTGCTGGGGCAATGACAGCACCGGTCTTTTCCACAACTTCAATGACTATCTGCCCCGGGATCCCGAATCGAAAGACATTGTCCTTGAAGAGGAACTTCAGAAGCAGTTTGCCAAGGTGGAATATTACGAGGCCCTCAGCAATTCCTCTGCTGGCAGTTCAGGGGATTATCTTGAGGAAGACATGAACTGGAACTGTGTCAACGACAAGACGGGTGGCAAAGTTGCGCCCTCAGTGGTCAACAACTTTGCCCGCGGTAAAAATAAGGATGCCCTGCATAAATTTGCCTCCCAGCGTGCAGATCTTTCCAGCAGAGACTGGCTGATCCAGGACAGCAACGGCGATTACCATCCCCTGTACAGTACTGCTGTCACCCGGATTGATCGGGCATGGGAGATCCGCGATTACTCTCAGGATCAGGCTAAGTTCGCCGAATACCACGCCGATGTCATCAAGTCTGATGACGGCAAGGTGGCGGGCGGATTCCGCGAGTTGGTGTCTCTCACCGATGTGGCCTTTGGCTCTCCTGAGGACGAAAAAGGCTTCACAGCGCTTCTTGGCGGTTACGATGGCTCCCTCCAGGCTCATGATGCGGAACTGACTGTGGGCTTCCTCTCCGGTGAGAACGACCAGAAATACAAGAGATGGCACCGTCTCTCCCGCGGATACAGACATGTGGAGGGCACTGTGAGCTTCACCTGCTCTGCCCAAATACAAGGTTGCAAGGGCGACGATAATTTCTGCCTTCTGACCAAGACCTGGGACAGCGGTTATAATCAGTATGTCCTTTCCAGCGGGCAGTTATACAACAACGGCCGCACGGTGGTCTACGATACGGTTTATGAGGGGGAAACCGGCGAGCCTGAGTTCATGAAATGCACCTATACAACGAAAAATCGCAGACTTGTTATTGATGCCTGCCAGGAGGGTATTGACCGCTTTGACGGCGAGGGCGTGTACACTGAGGATGATGATACTCTCAAGATCTCCACAAATGCCCAGTCCACCTGCACCCTCACTGAGCCGTCGGAGGATGCTGACAGCAACATCAGCAACATCAGTTGCAGCGGCTACAACACCTTCGGCCAGGCAGGCTATGAACCCGGTTTGATAAAGACCTGCACAGACAGCAGCTGCCAGAGCTATAAGGACATTCCTTACACCGGTGTCTCTTACAGCGATTATGTCAGAGCGTGGAAGTGGGCACTGCCCAAGTCAGCTCTGATCATGAGCCTTCCCGATACAGAACAGGCGGCAGTAAGATCTGAACTTCTGACCTATTTTGATCACTTCAATCTGGGCAAGGCCTGGGCAACCCTTTCCTGCGGCGTCATTACTACTGATGATCCCCTAACTGTGGACGAGCATAATGACGCGAGCTGCAACGGGGTACATGGCGATGAACTGAGAAATCAGATCCTGGAAAACGCCATGACTGAAGTAAGGGGAACCAACATGACTTACCCGGTGGTGATCATCTCCGGAAGCCAGGATCAGTAAGTCCGGCGCGGACTGCTGTTCCGCCAATGAGTCCCGTCCATAGCCCTGGGCTGTGGTGAGGACTGCCATCCGGGGGGATGGGGCCAGATCGGCTCTGTCCCCCTTGTTTATTCCGGGCAGAGATCTGACTGTTCGGTGCATTGCCCAAAATGTGATCTTCCCGTAAGACCTGCCTGGGGAAAGGAAGGAGAATGAGGATATGCAGAGGCCGGGGATCGGCCCTAAACGTGGTCCCACAAGGCGTTAAAGCGGGAACTGGCTAAGAAATGTGCGCTTAGTCAGGAATTTCTATTCTTTTTGCAAAAAGGGGTTGCGCTGGCCCGAAAAGCGAGTATCATATGCACCTGTCGCCGGATGAAAGGCGGCACG
>CACZLZ010000035.1 GCA_902782145.1 uncultured Aeromonadales bacterium
CCGGGAGATTATCAATGACATGCTCCTGAGATTCATCAGTTTCAGGGATATCACCAGCAATGAGAGTTATTATCACGGCTTTCTGACAGGGGTTCTGGGACTGACTACATCCAAAGGACTTGTCATTAAGTCCAATCCCGAAAGCGGAAATGGTTTTTCTGACATTATTCTCAAGAAAGGATCGACCCGCACTGCTGCGATCCTTGAATTCAAGAAAAGTCCCGGTGAGGATCCTTCAGCCTGGTTAAGAAGTTGCCAGGAGGCTGTTAAGCAGATTAACGAGAAGAAGTACGACTATCATTTGCGCAATGACGGTGGCTTCACTACTATATTCAAATATGGCATTGCCTTCTGGGGGAAGAACTGTGAGATCCTGCTGGATGAAAGCGGCGGGCAGGGATCCTGATCAGTGAGATTATGCTTCAGCCGTCCTGGTGACTGCCACAGTTCCCGGTTCCCTGGCAGATGTCCTCATCCCGGGCACTGTGATGACGGTGACCGGGGCTGAAGGCTGCCCGGGCAGTGGGGGGAACAGCCAGGCTTCCGACAGTCAGACTACCTGCTGGCCCCGCCGCCGCCGAAATTTCCGCCGCCGCCGCTGTCGCTGTAACTGTTACTGTCACTGCTGTTACTGCCGGAGTCGTAACTGCCGCTGCTGTAACTTCCGCTGTCTTCGGGATCTTCATCCCCTCCGGATGCGGGATGGTGACCCTTCTTTCTGAGCCAGTGCCAGATCAGCAGGGGGAGTCCAACTGCCATGAGCCAGCCGAGAAACAGCAGAAAGGCTTTTTTCAGCTGCTCCAGAAAGGATTCACCGGCGGTGAGTGACTTTTCTCCGGGGATCCTGTCAGCAAAGGTGGGACCTCTGGGATCTTCCTCTATAGTCCCTCTGTGGTTCAGATCCGGCGGCGGCTCAAGGGACTGATCCCTGTAGATGATCTCCGCCACTGCGCTGAAGGTTTTCAGCGCGGCCTCATTCCAGCGGCGGGAGTTTTTGGGCTCCACCGCATGTTTATCCAGGATCCTGCCGGCGCGGCTGTCGGTGATCAGCCCCTCCAGACCCCTGCCAACTTCCAGGCGCACATGGGGCTGTTCGGTGGTGAAGAGGAGCAGGATGCCGTTGTCCCGGGCGGCAGATCCAATTCCCAGCCGGCTGGCGGTGTCCAGGCTGAATTCCTCCAGGGACTGGCTGCCGGTGTCCGGGACTGCCATCACCACCACCTGGGCTGTGGTGGCATCTCTGAGACTCCGGGCCGCACCGGTGATGAACCTTTCGGTCTCATCTGTGAAGACTCCGCTGAAGTCCTGGACATAGAAGCTTTCCCCCGCTGTTCCGGCTGTGTAGTCATGACAGACGGGGCCGTTTCTGATCAGTCCGCACAGGGATGTGCCCGCCACTATCACTGCCAGCAGGCTCCCTGCCGTCCGGTGCCGATCTGTTCTGCTCTCTCCCGTCGCCTGCGTGATGCTCCCGGCTTTCCCTTTCCGGGAGAGGAGGCGGAAGACAAAACGGAAGGGCAGGGTGAAGAGGAGCAGGATGACCGCTGCCAGGGCACCGGTGCCGATCCGGCGCGGCAAGGTCTCCCCGTGATCCAGGGATTGGGGCGGCGGCAGAACCGGATCTCCTGACAGATCCGTGCCGGGGATTTGCTGATCGGATGCCTTACCCGGGATCCGGGGATCATGCGCCGGCTCCGATCCGGTTCCTGCTCTTTCTGACGTTCCCTCCCGGGGCAGGGAACGGAATGCTGCCGGCAGATCTGCCCCCTGCTTACGGCACAGGGAGGCGGCAGTCCGGGCAAAGAGATCGGCGGCGGTCCGGTCCCAGATGCCAGCGCTTCCGGGAGCCCGGAAGGCGGATCTGAGGGCCTTTTCCTCCTCCGGCGGCAGGATCCCGCCTGAACTGACGGCGGCGGCTTTGCCGGAGGTGTCCAGGAGGATCAGGATCCCCTCTCCTTTCCGGGAACTGCTGTTCCGGTCCGGACCCAGGCCCAGGGATGCGGCGGTCTGCCTGGCATAGGCTTCCGGGGATTCGCTTCCGGTACCGGGCACGGTGACCAGTGCCATCCGGATCCCGGTGAGCTGCTGGATCTCCGCCGTCTGGCGGGCGATGAGATCTTCCGTCTCCCTGGACAGTACATGGCTGAAATCCTGGGCGCTGAAGTTTGCGGAGTGCTCCGGCAGGGGATGCGGGGGCTGGGTGACAGCGCTGCGGAGAAACATCATGGCCAGGATCAGGGCGGTGAAGCAGAGGATGTGACGGCAGATCACGCCGATAACCCCCAGATCCTTCCGGGCTTCCACTCCGGAAATGTCCGGGCTGGCAGCGGTCCCTTCTGGCTTTGTGGTGTTCATGATCCGGGCTCCTTGAATTTCCGATCTGTTCTCCGGGGATTGGTCGGTGAGGCGGCCGGTGGCGGCTCCGGCATTATTGTAGCATTCCGGATCGGTGCGCATGGGGTCTTCCGCCGCTCTGGTGCCCCTCAGCCGGGCGCAGATCTTCCTTTCCGTTCCGGGATCGGAGCGGAGTCCTGTGCTCCGAAAGCAATTTCTGAGATCTGCCGGATCTGGCGGTTCACCGGCCAGGACACTCCTCATTCTCCCGGGCTCCGGAATTTATGCTGCCGGGGTGCATTTCCCCATACTTCCCGTCTCCCCCGGGGCCTTTCTCCGGTATAATCTCAGTGAAACTGTTTTCTTCTTTTCCGGTGCTGTACAGCCGTGTCCAGACTTTCTCTTTTCTGCTTCTGCCGGCGCCCCGCATCAGCCGGGGGCGTTCTGGCACTGTTTCTCCTCCTGCTGACTTCTTTCCCTGCCGCCGCTGCCGAGATCAGTGACTGGCTGGTGCTGGTCTACATGTCCGGGGGCGTTTCTGAATCCTCCGTGGGCAACGCCTCCGCCGACATTGCGGAAATGGTGGAGGCCCAGACGGATCCCTCCAGAGTGCGGGTGGTGATCCAGACCGGCGGCGCACGGAAGTGGAACATGTTTGGCATTCCCGCCGACTCCCTGATCCGCTACACCCTGGAGCAGGGGACCCTCCGGGAGATCGGCCGGGCGCCGGGTGCCTCCATGGCCTCCCCGGACACCCTGGCGGATTTCCTGCGCTTTGCCCAGGAACGCTACCAGGGTCGCCAGACCATGCTGATCATCTGGGATCACAGCACCGGAGGTGCTACCGCTGGGGTGGTGCATGACGAGATCCACAGCAGCGTCATGCGCCTGCCAGAGCTCCAGCAGGGGATCCGGCAGGGGGCTGCCATGCTGGAGTCCGGGAAATATGACATCATCTTCTTTGACGCCGATGCCATGGCCACTGTGGACATGGTGCACTTCATGCTTCCCCTGGCCCGGTATATGCTGGCCAGCGAGAAGGTCTCCCCCTGGATGGCCTGGGATTACACCGCCTGGCTTTACCGCCTGTCCGAGGAGCCTCTCACCGGTCCGGCAGATCTGGCCCGGATGATGATCACCACTTATATGATCTCCGCCAGCGAGGCCGGTTACTCCGATATCAGCCTCACCCTGGTGGATCTGGCCCGCTCCCGGAGCCTCCTGCTGGATCTCCAGCGCCTGGGCTGTGCCCTGGCCTTCAACCTCCAGAAGGGGATCATCACCCAGGCCGAACTGGATCGCATGGCCCTGAAGGCCTCCCTTTACGGCTACGGAACCTTCCAGTTTTTTGAGCCTGATCTGGTCAGCGATCAGGTGGATCTGGGGGATTTCCACCGGCAGCTGGAGAGCCATTTCCCCCGGGAGATCAAAAAGCTCCGGGAGGACTTCAGCCGGGCGGTGCCGGTGTTTGCCTCTCTGCCGTACACCGGGGGCAGCGGTCTGGCCACCTACTATCCCCTGAGCCGGATCCTCCACGGCAGCGGCTCCGATCAGCAGTTCGCCTCCCAGATCCTCTCGGGCTTCCAGAACTATATGCTGGCCGCCAGCCCCGCCCCCTACCGCTACATGACCCGGGAGGGCTTTTTCTCCCTGCTGGAGCGGGCATCAGAGAATTACCGCCTCCAGATCCAGGACCAGTCCGGGGAGACGGATCCCGCCGCTGCTAATAATGATGGACGGACGGCTACCACCGGAGAGACCGGGAAGAGTGCACCGGCCGCTCCTGGGGCCTCCGCCGGCAGCGGATCCGCAGCAGGGACCGGAGCCGCGGTTTCCCCTGAAACTGGGGCCGGAACTCCGGGGAGTGCCCCGGATCAGGGATCTGCTTCTGCCGGGGAGGGTGTGCCGGCCGGTGATCTGGTTACCGGTGCTGCCGGCGGTGGGACTGCCTCTGTATCCCCGTCCCCGGAGGAATGCCCGGCTCCTGAGGGTGACGGCTCCGGGAAGGATGGCTGCGCCGGGGGCAGGGGATCAGAGGGTGATGGTGCCTCCAGAGCCGCCGCTGCCCAGATCTCCCCGGAATACCGCCGGTTCACGGCGGATGATGAGGAGCACAGCCTCCTGGTGAACTCTGCCCAGATCGTGGACAACGCCTCCGGCGGGGATCCGGATGAGGCGGATGACGGAGACTGGCTGGAGGAACTCAATGCCCAGGACGCCTGTGCGGTGCCGGTGATCTCTGCCATGGCACCCCAGTCTTACCAGGAGACGGGCAAAAGCCGGAAGATCAGCCGGAAGAAGAGACAGGCCCTGGAGCGGAAGCGGGATGAGCTGAGGGAGCGCCATGCCAGGGGTGAGGTGGACTTTGACGCCTACGCCGACAGCATGTGCGCCCTGGCTGACCGGAACTCCTCTTTTGACATCCGGCTTTTCTGCGGCTTTGTCCCCGACGGGGAGACCGGGGGCGTCACCCGGGCCGCTGAGATCCCCATGGAATTCACCCCCGAAGATCGGTCCCGGCTCCGGATCCCGCCGGAACTCCTCCGGAAGATCAGCGACGTCAACTTTGCCGCCGGTCTGGTTCATGCAGAGGAGCCGGGAAAGGCCTCCTCCCGGAACCTGGTGCTGGATCTGGGTTTTGATGAGCGGATGCTCTCCGACTGGGAGAAGGGGGAGTTCACCGACTCCCTGGACGGCACCTGGATCACCCTGGACGGGCATCCCCTGCCCATTGCGGTGATCTCCTCCACTCCGGAGTATGTCACCTATGTCTCCCGGATCCGGCTGAACCGGAAGGATGCCCTGCTGCTGTTTGCCCAGGATCTCACCCGGGAGGATCGGCCCTTTGAGATCATCTGTTGCTTCTTCCTGGATCGGACATCCTCGCCCCACCTGCTGTCCCGGAAACTCACCCCCGGGGATATCATCACCATTCCCATACCTGCCGTCACCATGGAGGAGGTGGCCCGGAGGTTTGGCACCCATGGCAGCGGCACTGTCACCCAGGAGACCGGATCGGAGTCCGGAGCTGCTGGCAGCACCTGGGCCGCTGACGGTGAACGGGAGGCCAGGAAGATCCACTACTCCACCCAGGTGGTTTACCAGAACAGCATGCGCATTGCCCGGACAGTGATGCTCCGGGAGCCCCTGGTGTTCAAGTATGTCCTCTTTGATGATCGGGGGAACCGTCTGGTGTCAGATGTCCATGCGGTCAGGTGGAGCCCCACCCGGCAGCGCACGGATGCTGACGATGAGCTCCGTGCCCAGCTGGAGATCGAACTGAAGGCCTGGCAGGAGCGGCGTGCGGCTGAGGAGGCCGGGGAAAAGGACAGCGCCGGGGAGAAGGCTGGTGCCGGGGAAAAGGACAGCGCCGGGGAAAAGGACAACACCGGGGAAAAGAGCGGAGACGGGGAAAAGGCAGGTGCCGGACAAAAGGGCAGTGACGGGGGATCTGAGAACAGCGCCGCAGGTCCCGAGACGCCAGGCAAGACCGGTGGAAAATCCGGATCGGCTGCTCCTGCTGGCAAGGGATCGGGAGATCGGGTGCCGGCGGGAACTTCCGGAGAACTCCCCGGTAATGACGGGGCATCCCGGAAGGCGGAGCAGTCTGCCCGGGGAGAGCTCTCCGGGACGGATGGGGGATCAGCGGCCATGACGGCGGGATCTGCCCATCGGTCCGGGACCGTGACAGTGACCGGAGCTGAACCCGGAGCCGTGGCGGGTGCGGCGGTGGCTGACACCTCCGGCACACCGGGGGCCACGTCCGGATCTTCTGCCGCTGGATCCTCCGCTGCTCCGGCCGGAGGTCAGTCTCCGGCTGGGAAGTAAACGTCGGGCCGGGAGAGGGTAGAGTGGAGAGAGGGTAGAGTGATGGGAGTGACAGCGCCTGACTGGGACCTGCTCCGGTATCCGGCTCAGCTTTCCCGGCTTTCCTCACTCTGGGTCAGGGAGGCGTTATCTTCGGGGGCGGCGCGCCAGATCTCCTCAAAGAAGGCAATGTGACGGTGCTGCCTGAGTTTCTGCCGGGTCTTCCTGACCACGGCCAGGTGGCGGTGCCGGGCGGATGAGTTGTGCTTCAGGGACTGGCCTCTGCGGTAGAATCTCATGATCACTCCTTTGCCTGGAGGGACTGCAGGTATTCCTGGAACTCCCGGGTTTCCCGGGAGTAGTACTTCCGGCCCCAGTTGTCAAAGTTCCACTTCTCATCATACACGTTGAGCTCGTAGTCCACATAGAAGATCTCATCATTTTGCACGATGAAGTTGGTGGGGAAGTAGTCTATGTTGACGTTGTTCTTCTGGCACAGTTCCTGGAGATTCTGCATGTACATCATCTGCTCTACGGTGATCTGTCCTTTCATCACCAGATCCATCAGGGTGGGACCATTGATGTACTCTTTCAGGATGATTTCCTGATCCCGGTCAAAGTCCAGGAGGGTGGGCATTTTGACCCCGATCCCTTTCAGGAAGTCGTAGTGTCTGAGTTCCAGGCCCAGTTTGTCCTCGGGGAAGGTGTAGTAACTGCACTTCTCATGGTGGATCTGCTTGATGGTGAAGGGATTGCTCTCCTCATCAGTCACCAGGAAGGAATAGCCGCCCTTGCCCTTGCCCAGGAGCTTCTCCACGGCGTACTCCGTTCCGTGTATCTTGAAAACCTGCATTTGATCCGCCGTTACGCCGTGCTGTGGTGCCCGCAATAATGTTATCTATGTCACGCAATTTTATATGGTAAACTTTTGAAGTGCAACCGCAAAAACCGTCTCCCTTAAGCCTCTGACACGCTGTTTCCGGCCGGGGCAGGGGAGGGGATCCGCGCACTGTTCCATGATCCGGAGGAGCCAGTGAGAAGAAGCCAGTTTGCCATGATCGTCACCTTTCTCTGCCTGCTGTGCGCCATGGGACCCCTGTCCACGGACATGTACCTGCCCAGCATTCCCGCCATAGCTGAGGATCTGGCTGCCCCGGTGCAGACGGTGCAGATCTCCGTGAGCGTCTTCTTCCTGGGCATGGGGATCGGCCAGGTGTTCTACGGCCCCCTGGCTGACGCCTTGGGGCGGAGGCGGGTGATCCTTATGGGCACGGTGATCTTCCTGGCCGCCTCCTTTGCGGCGGTGTTTGCGAGCAGCATCTCCCTGTTCATCGCCCTCAGGCTTTTCCAGGCCCTGGGGGCCGCCGCCGGGGTGGTGGTGATCAATGCGGTGATGCGGGATCTGTTTGACGGGATTGAGTTTGTCCGGGCGGTGTCGGTGACCATGCTCACCATCAACATTGCCCCCCTGGTGGCCCCCATCCTGGGGGGCTTCATGGCGGCTCTGGGCTGGCGCCCGGTGTTCATGGTGCTCTCGGCCTATGCCCTGATGCTCATCCTGCTGGTGACCTTCATGATGCCCGAGACCCTCTCCCGGGAGAACCGCCAGTCCCTGCGGCCCGGGGCGGTGTTCAGGAACTATCTGGAGGTTCTGACCTCCGTCAGATCCTTCGGGGTGGTGATGGCCCAGATGGCCCACGGTGCCGGGATGTTCGCCTTTATTGCCGGCTCACCCTATGTTTACATGAACATCTACGGCGCCAACCCCGGGGAGTACGGCTTCCTGTTTGCCGCCAACATTGTGAGCATTGCCTTGTGCACAGCCCTGAACGGCCGGATCGCCGGGCGCTTCGGCCCCCTGCGCACCCTGTTCGGCGCCCTGATCATCAGCTTCACCGGGGGTGTGCTGCTGGTGATCAGCGTCCACCTGCATTTTGAGAGCATCCTGTCGGTGCTGATCCCGGTGCTGATCTTCATCTGCACCCTGGGGGTGGTGGGCTCCAACGCCACGGCCTATGTGCTGGGGCTGTATCCGGAGAAGTCCGGCACCGCCTCTGCCGCCATGGGGGCGCTGCGCTTTGCCGGGGGCGCTGCGGCGGGGATCATCCTGAACTCCTTCGAGGGAGCGGGGGCCCTTCCCTTCGCCTGGACCATCTTCGCCTGCGCAACTCTGGCCCTGGGTGTCTTCTGGATCTCCCGGATCTGGATCCGCCGCCATGCCCGGGAGGAGGCCGCATCGTAAGACCTTGCCCGGGGAAAGCCGTCCCGTAAGGCATTGCAAGAGGGAAGATGTCCCGTAAGGCATTGCAAGAGGGAAGATGTCCCGTAAGGCCATGCAAGGAGGAGGCCGTATCGTAAGGTCTTGCCGGGGATCTCCGCCGGAGCCTTGATGGCCGTTGCCGGTCCGGGCCTTCTCCATTTCTCCTTGCGCCCTTTTTCCCTTCCTTCAGTCTGAACTCCTTTTCCGCCGGTCACTCCCCGTGTCCGGCCTCACCTCTGGAAGTTTATCTGGGCATGGCGGTTAGGCGCCTTTGCCCCTTCCGGGGATCCGGCCCTCTTCTCGGCAATGGCCGCCCTTCCGCCTTCCCTGCGCTCCTTGGCCGGCTATGCCGCCTTCGGTAAAGTCCGCCTGTTTTTGCTATAATGGCGGCGTTTCCCGGGAGGCGATCCCGGGATCATTTCTTTTTCAGCCGGCAGCCGCCCCGGGACGGCGCCGGATCTTCCACCTGCATGAACACAACGGGAGCTTGATCATGAAGATTTTAACGGGCGCGCCGGCACTTTCCGGATTCCGCATCAGCAAACTGCTGGAGGGCTGCCGGGCGGCCGGAGCGGCGGTGGATGCCATTGAGACCGTGTATGTTCATTTTGCGGATCTCTCCGGGGATCTGACGGCGGATGAGGCCCGGGTTCTGGATCGCCTGCTGACCTACGGACCTGCTGTGCCGGAGTCAGCTCCGGAGGGTGAGCTGTTCCTGGTGATCCCCCGGCCGGGCACCATCTCCCCCTGGTCCTCCAAGGCCACGGATATCGCCCGGAACTGCGGCCTGGACAAGATCCGGCGCCTGGAGCGGGGTGTGGCCTACTATGTGCGCTCCTCCTCCCTGGGTGACCGGGAGCGCCAGATCATCAGCTCCCTGATCCACGACCGCATGATGGAGGCGGTGTTCCCCTCCCTCCAGGACGGTGAACGGCTTTTTGCCACCCAGAGCCCCGCCCCCATGACTTCGGTGGATGTGCTGGGACGGGGGAGAGAGGCCCTGGAAGAGGCCAATGTCTCCCTGGGTCTGGCCCTGAGCAGTGACGAGATGGACTACCTGGAGCGCTCCTTCCGGGAGCTGGGGCGGAACCCCAATGATGTGGAGCTCTACATGTTCGCCCAGGCCAACTCCGAGCACTGCCGCCACAAGGTGTTCAACGCCTCCTGGACCATTGACGGGGTGCCCCAGGACAAGTCATTGTTTGCCATGATCCGCAACACCTTTGAGAAGACCCCGGATCATGTGTCCTCGGCCTACCGGGACAACGCCGCCGTCATGGACGGCAGTGACGCCGGGCGCTTCTACCCTGATCCTGCCACCGGGATCTACTCCTTCCGCCAGGAGCCTATTGATATCCTGATGAAGGTGGAGACCCACAACCATCCCACCGCCATTTCCCCCTATCCGGGAGCCGCCACGGGCTCTGGCGGTGAGATCCGGGACGAGGGCGCCACGGGCACCGGCTCCAAGCCCAAGGCGGGTCTGTGCGGCTTCTCCGTGTCCAACCTTAAGATCCCCGGGTTCACCCAGCCCTGGGAGGAGGACTTCGGCTGTCCCGGCCGCATCACCCCGGCCCTGGGGATCATGACCGAGGGGCCCCTGGGGGCTGCGGGCTTCAACAACGAGTACGGCCGGCCCAATATTGCCGGCTACTTCCGCACCTATGAAGAAAAGGTGGAGGTGAACGGCACCCGGGAGATCCGGGGCTACCACAAGCCGGTGATGCTGGCTGGGGGCCTGGGCAACATCCGCCGGGAGCATATCCGCAAGGAGCCCTTCCCTGCCGGATCCCGCCTGATCGTCCTGGGCGGCCCGGCCATGAACATTGGCCTGGGAGGGGGCGCTGCCTCCTCCATGAACTCCGGCCAGTCTGCGGAGGATCTGGATTTTGCCTCGGTGCAGCGGGACAACCCGGAAATGGAGCGCCGCTGCCAGGAGGTCATTGACCGCTGCTGGCAGATGGGCAAGGACAATCCCATCCTCTTCATCCACGATGTGGGTGCCGGCGGCCTGTCCAACGCCTTGCCGGAGCTGGTGAGCGACGGCGGCTGCGGCGGCGTGTTCCAGCTGCGCAGCGTGCCCAGTGACGAGCCGGGGATGAGCCCCTATGAACTGTGGTGCAATGAGTCCCAGGAGCGCTATGTTCTGGCGGTGGCCGAGAAGGATCTGCCCCTGTTTGACCGGATCTGCCGCCGGGAGCGGGCACCCTATGCGGTGGTGGGCACTGCTGTGCCGGAGCACCGGCTGGAGCTGGATGACTCCCTGTTCGGCAACCGTCCCATTGATCTGCCTACAGAAGTGCTCCTGGGCAAGCCTCCCCGGATGCACCGGGATGTGAAGAGCGGTGTGTCCACTCCCCGTCCCCTGGAGCTTTCCGGGATCTCCGTCCGGGAGGCTGCTGAGCGGATCCTCCGGATGCCCGCGGTGGCGGAGAAGACCTTCCTTATCACCATTGGCGACCGCACCGTCACCGGCATGGTGGCCCGGGATCAGATGGTGGGACCCTGGCAGGTGCCCGTGGCAGACTGCGCCGTGACCACTGCCAGCTATGACAGTTATTACGGCGAGGCCATGTCCATGGGCGAGCGGGCCCCGGTGGCCCTGCTGAGCCATGCCGCCTCGGCCCGTCTCTGCGTGGGCGAGGCTTTGACCAATATCGCCTGCTGCCACATCGGCCCCCTGGAGCGGATCAAACTCTCCGCCAACTGGATGGCCCCCGCCGGCCACCCCGGCGAGGATGCGGGGCTGTATGAGGCGGTCCGGGCCCTGGGCGAGGAGCTGTGTCCCGCCCTGGGGCTGACCATCCCTGTGGGCAAGGACTCCATGTCCATGAAGACCTCCTGGACTGTGGGTCAGGAGACCCGGACGGTGACCTCCCCCATGACACTGGTGATCAGCGCCTTTGCCCGGGTGGAGGACGTGCGGCGCACCCTGACTCCCCAGCTGCGCACGGATCTGGGTCCCACCGCCCTGATCCTGGTGGATCTGGGACGGGGCCGGAACCGCCTGGGTGCCAGCTGCCTGGCCCAGGCCTACCGCCAGTTGGGTGATGTGCCGGCCGATCTGGACTCTGCCGACGATCTCCGCTCCTTCTATGACGCCATGCAGTTCCTGGTGTCCCGAGGCAAGATCCTCTCCTACCATGACCGCTCCGACGGCGGCCTGTTCGCCACAGTGTGCGAGATGGCCTTTGCCGGCGGCACGGGTGTGAAGATCTCCCTGGATCAGGTGGACGGGGATGATCTCCGGGCGCTGTTCTCCGAGGAGCTGGGTGCTGTGATCCAGGTGTCCATGGCTGAGAAGGAGAAAGTGCTGAACATCCTCTCCGGCCATGGCCTGGGCGGATGCACCCTGGTTATCGGCGCCCCGGCGGCGGATGATCACATCACCTTCACCAGGGACGGAAACCCGGTGCTGCGCAGCACCCGGAGCCACCTGCGCTCGGTGTGGGGCGAGACCACCAGCCGGATCCAGGCCCTCCGGGACAACCCTGCCTGCGCTGAAAGCGAGTTCCAGGCCAAGTCCGACGCTTCAGATCCGGGCCTGTCCGTGAGCCTTACCTTTGATCCCGAGGAGGATGTGACCGCACCTCTGATCCACGCCGGCACCGGACCCCGGGTGGCTATCCTCCGGGAGCAGGGCGTCAACTCCCAGAATGAAATGGCTGCCGCCTTTACCCGGGCAGGCTTCACGGCGGTGGATGTCCACATGAGTGATATCCTGGAAGGCCGGATTTCCCTGGCGGACTTCCAGGCTCTGGCAGCCTGCGGCGGCTTCTCCTACGGCGACGTGCTGGGTGCCGGCGAGGGCTGGGCCAAGTCCATCCTGTTCAACAGCCGGGCCCGGGACGAGTTTGCCGCCTTCTTCCAGCGCAGCGGAACACTGGCCCTGGGCGTGTGCAACGGCTGCCAGATGATGTCCAATCTCCGGGAGCTTATTCCCGGCACCGACTGCTGGCCCCGGTTTGTGCGCAACGAGTCCGAGCGCTTTGAGGCCCGGTTCTCCCTGGTGGAGATCATGAAGTCACCTTCGCTCTTCTTCTCCGGCATGGAGGGATCGGTTCTCCCTATCGCCGTCTCCCACGGTGAGGGCAGGGCGGAGTTTAGGAGCCCTGAACAGATGAAGGCTGCCCATGACGGCTCCCAGGTGGCTGTCCGCTTCCTGGACAACCACCGGCAGCCCACGGAGCGCTATCCCTACAATCCCAACGGATCTCCCTGCGGGATCACGGGCCTGTGCAGTGCCGACGGCCGGGTGACCATCATGATGCCCCATCCTGAACGGGTGGTCAGGGCATGCTGCAACTCCTGGCATCCCGACAACTGGGGCGAGGCCGGACCCTGGCTCAGGGCCTTCCGCAACGCCCGCTGCGCACTGTCATAAGACGGCCGGAGCAGGAACGCAGCTGCGTATTTGCCGGCAGCGGCTGGGATGCGTGGCAGGTCCCCGCACCTTGCGCGGCTTAGGCTGTGTCCTGGGGCAGGCTGGGGTCTGAGGGCTGGCTGTGACAGCAATGCTGTGATCGCTGTGATCTGAGAGGGGGAGAGGTGCCCGTAGGGGTGGCCTTTCCCCCTCTGCTTTTTCTGTCCTGGTCAGATGGGGGCCGGCTCCGGCCGCAACGGGGTGTCGCACGTTCCCCATGATCGGATGATCTCCCCCTCCCCCTTCCACCGGCACCCCAGCCGGCTCTGTGTCCCTTTTTTTGCATGGCCTACGCATGAGCGGTCACTCCAGCATTTGGCCAAAAACAAAACGTAGGGCTACACAATGATGCAGATAAACGATCCGTAAGACTTAGGTCAGCTGCGTTGTCGCCTGTCCAAAAAACGAGCGGTGTGAGTGGCCTGAAGGGGTTACGGTTCATGCGTAGGTTCTGCTATTTTTGCGATGTGCTCCTCTGATCCGGAGGCTCCTCCTTGGGATCTGCCGGGGCAGGGCTTACAATGCCCCGACTGTTTCAATTTCCTTAGATCATGCTGGGCGAACCCATCACACTCAAAAGCTTCCGGGACCGTGGCATCATGGTGAACGACAACCTGTGCCATGTGGGTTACCTGCCATCTATGCTTCCCCTGGTGCTGCTTTTCCTTGCTGTCTGCACTCTGGCCTCATTCTTTTTTGCCGGGGACTATTTCCTCACTATTATTACTGACTCCGGCCAGTCCATGGGGCAGGTGAGTTCGGTCTATCCCTCCTCAAGCACCGTGTGCCGGGGCGGCTCCGGTGCCACCGGCGGCCAGGATGTCTGCCGGGAGGAGGAGCGCTTCCAGATTTACTACAGTTACCTGGTGGACGGCCACAGTTACAGCGGCAGCGCCTTTCTTTCCCGGGCAGTTCCCTATGTCACGGTGATCTACCAGAAGGCCCGGCCGGAGTTCCACTATGTCCGGGAGGCCCAGGAGGACAGCGGGATCTGGGCCTTTGTCTTGGTTCTCCTGCTGCTCTATGTGCTGATCGCCGCCGGGTACCTCCGGCGGATCCTGCATCATCTGTGCTCCGGAAAGCGCCTCCTTAAAGGTGCCGTGCCTGAGGCTCTTGTGGTGGTGGACGATGGCAGGGGGATCGGTACGCTCCTGCATTTCACGGAGCCCGGGGGAGGTGACCGCTGGTTTGTGGCCGACCGGCGCCGGTTTTCCCCTGACGACCGGTGGGACGTGGTGCTGAGCGCTGACGGCAGCACCTATGATGTCTACTGCCATCCCCACTTTCACCTGTGACGGTGACCGTTACGGCCGGGCGGGCAGGCGGCTGTCTTCCGGTTACGGTGCCTAAAAAGCAGGGCGCTGGCATGGTCCGGTTCCCGGTGACAGCGGCCTTGATCAGTGCTGTGGGGCGTGTCTGAATTTTTGCCGGTGCGGTTATGATATGCACCGGCCCTATGCTAGAATACAGTGATATTTTTTTGTGATCTGATTACTTGGAGTTTGCCCGCAGACGGGCTGGCGGCCTTCCCCTATGTCTAATATCAAGTACTTCATTATCTCCGCGGTTCTTCTGGCGGGGCTGGTGTTCGGAACCATCCTTTTTTCCGGCTATGCCCATGATCTCTACATGGACAAGGCATTAAAGCGCCTCTCTGCCAGCTCCGGGGGGAGCCTTGTCATTGATGAGATTGCCGCCGATGACTCCCTGCTGTCCAGGCTCAGGTCCTATGCCCTGAAGTACCAGGGGAAGAAACTCTCCTTCACCCTGACGGTGAAAACCTCCCTCACCCCCTTCGGGGAGCACAATGACTTCCAGCTGTCCAACCTGGACGGGGAACTGGTGACCTGCCCCTTCTGTGACATGCGGGATCTCAGGGTGGACGGCAGCTGGAATGTGCAGTACTTCACCAACACCTTCGAGGGCCGGTTCGCCCAGTCCAACAGCAACGGTTTCAAGTCCGCTTCCGAGGCCGGATCCCTGAACATCTCCGGGATCACCGGTGACTTCAGGGGCAGCTTCGGTGACGCCGCCACCCATTTTGGCATCAAGATTGATCAGATCCTGTCGGAGAACAAGGCCACCGGCTTCAACACCAACATCGCTTTCCTGGTGGGCGACTTCGATCTCAAGGCACTGCCGGATCTGTTCCTGCTGAATTCCAAGAACTTCTCCATGGTCCGCTACGAGTCCAAGAATGTTAAGACCGGGGAGAAGATCTCCGTGGAGAATGCCAGCATCTCCGTGGATGCGGCTCCCTCCGCCGGCTCATCCGGTCTGGCTGACATGAAGGTGGACGTGGCGGTGCGTTCCTATGAGCATGACAATCCCTCCTGGACCAATGACTTCCACGTTGAGAAGAACGTCCTGAACCTCCGGGCCGCCGGGGTGGATCAGACCTTCTGGATTGATTTCATCGCCACCGCCAAGAACCTCTTCCGCATGGGTGAAAAGGGCGTCTCCTTTGACTTTGACAACCTCAGGAACCTGATGCGCACCCGGGGGGCATTGTTTGTGGATCGGATGCAGCTGATCTCCAAGGACTCCAAGGGGTTTTTGAAGATTGAGAAAGGCGGTGAGATCACCTTTGCCTCCGGAAAGAAGGATGTGAAGGACGCCATCAACATGACCCTCAAGTTCAAGGTCAATGACGCCTTCATCAACGACATGCCCAACGGCGGCAAATACAAGCAGCAGTTCCTGAACAATGAGTGGCTGGTCATCAGCAACATGAACTCCAAGGATGAGTACTCTTCCCAGCTGTCCGTCAAGTTCGGGCAGTGCTCCGTGGGCGAGAATCTGCTGGACGACTGCTGAGAACTGGTGAGGCCTGCTGGACTGCTGCTGGGAACTGGTGAGATCCTGCCGGTAACTGCCGGGGGATTGGCTGACGGCTGGATCGGTTCCGGTGATCCGTTGCCTTCTGATCCTCTGCCTGAATTGCCCATCTGATCTTCTGCCCGTCTTTTCCGTTTTGCCGTGTACGGCCTGATCTTCCCCATCTCATCTCTCCCCACCCCACCTCACCTCACCTCATTTCTATGCATATCAGCGGATCTCCGTTCCGCGCACCTCAGCGGTCTTCAGCTCAACGCACCGCACCGCCGTAACAACCTGATTTTTACCCATCCCCATGCTCCCCTGTTATAATTTCATGCTGTCCGGCATGACCAGGTCTGGATCTGGCATTTTCCTGCGGGTTCACCTCATGGGTTCCAGGGAGCCGGCTTGTGCTTTGGTGCAGGATCTCCGATCTCCCGCATGCCCGCTGCAGTCCTGTTTTCCCCTGTGCGGGCGGGACCGGCCTGTTATGCCTGCCTTCTGACTTTTGCGGAGTTTTTCTGTTATGAGTGACCTTGATCCCCAGGGTGGATCCTCCCTCAACCGGCGGCTCATCACCATCTGCCTCTATGCCGCCGCCATCCTGTTCGGCACCATGAACGGCCTTTACGGCACTGAGCACACCATTTACTTTGCGGATGTGATCTCCCTGATCTTCATCCGGCTGTTCAAGTTTGTGGCCATCCCCATCATTGCGGTGTCGGTGCTGTGCACCGTGACTTCGGCGGCTGCCGCCGGGGGCAACCGTTTGATGCTCAAGCGGGTGCTGCTGTACACCTTCTCTACCACCATCGCCGCCGCCTGCGCTGCGGCGGTGCTGTATCAGATCTTCTCCCCGGAGAGCTTTTCCAATCCCGGGGGCGGGATCCCGGATCCCTATGAGGATCTGCCCGGGGACAAGTCCTATGTGGATGTGCTGGTGGGGGTGTTCCCGGATAATATCTTCGCCCCCTTCATTGAGGGCAACGTGCTGTCTGTGCTGTTCATCGCCCTGATCCTGGGAGTGGCCATCAACCGCATCGGTTCCGGCAAGGCCCGGGATGCTTTGACCAGCTTCTTCGGCGGGATCCAGCAGGTGCTGTTTGTCATGGTGGGCTGGCTCATCAAGATCCTGCCTCTGGGCATTTTCGGCTTCATCACCCAGTGCGTGGCCGAGTTCAAGACCGGTGTCCGCCTGGAGGGCCTGGGAGGTTACTTTGCGGTGATCATCACCGCCAACCTGGTGCAGATGTTCCTGCTCCTCCCCCTGTTCCTGATCCTGAAGGGTGTCAATCCCCTGAAAATGTTCCAGGGCATGCTCACAGCACTGATGGTGGCCTTCTTCTCCAAGTCCTCCGCCGCCACACTGCCGGTGACCATGCGCTGCGCCGAGATGAAGTGCGGGATCCGCTTCTATGTCAGCCGCTTTGTGCTGCCGGTGTGCACCACCATCAACATGAACGGCTGCGCCGCCTTCATCTACGTGACGGTGATCTACCTGATGCAGAATGCGGGCATGGAGATCAATGCGGGCACGGTCATTGTCTGGATCTTCATTGCCACCATCGCTGCCATCGGCAACGCCGGTGTCCCCATGGGCTGCTTCTTCCTCTCCCTGAGCCTTCTGGCCTCCATGGATGTGCCGGTGATGCTCATGGGTCTTATCCTGCCTATCTACAACGTCATCGACATGCTGGAGACCTCCCTGAATGTCTGGTCGGACTCCTGTGTCGCCAGCATGGTGAACAAGGATGTGGACAACTCCATGAAGACCAACTACGGGAAGGAGCGGGAGCAGGAGCCGGTGCAGCAGATCACCAGCTGAGGCACCAGCCTTATTGTTCCCTTCTCTTCGGGGCCGGCTTGCGGCCCCCTGCAGGCTCCCAGGCGGAGCCTGTTTTTATTTGGGGGATGGGCTTTTTGCCGGGGAGGGCTTTTCTGCGGAGCGGTGCCTTTCCGGGGAGAGAGGAGCCTTTTCGGGGAGAGTCTTTCCGGTGAGCGGGGTGGCTTTTCCGGGGGTGAACTTTCCCGGGGAGAGGAGCCTTTCTGGGGGGGGGGATCTTTTCCGGGGATGAACTTTCCCGGGTGCCGGTGGCCCGGAGGGCGTCAGGGCAGGAAGACGGCAGCGGCGGTGTGTCCGGGCGCGGGGACTGAGGCGGGGCACAGGGCTCTGGCGGGAGGATTGCGGGGAGGACCCGGGCTCCCTTAGGAATACCCAGGGCGGTGCTCCGGCGCCGTGTCCGGATCTGCTGCCATGCTGATGTTTTTTCATCTTCCGGTCCCGTCACGAGGGACTTTGTCCCTGAAATATCTGATTTTTTCACCCTCCCCAAAATGATATAATTTGTGTGTGCGGTGAGACTGCGGAACACGGGTTCCGGAGTGCTTTGCCGGCACCGGATCCCGCCCTCCGGGGAGACAGCCCCAGTCTCAGCTCCCCGGGGGGATCATTTTCCCGGACCGGCGCAGGAGGCCTTCCGGGACACGTCATGGACAAGCGATGGAAATTAAGAAAGTAGACATATCTGAAGAGCTGCGCAGGTCATATCTGGACTATGCCATGGATGTGATTGTGGACCGGGCCCTGCCTGACGCCAGGGACGGTCTCAAGCCGGTTCACCGCCGGGTGCTGTATGCCATGCATGTGCTGCACCTGCACTTCATCCAGAACGGCAAGAAGACCGCCACAGTGAAGTCCGCCAGGGTGGTGGGTGAGGTCATGGGTAAGTACCATCCCCACGGTGATGCGGCCATCTACGAGACCATCGTGCGCATGGCCCAGCCCTTCTCCCTGCGCTATCCCCTGATCTTCGGCCAGGGCAACTTCGGCAGCATCGACGGCGATGACGCCGCCGCCATGAGGTACACCGAGATCAAGCTTCAGAAGATCGCCGACGAGCTCCTGGCAGATCTGGACAAGGAGACGGTGGATCTGAAGAAGAACTACGACAGCACCCTGGACATTCCGGACTATGTGCTGCCCACCAAGATCCCCAACCTTCTGGTGAACGGCTCCTCGGGCATTGCCGTGGGCCTGGCCACCAACATCCCCACCCACAACCTCCGGGAGTGCATCCAGGCATGCCTGGCCCTGATGGACAATCCGGATATCACCATCCGGGAGCTGATGCGCTACATTCCGGCTCCTGACTTCCCCACCGGCGCCCTGATCTACGGCCGGGCCGGGATTGAGTCTGCCTACCTCACCGGCCGGGGCCGGGCGGTGATCCGCAGCCGCTGCGAGACGGAGACGGACACCTCCGGGCGCTCCACCATTGTGGTCACTGAGATCCCCTATAACGTGAACAAGTCGGAGATGGTGCGCCAGATCTCCGATCTCATCGCCGAGAAGAAGATTGACGGGGTGTCCGGGATCCAGGACGTGTCCAAATCCGAGACAGGGATCCGGATCGAGATCGAACTCAAGAGGGGCGCCTTCCCCCAGGTGGTGCTGAACAAGCTCTACAAACTCTCCTCCCTCCAGTCCACCTTCTCCATCAACATGGTGGCTATTGTGGGGGGCCGTCCCAAGACCCTGAACCTGAAGGAGGCCCTGGCGTGCTTCCTGGGACACCGCCGGGAGGTGGTGACCCGGCGCTCGGCTTTCCTCCTGGCCCAGGCCCGGGACCGGGCCCACATCCTGGAAGCCTTGCTGGTGGCCCTGGACAACATGGACGAGATTGTCCGGATCATCCGCAGCAGCGACGACCGGAACACCGCCAAGCAGGCCCTGATGGACCGGACCTGGACTGCCGGCGTCTGCGGGGAACTCCTGATCCGCTTCGGCGACGCCTGCCGGCCACTGTCCATTCCCCAGGAATTTGGTTACCGGGACGGCGGCTACCGCCTGACGGAGACTCAGGCTGACCGGATCCTGGACATGCGCCTGGCCCAACTGGTGCGCATCGCCAAGGATGAGGTCACCGGGGAGTACTCGGATCTCTATAGCGCCATTGCCGAATACATTGAGATCCTGGGCTCACCGGAGAAGCTCTGCCAGGTGATCCGCCAGGAGCTGGAGGAGATCAGCGAAAGGTACGGCGACGACCGGCGCACGGAGATCCAGGATGCGGAGGGTGAGATCTCGGTGGAGGATCTTATTTCCCCGGATGACGTGCTCTTGACCATCTCCCGGCTGGGCTACGCCAAGTACCAGAAACTGTCGGACTTCACCACCTACCACCGGGGAGCCCGGGGCAAGATCGCCGCCCGGCCCAAGAATGACGACTACAATGAGTTCATGGCGGTGACCAACACCCTGGACGATCTGCTGCTGTTCACCAACACCGGCCGGGGCTTCCGGATCAAGGTCTACCGTTTCCCTGAGGTCACCAATACCTCAGCCAGGGGCCGCCCGGTGGTGAATGTGCTGCCCCTGTTGGACGGGGAGTCGGTGCGCTTTATCCTGCCGGTGAAGGAGTTTGACGAGAATTGCTTTGTGGTGTTTGTCACCCGGAAAGGTCTCATCAAGAAGACCCGCCTGTCCCAGTTCTCCAAGAGAATGGCCGCCGGCAAGACGGTGCTGGGCCTCCGGGAGGGGGATGAGCTGGCCGGGGCGGTGATCACCACCGGATCGGACGATCTGATGATCTTCACCCGCCAGGGCATGGTGCTCAGGTTCAATGAGCTCACCGAGCTCAGCGCCCAGCGCCGGGAGGAGCTGAGGCTCCGCCGCCAGGCTGCCGCCGCCTCCTCCGGGGAGGATATCTTCCCGGATGAGGATGATGCCGAGGACACCAGCGAGGCTGCCGAGGCCGGTGACGAGGAGCAGGGAACTGAAGAGGGCGCCGCCGAGGGCGAGAACGGCGGTGATGTCACCCGCTACAATGTCCGGCCTTCAGGCTGCACCTCCACCGGTGTCAGGGGGATCCGCCTGGCCAAGGGTGATCAGGTGGTGTCGGTGATCACTGTGACTGATGACGGTGGCAGTGTCCTGTCCATCAGCGCCAACGGCAAGGGCCGCCGGACTCATCCGGATCAGTTCAATATCGCCCGCAACCGGGGCGGCAAGGGTCTGATGCTGGGCCCGGACAATGATGAGTACAACATTGCCGGGGCTGTGCAGGTCCAGGATGACGATCAGATCATGATCATCACCAATGTGGGTACCCTGGTCCGGGTGAACGTCAGCGAGATCCGGGTGACCTCCCGGGTATCCCAGGGAGTGAAGGTCCTGACCTTGCCGCCGGACTCCTACATCTCCGGGGTGGTCCGGGTGCCCGCTGCCATTGCCGGCCGCACCGCCGGAGAGGATGCCGGTGGTGACATTGCCGCCGGGGAAACCTCTGAGGATGATACCCCTGATGAGGGTGCTCCGGAGAGCGCCGGGAGCGCAGACGGTGCTCCGGAGGACGGCAGCGCCGGAGAGTGATGCTCACGCGCCGGAAGATGCTGATGTGGGTGAATGTGCGTCAGCGTCCGGTAAAGGCATGAACGGCAGTGGTTCGTCGGAGAATGACTGACAGTGCAGTCCTGCCAGGGGAATTATTGTCAGTCTCTTCATGCCGAGGATGAGCGGACATGCCCAGGATGGTTGTGTTGCCGGAGAATGACTGACAGCGCCGCCATGCCGGATCATTGACGGCAACGTCCCGCAGGAGAAAGAACTGCCGGCAGCGGATCCTGATCTTTGATCCCTAAGCCCTGTTCCAAGACAACAATCAGACACTCCGCTTCAGGAGATAGGAGAAAACCATGTCCA
This sequence comes from uncultured Aeromonadales bacterium, assembly GCA_902782145.1. Taxonomy (GTDB): domain Bacteria; phylum Pseudomonadota; class Gammaproteobacteria; order Enterobacterales; family Succinivibrionaceae; genus UBA2804. Next base: position 21,346 of record CACZLZ010000035.1, read on the forward strand.
GAGTTTACAATTTCAGTGCCGGACCCTCCATGATGCCCGAGGAGGTCATGCGGCTTGCCCAGAGCGAGTTCATGGACTTCAGGGGGCTGGGATCCTCTATTATTGAGATCTCCCACCGGTCTAAGGACTATGTGGCCGTGGCCCGGGAGGCGGAGCAGGATCTGAGAGATCTGCTGAAGGTCCCGGACAATTACCGGGTGCTCTTCATGCAGGGGGGCGGCCGGGGTCAGTTTGCCGCTGTGCCCATGAACCTGCTCACCGGCAAGGGGAAGGCGGACTACATCACCACCGGCAACTGGTCTGAGGATGCCTGGGATGAGGCTCAGCGTTACGGCGATGTCCGGGCTCTGAAGGCGGACTATGTGGATGAGGACGGCTTTGTCAGCGTCCGGAAGATCACTGATCTCAGGGATGACGTGGACTATGTCTACTACTGCTCCAACGAGACTGTGGGCGGTGTGGAGCTGCCTGAGCCTCCGGAGGTGGGGAACCGGATCCTGGTGGCGGACGTGTCCTCCAATTTCCTGTCCCGGCCCATGGATGTGAGCCGCTTCGGCCTGCTGTTCGCCGGTGCCCAGAAGAATGTGGCCCCGGCAGGCCTCACCATTGTCATTGTCCGGGACGATCTGGTGGGACATGCCATGAAGTGCTGCCCCAGCATCTTTGACTACAAGATCCTGGCTTCCAAGGAGTCCATGTTCAACACTCCACCTACCTTCTGCTGGTATATGGCGGGACTGGTTTTCAAGTGGCTGAAGGAGAAGGGCGGCCTGGAGGAGATGGAGAAGATCAACATCCAGAAGGCTGACTACCTGTACTCCTTCCTGGAAAGCTGCCCCTTCTACCGGATCCGGGTGGCTCCCGCCTTCCGCTCCCGGATGAATGTTCCTTTCTTCCTTAGGGACGAGTCCCTGAATGACCGTTTCCTGGCTGAGGCCAAGGAGGCTGGTCTCACCTCCCTTAAGGGTCACCGGGTCCTGGGCGGCATGCGGGCCTCCATCTACAACGCCATGCCCCTGGAGGGGGTGAAGGCACTGGTGGCCTTCATGGAGAAGTTTGCCGCATCAGTGAAGTGATCGGCGGGATGAAGTGACGCACTCCGTCCGGCAGTGCGGTGAGGAAACTGAGCTGGTGCTGAGCCGGACGGGCAGGGTGCCGGGCTGACTGTGCTTCGGGAGTTTCTGGAGTTTCTGGATCTGAACCTCTGATGATCCGGGATCGAACCAGATGGTCGGGGATCGGTTCAGACGGTCGGGGATTGGTTCAGACGGTTACGGAACAGAGAACTGATCGGTTGTCCGACTGTGCGAAGGACTGATTGGTTGCTTGGCCGTCTGTGGGTCTGACTGGTAGATCATCGGTCCGAAGTTCTGATCGGCTGCCTGATGGTCTGAGGATATGATTGGTTGCCTGGCCATCTGAGGGGCAGATCTGCTGTCTGACGGTCTGGTGTACGGACAGAGCAGAGGTCACCGATCAGGCAGGACCGGTGGCAGCGCGTCTACAGGACGGGATCTGGAGTGTCAGTTCCCGTCCTTTCTGTTTTCTGAACTTGAGAACTGTTTCCCGGGGGCCGGTGTGAGCGGACGGCGTTTGGTGAAAGTTCCGGATCGGGATCGGAGTAGATCGGGAGATGTTTGGCCGGGCTCCGGAGCGTGTCCAGGGGATCAGCAATGTCAGCGAGTGGGCCCGGTGGTGACTGGTCGCGCCCCATGAGGCGGATGCGGATGACCCCATGTAGGGTTCTCCTGCCTGGATCTGACGATGCCGGGTGGGGCCCAGCCTCAGCAGTTACATCTTTCGCTCACTGCAGGTAACTCTGCTGTGCTGTCCGCTTGTTGGAAAGCCGTACAGCCTGCTCACGGAAACGTCGTGCTGTCTGCTCAAGGAAACTCCGTGCTACCTGCTCCCATGACTGTCTTGAAAACTGTCCGGGAAACATTCAAGGCCACCTCTGCCAGCCGGATATTCGCAGCAGGAGTTCCCGGTTTTACCGCATATGTTTCCCACAATTCTGTCACTGCAGCAGAGCCAAACTTTCTGTCTGACAGTTCTCACCTGCTGTCCATAACTTTGCCTCTCTTGCTGCTCCCGGGATTGTCCTCAATCTGACTGTGACAAAGTCCCTTTCCCGGTCCTGTTTTGTGTGTGCGCTGGGGTGTAAATTCCTGACTTCGGACGTTTCCTTTCCGATGCTTCTGGTCTGCACGCACTTCTACTGGATCTGACCTTCCTTTGACAACATCCCCCATTTCCTCATGCGTTCCTTCCCACAGCAGACCACTCAGTATTGAGCACTGACCTTCATCCGGCGCAACCTCAAAGTTCCGCATTGTTCATGATACAGCCTTCCATTTGTTCATCTTCTGGAGAGATCAAAAGCGATGATTATTGCTGTCTTTTTAACCGGTGAATGGTCAGAAAATCCCGAAAACCAGCTGTTTATCTTTTTGTTTGTGATCCGGCGGGAAGATCCCAGGTGTCCAAATTGCTCAAAAAAAAAACAACAGTAAAGTTGCGGTGTAACGTGATTTGCGGCAGGTATTGTCTGCCAAGTTTTCTGACAGGGACGCTCATTCCGGTATACGCAATCCAGTATCCCAGTTCTTAAAAATGTCCATGTTATGGACATGGTTGCTTTTATCATAGCTGTGAGACTCTTCTAAGGTCGCGCCTTAATCGGACAGAAAGCATGTGAAGGCTAGGTGCTGGCAGATCCCGGATGTTCCTGCTGCTCTTTGGGGGTGGGCTGCTGTTTCCGGTGGGTGGCAGTGGGGCCGTTCCAAACTGGATACAGATCCCTTCAGACCGATGCCCTGTTCACCGTGGAGTGGAACGGACTGTCCATACCGCCAGTTTCCACTGCTGTGAGGATGTGGCGCAGTTCCTGTGAGTAGGGGCCCCGGTACCTCAATGCAGTGGCTGCATCAGACATCTTATTCGGATCGGTGGGAGTTATGAGTTTTTTGAAGCGTTATCACACTAAACTCGTGACCGCCCGTTCCACTTTTCGTGGCGCACCATTCCACACTTCGTGGATCACAGATCCACAAGTTTTGGAGCGCAGTTCAACAACTTTTGGCGCACGTCTGACGCGCTAGAAGCAAGCAACTGAAGCCGATTACATGGAGCTCTCCAGTGGATGATCCGGACGGCTGAAGGGGGAAATGGGACTGGTGAAGACAGGAACTCAGCCTGCATATTCTTGTTAAATTGTTGGTCATCATAGGTTGGACCTTTATTCAGATGGGATGATAGTGCAAGGGGTTGGTGGAAACTCCAGGATGAGTTTGGTGTTCTGTGGCTTTTGTGATGATGTTTTAGGAGGATGGCGGGGCGCAGTCAAGTTACAGATACATGCGGATCTGTTCTTTGTTCAGAGAGATGGGTGCCTCTGATTTCGTGAAGAAATCTGTGCTCCAAACTGTTGTGAGTGGCCCAAGGTTTCGCAAGTGTAGAGTATGAGGCAGTTTTGGCTACTTTGTTGAGTAGTTTAGTAACGTAACTTGAGGAAATGCCGCTCCAGGTTTGCTCCGCATGGGAACTGTCGTTCTTGACAAGGTGTAGGGCCCGTTTCATGGGAACAAGAAGTGTTATCCGATCATCGGGCGTAATATCTGTGCACTGACTGCGATGGCGTGCAGCTTCCTTAGATAACTGACAGTAGGAACCGGAGTTCATCATTACAATCCGTTTGTGCTTGCGTTGGACCTGATTGACGTAGGACAGCAGGGATAGATGGGGAAATGCTGTGGTTAGAGAAATAACTATGGCTTCAGTTACAGTTGAACTAAAAAGTGATGATCGATTTTTTTGCTCTTCATCCTGACAATGCCAATTTAATACACTATGAATAATGTTGTGAGAAATTATTATGAGTGAAGAAAAATTTCAGAGACAGATTTCTAAGTCTGATATTCAAAATATATCCAATGAGTTACTTAGTATTTGCAATTCGATTTTTGAGGAGGTGAAAAGCATAGAAAAAATAAAAAATTTGCTCGATTCAAATGATCAGAAAGTAATAAATGAAACCTTATCTGCAATGAAGACTGAGTTTGGTTCCATAACAGAAATGCTAGGTGACACTCGATTGTACATAGGCGTAACTGGTGAATTTTCTTCAGGCAAAAGTACTTTTCTTAATGCATTGCTGGAACATGATGTCCTAGAAACTGATGTTAATCAGGGAACGACGTGTGCACCAACGATCATAGAGTATAGTGATAAACCAAATGTATTAGTGAAATATACAGACGGTACAGAGATGTCTCTTACCGATAATTCAGTTGTTAAATTTAGTACATTTATCTACGAAAAAGTAAATAAATTAGGTATAGGAGGTTTGTTTAAATTTTTCTTTAAAAAATCTGCTTTCAGTGATGAAGAATCTAAAAAATTTATCACAAAATTTGCCGCAAATGAAGATGTTTCTAAGAATATTGCTTCAGTAAACTGGTGTTATCCTCTAGATGTTCTATCTGATGGGTTGGTTGTTATTGACACTCCTGGCATAGGTACGAGTGCCAATAAACGTCATACAGAAGTTGCAGAATCCGTTAGCAAAAAATGCGATGCTCTCATTGTTTTATTTGATTTGAATAAGCCTTTATCAAATGAACTTATTGATAATGTTAAGAGTGTAACTAACGGTGATCCGTCCAACTGTGTATTTATTGGAACTAAGGCTGATACCATAAAGAAAAGAGAAGTCGAACGATTAATATCTTTTTGTAAGAACAAATTACATAAATCATTGGAGACAGAAGTTAGTTTTTTTGCGATATCGCCATATGCAGCCAATGAAGAAAGAATCAAAGCAAGCAAATCCGACCAGAAAAACAATGAAACGGAGAAAGCTAATCCAGATTATGGATTGAGCCAATTTCAGGAATTCAGAAATCAGCTTCTTCAAATTCTGTTAAGAAACCGAGGAATTGTTCAATCTAAAAAATTAAATAAACAAATTACTGCTTTCGTTACAAACATGCAGGATATGCTTAAGGATGATATCAAGCATTTTGAAGTCCAGATTGCTGAGTATAACAAGAACATTATTCCTACTGATTCACCTTTGTGGGAACAATGGCATAAGAAAGCAAAACTTGATTTCAAAAATTCCTCAAAAGATGTCAA
>CACZLZ010000036.1 GCA_902782145.1 uncultured Aeromonadales bacterium
GAAGCACTCTCTAATCTCTGAATCCGGTGCCCACACAGATTGTCTTTTCCGCTTTGTTAAAGAACTTCCGGAACCCTTTCAAACTCTGAGGCTTTCCTCAGGCTTTCCGTTCCGTGCCGCCTTTCATCCGGCGACAGGTGCATATGATACTCGCTTTTCGGGCTGGCGCAACCCCTTTTTGCAAAAAGAATAGAAATTCCTGACTAAGCGCACATTTCTTAGCCAGTTCCCGCTTTAACGCCTTGTGGGACCACGTTGAGGACCGGTCCCCGCCCTCACTTCAACAGTGATTGTCCGCCATTTCCCGGCGGATGTTCACAGCATAGGTCACAGATCCGGTATGCGGGAAAGAAAAAACCGGATGCTGGAAAAGCAGAGTTCCCTGGCTGTTCCCGCTCAGGATCCTCCGGCGTCAGCACATACCGGGAACAGAATGGATCTGGGCGCAGGAGTTTTTTCCCAAAAGAAAAGGGGAGACCGTCATGATCCCCCCTTAAGACACCTTTTTCCTGCTGTCAGGAACCTGCAGCGGAAAGAGCGGTGCTTATTTGTCCGGAACGATGCACACCTTGATGGTGGTGGTCACCTCAGGATGCAGCTGCAGGGCGATGTCATACTCACCCACATTGCGCAGCAGACCGCTGTTCAGATGAACCTCACGCTTCTGGATCTCAGCGCCGGCGCTGGTGACAGCGTCAGCGATATCCTTGGTGCCCACAGATCCGAAGAGCTTGCCCTCGTCACCGGCGGTGGCCTTGATGGTCACAGCGCCGATAGCCTCGATCTTGGCAGCCCTCTCCTGAGCGGCAGCCAGTTCGTCGGCGATCTTCTTCTCCAGCTCAGCCTTGCGGGCCTCAAAAGCCTTCACATTGGCTTCAGTGGCCAGGACAGCCTTGCCCTGGGGGATGAGGAAATTGCGGGCATAGCCGCTCTTCACCTTAACCTTCTCGCCCAGAGTACCCAGATGGGCGATCTTGTCCAATAAAATAACTTCCATTACCTTTCCTCGGTTTAGTCACTAAATGAGTTAGGCCAGTCTTCCGCTCTTATCTGTTGCTGGTGGCATGCAGATCAGTGTAAGGAAGAAGAGCCAAGTAGCGGGCACGCTTGATGGCGCGTGCTAACTCTCTCTGGTACTTTGCGCTGGTGCCGGTGATGCGACTGGGAACAATCTTGCCAGACTCAGTGATGAAGGTCTTCAGAGTGTTCACATCCTTGTAGTCAACTGCGCATCCGCCCTCGGTGGAGCCACGGGTGGGCTTGCGGTGATGAAAATAGTGAGCCATGATCAATCTCTCCTGTTAGTTGCTGGATTCTGCCTGCTGACGCTCTGCAGCCTGGACCGCATCGTTGCGGGATCTGCGATCCTCACGCTCCTTGCGCTCGCTGAGAACGCAGGACTGGGTGGTGATGGCGGTCTTGACGTGCATGATCAGATTGCGGATGACAGCATCGTTGTAACGGAAGTTAGACTCCAGTTCATCAATGGTCTTGCGCTCAGCCTCAACGTTCATAAGAACATAGTTGGCCTTGCGGAGCTTGTCGATGGGATATGCGAGCTGCATGCGGCCCCAGTTCTCCAGACGGTGGATCTTGCCGCCGTCCTTCTCAATGAGAGCCTTGTAGCGATCGATCATCGCCGGAACCTGCTCACTCTGATCAGGGTGAACAAGAAATACGATTTCATAATGACGCATGATTGCCCCTTATGGATTACAGCCTGTTGCGGAGTCAGTCATCCGCTCAAGGCAAGGAAACAAAAAATAACTGACCCGGCAATTTTAGTGATTTAGCCGCCGGATTGCAAATTTTTTGATCAGCCGCAAGGTTTGCCCCAAAATGTAAGCCCCGGAATGAGCGAAGGCGGAAGCCACAGACTCCCGCCCTCTCCGGTCTGCTGACACCTGACGGGCCCGCAGTTCAGCCAATCTCCCGCCGGCCGATCTGGCAGATCATCCGGCCTCCGGCCTGCCTCTCAGGATCCCAGGCGCTGGCGGACTGCCTCATAGAGGATGATCCCCGCCGCCACGGACACATTGAGGCTGGAGACGGAGCCCTTCATGGGGATCTTCACCAACTGGTCGCAGTTTTCCCGGGTAAGCCGGCGCATGCCCCGATCCTCGGCCCCCATGACCACCGCCACGGCTCCCGTGAGATCGGCACCATACACCAGATCCTCAGCCTCCCCGGCGGTGCCCACCACCCAGATCCCCCGCTTTTTAAGCTCCTTCAGGATCCGGGACAGGTTGGTAACCGCAAAGAAGGGCACCGTCTCAGCAGCGCCGCAGGCCACCTTGCGCACCGTGCCCGTAAGGCTGGCGGAATGATCCCGGGGCACCACCACCGCATTCACCCCCGCCCCGTCGGCACTGCGCAGGCAGGCACCCAGGTTGTGGGGATCTGTCACCCCGTCCAGCACCAGGATCAGGGGCTTCTCCAGTCCGGCCACCAGCTCCAGGAGTTCATTGTCCCCGGGCTGTGGGGCCGTGCGCATCCGGATCACGATCCCCTGGTGGGTGGCGCCGCCTGTCATGTTATCCAAAGTCCGGCGGGGAACCATCTGGACGCTGATCCCCAGATCCGCGAGGCTGCCCGCCAGCTCGGCGGCCCTGCCGTCACTGCCGGCCAGGCACCAGGCGCTGAGGATCCCCTCGGGGCTGCGGTCCAAAGCCGCCGCCACCGGATGAATGCCGAAAATCAGTTCATTTTCCATGGCTCCCTCCCAGGTGCCCCGCAGCAGGCCCAGATCTCTCAGCCCCTGCCATTCTTCTGGCTCTTCTTTTTCTTCTTCTTGTAGGTCTGACCCTCAGAGCTCTTGGCCAGGGTGAAGTTGATCCGCTTCTCCCCCTCATCAATGCTGCTGATGATCACATCCAGATGATCACCCATCCGGTACATAAGCCCGGTGTAGGAGCCCACCAGGGCCATGCCGTCCTGGGAAAGGGTGAAATAGTCGGCTCCCAGGTTGGCCACGTAGACCAGGCCGTCCACCGACCAACGGTCCAGACGGACAAAGAGGCCGAAGGGAACCACATTGGTCACCGTGCCGGCAAAAGTCTGGCCGATCTTGTCCCGCATGAAGTCGCACTTAAGCCAGGCCTCCACCTGGTGGGTGGCATCGTCAGCCCGGCGCTCGGTCTCGGAGCAGTGCTGACCGGAGATCACCAGCCGGGCGCGCTCGCAGTGCTGTCCGCCCAGAGGAGTCCGGCCTCCGGAGCTCACCTCCCCGGCGTCCTGGGCCAGGAAATACTTGATCTCCCGGTGCAGCATCAGATCCGGGTACCGGCGGATGGGGGAGGTGAAGTGGGCATAGTTCTTCAGGGCCAGTGCGTAGTGCCCGCAGTTTTCAGGGGAGTACACCGCCTTGGCCAGGGAGCGCAGCATCATGACCTCCCACACAGCGGCGTCGGGACGCTGGGCAATGGCATCCAGGAAGGCCGCATAGTCGGCAGGCCGGGGCTTGGCACCGCCCCCCAGGGACAGGCCCACCACAGCCAGGGCAGATCGGAAGGCATCCACTTTCTCCGGATCCGGCTCGGGATGGATCCGGAACAGGGTCTTGTATTTGTGGCTGACGATGAAGTCCGCGGCCGCAACATTGGCGGCGATCATGCACTCCTCAATGATCTTGTGGGCCTCATAGCGGGGATCGGTGTACATGTCCTCCACCCGCTGCTCCTCGTCGAAGGCGAACTTCATCTCATCGGACTCAAACTCGATGACGCCCCGGCGCCGCCGGGCCCCGGCCATGGCCAGGTACATCTGGTTGAGGTTGACCACATGGGGATAGATCTCGGCATATTCCGCAGCCAGAGCCGCATCCCCCTCCAGCATGGCATGAACCTTGGTGTAGGTAAGCCGGCAGTGGGAGCGCATCACTGCGGGATATAGTTCGGAGGACTCAAGGCGGCCGCTGCGGTCAATGATCATATCGCTGACCATGCACAGCCGATCCACATTGGGGTTCAGGGAGCACAGGCCGTTGGAGAGCTTCTCCGGTAGCATGGGCACCACCAGACTAGGGAAATAGACGGAGTTGCCCCGCTTGAAGGCCTCGGCATCCAGGGGAGTGTCAGGGCGCACATAATAGGAGACGTCGGCAATGGCCACCACCAGGCGCCAGCCGCCGCTTTCCCGGGTCAGGGGCTCACAGTACACTGCGTCGTCAAAGTCCCGGGCATCCTCGCCATCAATGGTGATCAGGGGCAGTCCGGTAAGATCCCGCCGGCCGGCCTTGTCAGCCTCCGGCACCTGATCCGGGATCCGCTCCGTCTGCCGCAGCACCTCACCGGGCCAGTCATGGGGAATGCCGTGATCGGCCATGGCGATGCGGATCTGGTTGTCCACCTCACGGCTGGAGGAGAAGATCTCCGTCACCGAGCCCCGGAAATACACCGTGCTGGTGTCCGGCAGCGCCGGGATCCGGGCGGTCACCTCCACGGCAGCCAGCTTCGCATCCATTTCCTCCACCTCGTGATCCGGCAGGATCACCAGGCTCCGGTAACGGCGGACATTCTCCGGAATGAGCACCGATCGGCCGCTCCGGTCCCGGCTGATCCGGCAGACAATGCGCCGCTGGGAGGGCACCGTAACCTCTGCCGAAGTCAGGCAGCCGCCGGACTCGGTGTACAGCAGCTGATCATCCTCAACGAAGTACCCCAGGCAGTGGGGCCGCTCCAGCCAGTGGGTGTCATCGCCGGTGCGGATCAGGATCCGATCCTCCTGCACCGCCGCCACAGTTCCCTGGAGGCGATCCCGGGGCGGATCCTTCCGGTATTCAGGAAAGCCCCCGCTGATAAAGCAGTGAAGCTGTTTGGCCTGGAGCATGCGCCGCAGGATCTCCACCGCCGGACCGGTGCCAGCGGAGGCGGCCCGGGGAGACCACCCCGGCAGTTCATGGGCCTTGACCCGGCCTTTCTTCTCCAGCAGTTCCTGAACTGCCTGGGCCGGATCCTCTGATGATTTCTTGTTTGTCATTTACGTTACCTATTCAAAAACATTGCCGCCCGGCAGACCGCGCCGGCAGGAGCCAGATCCTGTGCTTGGGGCATGCCTCACCCCGGACACTGCAGCACCGGGCTGATCAGCCACGGCCAGAATATGCAGGATCAGGGACAGACGCCGGTGACCTGGCGGACATAACAGACAGAAAGGAACGACGGAGGGGATGCAGGAGGGGCTGAGTGGTGGCCAGAAACGGGATCGAACCGCTGACACGGGGATTTTCAGTCCCCTGCTCTACCAACTGAGCTATCTGGCCTTTCTGCTGGTGCCGGCTATCGGACTCGAACTGATGACCCACTGATTACAAATCAGTTGCTCTACCAACTGAGCTAAGCCGGCGAAAACTGGTGCCCAGAAACGGGATTGAACCGCTGACACGGGGATTTTCAGTCCCCTGCTCTACCAACTGAGCTATCTGGGCAACGCCGGGTATTAAAACATCACCGGCCGCCCATGTCAAGGGCACATCAGCCAAAAGCTCATCTTTTGACCGCAAAAAGCCCTCCGCCCCGCCTTCCCCACCGGGAAAGCCGGGATCCGCACTCCGGGATCTGCCGGATCGGCCCTGACCGGGACCGCCGCCTGCCGTCCGTGAACCGGAAAAGTGGAAGCCTGGCAGGGGCTGTCAGAAGGTCATGGGCATAACCCGGTTCCGGCCCAGGCGCTTGGCCTCATACATCATCTGATCGGCCCGGGACATCACCTTCTCCGGGGGCTCCCCGCCCTCGGAGGCCGCCACCCCGAAGGAGGCGGTGACATTGTTCACCTTGACCCCGGACTCTTTGATGATAATGCTCAGCCGTTCAATCCGGCGCCGCATACTGTCCGCGATCTGCCGGGCAATGGCCGCCGCCGTCCCGGGGAGGATCATGGTCAGCTCCTCGCCGCCGTAGCGGTAGGCCGTGGAGCCGTCCCGGAGATTGTCCAGGAAGACACGGGCCACCATCTTCAGTGCCACGTCCCCCACCTGGTGACCGTAGGAGTCATTCAGGCGCTTGAAATGATCAATGTCGCACATGATCAGGGAAAAAGGAGTGTCGGACTCGGCAAAGGCCGCCAGATCCGCATCAAAGGAGCGGCGGTTCAGCAGATCCGTCAGGGCGTCAGTCATGGCGTTCTTCTGGAAGACGGAGATCTGATCCTTCAGTTCTGAGATCTCCCGCTGGGCCCGGCTGAGCTGCCGGGAAAACACGTCCACTGACTTGGCCACATCCCAGGAACTGCGCACCATCTCGTGCATCAGGGACATGGTCTCCTCAATGGTCATGCCGCCGCCTTCAGCCCGGCGCAGCCGGTCGAAACTGGTGTTGATCTTGGTCTGGAACAGTGCAGTGCCGGCGGAGGCGTCGGTGATGGAGGCGCTCATCTCACACACCATCTTCTCCAGATCCTTTTTCACGGCGTCCAGAGAGCGCTCACTGGCACTGGCAATGTACTTGCTGTACATCTCCCGGCTTTTGGTCTCGGTGCAGATCCCGCTGGCTATGACATCCGACAGTTCCCGGCACAGATCCATGTTCTGCTTGGCCGCAAAGGAGTACCACACCGAATAGTGCTCCGGATATGCGGGGATCTTGTTCTTGACCAGCAGGGTCAGGGCCTTCTTGAGGACTGCCGATGCCTTCTCGTATTCGCCTTTGCCGTCAGATGGTGCCATATAAAACCACACTTTCCCCTCAGATGAAGAGACACGGGAAGAGGCTTTTTCGGACATGACCAGGCAGTCTGCAAAGCCGGATCCCCACAACTCGTGATTTTAGCAACCCCGGCCGGGGGCGAACATTTCATGGCTCGCATTTCTTGAAAAATGCAAAGGATGCACTGTTGCCATTCGTGCCAGCAGACGCCGGGAATGGCGCCTCCGTCCCCAGTGCCCGGGCTCCATCTCGCCCGGAGGAACGGGAAACCCGGCTGTCCGGCTCCGGGGGAGGCATCTGCCGCACAGGGTTTCAGTCTGGCCCCCGAACCGGAGCACTCCGGCAGGATCCGGGAAAAGCGGCTCCCAGATCACAGATCTGCCAAATCATTAGTGATCTGCTGGCTATCCCGCAAAATGCAGGGGCGCGGAACCATTTTTAACCGCTTATAATAATCTGACCCGCCGATCCGTTGCTGACCCGCCGCTGATCTGAGCCGAACCGCTCTGAAGAGCAGATCTGAAGCCCTGATCTGATCCGGGCAGGCACCGCATCAGCCCAAACCAATCCCAAAAGGATCATGTACTGGGATGCGGGAAGGCAGAGGGAAATGACCTTCCGCAAAACGACGGAAAGCCGGCGGCAACAGCCCGGAAGCGGGAACGCCGGCTCCACAGCAGCAGGATCTGACGGTCCCGCCCTTGAGATCATCCCCGTGGCAGGCAGTCCATCCTGCATGACACAGACAACCAGAAGACAGAGGCGATCCGATGAAGTTGCCCAACATTGGCGTGAAAAACTCGGAGTTCAGCGGAGATGTGCTGGCCAGCTGGCTGGACGAGAACTTTGTCCGCTTCACCAGTGTGGAGTACAGCGACATCAATGCGCTGTTCATGCCCTATGCGGCCAGTGAGATGTGCTCCCTGATGGTGCTGCAGACCTTAAAGCAGATCACCAGCTACGAAAGGTACCAGCGGATTGTGGTGCTGGGTTGCGCCCCCACCAGAGTCACCAAGGGGATCTACATATCCGACGGCAGCCCCTACCGGACGGAAATAACCGAATTCTCCACCGCCCTGGATCCGGAACTCCAAGAGAAGGTGTCAGCCCTGGATCTCACCATGCCCCTGACCGAGGTCTCCCAGGACTTTATTGATCTCTGCGACATCGCCCAGAACCTGCCCATCATCGCCACCGCCACGGCGGAGCATATGCTCCCCATTGTCCCGGTGACCTACAAGAACGCAGAGCAGGAAGATCTGAAGCGGCTGCTGGATCTGCTCATCGGCAGCGGCAGCCTGGTGATCCTCTGCGGCGGCCTGAGCCACTCCCTGTCCATCCACGAGTCCAAGTCCCTGGACTCGGAGGCCATATCCAAGGTCATCGCCCTGGACTCCTCCATCCGCAACATCCAGTGCAACTGCTTCACTGCCCTGAACAGCCTGGTCCAGCTGGCTGACGCTCATTACTGGCGTCCCCGGCTCATCTCCTACCAGTCCACCGGCAGCAAGCACAACATCAAGAACACGGCCGGCTATGCCTCCATCGTGTTCTACCGCCAGTAACACGGGCCGGGAAACAGATCCATGGATCAGAGCACAGCACCGGCGGTTCCCTCAAAGCCGGGATCCGGTCCGGCGCCGGCACCGGTTGCCAATCCCCAGAGCAGCGTCACCTTCACCCCGGATGACAGCCAGGAGTCCGTCCTGGAGAAACTCCGGGCAAGCGGGGCCCGGGTCTCCGTGTTCCTGCTCAACCGCATCCGGCTGGAGGGGACCATCAGCGGATCAGATCAGTACAGCATCCTGCTCACCGGACCGGGAGGGGAGCAGCAGCTGATAAGCAAAACCCGGATCTCCACCATAGCCCTGTCCGGAGATCGGGATGACAGCCATGAGCGCCACGATCACGGCGCCGATCGGCGGCAGCGGAAAGAGAAAAAGGGTGCCTGAACACCCTTCCCCCAAACTTCTCCGGCTTCCGTAATTCTCCGGCAGCGACCAGCCGTCAGTTACCCTCACAGCACCTTCCGGCCGCCAGTTCTCCTCACAGCAGCATCCCGCCGTCAGTTCATCTCACAGCACCTTCCTGCCGTCAGATCCGCTCAAAGATCAGATCCCACACTCCGTGACCCAGCCGGAGTCCCCGCTCCTCAAACTTGGTCAGGGGCCGCTCCGCCGGCCGAGGCACATAATCCCCGGTGGCGGAAAGGTTCCGGAGCATGGGACAGTCGTTGCCGGTGTCCCGCATGCTTTCAGCATACTCCTGCCAGTCGGTAGCCATGTGGATCCGCCCGCCAGGGATCAGCCGGGAGACGGCCAGCTCCAGGAAATCCTTCTGGATGAGCCGGCGCTTGTGATGCTTCTTCTTGCTCCAGGGATCCGGGAAGAACACCTGGATCCGGCTCAGGGAGTTTTCCGGGATCATGTTCTTCAGGATCTCCACCGCATCATGATCCATCACCCGGACATTAGTCAGGAACCGGCAGCGGATCCCCATAAGGCATGCCCCGATCCCGGGACGGTGAACCTCAGTTCCCAGAAAGCCCGCGCAGCTCTCCGCCTGGGCCATATCCAGGAAGGATCGCCCCATGCCAAAGCCGATCTCAAAGATCACCGGGCACTCCCGGCCGAAGATCTGCGGCAGATCCAGCATCTCCTCCCGGTAGGGGATCCCATATTCCGGCCACAGCTCCTCCAGGGCCCGGCTCTGCCCCCGGGTGAGACGGCCCTCCCGGCGGACATAGCTCACCACATGGCGCATCCTGACCGCGCCCTCCCCGACCGGCGACTCCTGACCGCCGTCCTGGGCGGGGGCTCCGCCGTTCAGCTCTGTCTCCTCCCCGCCGTCTGCGGCGCGCGCCTCTTCGTGCAGCTCCGTCTCCCGGACGCTGTCTTCCCTGCTCTCTGTTCCGCTCATCTGTGATCCCCCGGTGTCATGCCTTCCGGTTCCCGGGGCGGCTCCCCGTACCGGAAGAAAGAAAGTCAAAAAAAGGCCGCCCGCCGGCAGCCTGTGGATCCCAAGCCAAGCCCGGGCTAAATCAGTTCCAGATCGGCCATGGCCTTCTGGATCTTCTCCTTGGTGGCCGCTGTCAGAGGGACAATGGGGCAGCGGCACTCTTCGCTACACAGTCCCAGCAAAGAGGCGCCGTACTTGGCGCCCGCAGGGCTGGGCTCGGCAAACATGAGCTTGTGCAGTGTCATGAGCCGATCCTGCAGTGCGCAGGCCTCATCCCATTTCTTGGCCAGGGTCAGCTCCTGGAGCTTCGCGGTCAGGGCGGGGGCCACATTGGCAGTGACGGAGATGCAGCCGCAGCCGCCGGACAGATTGTAGGGAACCGCCGTTGAGTCCTCACCGGACAGCCACACAAAGTCCTTGCGGCTGATCAGGGCCCGCTCCAGCCACGGGCGCTCCAGATTGCCGGTGGCATCCTTGATCCCCACCACCCGGGGGAGATCTGCGGCCAGACGCGCCACGGTCTCCGGCTGGATGTTCACCACGGTCCGCCCCGGGACATTGTAGAGAATGATGGGAATGTTGGTGTTGTCATGAACCATCTTGAAATGACGGTACAGCCCCTCCTGGTTGGGGCGGTTGTAATAACCAGCCAGATGCAGCGTGGCATCAGCACCGTACTTTTCCGCAGCCTTGGTGTACTCCACAGCCTCCACGGGATTGTTGCTCCCGGCCCCGGCGATCACCGCCACCCGGCCAGCGGCGGCCTTCACCGTCAGCTCAATGACCCGGCAGTGCTCCGCATGGGTCAGGGTGGGGCATTCCCCGGTGGTACCCACCGGAACTATGCCGTGGGTGCCCTGGGACACATGCCACTCCACCATCTTCACCAGGGAGTCCTCATCAAGACGTCCGTCCTTGAACGGCGTGATCATCGCTACTATCGAACCGTGGATCATCTGCTTTCCTACCATTGTGTTATCCAGTGTCTGACCGCCCGGGGCGCCCATGGGCCGCCCCCGGATCCTTGGCGTATTATAACCGAAAGATCCCCTGAATTGCCCCGGATCCCCCGGCATGGGGGAAAAATCCCCGGGGGAGATCAGGCCGCCCGGCGCACGCCCTGCATGGCAGACGCCTGGCAAAGCATGGCAAGCCGCGGCACCGGCTCCCGGGAAAAGCCGCCCTGGCCCAGGTTTCCGCCCGGATCCCGGGTGAGAGCGCCCCGGCAAAAACTGAAAACATGAGGAAAACATCAGTTTTCCCGGCGCTTTGCCTGTATCATGGCAGACGTTCGTCTACTGAGGTTCAGGTACACCATGTCAGGAGTTCTCGCAGTAATAATGGCAGGCGGCGAAGGCACACGCCTCATGCCTCTGACAACATCCCGTAGCAAGCCGGCAGTTCCCTTCGCCGGGAGTTACCGTCTCATCGACTTTGTCCTGAACAACTTCGTCAACTCCAACATCCTGAAGATCTACGTCCTGACCCAGTTCAAGTCCCAGTCCCTGTACCTGCATCTCAAGAAGGGCTGGAACATCAACGGCCTGTCCGGCTGCTTCATCGATCCCATTCCTGCCCAGATGCGCATGGGCAAGCGGTGGTATGACGGCACCGCAGACTCGGTGTTTCAGAACCTGAGTTTCATTGAGCAGGAAAACCCCGAATACATCTGCGTGTTCGGCAGCGACCACATCTACAAGATGGATGTGAACCAGATGCTGAGTTACCACAAGACCAAGAAGGCCGTGCTCACCATCGCCGCCATCAGGATCCCCATTGAGAAGGCCCGATCCCTGGGCGTCATTGAGATTGATCAAGACGGCCGCATGGTGGGTTTTGAGGAAAAACCCAGCAACCCCCGCTGCATCCCCGGTGATCCTGAGCATGCATTGGTTTCCATGGGCAACTACATTTTTGATCCGGAGACCTTGTACAACGAGACCCAGAAGGACAACGACAACCCCTATTCCGCCCATGACTTCGGCAAAGACATCATTCCCGAGATGCTCAGCGACGGCAAGGCCATCTACGTCTACGACTTCAGCACCAACGACATTCCCGGGGAGGAGCACCGCCGGGGCTACTGGCGGGACGTGGGGGACATTGACACCTACTGGCAGGTGCAGATGGACATTCTTGCCACCCCCTCCAAGTTCTCCCTGTACAACCCCCACTGGCCCCTGCACACCTTCTACCCGCCCCTGCCGCCGGTGAAGTTCCGCAGCCAAAACGGCAATGCGGTGATCAACAACTCCATCATCAGCGCCGGCTGCTACATCAAGAGCGCCACCATCACCCACAGCGTCCTGGGATTTGAATGCTCAGTCGGCAATGACACAACCCTGGAGAACGTCATTGTCATCGGCAACGTCACCATCGGCAACAACTGCCGGATCCGCAACACCATCATTGACCGGTATGTGACCATCCAGGACGGATCCGTCATCGGCGAGGATCTCAGCGCCCGTCCCCGGAACTCCGAACTGTCCCCCAACGGGATCATTGTGATCAGGAAAGGAACGAGGATCTGATCTATGGACATTCTGTTCCTCACCTCTGAGCTCCAGGGGATCGACAAGACCGGCGGCCTGGGTGACGTGGCCAAGGCCCTGCCCGGCGAGCTGGCACGGATGGGGCACAATGTGAAAGTGGTGATGCCCCTGTATTTCGGGCGGGATCATGTGAAGGGGATAACCCAGATCGGAGAGTATGAGCTGGAGGTCAACGGCCATGCCACCATCCGCTACACCCTCCACAGCCGGGAGTTCAACGGCTTCACCATCTGGTTTGTGGACTACGGGCCCTATTTCTACCGCAACGGCCTGTATGACGAACAGTCCGTGGCCTACGGGGACAACGGGGAGCGCTTCATCTTCCTGACCATCTGCGCCATGGAGGCCTGCATCCACCTGAACTTCAGCCCCTATGTGATCCACTGCAACGACTGGCATACCTCCATAGCCACCTTCCTGCTGAAGACCCGCTACCGGGAGCATGAGATCTTCCGGAACACCAAGTCGGTGCTGACCATCCACAACGGGGCCTTCCAGGGGGTCTATGATCGGTCGCAGTTCTGGATGGTCCCGGAGATCAACGATTACGCCAACGACTTCCTGATGCAGGGCATGTCCTACTTCAACCTGCTGAAGATCGGTGTGGCCTATGCAGACGAGATCAACACCGTGAGCCTGGGCTATGCCCAGGAGCTGACCACCTATCTGGGCGGCCACGGCATGTCCAAGAACTACACCGCCCGGGCAGATCACCTCCGGGGGATCGTCAACGGCTGCGACTACACCGACTGGGATCCCCTGAACGACACCCTGATCCCCTACAACTACAGCCACAACCACATTGAGGAGAAGAACCTCTGCAAGCACATCCTGCAGAAGAAGCTGAACCTGGAGGTGAGCGACTATCCCATGTTCGGCATGATCTGCCGTCTGACAGAGCAGAAAGGGATCAACATCCTGCTGCCGGTGCTGGAGAGTTTTCTGGTCCACAAGGTGAATGTGGTGATCATCGGCACCGGGGATCCCTACCTGGCCCAGCAACTGAACATCATCAGTGCCAAGTACCCCAAGAAGCTGGTCTTCATCAACTCCTATGACGAAATCCTGGCCCACATGACCGAGGCCGCCGCCGACTTCTTCCTGATGCCCTCCCTGTATGAGCCCTGCGGCCTGAACCAGATGTACTCCATGGCCTACGGGACACTGCCCATTGTCAGATCAGTGGGCGGCCTCAGGGACACGGTGAACGACTACGATCATGATCCCCAGGACGCCACCGGCTTCCGCTTCGAGCGCCCCGAATCCATCGATCTCCTGTCCACCATGCGCCGGGCCCTGCTGTTCTTCCTCCAGGAGCCCGACGAGTACCGCCGGGTGCAGGTCAACGCCATGCACACCAAGTACTACTGGAACAAGTCCGCCGAGCAGTACCTGAAAATGTACAAGGACGCCCACGGCACCATCTGAGGACACCCGGAAAAGGACTCCCTACACCCCAGGAGAAGGCAGGATCCATCAGGGAAGCCTCAGCGCCATCTGACAGGAACGCCAGCCGCATCCGGTTCCTGGGTTCCTGGACCTCTCTCCAAGATCTGCCGTCTCAGGTCACCGCCCGGAGCCCGCCCCCTGATCCCCGGGATCTCCTCTGCTCCCCTGCCCTTTCAGACTCCTTCCGGATCTGCCCGGCTCCCGTCCGGTTTGCCCGTAACTTCCCGGATGATCTCCCGGCATGCCGCCGATCCTCTGATCTGCATCTGCCGCTATCTTTCCCGGACATCAGCCAATCAGCCGGGCGCACAAAGCCCGGGACAGCAGCCACCCCAGGCTCCCAGCCTCATCTCACAGCCAGCCATCCCAGGATGGCAGCCGATCCTCAGCGCTTCCCACTGCCCAGGCCCGCCGTCTGCAGGCGGTAGAACCACTCCGTGAGATCCCGGTACATACCGGCAGTCCGGCAGGCGCCGTTATCCGCCGCCGCCACGGCCCTGAAGCCCTCAATGGCATAGGATCGGGCGGACTCCCCGTCCCGGAAGCAGGCGCCCTCCGGGGTGACCGTGACATCACCGTTATAGGCAAAGGCGAAGGGACAGTCCCCGGGAGTGAAGAGGCCGCAGCCGGGATAATGGTATGCCGTGCCCTCCAGGGCCAGATCAAACAGTGTGGGCAGGATATCCTTGTGGCTGGCAGGCCGCGCCAGATCGGCAGCAAGCCCCGCCCCGGACTCCGGCAGATAGAAGATCAGGGGAACCTGGTGCCCCAGGATCACCGATCCCGTGTCCTGATAGACATTGAGTCCCCGGACGTTGTGATCTCCCGTGGCGGCAATGACCGTGTTCCCGGCAAGACGGTCGTCCCGGGAAATGCCCAGGATGAAGTCCCCCAGCTGATCGTTGGCATAACGGAAGGTCTCATACATGCTGTAGATCTCCCGGATGGCCGGATACCGGGCATCCACCGCAGCGTTGGGCCGGCTCATATTGGTGATCTGGTAACTCCCGGGCACCGTGAAGGGCGGATGGTTGGTCACGCTTAACAGAACCATGAACACCGGCCGGTCGGAGGTGTCCAGGATCCTCCGGGCCGCACTGAACATGGCCCCGTCAAAGAGTCCCCAGGTGGCGCCCTCGGCACCGGGATCTGCCAGACGGATGGAAGCCTCGTCCACCACCTCGTCAAAGCCGTTGGCCTCGGCAAAGCGTCCCAGATCCCGCCAGCCCCGGCTGCCCGCCGTCACCAGCACCGTGTGATAGCCCGCTTCCCGGAAGGGCATGGCAGCGGAAGTAAAGAAAGGTGTCTCCCCGAAGCGGCTCACGGAATGATCAAGATTGTCTCCCTGACGCACCAGGATCCTCCCCAGGGAGTCGATGGTGCCGTCCCCCTCGGAGAGGACATGCTCAAAGGAACGCACCCCGGGCAGTGCCAGCACCTGGCGCAGAGAGCCGTAGACGTCAAAAGTGGCGGGATCATCCAGCAGCAGCATGTCGGTGCTCATGCTCTCCATCACCGCCAGCACCACATGGGGCCGGCTCCCCAGAAGGCCGGCAGCGTGCCGCTCCAGCACCTTCCGGTAATCCCCCTGGGCCGCAGGCAGGCCAAAGAAGGCGGCGGCATCCGCCAGATCCTCAGGCACCGCCGGGCGGATCCGGGACTCCTTGAAATGATCGGACACCGTCCAGACAAAGGCCAGGATCCCCGAAGGCACATGGGTGTTCACCGCCGTGCTGGTGGTGGCGGCGGCATCAGCCCGGCGCAGGGGAAACTTGCCCACGTCCCCCCGGATGAAGAAGGCCCACAGCGCACCCAGCAGAAGAAAGCACAGCACAGCCCCCCAGAGCCCCTGCTCCCGGGTGCAGTTCCGGACGAAGGAGAAGATCCGGCGCAGCAGCAGCCAGGCCACCAGGCCGGTGGCTACTCCGGTGAACAGCTCCCAGAGCACCGGGTAGCCGTCCCAGATGCTCCGGATCACCGCCATGGTGTCCTCGTTCACCACCCCGAAGACCATGGTGTCAAAATGCCGGCCGTAGGTCTGGATCCAGTAGAAGTTGGCAATGCCCCCCAGGCCGGCGCAGAAAAACAGGATCCCGCAATAGAATGCTGACCAGGAGGCAAAGCGCCGCCTTAGGCACCTTTCAGGAAGGAGCAACCCCAAGAGGACAACCGGCAGCAGTGAGCAGGAGGCGAACTTCAGATCAAACCTCAGGGACGTGAACCAGAAGCGCATCTTCTCCTGGGATGCCAGGGTGTCCCACACCTCCCCGGTGAGGACATTAAGGCAGATCACCCGGAAGGCGGTCAGCACCAGGATCAGCAGGATCCCGGCCAGGATGGCGGAGCGGAAGGACACCAGGACGCGGCTGGTGGTGATGCTGGAGATGTTCAAGGCCGTAAAGCCCTCCGTGGCTTGGCAGGCGGAAAGGAAAGAGCATGAGGCTCAGAAAAAAAACATGCCCGGCATCCCTGGGGCGTGGTGCCTCATGGTGCCGGGCCCGGAGCCGGATATCCGGCAGCCGGCGGGGAGGATCAGGCCTCCTCCTTCTCCACAGCGGCTTCGGGAGCGTTCCTCTTGATGGAGTCCACGCCGTTCAAAGCGTCAGCCAGTCTCTTGTAACCCTGGCCGGTGACAATAATCTGGCCGTTGGTGGCGGTGAGGCGGAAGCGGAACTCTCCGGCCTTGTCTGCATACACCTCAAACTTGGGGTGCTTTTTGGTCTCAAAGTTCTCCTTGGTCTGATCCTCAATCTCGGCAGCCACGGCGTTCTTCTTCACGCTCTCGATGCCGTTCTGGCAGGCGGCCTCGGAGGCATAAACCTGGGAGGTGGCAATGACCTGGCCATTGGTGGCCTTCAGGTTGAAAACGAAACCGTCGTTCTTGGACTTCTTGACAACAAACTTGCCCATAAAAACCTCGTATAAGGGAAGAAAAACAAACCATCGTGCCGGCCGACGCACCTCGCCCCGATCATTGGATCATGCCCACGAAGTGGGTGAGGTCCCCAGGTCCGGAAAGCCTGCGGCACTGAAACAGCACAGCGATCTATAGCACGTGGCAGAAAAAACTGTCAAGGAAGAAAGACAAAATCTGAGGATAATAGCAAGAAGATATCCCACATTATTATGCGGCGGTGCTCAGTTTTTCAGACTTTGTGCAGTGCTTCAAGAACTGGTGAAATTAGTCAAACCGACAGCATATGAGTTCTTCAGCAGGAAAACGGATAAATAGGCTGATCTCCGCTTAATAAACAGCAATCACTGTAGCCATGATATTCAATATTCTGGGCTGGAGCTAATTCTGATAAACAATATGCCACGCAGGCTAACTAATGCTCATAGCATTCATAACAATCCATCCCCGGTGCAGGAAAGGATGGCGTCATATTTGCCAAACCGCAGGGTAATTCCGGCTTAAATCGCACACCAATGACACATTGATGACCGTTGACGGTCAAATACAGTATGAGATAATAACAGCATCAAATCTTTAACACACCAGCATTGCATGAAAGTCATGCAGGCTAGCGAAAAGAGACTTAAATCAAGCACGATCAAAGCGCACAGGGGAGCAGAATGCTGAAGCGCATAAATGTCGGGGCCGAAGTATTCAATGAGCTGGTTGAAAGCAACAGCTTCTATATTGATAAAACCATATTTATAAAAAACATCTTTGAAGACAACACTTCAAAAGTAATACTCATTACAAGACCTAGGCGTTTTGGCAAGACTCTCACCATGTCCACATTCCATGATTTTCTGGCTCTGGATCCCGAAAATCCCGGAGACACCTCCCGCCAGGAAATTCTGTTCAAAGAAACCGAGATTTTTACTAATGAGAAGGATTTCTGCAGCAGGTACATGGGAAAATTCCCAGTGGTATTTATCACACTAAAAGAGGCTTTCGGGAATGATTTTGAAGGAGCTTACGATCAGCTAGGATGCATAGTTTTCCGCATGTACAATGCCTTCAGTTATCTTGCTGAAAGTCCCAAACTCAATCCAGCAGAAAAGAGCATATTCAGACGCATTGCCGATGACGATGAATATATACGGAACGTCGCCAACAAAAACAAAATCAAAGACTCCCTGAGCAATCTTCTGATGTTCCTTAACAAGCATCACGGGATCAAGCCCATTCTTCTCATAGATGAATATGATGTGCCGATAGCCAAAGCGGTCCGGAACAACTATTACGAAGAGATGATTGACATCATCAGCCCCTTTCTAAGCAGTGCCTTAAAGACCAATCCCCATCTCGGCCGGGCTGTGCTGACGGGCTGTCTGCGAGCCGCCAAGGAAAGTATTTTCACCGGTCTCAATAATCTTCTGGTGTGTTCACTCCTTGACACCGGAAACAATGCTATATCCGCCGGGATAGGTTTCACTAAGGAGGAAACGGAGACAGCACTGGCATATTACGGCCTTGAGGCTTATCAGGAAGAGGTCAGCCGGAATTACGACGGCTACCATTTTGGTACCAAACATATGTACTGTCCCTGGGATATCATGTCTTTCTGCTATGGCAACGCGCAGAAGCTGGCTGAGGAAAATGCAGAGATCACCGCTGACAACTACTGGACAAACACCAACGGCAACGATGTTATTGAAGAATTCATGGGGTATATAGATCCTAATGATGTTGACACTATGCAATCTCTTCTGGATGGCAATGCCATTATCACCGAAGTACGACCGGCACTCTGCTACGGTGATCTGCCCAAGCACGACATAAGGGATTTCTGGACCCTGCTGCTCAACACCGGCTATCTCACCTTTGATCCCCAGTACAGATCCAAGACGAAGAACGAGTACCGGCTTTACATACCCAATGAAGAGATCAGGGACTGTTTCAAAACCAAGATCATGGAGTTCTTTGAGACCAATCCCACCATACTAAGCCAGGCAAATCTTATGATCAAAGCACTGACTGAAGGGGATGCGGAAGCGGTTGAAGACAATCTCAACAAACTTCTCTCCAGATATGTATCCATCAGGGATTTCGCCGCCAATGCCCCCAAAGAAAACTATTACCATGGGTTCATGAACGGCTTGCTGGTAACCGGCGCATCACTTATTGAAGAGCAGAAATCCAATTTTGAATCCGACAACTGGTACATCGATCTCATAATCAAGCCCAAGATCAACAAGAGGCTTGCCATCATTCTTGAACTGAAGCAAACACCGGATGAAAACAAGGACAAGTTCCTGATTGCCCAGGATGCCGTTGAGCAGATAGGATCCAGAAAATATGCCCGGGAGTATATTGAACGGGCTGATATCCGGGAAGTTCTTTCCTATGGGATCTGCTTCTGCAAAAAGGAATGCACAGTGGTGGGAAAAAGACTGAAATAGTCCGCCCCGTGAGCAGGCGTAAAAAGGGTACTCCAGCCTCCTCGCCTGCCCAAACCCGCCCCAACAGGCACATAAAATCCTGCGCCCGCACATCAAAAACCTGCCGGCATCGGTCACAGATCCGCTCAAAGATGTGAACCAGTGCCCGGATGAAAGCCCGGCGTCCTGCTATGATCCGTCACTGTGAAACCGTTGCCGGACTGCCAGGGGCAGATCGGACTGCCCTGCCGGTGCTCCCGCCCGGAGGGCTGTGAGGGGAAGACGGGACATATCAGCAGCGCTGAGGGAAATAGACATGGCACTTTCTGAAATCCACAACTACTATGAAGATCTGGTGAGAAAATACATTGACGCCCTGGAGCTCGTCACCACCCGATCTGACGACTACATAGCCGATCTGTACTGCCTTGCCCTGAACCAGCTTCCGGTCCACTACATCCGCCACGGAGTGGACATGTACTTCTACATGTCCGATGAGAAGAGGCAGGAAATGGAGGAGAAGGTCATCTACGCTGTGACCTCGGCCATCAGCTGGCTGGACAATGAACTGAAGGAGAAGAACCGCCTGAACACCCTGGAGGCCCAGAGAAAGAAAGCGGAGAAGGAATCCCAGGAAGCAGCCGAGGCAGCAGAGAATGCGGTCAGGAAGGCCAAGAAGGCCGCCGCCATTGCCGCCGAACTGGCACGGCAGTCAGAGCATGCCCGGGAAGTACTGCTGGACACGGAGAAGAGACAGGGCGGCATGTCCACAGACTGAGAGCCACCAGCCGCCCGATTGCAGACAACACCAAGTGATCCTGCCGATATGCCGGCCCCAGGATCGGAAAAGCCCCGGAGATCCGGGGCTTTTGCGCTGGTGAAAACGGATTGTCGGTCAGTATTCAAACATGGCTGAGATGGATTCCTCATTGCTGATCCGGCGGATGGCCTCAGCCAGCATAGGAGCCAGGGTCAGGGCCCGGACCTTGCCGGTGGCCTTGATGGCATCGGTCAGGGGGATGGAGTCCGTCACCACGATCTCGTCAATCTTGGAGTGGGAGATATTGTCCAGGGCAGCGCCGGAAAGCACCGGATGGGTGGCGTAGGCGATGACGGAATGGGCTCCCCGCTCCTTCAGGGCGTCAGCGGCCTTGCACAGGGTGCCGCCGGTGTCCACCATGTCATCAATGATGATGCAGTCGCGTCCGGCCACCTCGCCGATGAGGTGCATCACCTGGGACTCGTTGGGACGGGGACGGCGCTTGTCAATAATGGCAATGTCAATGTCGTTCAGCAGTTTGGCCATGGCACGGGCACGGACCACACCGCCTATATCCGGGGAGACGATCACCGGGTTCTCCAGGTGCTTGTTCCGGAGATCATCCAGAAGCACGGGGCTGCCAAACAGGTTGTCGATGGGAACATCGAAGAAGCCCTGGATCTGCTCGGCATGGAGATCCACTGTGACCACCCGGTCAACGCCCACGCAGGACAGGAAGTCCGCCACCACCTTGGCAGTGATGGGCACTCTGGCGGAGCGCACCCGGCGATCCTGCCGGGCATAGCCAAAATAGGGGACCACAGCGGTGATGCGGCCGGCGGAGGCCCGGCGCATGGCGTCAATCATCACCGCAAGCTCCATGAAATGATCATTGGTGGGAGCGCAGGTGGACTGGATCACAAAGACATCACATCCTCTGATGTTCTCATTGATCTGCACCTGGACTTCCCCGTCGCTGAAGCGGCCCACGGTGGCGGCGCTAAGGCGGGTGCCCAGACGCCCGGCAATTTTCTGGGCCAGCTCAGGAATTGCGTTCCCGGCAAAGATCTTCATATCCGGCACGATGATAACCTCGGTTTGTTGGAGACATAAAAAAACAGAGAGCCCCAGGGGGCTCATTCCGGCAGATCCGCCAGGCGATCTGCGGCGCAGATCGGCAAAAGGCGTGTCCGCCATAAACGGCAGCCGGGTGAAACCGGCACAGCTGGCGGGAGAGCCGCTGCTCCCTCAGTGGAAAGCAACAGTCCCCGGCACCGCCGTCAGGCGGTCCGGAGAAACACCCCGCTGACTGGGTGCATGATATACAAATGCACCCCTACAGTCAAAAAAATGTTCCCGCCCCGGACCGGAAAGATCCGGGGGAAAAGCAGCAGCCAGCCAATACCAAAACCGGGAACCCCGGAGGAAGATCAGCCTGCCTGCCGGGCCAGTTCCTCCTGGAGGGGGGAAGACATAAGCCCCCTAGCCACAAAGCCACTCCAGGACGGGGGGAGAGCCCTGAAAGCCGCCTGGGCCTCCTCAGCGGAGGCAAACTCGGCAAAAACGCAGGCCCCCGTGCCCGTGAGGTGGGCCTTTCCATAGCGATCAAGCCAGTTCATGGCACTGTCCACCTCCGGACAGAGCCGGCGTACCAGGGGCTCAAAATCATTGTTCCAGCCCAGATCCCGCAACTGCTCCCAGCTACGGCGGGGAGTGTTCCGGATCAGATCCGGATGGCAGAACACCTCCCGGGTGGACACATGGGCGTGAGGCACCACCACCAGATACCACTTACCAGGCACGGTCACCGGCACTAGGCGTTCCCCCACTCCCTCGGCAAAGGCGGTGCGTCCCCGGACAAACACCGGCACATCCGCCCCCAGGCCGCAGCCCAGCTCCGCCAGGGCGTCCTCATCCAGACCGCAGTCCCAGAGGCGGTTTGCCGCCACCAGGGCTGTGGCGGCATTGGAGGATCCGCCTCCCAGGCCGCCTCCCATGGGAAGCACCTTGCGAAGCCCGATCCAAAGCCCACCGGACACCTTCCGGTGGGGCTTCAGCTTCATGACCGCCCGGTAGATCAGGTTGTCCTCCAGGGGAACCCCCGGGATCTCCGGCTCCAGCACGATCTCCTCTCCGGGGATGCGCCTGAACTCCAGCTGATCCCCGTGATCCAGCATGAGGAACAGTGTCTGAAGATCATGGTAACCGTCAGGACGCCGGCCGGTGATGTAAAGAAAGAGGTTGAGCTTGGCGGGGCTAGGGAGAAGCAAGTGATCAATGCTCATTTGGCAAACTCCCAAGAGTCTGTCGCCACCATGATGGTGCCCACATCCGAGTTCTCCAGTTTCATCCGGCGGGGAAGCACATAGGATCCGAAAAGGCCGTATTCAAAATAACTGATCCGCCAGCCCGCAGACTCCGCCATGGCCAGCCGGCCCTCCTGATCCCGGCGGGAGGCTGACTCATCCCCCAGGAGGATCCCCATCATCCAGTAGGGCAACCTTCCCGTGGGGATCCGCACTGTGTCCAGAAATTCCTTTTCCGATCTGAAGGTGTGCTTCACCCCGTCGGCATCCGTGAGTTCAACTCCGGCGGCCTCAGAGCGGCGGATCTTCAGCAGGACCCCGGCCAGATGGTGGGTGACCACAAAGACATAGTTCAGGCCGTCCCGGCTGTAGACAAAGGATGCGCTGCCCCGGGTGCTGGTGTTGCCAGCATAGGTGTGGCGGGGCAGCAGGTTCAGATCCAGGGTTCCCCGGATCAGGTAGTTGTCGGCATCCACCAGACGGGTGCGCTGCTCATTCCACTGCTGCTCGGTCAGGGTTGGCCCGGTGATCACATCACTGCCGCCGGTGGCAAGGCATCCGGAAAGAAGCAGGGCAGAGCACACCGCCAGCACGGGGGAAATTCGGTAAAACACGGGCATTCCTCACTACAGACCCCAGACGGGGAGGTTATACTACTTTTATCTGACAGCGCAATTATACCATCAGAGCCTGTCCCTGGAGGAACGCCGGAGGCCGCCGTCAGCCCTGTCCCTCTCCGTCCGTCCCTGTGAAAAGATAAACCTTCAGCCCGAGGGAAAAACATGTCATTTATCGGAAAAGCCTTCAACTCCTACCTCAGCATCCCCCTGCCCGCCCGGATCGCCGCCGGCATCGTCATCGGCGCCCTGTGCGGTCTGGTGTCCCGCAATGTCGGAAATCTCCTGGAGCCGGGAGACGCCGCTCTCCTGATCCGGATCCTGGATCCCCTGGGACTTCTGGGTGACTGCTTCATCTCAGCCCTGAAGGCAGTGGCCCCCCTGCTGGTGCTGCTGCTGGTCATGGATGCAGTGCTGTACTCCGGCAGAAAATTTGATCCCCGTCTGGGAAGGATCGTCCTGCTTTATCTGCTCTCCACGGTCCTGGCTGCCCTGGCTGCGGTGACCGTCAGTTTTCTCATGCCGGTGGATCTGATCCTTCCCGAAGCCGTGGACGCGCCTGCCTCCGGATCAGGTGAACAGCTCACCCTGGGCGGGATCCTGTCCTCCCTGATCGTCGGACTGTTCATGAATCCCCTGGACGCCCTGCTCCAGGGGAAATTCCTGAGCATCCTCATGTGGGCTGGCATGGCCGGAATGGCCCTGAAGATCTGCGCCCGGGACACAACCCGGGAAATGATCCACGATCTGAGCCTGGGGGCCACCAAATGCGTCGGGTGGATCATCAGCCTGGCTCCCCTGGGGATCATGGGGCTGGTTTACAGCGCAGCGGCCGCCAATGGTCCAGGGATTTTCCAGACTTACGGCATGCTGATCCTGTCACTGCTCCTGGCCATGGCCGTCACTGGACTGGTGATCAACCCCCTGCTGGTGTTCCTCACCGCCCGGATCAATCCCTACCCCCTGGTGTTCCGGGCCCTGAGGGAAAGCGGAGTCACCGCCTTCTTCACCCGGAGCTCCGCCGCCAATATCCCGGTGAACATGCGTCTGTGCCGGAAAATGGGTTTCGAGGAAAGTGTCTTCTCCGTCTCCATCCCCCTGGGAGCCACAGTGAACATGTGCGGCGCTGCCGTGACCATAACCGTGATGACCCTGGCCACAGTGCATACCCTGGGCATGGAGGTGACCTTCCTGCAGGCGGCCGCCCTGTGCTGCGTCTCCGCCCTGGGTGCCTGCGGCACCTCCGGAGTGGCCGGGGGATCCCTGCTGCTCATTCCCCTGGCCTGTTCGGTCTTCGGCATTCCCTATGACGTGGCCATGGCCACGGTGGGGGTTGGCTTTGTCATCGGGGTGATCCAGGACAGCATGGAAACCGCCCTGAACTCCTCCAGCGACGTGGTGTTCACCGGAGCAGCGGAATATGCCCACTGGAAAAAGCACGGTAAAGGAACTGCCGGGGAAGCAGATGCCGGGATCCCGGAAGAGGCGGATTGAAGGACGGGGCTAAGGAACGGTGGCAGAGCCGGTGAGGTGGCAGTTCCTGAGCCGCAGATGCAGGGTGCTGATCTGTTCCCTGCACTCCACTGCCTTAAGTTGCATGCTCCGTATACCACCTCTCACATCTGCCTTACTCTGCACTTCCATTCCTGCCCTGCCCAGCCCGCTGCGCTCTTGATGCTGAGTTCCAGAACACAGTCAGCAGGTCACCTTCAGATTGAAGCCCAGCGGCGGTAACAGAGCAGCGGCTCCTTTTTCTGCCAGATCCTGCTGACATTCCCGCAAACTACGGGTAAGCCCCAGGATCCAGGAAGAAAGTTGCAAAACGGTTACAGAAAAAGATAACCAACAAGAGGATCACACTGAAAGGAGGAAGGGCAGTAAGATGTTTGAATTATCTGACTGGGCCATTGCGGTCATCTTCTTCTGGCTGGTGTGCCTCCTCATTTGCCTGGTGACCTATGTCATAAACCGACGGTACAAGTATGAACCCAGGAGAAATCCTTCACCATAATCAACTACTTCATAAATGTCACCCACAAATAGCCGGACTCCCAGCAAAAATGGAGTGTCTGAAGGATGTTCGAGTTCTCTGACTGGGCCATTGCGGTCATTCTCTTCTGGCTGGTATGCCTCTTCCTGTGCGTGGGGATCTATGTCGTTAGCAGGTTGTACCGGGATGACTACCGCGAGAAAAGCACCGACATTCTCCTCTAACTGATGCATGACAACCACAAGTAGACGGACTCCCTGAAGGGAAAGAAAGACTCAGTAAGATCACTGAATCCTCTGACGGTACCATAGCGGCCGACATCTTCTGGCTGGTGAGTCTCCCCCTATGCCGTGCGCTCTTCACCTTCACAAGCAGGTTTTCCCGGATGCTACAGTAAGCAGTACACACCAATGCTCCGCTCACTGCTGAACAACAGAGAAAACTGAAGGCTGTGCAGGGAAACAACACCTGTGCCCTTCTGCAGAGCACGATCCGCCATCCGGCCAGCGAAACGCTGACAGCAGACCAGTTTACTCATGTACCCATTCTTCATTCCCAGTGGAAGCATTCGGAAGAAGGGCAGATCCATCAGATAATTCTAACTTCCGCAAAGGCCGCAAACCCTGTGATACCAAGGCTTCAGAGCACCTCTGACCGCCGTTTGGCTGCGAAACACTCTGCAGAAGCAGGCCACCCCCGGCAGGGAGACGTTTCACCCATAAAAATCTAACTTCCGGAAAGCCGCAAACCCTGTGATACCAATGCTTCAGGACACCTATGACCGCAGTTTGG
Organism: uncultured Aeromonadales bacterium; assembly: GCA_902782145.1. Lineage (GTDB taxonomy): Bacteria > Pseudomonadota > Gammaproteobacteria > Enterobacterales > Succinivibrionaceae > UBA2804. The sequence goes on from CACZLZ010000036.1 coordinate 25,400, forward strand.
CTGCGAAACACTCTGCAGAATCAAGCCGCCCCAGCAAGGAAGTGTTTCACCCATAAAATTCTAACTTCCCAAAAGGCCGCAAACCCTGTGATACCAAGGCTTCAGGCCACCTCTGACCACCGTTTGACTGCGAAACACTCTGCAGAAGCAGGCCACCCCCGGCAGGGAGACGTTTCACCCATAAAATTCTAACTTTCCCAAAGGCCGCAAACCCAGTGATACCAAGGCTTCAGACAGCCTCTGACCGCCGTTTGGCTGCGAAACACTCTGCAGAAGCAGGCCACTCCCGGCAGGGAGGCGTTTCACCCATAAAATTCTAACTTCCCCAAAGGCCGCAAACCCTGTGATACCAAGGCTTCAGACAGCCTCTGACCGCCGTTTGGCTGCGAAACACTCCACCAAATCAGGCCACCCCCGACAGAGAAGTGTTTCACCCATAAAATTCTAACTTCCCAAAAGGACACAAACCCTGTGATACCAAGGCTTCAGGGCACCTCTGACCGCCGTTTGGCTGCGAAACACTCTGCAGAAGCATACCACCCCCGGCAGAGAAGTGTTTCACTCATAAAATTCTAACTTCCAAAAAGGCCGCAAACACAGTGATACCAAGGCTTCAGGCCACCTCTAACCGCCGTTTGGCTGCTGGGAGTTATGAGTTTTTGAAGCGTTATCGCACTAAACTCGTGACCGCCCGTTCCACTTTTCGTGGCGCACCATTCCACTATTTGCGGATCACCGTTCCACAAGTTTTGGAGCACAGTTCAACAACTTTTGGCGCACGTCCTGAAGCCAATTACCGGGCGGTCTCCGGTTGGAAGATCCAGGCGGCTGAAGGGGGTATAGGACTGGTGAAGACAGGAACGCCGCCAGGTGAGTGGAACAGATGCCAGGGGTTACTGGGATGAAATCCCAGGATGCCAAGGTGGGTGGATTACCACCTTCTGAAAACCTTTTCAGACCTTATACTCAGCACCTTTTAAGTTCAATTGCATATCACGGATCAAAATTCAGTGCTGTGCTAAAATGGGGATGTCATGAAGTTTGGCGAGATTAAGTGTTATGGGCAATATTCTGAATCCTGGTAACGATAACAGTTTTATCAGACTGGTTAAAGCGAAAGATACCAGAGTGTTTGTTGATAAAACGGAATTTATTGAAAAAACCAATGCACTCTTTAATACAGATGGAAATCTCATCGCTGTTACCCGTCCCCGCAGATTTGGAAAAACCGTAACCGCTCATATGCTTTCTGCTTATTATTCCAAAGGGTATGCAGGACAATTATTTACATCGATATGAATTCTATTGATGGTCACTACAAGAACTATCTTAAAAAGACAAAAAAGGTTCAGGGAGTTGAAAGTCTGGTTGATTATCTTGAATATTCAATAATCAAGGAACTCCGAGGACAGAAAAATTTTGCTGAATGTTTTGAAAATAATGACATAGAAAACACCGGACTTCTTGAGGCCTTATCTGCCTTACAAACAGACTTAAACGCACAGTTTATATTCATTATGGACGAATGGGATTTGGTATACAGAGAATATCGTCATGATGAACCGCTACAGAAGGCTTTCATTAATCTGTTGAAAGATTTATTTAAATCTGATGATGGATATGCTTGTTTTGCTTTGGCTTACCTTACAGGTATTCTCCCAATCAAGAAATACAACTCTCAATCAGCATTAAACGGATTTGACGAATACAATATGCTTGCACCAGGAGATTTTGCCAAATACTTCGGTTTTACCGAGGATGAAGTTGCTGAAATTGTAAAATCTCCTAAATGTCAAATATCACATCAGGATTTAAAAGAATGGTATGAAGGGTATAAAATTAAAGGTGTAGACATATACAACCCTAACTCCGTTACTAAGGCGGTAAGCAGGAATGAATGTATAAGTTACTGGTGCGGAACATCATCAAACGAAGAGGTTGTGCGGCTGATCAATATGAACTTTGACGGAATCAAGCAAGATATTCTGAATTTGATTGAAGGAAGGGAGATAGCATTCAACTGCGGAAGATTCCAGAATGACATGGTCAGCATAAAAAGCGAAGATGATATACTCAGTCTTCTTGTGTGCCTCGGTTATCTCGGCTGCAAGAATCCAAACGGCGATAATGTTGAAGAAGAAAAATCCTCAGAAGATAATAATGAAGATACGACAGAACAAACAGAAAAAATAGAACAGGATGAACAGGCTAAAACAGCAAACAA
>CACZLZ010000037.1 GCA_902782145.1 uncultured Aeromonadales bacterium
AAAACCTGACCTTGTTTAAGATGATGCTGAACGATGACCATGTGAACGATCTGAAACTAAACTGTTCTGCTGATGCCCTGTAGGGAGGCTCATGGGAGGAGATCATAGGACGGGAGTTCTTGTGATGCTGTGACGACAGGTGGTGCAATTACCAGGCAACAGGATCACTGACCCAGTGAACTTTTGTCTGCTGCCTTTCAGTCGGGACAGAGCTTCAGAAATGGAACTAAGGAGTCTTATGAAGAAGCAACTGGCTTAAACAGGACAGAAGAGATCCGTATTGGCAGAATTGACCGAAAGATCCTTCTGGGGAGTTTTTTATGAACCCATGACAGGCTGATACCCAGCCTGACGGAACGGGAGAATGGATAAGAGACCCTTATTACATTGGGCTTCTAAGGAGCAGAGCAGTTGCGGTTGTGAGAAAAAAATATGAGTCGGAACGAGTAAGGTAAGTTGTGAGAAAAAAATATGAGTCGGAACGAGTAAGGTAATCAATCAATTCATTCCGGACAAAACGTTAGGTGCCAATGTGGCGGACTGTATTTGAATAACTTTTGAACACTGGCGACATTTCTGCGTTCAACAGTCATAAGCCGCCTCCAGCCGCCGGAATCTTCCAGTAACAGTCCCCAAAGCAATGGGCAACAACCACCGTTTCCGGAGGCTGACGTGCGCTCAAAAGTGTTGAATCGTCTTCCAAAGTTTGTGTAAAGGCGATCCGTAAAAAGTGGAATGCTGTGCAGCGAGACGTAGAGCGGAAAATCACCATTGTACAGGAACACTTCAAAACGTCCAACGCCCAACCGCTTTAGCTTTACTGGCAGCAGTTCCTCCAGTCAAAAATGACACCTAAAGGGAAGTTCCGGTCATTCACAAGGCGCTCATAAACCCCAGGACCTTCCTCTGGTGTGCAGAATTCTGAAATCATGCTTTCAACCTCCAACCTGTTGCTCTTCATCAGGTTGAGAATGGTCACCAGATCCCTGTGGACAGTCCAGTTGCCAGGAGCACTGTTTGTCTGAGGTCTGGTGCGGCCATGCACACCAATTATCTGCACTGCCTTTTTGTGAATGTCCTTATAAATATCAATAGGTCCTGAGACTGGCTCCCGGTTGCATCCGGTGATCATCACCCTTCCGTATTTGCCGACGTAGCCCAGTGCCTGCAGGAATGCCGCCTCAGCACCTGAGGTCTCTATGACAACTGAAGCTCCCCTGATGTCGGTTTCCCTTTCTGTTATCTGGCAGATCTTGCTTACAAGTGAGTCTTCATCGGGGGAGAACACATAGTTGGCACCGTACATTCCGGCAAGGCTCTTCCGGATATCCCGGTTGCCAATGGCAATAAGCGGGCAGGCTCCGCCAATTCTGGCAAACTGCACTGCGAAAAGGCCAAGCATCCCCAGTCCCTGGACAACACACGATTCCCCGATTTCCAAACGGGCTCTTCTTACGGCAGCCAGGGAAAAACTGGCAACTCTGGCAAAAACCGCCACTTCGGAGGAAACTTGCTCAGGGATGTGGTGGATAAGGCTTGCTTTCTGGGTTATGTGGCTGTAATGCCCGCCACGCTCTACAAAAACCCGATCACCCGGCTGAAACGAAGACACTCCGCTACCGCATTTGAGCACTGTGCCCACGGCGGAGTACCCATGGTTGGCAGGGAATTTGTTCATTGTGTTTCTGCCGCCCATTAGCTGTGCCTTTTCTGTACCAGAGGAGATCAGCGTGAAATCAACCCTGACCAGGCATTCTGTGGCCGCCGGCATTCTCACATCATTGGTCAGCAGTTCAGCCCTGCCAGGCGCAGTGAAGAAGATCCCTTTTCTTTCCATAACGCAGTACCCGCTCCCAGGTTTCAGTTCAAAAGCTGTAGCAGCTTAGGAACTGTAAGGAAATAATTTCCGAAAATTACGCCTTGGGTAGTATCCTGTAGTTCCACTCTCCGTGGAACTCATTTTGGTTCATGTTCACCATGCTTAGTTCTTCGTCGGTTACCTTGATCCCAGTCTTATACTCATTTGTGTCAATCCCGCATCCTACTTTTAATCCTTTGGAGGTTTTGGTTGATGCAATCAAGTTGACAACTACCTGAAGGGTTTCAAGTGGTCTTCCCCGCCAGTTCTTGCTGATAAAACTAAACAGCCGATGTTCAATTTTGTTCCATTTGGAAGTTCCGGGAGGAAAGTGAGAGACTTCTACTTCAAGTTTTGTTTTATCAGCAAATCCCTGCAGTTCAACCTTCCACAACCTGTTCCTGCTTCCGTTGCTTCCTCCGCCATCGGCTGTAATGTAGATCTTCTTGGCGTTAGGGTAACGTTCCCTGCCCATGGTGTCCCACCATGCATATATTGAATTGACCGCAAAAGATGCTGTGTCGTGGGATATGCCAACACTTACGTACCCTTCATTGTTTGCTACATCGTATGTGCCATAGGGAATTGCCTTGCCATTCTCAGGATTGAAGAAGTCATGGTCGAGGACTGTTTCAGGATCTTTGACTTTGTGATACTCGACTCCTTTGTTAGCAAATTCTCCCAGGTTCTCTTTCTTTTTACAGTCAATTGAAATTACTGGTTCTCCTGCGGTCATGTAGTCTAGGGAAGTTTTGTTGATATGCTCAAACTGAGCATTCCTGTCTTCATGATCTTTTCCAACCTGCTTCAACTTTCGGTTGCCCTGCAAACTGTATCCCAGTTCTTCCAGAAGTTCCTTTACTGTCGAGTGGCTTACTGTGAATCCTTCGTTTGTTAGTTCCTCGGATAGGTGTCTGGTGCTCTTCGATGTGTAGCTCAGAGGATTTTCAGGGTTCCCGTATTCATTGCCGTCTACCAGTTTTAGCAATGCCTCAACAATCCCTGGCTGGGCATCTTTTACAGATTTCCTTCCACCACCTTTAGCACGAATACGATCCTGATCTGACTGTGGTCTGACTGAACTGTTTGTGTCTGTGCCATATGATGACCCAGGATTTTTACGGATTAACTCGAGATCCTTTTTTCCTGCAGTAACTGTGTCTTTATCAACTCCGGCTATTTTGCTGACATACCCCATTCCACCCCAGCCCAAACTTTCGGCCTCGGCTGCAAGGTAAATCCGTTTCAGCTTTTCATTTCTTGAAAGCAGACATGCTACAGTCTTGATTCGTTTTTCGGTTGCTAAGTCTTCCATGAACCCATTATATCATCATGGGAAATTATGGACTCAAATTTCGGAAGTTATTTTCTTACAGTGCCTTATCAACCATTCAGCAAAAGGCCCGCAGTGCCGTATTGCGCCTCAACAGAAGACCTCAAAGAAAACGCCAACATCACTGCTCTGGAAAAATTGCCCAATTGCCGCATCAAATTCTTTCTGATCATGGGAGCAAAGGTACCGGTAGCCTAGGGATTTAACCCAGCCTTCAGCACTGGCGCTGTGGGATGCGGTGGTGGCGGCCAGACGGTCCCCTGCAAGAAGACCGGCCTTGCCGTTGTTCAGAAGCATTATGCGCACATTTCCCCGGGGCTTCTTGTCCCAAAGTGAATTCATGTCATAGAAGAAACTTAGATCACCGATGAGCAGCAGGCAGATCTCATCCGACACCGCAACCTGTCCCATGAAAGCAGAGGCTGTTCCGTCAATGCCGTTGACCCCGCGGTTGCAGTAGATCTTGATGCTTTCCTTGAGCGGATAGTCACAGCATATCCTGACACTCAGGGAATTGGCCACATGAAGTGACGAACCTACGGGCAGACACCTCATCGCGTGGTATATGCCGTAACGCTGTCCGTATTCACGGGGCTCTGACTGAGGTATAGCCGAGACATGCTTCTGCCACAGTTCAAGATAAAGCCTGTTTCCTGAACTGCCATCGGACTCCGGCTGGCTTCCCTCTGAGATGCTTCCGCCCGTTGTGGCTTGTGCAGCCAGAGATACCATGCTGCCTCCGGACTGAACATCAAGCCGTGCCGCATCAAGGGACTTCCGGAAAAAGTCAGCTACCGTGCAGTGAAACACTGCTGACAGTTTCAGATAAGGATCACGGAACTGACCGTCCTCGCTGACGTCCCAATGGATGAAAGATCGGTACTTTCTCTTGAAGAGACTTTTAGTCAGAGTGGCAAAGAGACTGCCTCCACCAATGGTTACAAGGAGATCAGGAGAAAGATCGCGGAGAAGGGCAGGATCTGCCGTCTTGGGCTCCATCCTCTTGGCCAGCTGGTAGCCGCTGATGACATGATCACCCTTAAGGTTGGACAGCAGATCGGTGACAATCACCGCTCCGGTTTTCCTGCAGAAAGCCTCCATGAGTTCCTGCTCTGGCTCTTTCCAGGGAGCATGCTGACCGCATATTATCAGGATCCTCCGGGTGTCACGGAGGATCCCTGTAGCGGTTTCCCATGCTCCGGTGTTATCCAGTTCAACCAGCTGAACCGGCTTTTCGACCATGCCTTTCAGGGAGTAGTCCTCAGCAGGGTATTTTTTGATATTAGCAATGGGCACATTTATCTGCACAGGTCCCGGGCAGCTACCGGTGGCGACGGAGAGAGCCTGGCACACCATGCGTCTGCTCACAGCTCTGCGGCTTTTGCCGTCAACGGGCAACTGCACTGATGCGCGCACCATAGTGCCGAAAATTCCCTGCTGGGGGATCATCTGATCTTCCCTCTGATCCAGCAGGACAGAATAGCGGTCGGCAGTAATGCAGATCAGGGGGATGTGCTGATAGAAAGCTTCTGTCACCGCTGAAAGATAATTGGAAACAGCAGTACCCGAGGTGCAGCAGCAGGCTACCGGCTCCCCAAGCTTTGCAGCGATGCCCAGGGCGTAAAAGGCTGCAGAGCGTTCATCCACCACATTGTGAACAGTGAAGTCACTGTCATTTTCAAAAAAAGCAGTCAGATGCAGGTGCCGCTTTCCTGATGACAGCACCACATGGCGGATCCCGTACTGCTTCAGCAACAGAACAGTGATACGGCAGTTGTCCACATCAGGGGTGAGTTCACCGGCAGGATCTGGCCGGGCTGTGGATTTTACGGTTCTTCTGACCGTGAGAGAATCTGATGCCTGCACCGTGGATGATGTGCTTGCAGGTTTAGCGGCCACCCTGGGGGCAGATGCTGTTGCCTGCACTGCTGAGACTCCGTCTCCGGAAGCTGGCAAGGAGGCATTTCCCAGGCTGAGTGGGACTTTGCCGGAAGGATCCGGAAGGTGCCGTATCATTACGTTCCCGAACTGAACATAAGCACCCTCACCGGTGAGCTGTGATGCGCCAACGGCGAGGCTGTCAGCATTGCCTAGATCCGCTGTAAATTCGAAGGAAAGACTGATCCATTCATCATTGGGGAAGCCGTTCAGTTTCCGGATCACCTGCACCCTTCTGTCACCGGTGCGGGCTATGTGCAGGGAAACAAGCGGAGAATCCGAACGGAACTTCAGCCTGATATCTGCACTGTACCTGGCACCAGGGGACAGAGTGTATTCCAGAGGGAGAAAGAGAAACTTCCCGCGGGGTGAATTGGACTCAAGCGGTTTGAAATGGAAGGTGGAAAGAGCCGGTTTTCCAAGGGTGGCTGACGGAGCGGCAGAGTGCGACATGGTAACGCCGGCCTCAGTGCAGACATTCCAGACCTTCCGGTCAAGAACCGGCTCAGCACCAGATCTGAGTCCGAACGAAGCACCAGGAGCAGAAACTGAAAGGGCTGAGGCAGTGGCTGTATCGGAAACCTGTTCTTTTTTGCCGTCACTTCTTTTATCAGCAGCCTTAACCTTTCTTCTGGGACCGAGAAGCATATCCTTAAGCCAGTTCATAGAGCGTTTCCTTTCAATTTCCAAAATCTTTCCAATGTGCTTGTAATCGGGCTCCTTCAGCAGATCGGGCTCCTCGAAGATCCTCTTCGGATCGGTTATCAGGCGATCCTCAAATCCCAGAAGCTTGGCCAGTGAGGCAAACCGGGAATAGCCGCGCCTGCGGTTGACAAAAGCCAGGAACCTTCTCCTGAAGATGAGGGCAAAACTCAGTCCGTGGCAGGAGTCGGTTATGAGCAGTTCAGCCCCCCTTATGAGATTCAGCCAGTCCTCCACCTGCACATTTTCAAGACAGTTGGGTAGGTTCATAAGATCATGGTTCTTGTTGAAAAGCCATGGAAGTCCGTCAAGGATGTTAACAACCTGGAGCCCCCCAAGTTCCTCCGCCGCATGAAGGATAGCACTTCTCTTTTCTTCAGTGGGATCGAGAATGTAGGTGAGAACGTATTTGCTCTCAGGACGTTTGTCTGACTTGTCAGCAAGTTCATCCCAGAGTTTTCTGTCCGGCAGGAACACAGGATCAAGCACCTGCTGTGCCTGAACACCGTAAATGTTTCGGCACATGTCAACACCGCCGGATTCACGGACGGAGATGCCGTCAAAACGGAGCATCAGATGCGAGATCTTCTGCCTCTCCTCATCGGGGGCAAAGTCCACTCCGTGACCAAAGGAAGCAGCATAAGCAACCTTCCTTTTAGTGTCATCCGCAAAATCAAGATAGAACTTTTTGCCAGTGTGGCTGCTTATCCCGTAATTCCAAACCTGATCGGAGCCCACAATGAAGCCGTCGCAGATCTCGTTGAGTTTTCCCAGTCCGGAAAGGGGATACTGCGGACTGATTGCATAATGCTCATTGGCAAACCTGCGAGAATGGGTAAGCTTTCGCTCAACATCGTTTGCACTGACCGCAGGCTTGTCGATCATCAGCACAGTCTTCCCCAGAGAGGAAACGGTTTGGTTGAGGGCGTAATAAGTGGCAATGGAGCCGTAGTTGCATCCCATCCAGACGCCAACTATGCCAAAGTCGTAATGACTGGAGCTCATTTCTTTATCCATGTTCATAACTTCTGTGATCACTCCTCAGAACTTCATCTAGTGCAACCTACTAAAAAATCAGAAAAGATTGCAACTCAAGAAGAAAGACAAATCATACTAAGCAAAAACTCACAATCCTGAACATACCAGGCATTTTCCAGAAATAAATGCAATCTTTAACAGACTAATAATAAACACAATGCACGGCAAAGAAAAATGTGCATCAACTATTCAGATGATCCATCTGTGCCTTAGTGGATATTCTTGTATATTTAGACTAAACAAATTCTTCTATATCCTGGTGATATCTTCCATATCCTGCTGAGGTTGTAATGTGACTGCTGGAAGGTGCATAAAAAAGACGTCATGCAGCGGATCCGTGAAATAATGCTGGACATGAAAAAAAGCACTTAGAAAGTTTCATGAAAAAGCAGTAAACATTAAGGCTAAGATATATCAAGAGGAAGCATTACTGTGGAGGGCGGCACCGGAAGATCTTTGACATCGCTGATCACCTTGCCATTATGCTCAATACGGAAGGTATTTACGTTTTTCTTTAATTCGAATAAGTTTTGTCTCAGTTCAGGAAACAAATTATAGAAAGTGTTGTTATAGGCCGAAATCTCCTCAGGAGATGGCAAGTCAAGTTGTTTACCCATTTTTTGGTCGAATTTGACATCCACTGGGTCAAGGCCCTGCATTGGGGCGTCAGTAAGTTCACCGGCGTAGAACTTTTTACCATCCGAATACAAATCAACCCGCATAAATGGGAAGAAATTTGAAACTGAAATGGCAAAGTTGATCATCTCATTCCAGTTTTCAGGCTTCTGAATAGTGGTCTTGATAGTGGCGTGATTGTTTTTGATATCCAGAGGTTCAAATTCAGGAGTGACACATTTGTTTGAACGATATTTTGAGCCAACCTTCATTCTGACAATTTTACAGAAAAGGACTTTTCCCCGGGTAACATAAATCTTATAGTCTGTGATATAACCTTCACTGTCAGGAGTAAGAAACTTTTCAGCAATAATTCTCCCAGGAGGTCGCAGACGGTCACTTACCCAACGTTTTGCAGCAGAAACTAGTTTTGGCAAATCATCAGCAGACTTGTCTACAATTTTTACCTCATAACTGCCTCCGCTCAGGGTCCTTTTCAGAACAAATTTATCGGGTAATTTAGTAAAATCGATATTAGCAGGATCGTTCCACACTCCTAACAACTGAGGTGTCAGACCCTTGCCAAACAGACGCTCGATAAAGTATTTAAAGAAATATTTATCACTGTAATAGTATGTTGCAGGACAGGAAGCAAAAAAATTCTCCCGTAGCCAAATGATTTTCTCATTTAATGTCCTGGGCTTCATGCAATTCAGTGTATACGTTCCACCGATTGCATCAAACCTTTTTTGAACATAAGAACTTGTAGCAACCATTTTGTAAAAATCAAGTTCTCTTTTCAACAGCTCTATATCTTTCTTTAATGAAGATATTTCCGAAAGCAAATCCATTGTGGCATTTTCCTTAATTTGATCTAACTGCGACTAACAGTGATTTATAACGCCTAACCATCCTTTTCCCCAAGACCAAGATCAGATATGTTACTGAATATTATTATATCTATCAACTATCTTATTCGCAAAAATGGCCAAAACTGGCACAGAAGTTAAAATCTGATGTTTATTATGCATATTATGTCAAAGTATTTGAGAAGTAGACTGATAATGTTGTTTAGCAAATGACTATTTTTCGAAAACAGCAAATAAAGATTCTTATATTAAGTTAAGTGAAATAAATATCACGTCATTGCGCCGAATTGACATGTTAATCATGTGAATAATCTAGTATTGACCTAATACATCTTTTATAAGGCATGAATTTATCAATCTGTTCGATACAGATATTGTAAAGACATTTTTTGTCAAAGTGTGCATCACATAATCCATTTCGCCGAACTGATGGTGGTTGTTGCAGATCAGTAGGTGCATGGTCCCTGTAGTCCCCCAAAGGGTGGACTTTCGGAAACCAAGCAGTTCTGATCGTCATGTGCGTGATCCTGACATTCAATCAGGTTCTGAGTCGACATTTTTGCTTCTTCTCCGCCTATGTCTTGGCGCTGAGTTTTTATCTGCTCAAGTTTCCACCCAGTTCATTTCCTTCGAAGAACCTTGTGAAGTAAGGCTTTCCCCATCCTAAAATCTCAACCTATCCCCAAACCACCAAAACAAGGCCTGGCATGGCACCCCCGGAGAGTAACCGTGGGCAGTCTCACGCACTCGTGGAACCGCGGAGGGATAGTTGGGGCAAATTTCGGGCTGGCCACGAGGTGTTGGATAGGGAGATGATGGGGTAACTATTCACCCCTGAAAAGTAGCAGATCTGCCCCCCCCTGATCTACGAGGTACAGGAGAGGTGTGCGTTGTCCGATCAGGTAATGAACAGTCCCTTCGAGGTCGACCGATTTTTCAGTCAGTTCAGAGTGAGGGGGCATGATTATGGGGGAGATGACTCCGGAGCGCAGAGATTTTGCTTGTGAAGTGCAAACAGGAAAGATTCAATGTTGCAACGGGGTAGCTGTAACATGAAATGGGGGTGGCTAATGTCACGGTGTTTTCTCTACCATCCTTCATAGCAGGACTCCGTACGTCCAGTATTATGGATTTGACGGCAAAACTTACCTCATCTGCAGCCGTCAACAAATAGCTGACAAGTGGAACTGCACTCCAGATTTTATGCACAATTTATCAAGAACGTCCACTGATGTCGCATTCATAGGCACATCACCACCCTCATTGATGAGACTATTAACAAAAGTGAAATTACACCAGTTCAAGCCTGAACTTCCTGTCCAGCGCTGAACTCCAGATGAGGCCAACTGTGCAGGACGTCCTGTTGTCCGACCCGTCCGTCTGGCTCAGTATGATCCTGTAGAACTGGTACCGGTCATAATCAAGTCGGTATCTTACCTGGAGCTTTTCGCGGTAGCCGCTGGTGTATACAGGTCTGTAGTACCCAACAGTTCCGGAAACGGTGAAGCTCAGTTTGCCTCCGGTGTTGCTTCCGGCGGCTTGGCTGTCACCGCCTGCCGGACATTCAGCCTCCAGGATTAGGTAGTTTTCCTCCAGCACAACTTTTCTCAGAACGTTTTGCAGACGCTGGCTGTTCAAGGGACTGTTACAGACATAGCAGCATGAATCACGGTCACAGGTGAGTTTCTGGCTCTGCAGATCAAACCTGAACTCTGAGCTGTGGGTGAGTCTGCCACAGTGGATACTGATCGCCACATTATAAGTGAGCAGTCCGCTCCGATCCTGGCTGAAAGGGATGCTGCAGAAATCAAGGGCTCGCACTGCGAACTTCTGTCCCTGATTGCATATGGGCTCGGAGTTTGCAATGACAGCACCGTTAAGTCTGACCTGGTACGAAATACGCCGGTGGAAGTAATTCAGCACCCGGAAGCAGGGCACAGGCGGTCTGCCCTCCAGACTGCTGACAATGCAGGGCTCGTCATAGAAGTAGTTGTCCGAGTCTGTCCGGCAGAAGGTCAGGGAGGTGGCGAAGGGCCGCCGGATCGCCTTTAGGTGCTGATCTATCATGATTTCCGGGGGATTCACCGGAACATCATCAAGTTCCGGGCAGAGGATCTGCAGCAGGTGTCTCTGGATCTGCTCATTTTTCCGTAATTCATAGTTGACGGACAGGAATTCCGCAAGCACCCTGCGGCAGTTTATCGGGGTGAAGGTGCTGAAGGCAAAGTCGGTTTCCTGGTAGACGTGGGGCAGCCACGTGCCGCACCGGTGCTCCCAGTAATAGAAGTCCAGCAGGTTGTAGCCCCTGAGACGCTCAGATGTGAGACCTGATCGGGCAAAGAATTCCGTTGACAGTTTTTTGTGATCGGCTGTTATGCCGGGTTTGACCATACCAATGATTTTCTGGTGATCGGTGATCTCCCTCGAGTAGTAGTCACGGCCAATTTCATACAGGTTGCTTCTGATATGAACCGGCGCATCCAGGTGTGACACCAGACGCCGGTACCCGGGAACCATGACCTGATTGTGGTGGTAGTAGAGGATCCCGTTCATCAGGGACTGGAGTTCCCTGTCATCCTCCAGCAGGAGCTCAGAGAAGCCATCCCCCAGCAGAGCCAGATAGTCACGCCAGCTTCCGGAGAAGATGATGGTATGCTTGAGGCCGTAAACCCCGGCTATCCGGCGGCTGACTACACAGTCGATGAAATGTTTGTAATAGTTGCAGTAGGTGAAGTAGATGTCATTGCTGATGTCGCCGGCACTTTTCTGAAAGGCAAACCCCAGCCGTGAATCAATGCCTGATGTGAGACCTGCGGCAAATACCGGATGCCTGGTGCGCAGGAGGCTGAGGTTCCGCTGCACCAGTTCCAGGATCCTCCGGGCACAGCCGTCATAGTCTTCCGAGTTTTGGCAGTCTGCCACGGGAAAGAACCGTTCAAAGGAAAAATCACCAAGTCTGAGAAAGTGGTTGGGAATAAGGACTGAAGTTCCCGGCAGCACAGTGAGATCAGCCACCGTCTCCTGCTTCAGCAGATCAGGATCAGACGAGATGGCGATGCTGTCGTTCAGCACATAGTGCCTGATGAGATACAGGTGGCTGGAAACCGATCGGGCATTCGGGCAGTAATACACCGGCATCATCCCGGTGGCATCGGAGAGTATGTGGTAGTTGCTGTCCTTATGGATCAGGATCACATACCTTCCTCCAAGGGACTGTTCAGCCTCAAAGAAGGCCTCAGAGGATCTCATCAGGCACTCATGAAGGTGATCGGCTATGGCAGGATCATCAATAAGCCCGTGCTCCAAATCGGTGCACAGCCCGAAGATAAGGATATGGCAGTCTCCCGGGTATTGCCGGTGGATCAAACCGGTGTCCCGGGTGCAGAAGAAGCGCCAGCCGTCAGGCAGCAGGACAGATCGTAGTTCCGGGAGCTCCGGAAGTGACACCGGCTCCGTGGTCAGCAGATAGGAAAAAGGGGGAAACATAAGCACGCACCTCCGCATGGTTAAGGGTTCCTTCAGTCAGCATGGCGGATCCTGGGGATCCGGGACTTTCCGCCCTGGTTTTCTCAATCATTCCAGATTGGACATGGGCGGATCCGGCAGATCCGGCCGTCTCTGGAAACAGGCATTCCGGCAGGTGGTTCTCTCCGGAAGTTCCGCCACATAACGGCGGATCATTGCAATCTCATCTTCCCGTGTCCTGGGGGTATGGCCTGTCAGGCGGTTCACCAGATCATTGCAGATAATGATCCGCAGATCGGCGGTGCCCAGCAGATCACGCCTGACAAGGGCATAATCCTGGAAGAAGCTCTCCAGCCCCGAGTCACAGGAAAAAAAATCCCACACATGCCTGGTGCGCATGCGGGAGCAGAGATTAAGGAAGGATGAGATCCGCAGATAATGAGGCTTCTGTACCGGAATGTCATACTGGGTCAGCCATCTTCTGGAATGCAGATATCCGGTGAGATCCGCCTGGAAGCAGTGGGCAATGCACAGATCAGCATCCAGCAGATCAGACAGGATGATGGATGCGTAGCCCCCCATGGAGGATCCGAAGACCACCAGGGGACCACGGCTGTTTCCCAGAATGCTCCTGATGGCCCAGGCATAGTCCTCCAGCAGCATCCGACCATCCAGACCGATATGCCAGCTTCCCATGGAGCCGGCAATGACGTCCGAATAGTTGTAGGGATCCGCCAGTGCTATGATCCGGTACCCCTCCAGTTCCCGGAAATAGGTGTGCCGGTTGAACTGGGGAAACACCCGGGTGTTCTGCACCCCGGGAGAGAAAACCACTGTGACGGCATCAGGATCTGCCGGCTCATGGATCCAGAGCCTTCCCATAAGAGGCTCTCCGGCATTGCGGCTGGGAAAGCTGACCAGATGTGTGGACATGAAATCACAGGGCCGCCGGGCAACAGCCCTAATCCCGGCACTTCCTGATCCGGTCAGCACCAGTACCGGCATCACGGATCCGGTGTCTTCCGGATAGTCAAATATGAGGTTCTCACCAGACCCGGATCTCCGGCTGAGCAGAAGCCTGCCACTGCCGTCAAGGCACCGGATCTCAAGCTCAAGACGGCAGCAGGCGGCGCCGTCTGCCGTTCCCCGCACCGATCCGGCAACCAGGGCAAAGGCCAGTTTCCGGCGGTAGCACGTCTCCTTCAGTGAAAGGACGCCCAGGGGCAGAAAGCACTCCCGTTCACCGGTCAGATCAGAGTCCAGGCGGAGAACACTGCCATCCTGCTCCAGGCTGATGCGGACTCCGGATGCCGGCTCTGCCCCGAGGATATCCAGAAGCATGTCCGGAAACCATATGTGCTTCCGGCTGTCCCAGGGAAAAAACTCTAGCAATTCCTCCCGGGGATCAGGCTTTTCTCCGGAAGGGACGGCAGATGCAGCGTCTGCCAACAGGTGTTTCATATGCTTCCTCAAACTGATGTCACATCCCGCCCCGATCTGGCAGGCAGTCATGACGCCTGGCACTGCAGAGCCCCGGAAGAGGCAGAGATCTGACAGGTATTGCATCCTCCCCTCCGGTAAGCTCCACCCGTACCGGAGGCGTAGGGGCTTCTGACCGGCACGGGACCGCCCGGAGGGCACAGATCCCGCAGTTCCCGCAGCAACGGTACCGCTGAGCCGTCTTACGTTAGGGGGCAGCCGCCGGTCTCATAAAACGCCTTTATCAGGCCGATCTCCGTTTCCCGGGGGCGGCTCTGATGGGAGTTCAGTGACCGGTTCAGATCATTGTCCACCAGGACATTGATGTTCAGCCTCCGGAGGATCACGGGATCCATCCTCAGGTAGTCCTCCCAGAAGATTGGCAGATAGGGATCGCAGGTGTAGAACAGGAGTTCCAGGCAACAGCGGCTACGCTCCATTCGGTTGAGGATCCCCGACACCCTCCGGTAGGGACTTGCCGCAACATTCAGTCCGCTGTCTTCAAAGTACGTCCTGGCATAACCGCTGCTGAGGATATCCGCCATGAAGATCTCCGCTATGCAGCAGTCCGCCTGCAGCAGACTGGCCAGAATGAGGGCAGCGGTGCCGCCCATACTGGATCCCAGGACAGCCACCGGACCGTGCCGGCGCCCGATAAGCCGGCTGATCTCCCGGGCGCAGTCCTCCAGCATCATGTGTCCCCCGGGACCGAAGAAAAAGGAGCCGCCGGATCTTTCCGTGCTGGGGGCAAAGCATAGGGGATCGCTGAGGATGATCTGGCAGAACTCCCCCAGTTCACGGCCGTAAGTGATCCTGTTGTATGCCGGAAAAACCTTCCCGGTGGCCCTGGAGGGGCAGAAGATCACAACTCCCCGGGCCGCACCCGGCAGATTGTTCACTCTCATCCGCCCCACAATGATCTCAGGCTCTCCACTGCCGTCATCACTCCGGGGAAGGAGCACCGGAAAAAGATGATTGGCTGTGAAGTCATAGGGCCTGAAACTTACACACCGGACAAGGCATGTGCCGATTCCGGCAACTGCCAGTGCGAGACGGATCCTGTCAGGAGGACTTTCCGGACAGATGATCCGGTTCACATTCAGGGGGACCGACACCGGTTCTGGCTCCTTTCCTGAAGGGGAGCTTGTTCCCTTATCCTGACCGGCGCCGGGATCCATGGTGCAGCAGAGACTGACGGTCACGCCGGGATCTTGCTGTCCCAGCATGGTCAGGCACAGATTGCCGCCGTAGGAAACCTCCCGGAAGTCCCAGGAGCCCAGATCCAGCAGGACCGTTCCATGATTTCCAGGAACAGACCGGATCACCAGATCCAATGATCTGCGGGCAATGCTGATGTCGGAGCCGGAACCGGCTTCCGGATCCGATCCTGAAACATCCTCCGGTCCGCCGGCAGGAGAAACGGACAGACGCCCCGTGCGGGTGCCATTTCCCAGAAGATCCAGGAGCCTGCTCCCGGTGAGCAGAAGATCCGGGGTGTCCCGGAAGCCGTGGGGGAATCTCAGGTACAGTTCATCATCCGGGGAGCAGATCCCGTTCATGGGCAACCTCTGTCAGTCATTGCGTTCACATCCTGCGGGACGGCGGGGATGCGGATCCCCGGCTGTCATATGCATGTCCGGGTGTGCGTGTCCGGTCCGGGACGGGGTCTCCATGGAACAGCACAGTCTCCCGGGACCGCAGATCCGGCTTCAGCCTTCCGCCTTTCCGGCGGCCCGGGCCAGGTATTCCCGCCGGTGATCCCCAATATGTTTGTGCGACCAGGACACGCCGGTCCTGATGGTCCGGGCGGGCACTCCCGCAATGATGCTGTGGGTCTCATAGGGCCGGCAGGTGACCAGTGATCCCCTGCCGATCACACAATCATCGGGAATGGTCACATCCTTCAGGATGGTCACATCCGCACCGATCCACACATGGTTTCCCACATGGATCCCCCTCAGAGGCTCATTGAGCACGTTCAGAGGATTGTTGATGTCGAATATCGTGTGTCCGTCGGAGGGCCGGAAATTCACATTGGCCGAGATCAGGGCGCCACTGCCGATGATGCATTCCAGATCCGGCTCAGCCGTCACCCGGATCCGGGCCGTCATGACGGTGGCATTCCTGCCGATCACCACGGTGGAGCCGGGAGCCTCGCATTCAACAGACAGCAGAAAATTCACCACTCCCCGGTTGATCTCCACATAGGAGCGGTCACCGCAGATGACCCGGATCTTGTCACTGCGGCGGTAGGTGCTCTGATGGATCCTGATCAGTCCGCAGTCTCCCCGGAAATGGATCTTTGATGAGGGCCGGACCATCTCCTCATTGCCCGCATCGTCAAAAAGGATCAGATGCCGGCCGGAGGCAATGCGATCCTCATCTCTGAACCTGCCGGCCAGTTTGGTGTCGTCGTTTTCTGTCATCATTGTGGATTATCCTGTGGTGGCTACTTCAGTTGCCGCGCCCTTGCCGGCAGTTCCCTGTTTTGGCTGGCAGATCCCATCTGCAGCACCGGCTGCAGGCACTTTCTGCGGTCAGCAGTTTCCTGCTGCGTACCGGGAGGAGGATCTGCCCGGTTTCCGGAGACGGCTACTGCCGCTCCCCTGTCATAACTGTCACCGCCGGTAGGCATGACCGCGCTTTCCCTGGGACGGTCAGCCCCTGCCTGACACCAGACGGTGGGCCTCCAGGTAAGATCCCCGGTCACAGAGTTTCAGAAAAGTGCTGATCCGGTCATTCTGTCCACTGTAAGCCTTCCGGTAGGGACTGATGATCTGGCTTACCAGCCTGGTGCATTCTGCCTCCGCACCTTCCTTGCACCGGGCAAGTTTCCCGAACACCCAGCCTGTGGTGTACTGGCTGAACTTGACATCCATATAGTCCTGAAGAAGTTCGTTGTCCTCCAGCCACCGGATCTTGGGCTCCTGGAGGAGCAGCAGTTTCCTGAAATATCCCGGTCCCAGGGTGTTGGTGACCGAGCCCTCCGTGGCGGCAAAATAGATATGGATGGGGCAGTCGACAAAATGGATCCGGCCCCGGTGCATGAGCTGCCAGGAGAACAGCGTGTCCTGCCCGGCGGCACCCTCAACCTCCTCATAGCCCAGGTTCCGAATGTAAGATGTCCGCATCACCATGGCCTGGATGGAGGCTGACAGAAAGCATGTTTTCCCCATCCTGGATCCCAGACCCTCCGGGAACCAGTCCGTGCCTGCTGTATTCATAAGCTTTTTCCAGGGGCTGTCCTCAGTGACCCGATCCTCCCAGCACTTGATCAGCCCGCCCACGGAAACGTCAGCCTCATGTTCCCGGAGATCCTGGCACAGCAGGCTGTAACCGTCATTCACCGCCTCATTGTCCGGATCCAAGAAGGTAAGGCAGGGGGCTGAAGCCAGGCACACACCCCGGTTCCGGGGTCTGGAGGCGCTGCCGCTGCCGCCGCCGGGAAGCCGGCAGAGGCGGATCTGCCCGAGATGCCGTGCCAGCTGATCCTCGGTAGCCAGGGTTTCCGGATCGGTGCTGCCGTCATCCACCAGGATGATCTCCATCCGGGGGAACAGGGAACTCCGCCGCAGGGACTCAATGCATTTGCTACGGAGATGGGCGCCGTTGTTGTACACCGGCACAATCACTGACAGAAGGGGCTCCAGGCGGGGCCGGCGGCCGTCAGCGGAACTTTTCGTTATTCTGACGGTTCCAGGGTGTTCCGCACCAGCTGAGGCCTTATTTCCGCCGGGCTCACCGTCGTGCGCTCCGGGAGCACAGCCGTCTGCAGACGGAGCTGGCATAGTGCCCTGATGACATTCAGGCCTCTCCGGTGGCAGGAGGATGCCGTCCATGGTCTCCAGCCGGACAGTGCCGGAGGGACACCTTACCCGCCGCAGAATTTCCAGATGATCGGTCACATATCCTTCGCCGGCTTGCATGCTTCCGGAGGCGATCTCATCGGGAGAATAGCAGCTGATCCGGAAGAGGGTGCAGTCCTTCCGGACATAATGATCGGTCATCCGGAATTCGCTCCCCGCGCCGCCGCCTTCTCTGCCAGACTCTTCCCCCTCCTCATTCCCTGCAGGCAGGAGACTGCTATGGTCCTCCCGGCCACCCTCAGCGGAGAGCAAGCCCCAGGACTCTGTGTTCCTGGTAACAAAGCTTCCGGAGGTAAACAGAAAGCAGGACGCCATGTCCCCCAAATAGTGCTCCTCATAGAAATAGTCATCTGAGAACCAGGTGACCAGGGTGAAGCGGCTGAGGATCTCCGGGGTGAGTTCAGACTGGATCAGCAGTTTCTTCTCCCTCCAGAGCTGGCGGCGGAAGGAGTCCTCCACTTCCGGCGAGATCATGTCGCAAAGCACCAGGATCCCGGGATCCGGGAAAAAATCCCCCAGGCCAGCCTGGGAAAACACCTCCCGGAAGCGATGGAAGCAGGTGTGCTTCCCAAGCACTCGGCGGATCCCGGCCGTACGCCGCTCATACAACTCCCCGGGACTGGTTTTCCGGAGGATCCTGGAAGCCTCCTCAGCTGACATGATCAGACCCGCCTCTGGCAACAGGGAGTTCAGTGCGGGAGTGTAGCCCGCCAGGACACCGCAGCCCTGGGCGGCACTTTCCAGCGCCCTTACCGGAAAGCCGCCCGGACCGTAGCGCCCGGGACACACCACCAGGCTCCAGGAGGACAGACGGCAGAGCACACGGAGGCTGTCCCCGTCCGGAGCAGGTGAAACCAAGGCTGAGGATCCCGGGGGCAAAGGTGACATGGCGGTCCGGATCCCCTCCGGGGAATAGCCCCCGTCCAGGATCCGGAATCCCCTGCCGGATCCAGTAGCTCCCAGGCACAGGATCTCTGCCTCCTGCTCCACATCCTCCGGAAAGGATCCCCGGGGGAGTACCATGAGGATCTCCGCCGCCCGGGAGTCCCCAGATCCCAGGGGATTGGCAGTCAGAGGATTGATGAAGTTCAGGAAGGGGAAGAGCCTGCTGTCATTCCCGGACTGCCGGATCCGGTTCCGGAGCTGGGGATCGGAAATGAAGACAAATGCCGTCTCCCTGGCGGTCTCGGCCTCCAGCTCCGGATCAGATCCGGTGCCGGTGGAGATGAAGATGGCAGGGATCCCACTTTCCCGGCAGCGCCGGATCAGACCGTGAAGTTGCCTTCGGCTCTCCTGGCGCACCTCCGGATCCCCTGAAGCCAGCTCCGGCAGACTGTCCATGCTGTTGGCCAGGATCAGCGCATCCCATTCCCCGGCCAGCCCGTCAGTAATGTCGGCGGCAGTAAGCATGCGGAAATCTGCCACGGGAGCAACGGCCCTGGTAAACTCCCGGTCGGCGGCCAGTGCGATCCTCAGGGGACAGGGGGGGCAGATCCCGGAACTACCAGGAACCTTCAAGGTCTCCAGTTCTCCGCTGAACTGCCGGATCCAGAATGTCTGGCTCCGATCCAAGGAAGGGGCTGCTCCGGCTTCCGGGGCTCCGCTCCGGCGCAGGATCCTTTCTCCAAGATCTGCGGCTTTTTTCAGGGAGTTCCCGAACTCCCTGAAGAAGTTCTTGTCAGCTGTGATCTTCCTCGCCAGAACCGAGGATACCTCCCCAGTCATGGAGGCAACAGCATCCAGGCGCGTGCTCAGAAGAAAACTGTGGATCTCCGGCAACTGCAGCAGTTCCCGGGGAATATAGGAGAGGCTCGGCTTCCAACCTCCGGGAGTGGTCAGGGCGCTGATGATCTTCCACCTCCGCTTTTTTTCATCCTCATCCAGGGCTCCCGAAGGCACCAGGCGCAGCAGAGCCGCCGCCTCAGGCAGAGCCCCCCGGCGCTGGAGCCGGAAGGCGATCCATTTCCGGACAGTGACATCCTCCCTGAGGATCAGGGACTCACAGGCCAATCTCAGGGTCTCATCCGGCTCCTCCCGGACCGCACTCTCCGCCAGGGTGAAAAGACCGCTGGCCAGGCGATCGGGATCACCGGAGCACCGGCGGCGCAGGGAATCCTCATTCTCCTTCAAGGTGCGTGCCGGATCCGGCCGCCAGTTTCTGATCATTTTCCGGAAAAGCATGATTCACCGTGCTGCCTGATCCTGTCCACTGTGGTGGCAGTGCCGCCAGATCCCCCGGGTGTCAATGAGAATCTGGGAGGGAAGAAACTCCGGCTTCATAGCCCTGAACTCCCGGTGATCCACCAGGAGCAGAACCACATCAGCCCGGAGTGCCTCCTCCGGGGAAACCAGCCTGACTCCTGCCGATGCCAAGCTTTCCGGGAGGACGGCGATGTTGGGCTCCGCGGCCAGCACTTTGCCGGGATGGCGGAGGGCCAGCGACTGCGTGATCTTCACCGCCGGAGATTCCCGGAGATCGTCAATGTCCGGCTTGAAGGCCAGTCCCAGACAGGCGATGACGGCGTCCGGGCGGCTGGTCTCCGCCAGAGCCTCCTCGGCCATGGCCGTCACGTGATCCGCCTTGCCGTCATTCACCCTCCGGGCGGCGGCAGTCAGCAATGCCAGATCAGGAGTGCGGCTGACAATGAACCAGGGATCCACCGCTATGCAGTGCCCGCCCACTCCGGGACCTGGCTGCAGGATGTTCACCCGGGGATGATGGTTGGCCAGTTCGATGAGTTCCCAGACATCAATGCCCAGCCGCTGGCAGATCAGGGACAACTCGTTGGCAAAGGCGATGTTCACGTCCCGGAAAGCGTTCTCAGTGAGCTTTGACATCTCTGCCGTGGGGGCGTCCGTCAGCAGCAGTTCACCCCGGACAAAGGTACGGTAGACATCTGCGGCCCGGGCAGCGGAAATGCGGTTGATGCCGCCAACTATGCGGTCATTCTCAACCAGCTCCCGCATGATGTGTCCCGGCAGCACACGCTCCGGACAGTAGGCCAGGCAGATCTCCCCCTCCTCGCTTCCCATCTTGGGAAAGGAGAGATCCGGCCGTAGTTCCGCCATCAGTTGCCCTACCATCTGAGTGGATCCCACCGGGGAGGTGGATTCCAAGATAACCACATTCCCCTTCCGGAGAAACGGGGCTATGCTCCTGGCCGCCGAGCGGACACATGCCATGTCCGGCTCGTGATCCTCCATGAAGGGCGTGGGCACGCAGATCACAAAGACATCCGCCTCCCCGGGGGTCGTGGCGGCCCTGAGCTTTCCTGATGACACCGCCGCCCGAACGGCAGTGGCAAGCTCCGGCTCGACTATGTGGATCTCCCCCCGGTTTACCGTGTCCACGGCATGGGAGCTGATATCGACTCCCAGCACCTCACAACCGGTCCCGGCAAACATGGCCGCTGTGGGCAGACCAATGTATCCCAAGCCTATAATGCAGATCTTCATGGCAATTCTTCCTTGTTTGTTTCTGTTCCAGTTTCTGATCACTGTCAGCACCGACGCATCGGGACCGGTCGTGTTCCGTCAGGAGCCCTGACCGCTGATCTTCATGCAGCCAGACTGCTGTCCGGCTGTGTCCTGTTCCCCTGGATGTCACGGGCATCCCGCCCGTAGGATGGCATCAACAATGCGGGCGGCGGCATGACCGTGGCCGTAGGGGTTCTGGGCCCGGGCCATGGCCCTGTAAGCCTCCGGATCGTCGAGAAGAGCGGACACTCCCTCCACAATGGAGTCCGTGCGGGAGCCCACCAGCCGGGCGCAGCCGGTCTTCACTCCCTCAGGACGCTCCGTGACATCACGCATCACCAGCACCGGTTTGTTCAGGGCGGGTGCCTCTTCCTGGATCCCCCCGGAGTCCGTCAGCACCAGATAACTGGCGTTGAGCGTTGCCTGAAACCTGAGGTACGGCAGGGGATCCAGCAGCAGGATCCCCTCCCTGCCGCCCAGCATGGGCTCAACCACATTCCGGACATGGGGGTTCAGATGCACCGGATAGACGAAGATGCAGTCCGGATAACGCTGGGACAGTTCCAGCACCGCCCGGCAGATATCCTCGAAGCCCCGGCCGAAGTTCTCCCGCCGGTGTCCGGTGATGAGGATTAGGCGCTTGCCCCCGGCGGCCGCATCCCGGATCCGGGGATCCAGGAGATCATCCCGGCCCCGGATCTGCTCCTGGATCTGCAACAGCGAATCGATAACCGTGTTGCCAGTGACAAAGCAGGAGTCGGGATCGATGCCTTCCCGGATCAGGTTGGCGTAGGCCGCCCTTGTGGGCGCAAAATGCAGATCAGCCACCCGGGTGACAATCTGCCGGTTCACCTCCTCCGGAAAGGGAGCCTTCCGGTCAAAACTCCGGAGACCGGCCTCAATGTGGGCAATCCGGATCCCCCGGTAGAAGGCCGCCAGGGCACTGATCATCACCGTAGTGGTGTCGCCCTGGAGCACAATCCAGTCAGGCTTCTGTGCCTCCAGGACGCTGTCCACGCCGGTGAACAGCCGGGATGACAGACCTGCCAGGCTCTGATCCTTCTCCATGACGTCCAGTGTCACATCAGGCTCCAGCCGGAAGTCGGCCAGGGTCTCCCGGATCATCTCCCGGTGCTGTCCGGAGTTCAGCATGACAGTGGCGACTTCACTGTGCCGCCTGAACTCCGTGACCACCGGTGCCACTTTCACCGCCTCTGGCCGGGTGCCGGCCACAACCATGATCTTCATCTTCCTGAATCTTTCCTTCTGTCAGTTTTTTCTGTTCCTTTTCCGAGTGTCCTTCTCTGTCAGTGCCTTTCCGTTCCGATCCTTCACATTCCTGATGCCACGGCTCAGTCCCGTGGACTTCCGGATGCGGTGATCTCCCCTGACTGCTGCTTGAACCGGCTCTGCAGTTCATCTCCGGCACCGGTCTCCCTGAGGAATGCTTCTGCCCGGGAGAGCATTTCCGGCCTGATCTCGGGGGCGACCTGCCTCATGTTCCAGATGGTGTTCCTGATCACCCGCTCCCGGAAGGAGGACAGGATCTCCTCCTGCCAGGGGGAGCCAAGAGACAGGATCCGCCCGTAAATGGCCCTGAGGGCCTCCAGGAAGCAGAAGGGAGCCTGATCCTTGCTCCGCACCAGGGAGCCGCTGCGGATCCGGTATTTCACCAGTCTGGCATCCAATGCCCCGATCCAGCCGGCTGTCAGAAAGGCGCTGTACATGAAGAAGGTGTCATTGGTGTTCCGCAGATCCTGGAACCTGAGGTTCTCCTTGATCACCAGACTGCGGCGGAAAAGCTTGTTCCAGACTACGGGAATGAACATCTGGAAGAGCCGGTCCCTGACTTCTGCCGGGCTGAACCGGCTTCCCTCCGGAAGCTGGGAAAGACAGATGTCATTGCCGGGCAGTTCAACCACTCCGTCCTCATCACGGAACCTGAGATACCGGGTCATGACGATATCCAAATCCTGGGACTTAGCACGGAGGAAGGTTTTCCGGAGAAAATCAGGGCACCACAGATCATCAGCATCCAGGAAGGCCACATACTCTCCCCGGGCCAGTTCCAGGCCACGGTTCCGGGCCGCTGCGGCACCCCGGTTTTCCTGGCGCACCAGGGTGAACCGTGGATCTGTCCGGACAAACTCCGCTACTACATCTGCCGAGCCGTCAGTGGATCCGTCATCCACACAGATGGCCTCAAAGGAGGGGAATGTCTGATCGGCAACGCTTCTGAGTGTGTCCAGCACATATGCCCGGCAGTTGTACAGCGGAATGATCACCGTCACCGCCGGCCGGTTATTCAAGATCCGCAGGTATACCCACTCGGCATCTTCCTCCTGGTACACCGGCTCCCGGCACACCGCCTCCAGTTGATCTGCCATAAGCCCTCTGAGGCTGGTGATCACAGTCTCCTCCACCCGCTCACTCTGATCAGGATCCGGCAGGCAGACCGTCTTCATCTGCTGCCGGGAATAGGAGACAGCCCAGTTCCTGAAGGAGCAGCCGAAAAGATCCACGAGTCCTTCCTTCCTGAGCCAGCGGTCCAGCCAGGTGAATACTTCCAGGAAGGCCAGGGGTGTCAGTTTCCTGCGGGCAACAGCGGACAGCCCAGGGCAGCGGTGAAACGTCAGTTTCTCTGCCACCAGCCCGATGTGTCCGGCAAGACACAGTGCCCTGTAGGTGAAGGCTTCGTCATCGGGGCAGGCAGCGTCCTGAAAGAGCATGCTGTGCCTCCGGAGAAACCGGGCAGCAAAGAGTTTGTCCCATGTCCGGCCGCTGAAAGCCTGGAAGATCCTGCTGGCAATGTCAGCGGGAGTGAACACACCGCAGGAGGGGAGGGACTCTTCTGCTTCTGCCTCCTCCCAGTCAGTGGAAACTGTTCTGCTGTTTCTGAGCTCACGGCTCCGGCAGACGGCCACGTCCAGATCATGCTCAGCAGCCCGGGCACAGAGCAGAAGGAGCATGTCAGGACTGTAAACGGCATCCGGCTCCAGGAAGCACACCAGTTTCCCCCGGATCCGGGCCAGACCCTGGTCTCTGGCGGTTGCGGCTCCCAGGTGCTCCTGGCGGAACAGGCGGATCCTGGGATCCCTGGCGGCAAAGCATTCAAGGATCCCCCGGGAACCGTCGCCGGAGCCGTCATCCACACAGATGATCTCCGTCTCCCGGAGGCTCTGGGCCAGAAGAGACACCAGGCATTCCTTCAGACTGAGTTCCCCGTTGAAGACCGGAAGAACCACTGACACCAGGGGCAGATCACCGGGGGACAGCAGGCGCGGGAAGCAGGACGGAACCGGCGGAACGGTTCCTGACCGGGCTAGGCTCCCAGCCCTTAATTTGTCCCGATCAGGCGTGCCGGCAGGTTCTGCCGGGGAAACTCCTTCATTTACACATAGGGGGCTGCCGCAGGCAGGTGCACTGTCAGGAGCCGGATCCCGGATGGCGGCCGGGACTGTTTCCGGTGACGCTGCCTGTACGGTGACCGGAGCCGCACCAGTGGCAGCGGACATTTTCCAGTCAAGAAAGATCCGGCTTTCCAGCCGTGCCAGACGGCTGGAAAGCCGCAACAGTTCCTCAGGAGTCCGATCCGGTACAACGGCACCTGGAACGCCGCCGGATCGGGCGCAGGATGATGGTGATCCTCCGGCCGCATCCCGAATCCAGGTGCCTTTCCCGGCCATGCCGGCTGTGAGGTAAGCCGGTCCCCAGTGCATGACTGGATGAAGCCGGGCAGCCCTGGCGGCAGGCACCGTTTCCCCAAAGCCTGGAATGGATGATCCCTTCCGCGTTCCGGATGCGGATGTAGCATCCAACACTGATGCGGCTCCGGCTGCGGGTGCTGATACCGGATCCCCTGAGCAGCGGTCCGGATCTGCCCTTTTCTGGAATGATGGCCTTGGGCCGGCATCAGTGGCCGTCCCCGGATCTGAGTCTGGGGCGGACTGACGATCCTTGGATCCCCCCGGTGCCGGTGTGAAAACCGGAGCCAGAGCCAGGGCTGATCCGTCAGCGCCGGGATGGCAGGTCACCAGAAGATCCGCCACTCCCGGTTTTCCCGAGTCCGTCACCTCCATCAGGGCATATCCGCCATCCCAGATCACCGGGACAAACATCCCTTTCCGGACGCCTCCAAGACGGGCAAGAAGCCCTGTCCTCCGATGACAGAGACGGTTTCCTGAACGGCACAGCGCCTTGCCGTCATATACCCGGACAAGGGTCACGGCACCAGAGTGAACCCCCTGGGCACCGCCGGCAAAGGGGAGTTGGCAGCCATCCGGGAGGCTTATCATGCCTTCGTGCCTGTTAAGTTCTTTTTCCTTCCCTCCGGTGTGGGGGATGCTGGCCGGACATATCTGATGGAGGACGCCCTCCAGGTTGACCGTTTCCCCCGGGAACAGCCCCCGGAGCAGTGGCAACTCCAGGGCCAGGCTCCGGGGACCGATCATCAGGCTGAGATCAGCCTTGGCAAGGTACAGGCTCTGAAAGCCCGGGTTGGAGCATCTGAGGAGGATCCCCCGGGAAACGGGCACCGGAATGAAACTGGAGTCAAAAGCGAACAGTTCATCAGGAGTTTGGGGAAGAGGATCCTCCCGGAGCCTTCCCTGGCAGTGCCGGAGAAACAGCCCGTTCAGAGGATCATTGAGAGACACTCCGTCCTCGGAAAGGTTGTTTCCGGGAACCACCACGAAGGTGCGTCCCCCGACAGTTGTTAGACAGCCTGTAATATCCCTGGAAAGTGACATATGCCTCTCAGTGATCCCTATTAATTTCTTATTTTCTTATGTCTTCAGTCAGGCTGACACACCCTGCAAAGGCCGCACTCCGTAGGGCTCAGTCTGCCTGACAGCAGGAATTCTCATGCGGATGTTTTGGCAGTCTCATCATCATTCCGGCATGTGTGCTCATGTTGCCGACGTTCGCCGGTGGACCATCGCCGTCACGGGGAACTTCTGCTACCTGGTGATCCGGACATCTGGGCCGGGGATCCTGGATGCTCCTTCCGGATCCTCTCCAGGATCAGTTTCTGGTTACCGGGACTGAGCATTCCCAGGTTCCACCCGGTGTTGCGCCGGAGCCGTTCCCGGAAGGACCGCAACAATTCATGATCAGTGTCCAGCCCCAGTTCGGTGATTTTCTCTGCAACCGCCTCCTGGGCCTCCAGGAAGCAGAAGGGCGCCCGGTCCCGGCTCCGCACCAGGGAACCTTCCCGGATGCGGTAGCGCAGGAGGATTTCATCC
>CACZLZ010000038.1 GCA_902782145.1 uncultured Aeromonadales bacterium
CGACGGTAGCAGGGGAGAACGGGTCCGTTTCTGGGGCGCTCATGCCTCCAGAGAAAAAAGTATAAATACGTGATGACTATCACGAATAAACTTCCACTAGTATCCCATCTGCCTATGGGCTGATTGAATGATACTGCATCATAGAACATCCAACTCATATCAGTAACCTTGGAGGTATCCCAGCTGCCTATGGGCTGATTGAATGATTTTGCCCAATCGAACATTGACCTCATATTGGTAACATTGGAGGTATCCCAGTTGCCTATAGGCTGATTGAATGATTCTGCCTCATGGAACATATCATGCATATTGGTAACCTTGGAGGTATCCCAGCTGCCTATGGGCTGATTGAATGATTTTGCCCCAGCGAACATCTCGGCCATAAAGGTAACCTTGGAGGTATCCCAGCTGCCTATGGGCTGATTGAATGATTCTGCCCAAGAGAACATACCACCCATATTGGTAACCTTGGAGGTATCCCAGTTGCCTATGGGCTGATTGAATGCTTTTGCCCAATAGAACATCAAACGCATATCGGTAACCTTGGATGTATCCCAGCTGCCTATGGGCTGATTGAATGATTTTGCCCAATAGAACATCAAACTCATATCGGTAACCTTGGAGGTATCATTCAAATTAACAAACTCAAGTTTTTCGAAATCGTAAAAAGCACATGCAAGAGAACTGCTCTGAGCAGTCAGTTTTATTTCAAACTCTATGCGCCTGACCGGCTGAATATGATTGGCTTTCCAGAAGGGATTAATTCGGTTCTGTTCATTTAGCCAATCATCATCAGATTCCTTTTCACCTTGGCACCTAGTAAACTCATAGTTGACAGTCAGAGACTCGAGACTGTTCGCCAGTATTTTTCTAATGAGTTCGTCAGTGATATCAGCAGGTGAATTGAGAACAAGGTTCATGACACGGTAATTGTCATACCATTTAACCGCCTCAAACAGCACAAAAGCACATGCGGCAAGCAGACCTATAACTGCTCCAACTTTGGCAATTCTTCTGCTAGCCCTGCTGCCTGCACGGATAATTTTTGCCCCGCAGAAACTGCAGTAAACAGAGCCGTCAACTATTTCTTTTCCGCATTTGCTACAGAACATTATCCGTCCTAACTTCTATACGCTTCTGTAGTAACTCTTGGGGGGATGATCCGACGAGAGAGAACAGCATCCGCCGTCTGCCGTCCAGATCAGTTATTCTGGATCTGCAAGCCGCCAACAGAGAGGGCGGATGCAAATGCAGAAACCAGATCCGGACTTCAGTGAACTCAGCCTGAACAACACCGCCCAGACTGGATCCAGCGGTTACAGCTGTGGACAGTGAAGAACTGTCATCAGATGAAGATCAGTTGCCCCACTCAACAAACCGGTTGCCGGACTTGACATCATGAACCACGGGATTTCCTTTCTCGTCCTTGGTGTTCAGCAGGTGCTGGAGAAGGGAGAAACGAACGGTTCGTGTGAATCTGTCATCCGTGTCAAAGGCAATCATTTTGGTTTTTTCCTCCAGTTCCTTCTGAGACAGGAACTTCCCAATAGGTCCGTCTTTCATTGCAACCATATATTTGTGCAGGAGCTCAAAGGTATAGTTGCAGCTGCTGACCAGGGTGTTCACCTTCAGGGGGAACTTGGCTGTGTCTTTCAGAAAAGGTGAGTCCTTGGGGATCTGGTAAAACAGATCAGCTCCTTTTTCCCCCAGGAGTTCCTGCCCCCGCTTTTTGAAGTTGTTACGGGCAGAATCTATAATGCGGACAAAGTCGCCATGGTGGTTGACATAGTTCCGGGAACGCTGGTTCAGATCATAAAGAAAGATACCTTTTGCAGTGATCCTGAGGGCAGTGGACTTTACCAGGAATTCAAAGTAGACACTGAGCTTATTCAGAGCCTTGCCCATCTGTCTGTAGGCATCCTTCGGGCACTCAATGTGATCTGAGGCAATTTTGCACCTCTGTTTAGCTTGGTAATACACGTCAATCTGATGATCGATATCTTGCATCGCCGCCATGTCCCCGTCATGGTATTTTTTGAACCACCGGTCCATGTCCGCTGCGTAGATGACGATCTTGCCCTCCATGCCATCGTTTCCGGTGGCGTACATCAGCTGCTTGAAAAAGCCGGTCAGTTTAAGATGATAACTGGAGATCAGGGCAGCATTGGCCATAATGGTCTTCTCTTCCTGCTCATTGCCGAAAAGCAGTTTGGGTCCGTCCACCAGGCTGAACCGGGTGTTGATGAAGGTCTCAACCTGGGGCTTGCAGTCCTTCATTTTGATGAACTTGTCGAATTGTTTCTCATCTTCTCCTTCCTTGAGCAGATGCTTGGTGACACAGTTGTACGCACTGTCAAAGGCGGCAAAATACTCCTTGGATCTTTCCATGGCATATATTCGGGCATTCACCGGCGCTGCATTCTGATCATCCTTCCCGCCCCCTGGTGCGGCCCAGGCAGAAGATGACAGTCCCAGGAGAAGCAGGGCAGATATCCCAGCGGCTTTCAGACTTCCGGTAATTTTCATTTTGCTCTCCTCTCAGAAGCGGACGTCATAAGTGTTGATGTACCATCTGCCGCTGCCTTTGCGCCGCAGCTCATGGCGGTTTTCCGAGCCTACCTGCTTGCCGTTCTTGTCATAGGCTCTGCTGATAACAATGGCCATTTCCTCTTTTTCCCCGCCCATTTTGGTAAGCTGCTCCTTCTGGCCCTCATTCAGAAAATAGTTGTCCAGATCGTTGCTGTCATCAAAACCTTTCAGCACAGTGATCACCGGATCGTCAAACTCTACATGCACATATTCGTCGGCAAAGCGGTACTGGTGCAGATCCCAGTGGTATCGCAGGAGGGAGGTGCCAACGTCGGTCTTCCTTCTTTCCGGGGCAATGCAGTCCATATAGAGATTGTAGTTTTTCTCCTTGATGGCGGTGGCGAAGATCTCCATCAGCTTTTTGGGATCCACATTGGCGGGGACTGATTTGACCGTGTACCAGGAATCCTTGATCTTGTCCACCAGCTCCTCGCCGATGAAATAGCCCGATTTCTCATGATCCTTGTCATAGACCGCCAGCACCCGGTCACCGGCATAGAGCATGACCGGCTGAACGATCCAGCCCCAGTAATAGGGCGAGGTCTTTTCCTTGGAGGGATCCGGTGACTCCCGCACCATCCCGTCAATTCTGCCCAGCACGGTGAAGTCGATATTGTCCCCAAGGGTGGCGTCCACCAGACTGCGGTAGCGTCTTACTGCCTCATAGGCACCGGCCCAGTTACGGCCGTCCATGGAGATGAAATAATAGCCGACGGAGGGCTTGCCCACATAAAGGTATTCACCGCTGCCACCCACGAACATATTGGCCGGATACTGAACATTTTCCAGGACCACATATTTGTCCAGATAATCCTCCGCTTTGGTATCATCACCCACCGCAGCAGGAAAAACCCTGGCCAGCAGATCATGCTCCTTCAGCTGCTTCTGCCACTCATTCTGGTTCAGGGACTGCAGGCGGCTCCGCAGCTCAGCCTCATTGGTCTTGTAGGCCAGCATCTCAGGGGTGATCTCCCTAAAGTCGCCCATGCTCTTCTGGACCGCAACGGAAGCCCGCCTCATCAGCTCCTGCACCCGGGGATCGTCAGGGTATTTCTCGTTCAGATCCCGGATCCGGGTGAGGGCGTCCTTCTTGTTGAAGAAGCGGGTGTTGCTGGCACCCCGGGCCCGCTCAACCTCCTTCTCGAATTCCTTCAGGAAATAGTTGGCCTTGTCCACGTCGGCAAAGGGTGCATTCTCAGCACAGGCCGGCAGCGGAACAAGGCAGGAGGACGCCCCCAGGATCAGAGATAGCGCCAGAAGATGGATTTTGCTGCTCATATGCTGGTCTCCGTTCATTGCGTTGGACACGCTGAGAGTTATGGTTGTTGACTGATGCCTTTCTGCCGGATGCGCCACGCCGGTGCCCGGCGATCAGGCGCATGGCTTGCTGTCACGGGTTTCTGCTTCCCGGAAACCAGCATTAGCAGGAAGGGCATCCTGGATCCCCCAACCTGTCTGCGGGATCCGACGCTGATCATGATATTGATAACCGGGGCCCCTGTCGACGCTGCCATGATCTGATCACCCTAATTCACAACACCTGTCACATCTGGCAGGCCAGGGATCAGCAGGCAGCGGCTCCCAGCCAGATCATACGGCAGCACGCTGAACATCTCCTGCCACCCGATCCTGCGGCTGCAACAGGCCTGGCTTTGCCGATCTCACCGGGCCAGGGCATAGCCCCCGGCCACCGCCGCAAGGCCTCCCAGAAGGGAGAGCAGGACATAAAGGAGCGCCAGGCCCCAGTTCCCCTGCTGCAGCAGGAGCAAATTCTCCCGGGAGAAGGTGGAGAAGGTGGTGAACCCGCCGCAGATCCCGGCGGTGAGGAACACATTCAGCACCGGAGACATGCCTCCGGGACGGGCGGCCCAGCCCCAGGCAAGGCCGATGATGAAGGAGCCTGCCAGGTTCACCAGCAATGTGGCCAGGGGAAAGCCCTGGGAGGCATTTTTCAGCAGGACGGAGATGAGATAGCGGGCAGATCCCCCCAGAAAGCTTCCGGCCCCGGCGGCCAGCATTTCAGTGATCATTGATCCTCCCCCAAAGTGACGCTGAAGGTCACGGAATCCGAATGGCCGTGATCATCTAGCAGGATCACCGTATGAGTGCCCCCGGTCTCAGGATGGAAGATCAGTTCCTCCGTCTGGACGCCCCCGGCCACCATGTAGATCCGGCCCCGGCCGCCAGTGTGTTTGATGAAGATGTTGCCGTTGAAATCCGGCAGCACCTCCGCACCCGGCGCGGGGAACACAATGTGAATGGCATGGCGGTCAACCTCGGAGGCATTTTCCAGGTTCTCCCGGAGAGCCTCGGGGATATTGCTCCGGAGAAGTTCGCTGACAATCTCCGGCTTGGGAAAATCCCGGCTCTTAAGCCGCCCCAGGATCCCGAACAGATGGGGAGCGGCATCCCGGTGACCGGAGTATTTGTAATTAAGGCTCCGGTTGTCCGGCACCCGGACAGCCACCCCCACGGTGTACCCCTGGAAACTGCCCACGGACAATGCGTCGGTGAAACGGCTGGAGGTTCCGGTCTTGTAGGACACATCCTTCATTCCCGGGGCGTTCCAGGGACGGGCAGTGTGCTTCAGGATCTCAAACACCGCCCGTGCGGAGTCCGCATGGAGGAAGGGAGTGCCGGATCTGGCAGCAGCAGCGACAGAGCCAGAACCTGCACGGGCACCGTTTCCTGGCCAAGATCCACCTCCGGATCTGTTGTCCCGTCCGGCTTCTGCTCCAGCACCATGTCCGGCGCCGTTATCCGATCCGGTTTCAGCACCTCCGGATCTAGCAGCCGGCCCGGAACTGCCAGGATCTGCTGTGAAGACACCGTGATCGTGCCGGTAGTCCCCGGCCCGGAAGGTGACTGTCTCCCGGCTGAGCCGCCGGCGCATGATCTCCTGCTCCTCGGCAGAAGAGGCGCCACCCTGGGCACTCCCGGCAGAGGCATAAGCCTTGCCCCCGGCAGATCCACCGCCGGCGTGGGACAGACGGCAATGCCGGATCTGCCCGGGATCAGGAACGCTGTCCGTAGCAGTGCCAGTATCAGTGCCGCGAGGTTTTTCCCCGGAGACACCACCGAATTCCATCTCCCCATCGCAGTGCCCCGCCGCCACGGCCACCAGGCATGAGGCATCATCAAAGGCACCGCTGCAGATCTGAAGGGCCTTTTCCAGGAGATCATCATCCAGGTTCACAGGCTCGCTCCCGAAAGACAGGCCGCCCACGTCAGGGCGGGAAAGCCCAGGAGCCGCACGGTCACCATCCCCGGAAACATCCCGGTGAACACCCTCCCGGCTCCGGGCGTCCCGGTCATAGATGGGCCCGATACCACCGAAGGCACTGCCCACCAGCTGATAGTCAAACAGTGTGCCATCCTCATTGAGCATGGAGTAGAGTTCTGTGAGATCAGTCAGGCGGATCACGCCGCTGCCCAGGATCACCGAGAGATCTGCCACCCCGTCCCGGACAAACAGTCGTTTCCCATGGCGGTTGATAAAGGAGACAAAGCGCTCCGGGCCGATAAGCCGCAAGGTCTCCAGGGCCGGGAGGTTAAGGGAGCGCACCAGGGCTGAGGCGGCAGTGACCCGGCCGGAGAAGGTCCGGGTGAAGTTGGAGGGCGCCCACTCCCCGTAAAGTTTGAACTTGTCATGGAGAACCGTCCGGGGATGGAGCCGGTGCTCCTCAAAGGCCAGGGCATAGACAAAGGGCTTCAGGGCCGAGCCCGGGGAGCGCAGGGAGAAGGGCAGGCACATCTGGGACACCGCCAGATCGGAGGATCCCAGGATCCCCACCACCTGGTGGGTGACATCATCCAGCACCACCGCCGACAGCACCGCGCCGTCACTGTGCATCTGCCGGAACAGCTCCGCCTCCTGGAGCAGCACGCTCTGAATATAAGGATCCAGATGGGTGCGGATATCCCGGACGGAGTCCCGGGAAAGCAGGGCTTCAGCACTTCCTCCGGAGACTGGCTCACAGGATGAAGATGAGGCGGACGGGGAAGCGCACCGGCCGGAGGCACGGGACGTATCCCGGACACCGTCTCCGTCTCCGTCTCCTTCCCGGGGGCCGTCTCTGCCTTCATCCGTCCCTTCCAGAAACTCCAGTCCATGCTCGCCCCGGATCACCCGGCGAGTGAGCCTCAGGGGCTGCTCCGGCTGATCCGGAGCCTGGGTCACCGCGTCATCACCAATAGGATCGGGAGATCCGCCGGAAGAGGCATCACCAGAGCCATCACCGGAGTCGGTTGCCGGATCGGCAACAGAAACAGCAGCGGCCGGATCCATGGCGGGTTCGGGGCGGGCAACATGGACCTCTCCGGTGTCAGTCAGGTTTTCAGTTCCGGCGTCAGCCCGGGTTTCCGTACCAGCGTCAGCCCGGGTTTCCGTTCCAGCGTCAGCGTCTGCACCAGCCCCGGCAACAGATGCGGTTTCATCTGCGGTAACAACCAGAACTTCAGTTCCATCAGCAGCACCGGCAACAGTCCGGGTTTCAGTTCCGGCGTCAGCGTCAGCCCCAGCACCGGTTCCGGCATCAGTCCCGGCTAGATCTGTGGTAACAGCCTGGACTTCAGCTCCATCAGCAACACCGGCAGCAGTCCGGGTTTCTGTTCCGGCTTCAATAACGTCAGTCCCGGCTGCACCTGGGACAGAGCCGCCCTTAAGGTCAGCGCCGGGAGCCCCATTCCTGCTCCCTTGCTCCTGATCCGGCTCAGGGTTCGGATTGGAAACCGGGATCTGCCGGGGGTCCCCGTCCCGTCCTGTGGGACGGAGCAGACGTCCCGGCTCCCGGGCAGGAAAGGCGAGGCCTCCGGGAGTCACCGCCGCGTCCGCAAACTCCCCAAGGCAGCTCAGGGCGCTCTGGCCGATGACAAAGGTGTGATCCGGCAGTTCATCCCCCAGGGAGGACTGCCACACGTCATAGCTGATGACATTCTTTTCATGGGACAGCCGGAGCACCTCGTTTTTGTAGAACACCGCCGATCGGACATTCCGATCCGGGCGGATGATCTCCGGGGCCCGGGGCAGTGCCGTAAGCAAAGCCGCCTCCGAAGGTGACAGGGTTGATGGCAGATGGCTGAACCATTTCAGGGAGGCGGCCTTGACCCCCTCAATATTGCTGCCAAAGGGGGCCAGAGTCAGATACCACTCCAGGATCTGGCGCCGGCCGTACTTCCGGGTCAGATAGATGGCCTGGACCACCTCCTTCAGCTTGTTGAGATAAGTGCGCTCATGGCCGGTAAGGCGCTTGGCAACCTGCATGGCGATGGTGGATCCCCCGGAGGAGATACGGCCGCTGCGGACATTGGTGAAGGCGGCCCGGATCAGGGCGGGAAAGTCCACCCCCGGGTGGGAGAAAAAGTTCCGATCCTCGCTGGCCAGGAGCATCCTGAGGTAAAGGGGGCTGACCTCGTGGATCTGGGTGTAAAAACGGTAGGACTCAGTGTCCCCGGAAAGAGTGTAGGCTGCCACAGATCCGTCTGCGGCATAAAGAACCCTGGAGCGCTGCTCCAGGGGCGTGAAATCGATTTCCTCAATGCAGACATGGCAAAAAGCGACCGCAGCCGCGGCTGCGATCGCTCCCAGTGCTGCTGAGATCATCAGCAGGCGCATGTCATCACTTCACATTGAAGACGGCGGCAGGATCGTAGAAGTTGAACATCCTGTTCTGCACCTTGTTGATCTTCAGAGTGCCCATCACTGGAACCGAGACTCCGGGATAGGCGCCCTTGAGGACATAGGCATAGGAGAAGAACTTGCCGTTGACATAGTTGGAAATGTTGAAGGCGGTGTCACCCTTGGTCACTGTGGGATACCCGAAGGTGTCGTTGGCCAGCTTGGGATACTGCTTCTTCATTTCGTTCTTGTCCAGGCCCGAGACAAACAGCGTGTTGGCCGGGACCTTGTGCTCCAGAGTGATGTTGCCCACATAGGGGGTCTTGAACTCCACGGTGTTCACCACCAGGACATCGTCATTGACGGCGATCCTGAAGGGAGCCTTCATGGGGTTGCCCCGGCGATCATAGTACCTCTGGGTGACCGTGGCATAGCCGTCCCCGGCGGTCTTGGCGGTGACATTCCCGGCCACGGACACAGTGGCCACCATCCGGGAGTTGGAGGGGTTCTTCACCGTGACCTTGCCGCCCTTGGTGGAGTACTCAGCACTGCCGCCGCCGGACTTGAAGTTGGCGGCCATGTTCACCAGCAGGTAGCGGCTGGCAGGTGACAGGTAAGTGTCCATGTTCAGGAACTCATAGTACTTCTCCATGGCCTGGGACTGATCCGCATACATGGCAGCCCGGATCAGGGACAGCACGTCGTGGGTCAGGGTGTTGACACCGGCGGGGAAGAACTGCAGGTAGATGGAGAACTTGTCAGCAATCTGACTGTAGGTGAAGTTGGCGGGGTTCACCTGGGTCTTCTGCTGGAGATCCACAATCAGCTCCACACCGTACTGCAAGGCCTCCTGCTGCCGGCGGGCATCCCCGTACAGGCCGAAGATCTGGGCAAAGTAGCTCATGCTCTCCATGGGGGCCACCACATTGGCGTTGAGGATCTTGTCAAAGATATACACCGCCTCGGTGTGGACATTGGTTCCCATCTTGGCCAGGGCATACAGGGCCATGGAGGAGATCAGGGCGTTGGAGTTGCCCCGGCGATCAGAGGTGCTGTTCTTCATGGACTGCAGCAGCTGATGGCTCACGTTGAAACCCGCCTTGTCAGCCTGATAGAGGAACATGGTTCCGTAGATCAGGGCGTAGTCCGAAGACACGCTGTCAGAGAAGGAGGTGTTCATGTAGCCGTAGCTGTAGCGGTTCTGCACCGCAGCCACATACTTGCCCAGAAGGGAGGTGGCCTTCTGGAGGCGCTGGCGATCCCCGGCCTTCTCCAGGGCAGGCAGGCAGTCCAGGATCAGGAGGCCGTTGGAGATCTCATCAAAGACTCCGGAGGCGTCGTCCTTCAGCACCTCGTTAAGCATGGCGTCGGTGTCAGCCAGGGGGATGCTGCCGAAGCGGGCAGTGACCTTGGACTGATCCTCAAAGGAGTTGACAAAGGACACGGCCTTGGACTCCCCGGGGTTCAGCAGGACAATGCGGCTTTCGCTCATCCGGGAGTAGCGGGTCACCGACTCCACCTCCCGGGTGGTCTTGTAGGCATAGCCCGGTCCCTTGACCTCAATGTCCACAAAGCCGTCACCCTCGCCCTTGGTGGAGATGTTCAGAGGCTCGGAGGCCACCTCGCCGTTGGCGGCGGAAATGGTGCCCTTGCGCTCACATTTCACAGAGCCCCGGCAGGAGACGGTGAAGGTGAAGTCGCCGCTGCTGCCGGTGAGGTTGTTCACCGAAACTCCGGACTGGATGATATCCCCGGCATGGAGATAGTGAGGAGCGTTCAGCCGGGTCACAGCCACGTCCTTCACCGGGATCTGGGCACTGTAGGAGCCCACCCGATCCGGAGACCAGGCGGTGACCATGAGCCGGGCGGTGGTGGAGACGTCATTAAGATCGAAGTGGAGGGATGCCTTGCCGTCCTTCACGGGAATGAAGGGGGTGTAGTAGGACATCAGGTTCCGGGTGATGCTGTTCAGCACGGGACCTGCGCCGTTCACATCCTCATCGTCGCCGCCATAGCCCTGCTTCTTCACATCAGCGTTGCGCATGATGTGGCCGTAGGCGTCATAGATGTAGGTGGAGAAGGCGTAGCGGCCGAAGAAGGCCTTGTCCGGAGCGGGGGACTTCTGACGGTTGATGCTCAGGATCCCCTCGTCCACCAGGGCGGCGGTGACATAGGTACCGTCGGTGGCGCCGTCCACTTTCAGGGTCAGATCCACGCCGCTGTTGGGCTTCACGGACTTGGGCAGATCGGCGGTGATCTTCAGGGTCCGGTCACTGCTGTCCCGGTCAAGGTAAACCACACCGATGGCCCTCTGGGCACCCAGGGGTCCCCCGGCAGGGGAATAGAGGGAAAGCACCGCATAAGCTCCCCGGTTGAACTCCGGTCCGATCTTCACGGGAATCTTGTTGTGGCCCTTGGAGATCTTGTGGTGGCTCAGGGGCGTGCCGCTGATCCCGTCAAGCATGAGATCCGCATAGCCGTCAAAGAAGCTGTCAAACTCCAAGGTGGCAGTGTCCCCGGGACGGTAGATCTCCCGATCGGCAAACAGCTGGAAGCGATCCGGGCGGTTGGGCTCCAGATCTGCAAAGCCCACATAGAAATAAGAGGTGGAGGTGACATTGCCACTGGTGAACTCCGCCACATAGGAGCCGTCCTGGAGGACCTGGCGCAGGCGGGCGTTGGTGTCAGGTCCCACCTTGATCTTGCCGGCGGTCACCGGGGTCTTGTATTCATTGCGGACAAACTGCCAGGAGCCCTCCCGCATCACATACTGGTAGGAGATGTGGCGGCGGAAGATGCTGTAGTTCACCTCGCCCCCGTGGAGGGCGCCGGTCTGATCGGCCAGGATCACCCCAAAGTCGGTCTCATAGGGGTTCTCCTTGCTGAAGTCCTTCTTCACACCCACGAGATTGCCAGAGAACAGCACCGGGAAGGTCTTGGCATAGGAGAGGACCTTGGCGTTGGGATCCGTGACGTCCAGCCGCAGATCGATCTGGTAAGGCCGGTTCAGCTCATGCTGGGCCATCTCGTCCAGGGGGATCCGCAGGACGCCGGTCTTGTCGGTGATCCCGGACTCCACATTCATGTAGAACTGCTCGCCGTCGCTGCTGCCGAAGTCATAGTCCTGGTATTTCTCCACGGGATGCTCAGCCGGGCGCAGATTCATGTAGCCGGACACGGCGATCTCCGGGGCAGGGGCATCATAAATGAAGCGGGTGGTGACGTTCAGGGTGTCCTGGGCGGTCACCCGGTCGGAGGAGGCGGAGAGCTTAGCCTTGATGCTGGAGGGGACAAAGGCGTCCACGGTGACATCAGAGGTGGCCAGGATCTTCTTGCTGTCAAAGCCCACCTTGAACTGCCAGCTGCCGAAGGCGGCATTCTCGTCAAACTTGAACTCGTACTCGAAGGCGCCGGTCTTGGGATTGGACAGGGTGGCCTCCCGGTAGAGGACGCCGTCAGGGCGGTAGACCATGACCTTCAGTGCCTTCACGTCGGCGGCATTGAGCTTGCCGTCCCGGACAATGGCCGAGAAGCGCACCTTCTCACCGGGGCGCACCAGGGTGCGGTTGGTGTAGGCAAAGACGTTGAAGTCGTTCTTCAGATCCATGGCCGGGGTGTCAGCAGTGGCCATGTCAATGCTCAGGGACATGCCCCGGAGATCCTGGGAGTAGAAGTCCCCGCCCTTGACCACGTTGATCACAGCCGGGTGCCGGCCGTAGGTGCCGGCGATATCCTCCCGGGAGAAGCGGGCATAGCCGTTGCTGTCAGTGGTCACAGTGCGCAGCACGTCGCCGCTGGCGCTGATCAATGTGGCCTTGGCGCCGGACACCGGAGCGGCGGAGGTCAGGGAGCGGACAGCCAGATCGATGCCGGCGTCCTTCTGATAGGTGGTCACGCCCAGATCGGAGATGACGATGTTCTTCTTCAGGAGGAGCGCATTCTCATTGTCCCCCAAAGTGCTCACGCAGGAGAGGCTGGCATCGCACTTGTCAGAATCGGTGTCAGTGAGGATCAGGGTGTAGATCCCGGCCCCCAGATTGTCGTCAAAGTCCTTCAGATCGATGAGGGAGACGGTCTTCTGGTTGGGGACGCCGTCAACGCTGTAGTCCTTGCTGCCCAGGAAGGTGCCGTACTGCCTCACGGATGTCATCACGCTCCAGTGGTAGCTCTCATTGGAATAGATGTCACTGAAATCCCGGGCGGGATCGGCAGTGGACAGGCGGAACACATTCAGCCGGAACTTTTTAAGGTTGATGGACTCCACGGCCACCTTCTTCTCCGGGGAGGCCAGGGAGATGAGGTTGCCCGAGGCAAAGCTCACGTTGCCCTGATGATCGACGGTGGTGAACTCCACGGACTTGTCAGCGGCGAGCTTGGTGCCGGAGGCGGCGGCAAGACCCTGCTTCAGGGTGACTTTGTATTTGGTGCCGAACTCCAGGCCTGAGAGGCACAGAGCCCGCTCGTTGACCAGAAGGCTCACAGGCTGGGCCTTGCCGGTAGCCAGGTTCTGCACGGAGATGGCAGGCTCCAGTGCCTTGGGATCAGCCTTCATACTCTCCGACATGATAAGGCATGCGGTGGAGGATCCGCCGGCATTCTCCTCAGTGACCCTGGAAATATCAAGGGCGGCTGACGCCTGCTGCGCGGCCATGGCCGAAGCCACCAGAACTGCGATCTTGGATAGTCTCATAGATTAAAACACCATTATTTTTACCGTACTCACTTCTCCTGCCCCGGGAGCATGCTGCCACACCGGAACAGAGGCGATCCGGGAACCCGGAGGACTCAGAAGAGCCCAAGTCCAGGTGCCCTCGGGTTCAATTGTAGCAGATGGAAAGATCAAATGATCGCGAAAATCCCCCGGAAATAGCCGGAAACGGGGGAAATTGGGGACCGGGAGGGCGGGAAAAGGGCAGGGAGCCTGTAAAAACTCAGGGAGGCGGGAAGATGAGAGCGCTAAGGATCTTTCGGGATCCCTCGGGCCCCACCGGGGATCTGCCGGAAGATCCGGGAAAAATCAGAGACTTATGAACAGCTGATGTTTCGGGGTATTCCCGCAACAGAATTTGGCATGACCGATAAACGTGATATAATTCACACATAGACTGAAGAGAGACACCGGGAAGATCCTGACAGGTGAGGGAGCACAGCCCGGTACAAGTCTGCTGCGGCGGTCCGGTCTTAAGGCCCGCCCGGCGCACAATGCTGAACTTCAACAATCCAAACTTAAGAGGAATAAAATGGATTTTGCTACCGCTGTTAAGACCTGCCTGGTGCAGAAATATGCCACTTTCGAGGGTACCGCCTCCAGATCTGAATTCTGGTGGTTCTTCCTGGCAACCTGGATCTTCTCCCTTGTTGTGAACTATCTCGCCGGCAACGTTCACCCTGCATGTGCCATCCTGAACCTGGCTGTCCTGATCCCCTCCCTGGCAGTGGGTGCCAGAAGACTTCATGACATTGGCAAGTCCGGCTGGCTGCAGCTGCTGTACCTGATCCCCTTATTAGGTGCACTCATCCTGATTTTCGCCTTCTTCATCAGACCCGGCACTTCCGTGCAGAAGGCCAACTGATCTGGAAGATGATCAGTTAAAAACCGGTCTATCCTAGGGTTAAGTTAAGATAAAAAAAGAGGAGATCTGGCGTCTGTCAGATCTCTTTTTTTTTGTTTCTGCTTTATTTCTGCTTTATTCCCGATGGTATGGACTCACATCAATCCGGTTACCGCCTTGGGCGTCCTGCCAGATCGGTGAGGCAGCAGCCCAGTTCCCCTGAGCCCGATGTGCCAGCCCTGTCACGGTGCCGATCCGGTACCTAAATCTGATCCGGTAACGTATCCGCATCCACACCAGACACAGCATCGTCTTCAGACGGTGCATCGTCTTCAGACGGTGAGTAAATCTGATCTGGTAACGTATCGGCATCCGTCTCGGGCTCAGGTTCTGGTTCAGACTCAGACGCAGAGACAAACTTAAGTTCATGCCCCCTGGGAAATTGTCCCCGGGGAAATGCACCCCTTCCCCCAGAGAGAACCGCTCTCTCATCAGGGAAGGAACATGGACACGCATGCCACCAGGCTGACGATGAATACCAGCGCGGTAATGGCCCCAGCAAAGTCCCTGATCAGGGGATTGATCCACGCATAGGAATTTCTTCAACCTAAATGAAAATGGCATCCCTGACGGAAAAGATGCTGAAAAAGCAGAAGAGCACCCCATACAGACTGTAGAAGACTGCCGCCAGCAGGGGGATCCCAAAGGTAACCCCCAGAACCAGGGCAAGATCCTTAAACGAGTCGCCCATCAAACGGCTCATCAGAGCCACCAGAAGGGAAACAATGAAACTCCCGCCACCGCGCCAAGCTGAAACTGGCAGAGACGCCGGATCTTCCACCCCAGACGGCTCCAGGTGTCATGGCCGGTGTGCTCGAAATACTCTGCTGTCCTCCGGGTGAGGGACTGGTACCAGATAAGAATGATCAGGATCAGGAAAACGTAGACAGCTCCGAAGCTCCTCCCGATGTCAGAAACAAAACTCAAAAGCAGAATGAGCGGGCACACAGTCTCCAGAACTTCCATGCTGGCGGGAGAACGGTAGAGG
This sequence comes from uncultured Aeromonadales bacterium, assembly GCA_902782145.1. Classification (GTDB taxonomy): domain Bacteria; phylum Pseudomonadota; class Gammaproteobacteria; order Enterobacterales; family Succinivibrionaceae; genus UBA2804. Next base: position 14,807 of record CACZLZ010000038.1, read on the forward strand.
GACCGCGCCTCCAGCAGAAGAGCCAGGCGCACATCGTCAGGAGCGGCTGATGAGTCCCCGGCAGTAGATCCATCAACCCGGACTTCAGGAGTTTGGGCCGGCGGATCCAGAGGGACAGCCTGACCGCAGTGGGGACAGAAGGCGGCGCCTTCAGGGACATCAGTGTGACAGCGGGAGCACTGCATGGTTTGTTCCTCTAGGCAAAGGCGAAGTTGCCGCCGGCGCCAGGGCCGGAGCCGGACCGCTTACAGCTCGACACAGCGCCTGCGCGGGGTCACTGCCGGAACGTCTGTGAGCCGACCGGAGCCGGCAAGAAGAAGCTGCCCCACGCCGCAGTTTAGCGGCTGAACAGCGCCGCGACCAAAGCCAGCACCATGAGGGCACCGGAAATGCCGGTGATGATCATGGCAGCGATCCTGGGGGTTGAAGAGATCTCAGGAAAAGGGCTGGTTCCCGCAAGAGAACTGTTCACAGCGTTTTTCACCGGATAAAGACTGAAGAAGCAGAAGATCTGGCAGTAGTTGCAGTAGAGAACAGCCAGAAGCACCGGTATGGCTCCAATGGCGGCCACGGCGGAAACAGCAGTGTTGCCCACACCTGTTCTGCCCAGGACCGCAGCAACTATCACCAATGCAATGGGGATGACAATGCACAGCCCCAAAAACCACAGCAGGCACTTGCATTTGCCCCGGATCTCCATGACGAGACTGCTCCAGTCATGACGGTTCACACTGGTGAAGTACGCAGCAGTCCTGGTGGTCAGGGAAAGGGATTTGATCAGAAGGATCAGGAGCAGGATCAGATAGATCAGGCTGATCAGGGGAATAAAGCACAGGATCTGAAAAACCAGGGTTACCACCTGAAGCGTTGCCATGGAGCCCAGGGATCCGGCCAGGCTCTGACCCTCTGACTGCAGGGAAGATAAACCACCGGCAGCGCCCGGCAAGGGTGTGAACCCAGGCTGGCCAGGGTAAGTCACAGCCACACCGCCGGCACCGGATCCCATGCTGACAGGCTGGCCGCATTTGGGACAGAACCGGGCACTGGACGGAACAGATGCACTGCACCGGGGACAGAGCACCTGCTGGGGCTGGGGAAAGGAGGGTCCCGGGACGGCGTCAGTCATGTTCTGCCCGCAGCTGGGGCAGAACCTGGAACTTTCGGGCACCTGGGTGTTACAGCGGGGACACTGCATGGCTGGATTCCTTCTGTGACGGGGACGATGACGGTGATGGCAACAGTGATGGTTGAAAGGGACAGCGATCAGGCAGGCGCAGAAAGGGCAGGGGCAACAGCCCGGTCCAGTCAGGAGGCTCCTGAGACACAGTTCCCGGAAATCACGGCTCTGAAAGCGGAGCGGGACTGATTTTATCATCCCGAACCGAGAACACCCCCGACTCCGGCCCGGGCAGTGTCGGTTGTGTGTGACAGATCATGAACATCAGCCCTAAGGCTAAGGATCCGAAGGCCCTCCGGCATGCTCACTGATGGATAAGGAAGAGTGATCCGGGAGTTCTCACCGGAAAATGATCCCTGCCGGGCACACCCCACAGGGGCACACCCCACAGGGAGAAGGATCATTCAGGAAGAAACAAAAGACGGAGACAGAGTCATGGGCAGAAAACTGGCCGATCTTGAAAGGGACAGCGAGGGTTATCTGAAAAACCAGGGGGACTGGGATCTGGAGATTGCCGGTGAACTGGCAGCGGAAGACAGCCTGGTGCTTACGGAGGAGCACTGGGAGCTGATCAGGTTTGAAAGGGAGTTTTACCGGCAGTTCAACACCACCCCGGCCATCAGAATGCTGACCCGGGCAGTGCGGGAAAAGTTCGGGGAGGACAAGGGCAGCAGCATCTATCTGCACAAGATGTTTCCGGGAGGTCCGGCCAAGCAGCTGGCCAAGATCGCCGGGCTGCCAAAGCCGGTCAAGTGCATCTGAAAGCCTCTCTCCCGCCCCGAAAATCCTCACCCATCACAGGAGGAGGGGTCCGCGCCCCTCCCACCGCCCAGGGTCACTGTCAGTCACCCGCCACAGCACTGGTGGCAGGATTGGCAGCCAGGGCGGCCTTCTTTTTCTGGTAGAAATCCACACTGGAAAGATCGGGCTTGATCTTTTTCTCTTCACAGAAAGTCTCGTAAAGCTTGACGCAAACATCGTCAGGCACATGCAGCCATCCCAGGTGATTTAACATGTCGGAGAAAAGGATAGTCGCAGAGTTCGCATCCTTGACAGGCACCTGGGAAGTGCGGAACTGCCACAGGTTTTCAAAGGCTTCCAGGGCAGGGTGCTGGAGCATTTCCAGCCCCAGGATCAGCAGGGACAGACATCTCAGGTTTCGTGCCAGCTCCCAGCGATCTTTGATCAATTTGTTACGGCGGATCGAACTGAATTTCTCCTGAGCAAGCTTAGTCATCTCACTGGTATGGGGATCATCTTTCTGGAAATGGTTAATGAGCACAAGAACCAGATCTTCATGGCAGCAGTCCATCCCCACATCAGTTGAGACGGCACAGCCAATCAGCTCCTTCAGCTGCTCGTGATCATAAGGGCAGCCTCTGACAAAGTAACGGTCGCAGATCAGCTGAAAAAACTTCTCCTGCTCAATCCCGATGGAGCGGAAGGGATCATCAGATCGGAAAATGTAGGTCCCACAGCCCTGGCAAAGAAGCAGGAACAGTTCCTTCAGCCAGTGGATGGACGGTAAATAATTTCTGTCCTCCCGGGGAAACCTGGACAGGCTCTTCACAAACCCCATGACTTTGAAGCGCCACTTGGGTCTTTCTGCTTTGGGAACAACCCTGTTGGGGGCGATGTAGTAGCCCTCTTCAGCATTGGCGATAAAGGTGCTGATCTCATCCTCCAGATCGTCATAGTCAGGCACCGGCTCAGACGGAGCAGTCTTCCTGGGCTCCTCCCCCAGAACAATGGATCTGATGATCAGATCCATTCCGCCCTCGCCTTCCTTCTGGGCCTTGGGAATATGCTTGTAAAGTTCTCCGACAATCTTCAGCAGCATTTCCCGGTCAGCGCTCTTCAGCAGTTTCCGCAGAACATCAATCTTCACAGTCTAAATCTCCTCCGCAGGTTATCAGGCCGTCAGGGCTGGGCACAGCAGAACCGATCCGGCTCCGGATCATAAAGCAGGCTTCATGGCAGGACAGAAGTCTCACCTCAGGACATTGTAAAGTCCCGGAGGGAAAGGGTTCAATCATGAGCAGTCTTTCCCGGTCCGGTTCCCGACAACAGTCACAGGCCGGTCACAGGATCCGGAAATTCAGCCCAGATCAGGGAACTGGACTGGACTGAACAGACCAGCCATGACTAAGCAGGACACGGCAGATCGGCATACCGTGTGACACCGCTGAAGGCCCTGGAAGCCAGAGGTGGGAAGGACGGAAGGTGCCGCCACTGCAGCTGCAACAGCAGTGCTCGCTTCCGCACCAGCAAACCCAGGCGTTCCTGAAGGTCAGTCCCTCAATTCAGCGTCAGTTAACCTCATTCCCCCCACGTCAGCCTTCCGGATCATGCTCCTCAGCACCAGTCCTGTTCCTATTCCCATGCCCATTCCAACTCTAATCCTGCTCCAGTGCCAACTCGAATCCTGATCCGGCTCAGCTCTAATCATGATCCAGTTCCAGTTCAGATCAAGATCCAAATCCTGTACCAGATCCAGATCCAGCACCAGATCCGATCCCCTTCTTCCTCAGGACAAAATCCCGTCCTTCATAGATCCTCACCGGATCTCCCCGCTGGATCCGGTAATGCCGGATCCAGGCGCCGTTCTTCTGCTCCGCCGCCGCCTCGCACTGCCGCTCCCGGAGCAGAGCCTCCATCCGTTTCATGGCATCCCGGCGGTTCAGCTCCTGGGTGCGCTCAGCGGTGGAACGCACCACCAGCCCCGTGGGCACATGGATCAGACGGACACCGGTCTCAACCTTGTTCACGTTCTGGCCGCCGTTCCCCCCGGAGTGGAAGCGCTCAAACCGGAATTCCTGCTCCGTGTTCACCTGCTGAGCCTCAGGGATCACATGCACATCCACAAACCAGTTCTTCCTCTTATGGTGGGGCCTAAAGGGGCTGACACCGATCCACTGGATGCTGCCCTCCAGGAAGGACAGATCGGAGGCGGTGCGGAAGATCACCGAGGACAGGCATTTCTTTTCCGCTCCCGGCCGGGAAGACACCGTCTCAATATCCGGAAACTCCTTCCTGAGAGCCTCATAAATTCCGGCCACCGCCAGCTCGCACTCAGCCGGACCCTGGCCAGAACTGATCTGGATCATCATGGCACCGCTGCCACCCTTAAGTGAACGGGAACTGCCACCGCCGGGGATCTGCCGATCCGGCTCCTTCGTTCCAGCCGACTTACCCTTTTCAGTCATCTTGCTTTCCTCCTCCTTCTGCTTTCCGGTCATCTCTCTGTCCACAGCCTTCCTAATACCAGCCTTCTCACCATCTTCTGCTTTCTTCCGCCGGCCATCCCCGGCCTTCTTCCGCCTTCCGTTCTCAGTTCTCATCTCCCATCGCCTCCCTGGGGATTGCTGGCATCCATCCTATGCCGCTGCTCTGTCACCCATGCCCATCCTGTCACTCATGTCCATTCTGTCACTCATGTCCATTCTGTCACCGATATCCAACCTGTCACGAATGCCCATCCTGTCACCGATGTCCATCCTGCCCATCCTCATCTGTCCACCCCTCATCACCGATCAACCCCGGCGCTGCCGCCCTTGAAACTGTAAAGCGGGCGGAGGACTGCGGTGATCTTCACCGTTTCCCCCAGGGCGTCCCTGATGGAGGCCAGATCCCGGTAGGCTGCCGGGGACTCATCCAGTGTTCCCGGTCCGATGCAGGAGCAGTGGATCCCGGCCATCCGTTTCCGGAACATGGCCACATTGCAGTGCTCCTTCACCTGGCTCCGGGGGATGATCCTGCCAGATCCGTGGGGCGCGGACAGGTTCCAGTCCACATTGCCCAGTCCTTCCCCCAGGATGATCCCGTCCCCCATGGATACCGGCACAATCACCTTTTCCCCGGCACAGGCGGAGATGGCACCCTTCCGGAGCAGGGGTGCCCCCAGGGCCTCCCGGATCTCCGGCCGGAAGTCCGCATAATTGTGGTAGCACTCGATCTCATCCCCTGCCTTCCACTTCATGCCCTTCAGGATCTCCTGGATCATGATCCGGCGGTTCCGGGAGGCAAACTCCTGCACCAGGGCCAGATCTTCCAGATAATCCTCCCGGGCGTCGCCCTCCAGCCAGGTCCACTCATAGGGAACATCCTCACCCCGCTCCTTCAGCAGCCGCTGGCCCTGGGTGAGATAATGCTCCGTCACCGCCCGGCCCAGATCACGGCTGCCGCTGTGGACAGCAAGCCAGATCTGCTCTTCCCCGGCGTCCACCTCAATGAAGTGGTTGCCGCCCCCGAGAGTCCCCAGAGACAGCAGTGCCCGCTCGGTCCGGATATGCCGGCAGCAGCGGAGGCTCTCCAGACTGAAGTCACCGGCAAAGGATGAAGGCCGGCTCCTGATCGCGCCGCCCACGGGAACCTGCTCCCGGATCACCCGATCCAGGCGCTTCCAGTCCTGCAGTCCCCGGTCAATGCGCACCATGGTCACCCCGCATCCGGCATCTATGCCCACCAGCATGGGGAGGATCTGCTCACCAAAGGTGGCCGTAAAGCCGATGGGGCAGAGTTTCCCGGCATGGACATCCGGCATGATCCGGATCCGGCTGCCTGCAAGGGCAGGGCAGGAGCACAGCGCCCTGATCTGTCCCAGTGCCCCGGGATCGGCCTGCATTTCGGGCTCGTTCACCGTGAACACCCTGGCCTCGGCAAAATCGCCGACAACAGTTTTGATATTCATAACAAGATCCTGCAAATTCCATCTCCCTTGGCAGCTTCAGACTGGCATACACCCGGCGCCTGGCAGTGCCGGCAAAGGGCCAAGCAGAACAATGCTTTCTGCCAGATCCAGGCCAGATCCAGGCCAGATCCAGGCCTGGATCCTGAACTGCTCCAGGATTGCTCCTGGGCAATCCTGTCCGGCTCATCAGCACCGTGAACGGTCATCAGTCCTGAACCTGGTACAGATCTGTGGCAATATCAGGATCGACCGGACAGCGCACCACCAGCAGCGCCAGATCCAGAAGCCAATCCAGTCCCGGAGGCAGTTCCCAAACCGGTACCTGACTCCACCAGCAGTACCTGCGCACCTGTCAGCCCCAGACAGCACCACCTCATCCGGTGAACAGTTCCCTGAACAGGCCCGCACCACAGGAGCACTCCCGCCAGACACCGGCAACAGCTCATGGTCAGATGTCCCCATGCAGCAGCCCCGAGGCCGGAAATCACAACTCCAGGGCCGAAAATCACAAACACAGGATCAGATCCCGCGCAGGGACAGCCGTTCGCAGGTGTTCAGCAACAGCCTGAGCAAGCCCAAAGCACAGCCAAAGCGAAAGATGGATAATGAAAAAAAATGGAAAATGACCAACAACTCAGAGGGAGCCGTCAGAGAGAAGGGGAAAGCCGATCCGGAAGGAAAACGGCAGGCAGGAAGGAAACCAGAGACTCACAGGACGTGCCACAGAAAAGCACACCACCGTGACAGTAGCAGAGCAGAAATCTGCAACAGGACACACTCCGGGTTAAGATCACCGGGATCACCCGAAACCCGCCTTTTCCCGGGGAAAAGGAAGATCGCAGGTCAGCGCTCCGGACAGAACGCACTTTCCGGACAAAATGATCACACCGGAACCCCGGATCCCTCAGGGATGCTCTCCAGAGCGCAGAGGCACCGGAGATCCCAGGGAACGGGACAGGATTAATGGTCTCTGTTTTACAGCCAGCTTCCCACAGCCATGACTGACAGCAAAGATGTGAATGACAGATGACGCATAACTTCCTCCCACAAAACAGCAAAGAAAAGTGAAAAGGGATACCGGCAGTTCAGACCGGCGGGCACTGCAGTTCAGACCAGTTTGCCAGGGCTACTCATCAGAGCCCGCCACGGCAGTTCAGATCTGACAGCACCTGAAACTGTCACCCGGGAAAAGCACCCAACCGCACCTGAAAGTTCAAACCTGAAACCAGACTGGAAACGGCGGCAGTACCCCGGAAACACTTAAAGCCTACCACAATCTGTGTAAAAAGTCAATATCCGTCCTGAAATAATCACCCTGCCTCCCCTGCCGTCCAATCCGAGCCCATCAGAGTCTGGAAACACCCCTCAGGCATGAGCGGCTTTAGGCAGATCAGGTGAAAATCCGCAGACGGGATCTCTGAGGGCATCCTCAGAGCAGTATGCCTGGGGCTCAGACTAACACCAACCAGCCATTCAGGCCAGCGTCCGCCAGCCGTTCAGACCGCTGCCAGCCAGCCGTTCAGATCAGCGCCAGCCGGCAGTTCAGACCTGAGCCATCCGCCGGTGTCTCTCCCACAGTCTGACCTCACCTAAAATCCGATACCACCGCACAGTTCTCCCCGCCTCTCCCCTCTGTCCTGAGCCCGGAGCTCCAGACCTATGCTACAATCAAAAGGAAGAAAAGAACCGGAAGCCGGAAAGAGAGCAGAGACATCGGTCCTGCCGGAGAAGCCGGCACAGCCAGTTCCCAGGAGAACTGAGAGGAACCGACCTGGATCCCTTGCAGAGAGTGGAGCAGAGCAGAGCGGATCCTGCCTGAATGCTCAGGCTCTCAGGCGCCCCCTGGAGGAGAACCCTGCCACAGCCACAGCCGGGCTCAGCAGGAGCCGGCCGCAATCGCCCCACTCCAGGCAGACACAGGGTAGAGCAGAGCAGAGTAGAGTAGAGGACACCTTGGCACACAGACCGATCAGCATTGTAAGCCGCCTCTTTCCTCTGCTGTCTGCTATGGCAGTCATGACCGCCCTGACCGGCTGTCCTGGGGGAAAAGATGCGTCCGGAGAAATCATGCCAGCAGCAGATCCAGTCCGGAGCACGGAGGAAACAGCATTGAACAGCAAAATAATAGTCACCGCCAACGGGCAGTCCCGCACCGCCACACTGGGAAACAGTTCCTCAGCCCGGGCCTTCGCAGATCTCCTTAAGCAGGGCCGGATCACCGTGGACATGCGGGACTACGGCGGCTTTGAGAAGGTGGGCAACCTGAAGACACAGTTGCCCCAAAACGATCACCGGATAACCACCAGCCCCGGGGATATCATCCTGTACCAGGGCAGGCAGATCACCATCTACTATGACACCAACAGTTGGAGTCTCACCCTTCTGGGGCACATAGAAGACGCCACCGGGGAGAACATGCGGGAGTTTCTGGGCGTGGGCAGCGTAACCGTGGAATTCTCCCTGCCAGAGGAGAACGGGACAAACTGAGAGATCGCACCGGACGCCTCACCCGGTGCCTGCTCACTAACTGAACCGTTGCTGTCAGCGCTGCCCGGACTGTCAGCACCATACTCCGATCTGTTATGTTCCAGAGCCGCTGCAGGGACAAGCCAGCCCCGGAAAAGCCCCCCGGAAGAAACCAACTCTGCGGGCATTTGCCAGCCCGTTAAAAACAACCCATTAAAACTACACCCTAAAAAACCTAAAAAAGAGAGCACACCATCATGAAAAACACCTGCAAAGTCCGTAGCAGCACCGTCCTCACCGCTGTCATGCTGACCATGATCCCCGCCCTTGCCACACCGGCAGCAGCCGAAGAGGAGGACATTTACAGCCTGCCACCCGAGGTCATCCAGCAGCGGGTTGATGATGCCTTCACCGTCAAGGACACTTATGCCTACCCTGGAGCTTTCTACGGCAAGATCTTCACCAGCAAAAAGGGCAATCTGGATATCCTCCACTACCTGGCCAACTATCCCGGAGAGGGGGACTTCCTGCCCCCGGACGAGCTGATCCGGAAGATTGTGGGTCCCTTCCTCAACTGTGCCAACCCCAAGATCCCCGAGGGGGAGAAGGATGAAATGTATGAATATGAGACCTTCTCCGGCTGCCAGGTGGAGGGCACTGAGATCCAGGGCAATGTCAGCGTGACCGGGGGATTCTATTCCGTGGTGATCTACGAGAAGGGGATCAGCGAAAAGGAAGCCCAACTGGCAGGTTTCTATGATCTCAATTACCAGCAGAGCCTCTGCGCCCAGGACTGCATTGCCATGGAGGGTCTGAACCACCTGGCCAATGACAAGGCAAAGGCCGCCGGATACATTTTCCTGCCCACCTTCGCCTATCCCGTCCCGGACATGTCCTTTGTGGCCAAGACCTACATTCTCCCGGCTGAGGGTTATGTCTATGGCTACCAGTTGGCAGCCCTGAAGCCCGACATGGCATCCTATCAGGATGGACTCCGGAACTTCTGCGGCAAGGATGTGGTCATCACCCCCACAGACAAGGGATACACCTTCACCGGCTGCGCCTCCAACCAGAGGGAGAAGCCCGTCAAAACCTCCGGCTCCCTCTCCAAAGTCAATGTCGGCCAGCACTCCCTGCTGGAAGTCAGGATGTGGTCTGACAACATCCCCCAGGAGCACAAAGCCTTCTTCGATCAGGAGGTCAGCACCCGGACAGCCACCTTCAATCCCAAGGACTTTGAGTATTCGCTCTGACAAGGCAGAGGGCGCAGGGCTCATGGCACAGGGCAGAAGGGTGCAGAGGATCTGAGATCCCCAAAAACCAAGTGACTATGAGACCCGGGAGAGTCTGTCCGGGTGGATCGGGACAGATCAGGACAGCCCATCTCCCGGTTCCCCCAGGCCCGCCCGAAAAACCTGCGGCCGTATGTCTTTCCCAGGATCTACTCCCGGGAACAGATCGCCGGCCGTTTTCTTTGGCAGCGACAGTTGTGGCATTGAACCCGATCACTGCCCCAAAATCCTGGTTAACGTTGCAGAATTTGCAAAATCACCCAAATCTGCAACGTTAAGTTGCACTTTTCCTTCCTGCGCCCATAATGGATCACAGGGTTCACACCCAAACCGGATCCCCCAAACCGGATCGGATGATCAGGGAAAAGGAGAGCACCCGGATCCGCAAGACCATACCAAGTGCGTGGATCAGAGACAGCCCACTCGGCAGGGCATCACGGCAAACCGGCAGATGCCAGAAACCGGCAAAGAACTTAAGCCCAAGCACCCCTGCAAAGATCACACGCGGCAAAAACATGGCTGGCAGAGGACGGAACCAGTCAGGCTCCAAACCGCTAAAACGCAAGCATCAGAAAGCTGAACCCGTCCAAGCACACACGGCCAGAACACAACCTAAAGCAGGCGGAACCAGCCATGATCGCCCAAGTGCTTTGCCTCACTGAGCAGATCATGGAGGTGAACGCCGGAGTTCCTTTGCAAGATAAATGGCTCTATGCAATTGCTGTACGTTATCTTCTGCAAAGTTTATTTCATTTTCTTTACAGCTACCGAACATAATTTTTTATGAAAACAGATACCATAGGAGTATACATTCCGCACAAGGGGATCATCCATATAAACAGTTGCATATCCTTTTTCAGCGA
>CACZLZ010000039.1 GCA_902782145.1 uncultured Aeromonadales bacterium
GATGATCACGAAAAAGGAGAATTGATGATCACGTTTTTGTGGAACGGACGATCAGAAATTTGTATTGATAATGCTTAGATTTTTGTAGATTTTCCATTCGTCACTCATTATGGGATCAGTTAAAAGACTCTGATTTTCCAGTTATTGTACATTTAAATGAAGCGGCTAATTCTGATTTTGTTCTGTTCCTTCAGAATTTAAATAATGGAAGAGGCAGCGGCTATGAGCATACCTGCTGTAATTTTTGGGATGATCTGGATGAATACGACAAAAGTCAAATTGAAAAATTTGAAGGAGTTGAAATTGGAACGCAAGACGGTGAAGAGATTATGCTTTCTTATGTCGATTTGTTATACTACATAAAACTTATAAGAAAACGTATTAATACCGGCAAACAAAGTGAGGCAGTTATAGATAAATTAATTAGTGATTTCTCTAAAAAATACGTGGAAAAATAAGAATCATACGATGACGTAAACTTCCGTATTCAAGCCGGCATACCTCACACTGACGGCTTTTTCTCCTACCAAATTCCTTTATTCTCCAAGTCGGCTATTCATTTACTGCATTAAATCGCCCAACTGTCTGAATAACCAATTTCCTGAGTCTATCTAGAAATTGTGGGAGGCTGAAATTTGGCTACGCTACCCGCACTCTGTCTCAGAAATCCGAGGTACCAGTGAAGTCAGAAGAACTGAAGCAGATTGTCATCAAGGCTCAAGGCAACATCAACGGTGAAAACAACAGCTTCATACAGAAGTCAGATGCAGTCACCGATGATCCTGACACCTTTGTTATCAAGTCCCAGCAGGGAGCTTAAACCCTGCTTCAGTTCCCATTTTCTGCTCTCAGTTTTCTTTCGGCTTCGGAGCCTTCTGGGGCGCACCCTGGCCCAGATCCTTCAGGGCCACACCCTGCATCAGGTTCTTCTCCAGGTGCTCCAGGGACACGCCTTTGGTCTCCGGGACGAACTTCATGATCACGAAGATGGAGATCAGGGAGCAGACTGCATACAGGGCCATGGTCAGGGAGTTGCCCAGGCAGCCCAGCAGGGGGAGGAAGGTGGCGGCTATGGCCATGTTGGACAGCCAGTTTGCGCCTGTGGAGCAGGTGATGCCGAAATCCCTACCTGCCAGGGGCTGGATCTCGGAGCACAGCACCCAGACCACAGGACCGGCGGAGAAGGCGAAGGCCACAATGAACACCAGCACAGAGATGATGGCGGCCATGCTCTGTCCCAGGGCGATGAACAGTGCCAGGGCACCCATGGCCAGGGTCATGATCCCGTAGCCTGCCAGGAGGATCTTCTTCCGGCCCCACTTTTCAATGTAGGCGATGGCGATGAAGGTGGCCAGCATGTTGGTCAGGCCGATGGCAATGGTGCCCATGTTGGTGGCGAATTCCGAGGTGTAGCCGGCATTGCGGATGATCTCGGGTCCGAAGTACATGACTATGTTGATCCCGCACAGCTGCTGCATCAGCTGCAGGGCGATACCCAGGAACACGGTCCGGCGGAAGTTCTTGTTTTCCCGGAACATCCTGATCCCGCTGGTTCTGCCGATGCAGGATGCGGCGGCGGCGCGGATCTCCTCCGCTTCCTGCTCAGCCTCCTCCGGGGTGGTGCGGATCCCATGCAGCACCTTCTGGGCTTCCTGATCCCGGCCTACAGAAAACAGCCACCTGGGGGAGCGGGGCAGGAACAGCACGCCCAGCAGGAAGATCACTGAGGGGATGACGGTCATGAAGAACATGGCCCGCCAGCCAAGGGAGATGTTGCTGAACATGAAGTCGGATGCAGCCTGGCCTGCCTGTTCAGCAGAGCCGGAGTAGGTACCCTTTCTGATCAGGGTGTTGATGACGAAGGAGGCCAGGATCCCGGCGGTGATCATGAGCTGGTACATGGAGATCATGGTTCCCCGGATGTTCCGGGGGGCCACCTCGGAGAGGTAAAGGGGCGCAGTGAAGGAGGCCACGCCAATGGACAGTCCCACCACCGTGCGGCTGATGATAAGCATGGCCCCGCTGCCTGACAGGGCACAGCCCAGGGAGCCTAGGACGAAGCTCAGACCGCTGACCAGCAAAGTCATTTTTCTGCCGTACCTGCGGGTCAGGATCCCGGCGGACAGGGCGCCGGCTGCGGCTCCGGCCATCATGGAACTGACCACCCAGGAGATGGCCGTGTCACTGAGATCCAGATCCTGCTTGATGAAATCCTTGGCCTGGGCAATGACACCGATGTCAATGCCGAATACCAGTCCTGCCAGTGCTGCCATAAGGCAGATGAGGAAAATTTTGAAGGATGAGCCTGTTTTCATGGGTTCTCTCTCTGCTTGTTGCTACTAGATCGGGTCTTATCCCGTGAAGTTTGCACGGGATCTGCATACCCTGCTGCGGTGCCGGACAGAAACCTGACCGGCTACGTGCCGGGGCCCCTCCTGCCTCCGGGGCAGGGGAGCCGAGCCGGAAGATCTGCGTTGCAGCCGGTTCAGCACAGGTGCACGGTCCGGCTGGCGGAGGCAGCGCCTGATCCTGATCTGCCTGCAGTGGCTTCCCCCGGGCACTATGGTGGTAAACGCTTTTCCGGGGCGGAGGTTACAGCCTCCGGGAACTTTTCTGGAGCTTTTTCCCGTGGCTCTTCTGCTATGTCTGCCTGTTCAGGTTTCTTATGTGGCTCAGGACCGTGTCCCGATCCCCCTGGACAATGTCCCGGCCGCTGAAGTGGATGCAGAAGGCGTCATTGCCCCGGTTGGTGGTGAGGTAATAGAAGGAGTTTCCCTGGTACAGGTGGTAGGTGTACTGGGTTGGTGCGGAGACAAACTGCCGGAGATCAAAGATCCCCGGGCATTTGGCTGTCAGCTCCTTCAGGATGGTCACGGTGAAGCCATCCAGGAGTTCCGGGGTCACTCCCATAATGAAGCCCTTCCGGTCAGCGGTCACCACCCCGTAGAAGATGTTGAAAACATCGCCTGTGGCCAGGGTGAGGATGATCTTGAACGCCGGGCCGGTGAAGGATTTCCAGCCGTCATAGTCCATGACATAGCGGTAACTGTTGGCGGTGTTGAGGTAAATGAGCTGCCGGTTCCGGAGCATGGCTATGATCTCCACCGGATGGCCGACGGCACCAGAGAGGGAGTCAATGTCCAGGGAGCCCTGAAAGAGGCTGCTGGCAAAGACGGGATATCTGTCTGTTCCGGTGTCCCGCCTGGGGGAGCCAGCCGCTCCGGACGTGGACGGGCTTTCCTGGAAAGGCCGGCTTCCATAGCCGGCGGCTCCGGATCCGGACTGCCTGGAGGCGGCTTCTCCGTCCGGGTGCATGGAGCTGCTGTCATGCCCGTCGTATGCGGACCAGGAGGTGGACGGGGAAGGGGCGGCATAGGCTGACTGGGGATTGCTTTGGCGGATGAAGAACCCGAAGATCAGCAGGAGGGGGCCCAAAAAAGGCAGCAGATACAGCAACTGCCACCATCCCGTGTGCCCCACGTCGTGGAGGCGCCGGGATCCAACAGCAAGTGAAGGGATTAAAACGGCCAGAACGGCCAGATTCAGGATGGAGAATGCAGAGTGGTCGTTGGCGAGCAGGCCCACTATCATGTTAAAGATCCAGGCGACCAGGATGAACCACCAGAATTCGGATCGGGAGGCAGTGCCGCTGAAGGTGGCGTACTTCCTGAACATGCAGATCCAGAACGCTGTGGCAATATTCATTTCTCTCTTTTTCCTCTGCCGTTCCTGCGCCTGATTATACCCTGCATGCAGTCACAGCCGCCGGGGCCGGGATCTCGATTTCAGGGCTTTTCCGCCAGGAACACCGCCCTCTGGGGGGCTTCATGGCCCTCCACCGTCCGTCCGGGATCCCGGGGATCCAGAAAATCCTCCAGGGACTCCGCACAGCCCCAGGGGGAGCGGTGCTGCTCCCGGGAGGTGGTCTTCTCCAGGCTGATCATCCGGGGTTCCCTGAAGCCGGTGCGGTCAAGCCAGCGCAGGGCGGCTTCCGGGGAGGGAATGAACCAGACATTGGTCATGCAGGCGTAGCGGTCCTGGGGTGTCAGCACTGTGTGCTCATCCCCGGTGACCACCAGGGTTTCAAGGACTAACTGCCCTCCGGGACGGAGGAGATCTCTGAGGCGCTCCAGATGATCCACCGGGGACTTCTGATGATAGATCACTCCCATGGAGAACACTGTGTCAAAGGACTCCAGGGACGGAGGAAGCTGTTCCAGCACCAGGGGGAAGAGGTGGATCCCGGATATCTCCCTGACGAGGGCACGGATCATCAGGAACTGGAACAGGTAGTTGCAGAAGGGATCGATGCCGCAGATCCGCGCGGCTCCCGCCTCCTTCATCCGCCACATGTGGTAGCCGTTGCCGCAGCCCACGTCCAGCACGTTCCGGCCGGAGAGATCGGCAATGTGATCTTTCAGCCGGTCCCATTTGAGATCCGACTGCCATTCGGAGTCAATGTCCACGCCGAAGAGACTGTAGGGGCCCTTGCGCCAGGGCTGCACCTGCTTCAGGGCGCTCCGGAGAAACTTCTGCTGCTCCGGGGTAATATCCTCAGCGCTGCCCACCTCAATCCGGGCACCGGGGCGGAGTTCCCCCCGGGGCAGTTCCTGGATCTTCTCCAGGAGGGCATGCCAGCGGCTGAAGTTGCCGTGGGGGCGGGCGGCCAGCCATTCCTCCATCTGGGGGATCAGAGTTCCCAGCCAGGTCAGCATCCTGCCGTCACCGGCCAGTTCAGCCAGATCTTTGCCGAACAGCTCCATGGTGTTCTCCTTGATGTCCTGATGCGCCCGCCTGGAAGAGATTGGGGCAGATCCGGACGGGCAGTGATGATGATCGGGGCTCCGTGCGCTTTTCCTTCCGTGATGACGGAGGCATTTCCAGACAGCATCCCGTTCCGGCTGGGGGCGGCGGGCAGATCCGCTCTCCGGTCTCTGCTTTCCGCCCTTCGTATCCGATCTCCGTCCTCCAGTGTCAGCCGCCGTCCCAGTCTTCAGTCCTTCAGGGCCATCACCGAGCAGAAGTCATACATCTGAAACCAGCGCTGCACCCGGGTGAAGCCGGCGCCATGGAGCCTTGCTTCCAGCTCCTGCCAGGAGTCCGGCAGCAGCACATCCTCCAGGGCGGTGCGCTTCCGGCTGATCTCCAGTTCACTGTAGCCGTTGCTCCGTTTGAAGTCAAAATACTCCTCAGTGAGCAGGGCTTCGGCATCAGGATCCGGATCCTTCAGCTTCTCGCTGATGAGCAGGATCCCGCCGGGAAGCAGATCCTGCCAGATCCGGTTCAGGATCTGGTCCCGCTCCTCCCGGGGGATAAACTGGAGCACAAAGTTCAGGATCACCACTGAGGCGTCTGGGGTTCTGAACCGGGTGATATCACCCAGCACTGCCTCGGCCGGCACCGGGGAGTTGTAGGAGGAGAAGATCACTGAGCAGCGCCGGATCATGGCCTCGGAACTGTCCACGGCCACCAGGCGCACTTTCCGATCTGCGGGCATGGCCCGGCGGACGGCCAGGGACGCCTCGCCCAGAGAGCATCCCAAATCGTAGATCACCGAGTTGTCCCGGGCATGGCGGGCAGCCATCCGGCCGATGGCATTGATGATGAGCTCATAGCCGGGGATGGATCGCCGGGCCATGTCCGGAAACACCTCCGCCACCTTCTCGTCAAAGGTGAAGGGGCGGCCGCCGGAAAGGGGATCGGTGAAAACAGTGTCTTTCATGGGGAGCCTCAGGGGAAGGGGTCGGAACGGAGCTGCCGGATCCGGGAGCTGGGATCAGAGCCGCAGGATCCTGCGGGACTGGGATCGGGATCGGGAGCGTGCCGGGGAGGGCCGGGATCTGCTCTGAAAATGTTCAGTCAGATCCGCTCCAAAAAAAGTTAAAAAAAGTCATTGCGTTTTTGCTCCGGCGGACGATAACACATACCCGTGGGTAAATTCCAGTATACCCCGCATTTGGTGTTTTTGGAGAAAATTGATGTATCAGATTGGGTCCAGGGTTAAATCTTTTGTCAGCAGCCTGCCTGAGGAACAGCAGATTATCCTGCAGCGTCTCATTAAGAAATGTCAGATTTATGCCGAGCGGAGAGCCGCCGAGGACACTTCCTTTGTCCTGCAACCAGCTGACGCTGCCAGTGTGAGCGTAGAGCATCAGGAGACTGTCCGCCAGAGATAGTTCTGAACAGGATCGCCTTAATGAGGAGCGGATCATGTCCTGGGGCATGGTCCGTTTTTTTTTGTCCTGGCACCAGGTCAGACTCTGTCCCGGGCAGGATCCAGGATCCGTTTTCGCTGCTTCCGGCTCCCGGATCCCCCCTCGGATCTCACCCCTTGCAGCGGGATGGGTTCCGCAGTACACTGTCATTGGTCCGGCGGCGTTTACGGAACTTCCGGGAGGCTTTTTTTTTGGGAGAGCTTGCTACTCCGGTGCCTCTGCCGCCGTACCCCCGCTTCATTTCCGGCATCCGGCCTGCTCCCTACCGTTTTCCCCTGTCTCTTTCCTGTCCTGCTGACATTTCACCGTTTCTGACATCACCCCGTACATCAGTCGTCGTTTCTGCAGTGACCCTGCCTCTGTTTATCCGCACCCTCCGTACTCTACGGCACTGACATCCTGCCGTCAGATCAAAATCGGCGAGTCATCGTGCATGACTGGATCCTCCGCCTGACTGTGTCACATATTCAGATGGCGGCGGTTTATCCGGATCCGGACTTTTCCCGGCGGGAGAGCCGGGTTTTTGTTAAAATGACGGGGATCCGGCGGTGCCGGCAGGCACCGGGAGATGGGACTGCCGGGTGTTCCGGCTCCGGGTTCCCCCGGGCGCGGCGGCCGCAGATCAGATTACTGATGGGGTTGACACTGGGGTTGGCTGATGAGTGTTATTCTGGGGATTGATCCTGGATCCCGGATCACCGGTTACGGGGTGGTGGAGATCGCCGGCAACCGGCTGTGTTACCTGGGATCCGGCTGCATCCGCACGGAAACGGATGCACTGTTTCCCAACCGCCTGAAGCAGATCTACGACGGTGTCACCGAGATCATCGGTCAGTTCAACCCGGATCAGTTTGCCGTGGAGTCACCCTTTATGGCCCGGAGTGTGGACAGCGCCTTCAAACTCTGCCACGCCCGGGCGGCGGCCATGCTGGCCGGGCTGAATGCGGGGGTGTATATCGGGGAGTACAGTCCCCGGCAGATCAAGCAGATCGTGGCCGGCTACGGCAATGCTTCCAAGGAGCAGGTGCAGAGCATGGTGGTCAGGATCCTGGCCCTGAACAGATCACCCCAGGCGGATGCCGCCGATGCCTTGGCCACGGCCATCTGCCACGGTCGGACCCTCCAGGGCCTTGTAGGCCGGAAGCAGATGCTCCCCCTGGGGTAAAGTTACCCCGCCCACTCATTCCGGGAGTCCTGAGCCAGTTCCCGTAGCCGTGGCCGCATGCGGGGACCGGATCCCGGTACCGGAACAGAGCCGGGAACTGATCAGCGCTTCAGATCCCGGAGACCGGATCCCTGATCCGGACTCAGGAGCCGGCGGCGGAACAGATTATTGCACGAGTAGAGGAAAGCACAGATGATAAGCACGCTCAGAGGCGTTCTTGCAGAGCGCCGGCCGCCCTTTGTGGTGCTGGAGACCGGTGGCGTGGGCTATGAGCTGGAGATGCCCATGTCCTGCATTTTCCAGTTGCCGGAGAAGATCGGGTCGGAGATCAAGGTCTATGTCCATGAGATCATCCGGGAGGATGCCTATCTGCTTTACGGTTTCTGCAGTGTTGCGGAGCGCTCCCTGTTCCGGGAACTGCTGAAGATCAGCTCCGTGGGGCCCCGGACCGCCCTGGTGCTACTTTCCAACTTGACTGTGAGCCAGCTGGCAGCCATCGTGGAGAAGCAGGATGCCGCCTCCCTGGCCAAGCTTCCCACCATCGGCAGGAAGACCGCGGAGCGCCTTATTGTGGAGCTCAAAGATATCCTTGCCCGGTGGGGCCGGGATCCGGCCAATGCGGCCCTGATGACCGGAGAGAACGGTCAGGTGCCTTCCTTTTCCGGGACTGCACCGGGATCCCCGGATCCCGCCCGGGATCTGGCTGTGGCTGCCATGCAGCAGCTGGGCTATCCCGCCCGGGATGCGGAGCGCCTGGTGAATGCCGTCTATGAGCAGGGGAAGACCACGGAGATCATGATCCGGGAGGCCCTGCAGCTGACTCTGAAGGGCAAGTGATCCGGTGTCCGGATCTCTATTCCGATCCCGGTCACTGAGCGGAGGTGAAACTGAATGATTGAATCTGACCGCCTGGTGTCAGGCGTGGAGAAGCCCGAGGATGCGGCCGTTGAGCAGTGCATCCGCCCCCAGTTCCTGCGGGACTATATCGGCCAGAGCAAGGTGAAGGAGCAGCTGGACATCTTCATCTCCGCCGCCCGGCAGCGGGGGGAGAGCCTGGATCATGTGCTGCTGTTCGGCCCTCCGGGATTGGGCAAGACCACCCTGGCCAATATCATTGCCCGGGAGATGGATCATCCCATCACCGTGACCTCAGCCCCGGTGCTGGAGAAGACCGGGGACATTGCCGCCCTTCTGACCAAGATGGAGCCCGGGGCGGTGCTGTTTATTGATGAGATTCACCGGCTTAACAACAAGCTGGCGGAGACCCTCTATTCGGCCATGGAGGACTTCAAGTTTGACATTGTCATCGGCGAGGGCCCTGGTGCCCAGTCGGTGCGCATTGATCTGCCCCGGTTCACCCTGGTGGGGGCCACCACCCGGGCCGGGGGCCTGGCGGCGCCTTTGCTGGCCCGCTTCGGGATCACGGAGAGCCTGGAGTATTACAGCCCGGAGGATCTGAAGCTGGTGGTGGAGCGCAGCGCCCGGTGTCTTGGGATCAGCATTGAGCCTGACGGGGCCATGGAGATCGCCTCCCGCTCCCGGGGCACCCCCCGGATCGCCAACCGCTATCTGCGCCGGATCCGGGACTATGAGACGGTGAAGGTAAAGAAGGGAGTCATCACCAAGGATGTGGCTGCCAGCGCCCTGGCCATGCTGGAGGTGGATCCCCAGGGCCTGGACAAGATTGACCGCCGGCTGCTGCTGGCGGTGCTGGACAAGTTTTCCGGTGGGCCGGTGGGATTGGACAACCTGGCCGCCACCATCAGCGAGGATCCCGAGACCATCGAGGACATGATCGAGCCCTATCTCATCCAGCAGGGTTACCTTCAGCGCACCCCCCGGGGACGCGCCGCCACGGCCCTGACCTATGAGCATTTCGGGCGTTCCGGGGGCAATTTTGAACTGGTTCCCGGATGATGACATCCTGATCCTCCCCCTGCTATAATGCCGCAGATCTGGATTTGCCCGGGACTTTTTGCGTTTTTATGAAAGACTTTTCCATCAGGATCCGCATCTATTATGAGGACACGGATGCGGGCGGCATTGTCTACAATGCCAATTATGTGAAGTATCTGGAGCGTGCCCGGACCGAGTGGCTGCGGTCGGGGGGCGTGGAGCAGGATGAACTTCTCCGGCAGGATGTGGCTTTTGTGGTGCGCCACCTTGATCTGGAGTTCCTTTCACCCGCCCGCTTCAATGAGCTGATTGACGTGACCTGCTCGGTGATGAAGCCCGGCGCCGCTTCGGTGGTGTTCGCCCAGAGCGTCTTTGCCGCCGACGGCCGGGAACTGGTCCGGGCCAAGGTGAAGATCGCCTGCGTCAGTCTGTCAGCCATGAAGCCCGTGCTCATCCCTGAGAAAGTTAAAGAGGTTTTCATCAATGGATCCAAATCTGACTCCGGCGACTCCGGCCGGTGAGCTTTCCTTCACTGAGCTGGTGCTCAACGCCAGCCTGCTGGTGCAGATCATCATGCTGCTCCTGCTGCTGGTGTCCGTGGCCTCCTGGACGGTGATCTTCCTGAAGCACCGGCAGTTGAAGAACGCCCGCACTGCCACCGAGAACTTCGAGGACAAGTTCTGGCGGGGCGGATCGGACATGGGAACCCTTTATGAGGAGCTGAACCGGAACCGGGGCAACCTGACCGGCAGCGAGATCATCTTTGTCTCGGGCTTCCGGGAGTTTGTGAAGCTCTATGAGAAGTCCAAGGGCAGTGCTGACGCCAAGGAGATGATCATGGGCGTCACCTACCGCTCCATGAAGGTGGCTCTTTCCCGGGAGGTGGAGGAGCTGGAGACCCATCTGCCTTTTCTGGCAACCGTGGGATCCGTGAGCCCCTATGTGGGCCTTTTCGGCACGGTGTGGGGCATTATGCACGCCTTTGTGGCCCTGGCGGCAGTGAAGAACGCCACCCTGGCCATGGTGGCGCCCCCCATTGCCGAGGCCCTTATCGCCACGGCCATGGGTCTGTTTGCCGCCATCCCGGCGGTGGTGGCCTACAACCGCTTCAACACCCGGGTGGAGAAGCTGGAGAACGCCTACATGAACTTCATGGACGAGCTCTCCACCATCCTGAACCGGAAGATCATCTGAGGCTGAGACATGTCTGTGCGATCAAGACGCAGGGCGGTGGCCGAGATCAATGTGGTGCCGTATATCGACGTCATGCTGGTGCTGCTGGTGATCTTCATCGCCACGGCACCGGTGATCATGCAGGGTGTCCAGGTGGATCTGCCCCAGGCTGAGTCCAAGACCATGGATCAGGAACTTTCGGATCCGGCCATTGTCTATGTGGATCGGGAGGGCCGTTACTCGGTGCAGGTGGGCTCCGGATCAACACCGGTGGCCAGCCTGGAGGAGCTGGCGGAATGGATCCGCAGCTTCCGGGTGAACCATCCTGACTCCCCGGTGGTGGTGAGCGGTGACCGGGCGGTGGCCTATGATGCCGTGGTCCAGGTCATGGTGACCCTCAAGAATGCCGGCGAGAAGAGCGTCGGTCTGGTTACGGAGCCGCTGGACAAGAGCTCCAGGGACAGGAAGTAATTGAACAGGCTGACCCCCGGCAGTTATGTCTTCGCCCTGTCGCTGGCCGTGCTGCTGCACGTCCTGATGCTGCTGTGCATGATCATTGCCAGCCTTGACTGGAGCAAGCCCCAGAAGCCCGGTGCGTCGGGCGGTGAGATCATCACCGCCACCATGGTTGATCTGAGCACTATCGGCGGCGGAGAGGGCAGTTCCACCCCCGCACCAGATCCCCAGAGCAGTGCCGAGTCCCGGAGGCAGGAGCGCCAGCGGGCTGCGGAGGCTGAGATCAAGAAAGCCCGGGAAGAGGCTGAGCGTCAGCGCAGGCTGGCGGAAGAAGAGCTGAAGGCTGCCCGGATGGAGGAAGAGGCCCGGAAGCAGGCCGCCCTGGAAGCCCGTCAGAAGGCTGAAGAGGAAGCCAGGCTGAAGGCTGAAGAGGAAGCCCGCAGACTGGCAGCCGAGGAGGCTCGTAAGAAAGCCGAGGAAGAGGCCCGGCTGAAAGCCGAGGAGGAAGCCCGCCGGATTGCCGCTGAGGAAGCCCGGAAGAAGGCTGAGGAAGAAGCCCGGAGAAAGGCCGAGGAAGAGGCCCGGCGGAAAGCCGAGGAAGAAGCTCGGAGAAAGGCTGAAGAAGAGGCCCGCAGGATAGCCGCCGAGGAGGCACGGAAGAAAGCTGAGGCGGAAGCCCTGAGGCTTAAGGCTGAGGAAGAAGCCCGGAAGAAGGCAGAGGAAGAGGCCAGAAAGAAGGCTGAAGAGGAAGCCCGGAAGAAGGCCGAAGCTGAAGCCAAGAGAAAGGCTGAGGAAGAGGCCAGAAAGAAGGCCGAAGAGGAAGCCCGGAAGAAGGCTGAAGCCGAGGCTAAGAAGAAAGCCGAAGAAGAAGCCCGGAAGAAGGCCGAGGCGGAAGCGAAGAAGAAGGCTGAGGAAGAAGCCCGGAAGAAGGCTGAAGCCGAGGCTAAGAAGAAAGCCGAAGAAGAAGCCAAGAAGAAGGCAGAGGCGGAAGCGAAGAAGAAGGCTGAAGCAGAAGCCAAGAAGAAGGCTGAAGCAGAAGCCAAGAAGAAGGCAGAAGCTGAGGTCAAGAAGAAGGCTGAAGCAGAAGCCAAGAAGAAGGCTGAGGCCGAAGCCCGGAAGAAAGCCGAGGCAGAAGCCAAGAAGAAGGTGGATCAGGATCTGGACGACTTCCTGAACTCCCAGTTTGAGCAGGGATCCGGCAGCGGCAAAAGCCAGCAGACTGGAAACTCTGGCAACAGCAGGGGCTCCAAGGAGAATTCCGGCGACCGGCTTTCCTACCAGTCCAAACTGCAGGGATACCTGTCCGGCAAGATCACCGGCAACACCTCCATGAACGGCAAGACTGTGGTGCTGACCTTCAAGGCCAACCGCAACGGTCTAGTTTACCGGATCATCGGTTGCAAGGGTGACGCGGACGTGTGCGCTGCTCTGCAGCGGGCCATCACCAAGACCTGCAACAACAAGATCCCGCCCATCCCGGCAAGCATTTACCAGGAGGACGGCATCAGCCTGAGCTACACATTCAACTCCAGGTGATACCGGCAGGATCGGCCTGATCCGGGATCGCCCGGATCAGGGGGGGATCGGCGGCAGGGTGATCCCTGGGGATTTTTG
This sequence comes from uncultured Aeromonadales bacterium, assembly GCA_902782145.1. Lineage (GTDB taxonomy): Bacteria > Pseudomonadota > Gammaproteobacteria > Enterobacterales > Succinivibrionaceae > UBA2804. Next base: position 12,520 of record CACZLZ010000039.1, read on the forward strand.
ACATGAGGAAGAGCGTGAGAAAGTTTTTCATTGCCCTGGCGGTGCTTTTTCTGGCACCGGCCCCGGCATCAGCACTGCTGGAACTGGAGATCACCGGAGGAGTGGATTCCGGCTATCCCATCGCTGTGTCCAGCTTCCCGGACAAGACTGATCGGAATGCGGGGGCAGAGCTGTCCCAGATCATCCGCCGGGATCTGCAGTTCTGCGGCAAGTTCACCCCCATGGCCCGGGGCGACATGCCCCAGAACCCCGGGGTGTTCAGCGAGATCAACCCCGGACTCTGGGGTGACCGGGTCAATGCAGTGGTTTCCGGCACGGTGACGGCTGCCGGGGGAAAGATTGTGCTGACTTATCAGCTTCATGATCTCACCACCGGGGCCAACCTGCTGAACAAGAATGTGTCCTTCGGTGCCCACCAGATCCGCCAGGCGGCCCATCTGGTGTCCAACCAGATTTATGAGGCCGTGCTCCATGAGCGGGGCGCCTTCCTGACCAAACTGGCCTATGTCAGCGTCAACCCCAAGCTGGATTATCCTTACCAGCTGGTGGTCTCTGACTATGACGGCTACGGTGAGAAGGTTATCCTGCGCTCCAAGGAGCCGGTGATGTCCCCCTCCTGGGATCCCACCGGCAGCCGGATTGCCTATGTGAGCTTTGAGTCCAAGCATCCGGCCATCTACATCCAGGATATCCGCAACAAGTCCCGGATCACCCTGACCAAGTTCAGCGGCATTAACGGCAGCCCCGCCTTCTCCCCCAGAGGGGACAAGGTGGCCCTGGTGCTTTCCAAGGACGGCAATCCGGAGATCTATGTGGCGGATCTGGCCTCCAAGTCCTTAAAGCGCCTTACCACCAACCGGGTGATTGACACGGAGCCGGCCTGGAGCCCTGACGGACGGCACATCTATTTCAGCTCCGAGCGGGGTGGCAAGCCCCAGATTTACAAGGTGGCCGCCGACGGATCCGGCGAGCCTGAAAGGGTGACCTGGGAAAACAGCATGAACCTGAATCCCGCTGTCTCTCCTGACGGCCGGAAACTGGTGATGATCACCCGGGATGACACCGGCTACCATGTGGCCAGCCAGGACATTGACTCCCGCTATGTGACCATCCTTTCCCGCAACCGCTATGACGAGCGTCCGTCCTTTGCCCCCAACGGCAGCATGATCATCTACAGCACCGTGGTCAGGGGCAAGAAGAGCCTGGCCCTGGTGTCCTCCGACGGCCGCTTCCAGGCTAACCTTCCCTCCAACACCGGACTGGTGAGTGCGCCCGCCTGGTCACCGTTCCTGAATTAATCCATGAGGTTCACGAGCATGAAGCAATATTCCCTTTTGGCAGCCGCCTTCCTGGCCCTGTCACTTTCTGCCTGCACCAGCAGCAACTCCGCCAGAATTGAGGACGGCTCCTCTGGCATTGACTCCTCCATGATTGACGACTCCACCCTCACGGTGGGTGTGGAGAGCACCGACAATTACAATCTGACTCCTGAGGAGCGGCAGAAGTTTGAGGCCCTGAAGAGGGACAATGTCATTTACTTCCCCTTTGACAGCGACCGCATTGAGACCAGGTATGTTCCCCTGGTGCAGGCCCATGCTTCCTTCCTCCGGGATCATCCGGAGATCAGCGTGATCATTGAGGGCCACACCGATGAGCGGGGCACCCCGGAGTACAATGTGGCTCTGGGTGAGCGCCGGGCCAAGTCCGTAGGTCTGCACATGCAGAACCTGGGAGTTGACGGCCACCAGATGTCCATCGTCAGCTACGGCGAAGAGAAGCCCGCCGAGTACGGCAGCACCGAGGAAGCCTTTTCCAGGAACCGCCGGGCGGTGCTTTCCTACTGATCTCCGGCCGTCCCAGGTGCTCCGGCTGAGCGCGTGCTGAACGATCTGTCCGGAGCCCCTGATCTTTGAACCTCATACCGTGTTCCGGGAACCCTCGGGCGTGATCCGGAAGGAGCGATAGCAGATGATCTTGAAAAGATCTGTGGCAGCCGTCTTGGTGCTGCTTGCCTTTTCCCCAGTGTGCCGCGGGGCCAGTGTTGCCGATCTGGAAAGGCAGGTCAGGGCCTCAGAGCAGGCCAGGATCTCCATGCAGCATCAGCTGGAGCAGATGGGCAGTGAGCTGAATGCGGTTTATGGCAAGCTGGAGGAGGCCGGCAACTCCATCCGGGAGCTGCAGCGGAACCAGCAGGATCTTTACCGCCAGATTGATGAGCTGAAGTCCCGCCTAGCCAGTGCCACCGCCGCTCCTCCTCCTGCGCAGCCTGAGCCTGCGAAGAACTCCGGCTCCAAACCGGCACCTTCCGCCGGAAACGGCAAGGAGGCCTACCAGGATGCGGTGAACCTGATCATGGTGGACAAGAACTATCCTGCCGCCTCCAAGGCCTTCAAGGATTTCCTGGCGAAATACCCTGACTCCCCCTTCAAGAGCAATGCCCATTTCTGGCTGGGCGAGTCCTGTATGAAGCAGAAGAACAGCACGGAGGCCAAGCAGAACTTCCTGCTGGTGGTCAAGGACACAGGCTCCAACAAGCGGGCTGAGGCCCTTTACAAACTGGGGGTCATTGAGGCCACAGGCGGCGATCCTGACAAGGCCAAAAAGTTCTTCTCCCTGGTGCTCCGGGAATATCCCGGGACCGCCACGGCCCGCCTGGCCCAGAATGAAATGGATCGGCTGAAGTAGCTTCCCTTTTTCCTGTCTCCTGTCCGGATGGATGACGGGCACACTGCCATCAGCAGCCAGGTGAACTTCTGTCTTCACTGACAGGGGAACTCCCCGCCTGATGATCCTCTGATCTTCCTGACTGGGAGTCCGCTGACGGCGGACCCCTGTCCTTGTATCTTGTTTTCCTTTCTCCTCGCATCCGGGTTGTAGTCACTGTCCTCTGCGCTTTCTGGATCCACCAGGTGCCTGCCGGGCAGTGCAGATCTTCCGGCATCTGCCTGACGGGACTCCGGTTACCCCTTAAGCATGCTGTTGGTTACCAGCAGATGCTTATGATCAGGCTTTTGCCGGTGCTGACTGCTTATGCCGGCGGGAGCCGGATCCGATCTGCTCTGATCTGAGCTGAGCTGAGCTGATCTTCCGGAGAAGAGTTATCTCCTTCCATTAGCACAGTCCGTACTTCCGGCAGGTGGAGGCGGGATCGATTTTCCAGATCACCCGGCCGAAATCCCCTTCTTCCGGGGTGAGGATATAGGTGATCCCGTCAAGTTCAGTGTCCCTTTTGCCCTTTACGGTGATCCTGCCGCTCTGGACATCCACCTCACCCACCATGGAATACCAGCGTCCCAGGGCTTCCGGGGTGTCGGCGGGGATCTCCCATCTCAGGGTGCTGTCCGGATCGGCCTTTGCCCCCCGGGAGCATTGGCTGATCTGCTCCCATCCTGCGGTGATGATGCAGAGTTCTGTCTGCTGCAGGGGATAGCCCGCTGCCTCCACCATCTGGGCAAAGTGGCTTTGGAGGGTGGGGCTGGTCTCGATGCTGCCTTTGAGGAGGGGTGTGAGGACGGCATAAAGAATGACTGACATGGCTGCCAGTAGAAGGATGGCAAGGATAATGCGGATCCTGCGGAAGGCGGGCTTGGACTGTGCACCAGGGGACGCTGTTCTGCTCGGGGAATGGTCTTCCTCCGGAGATGCGGGCTCAGATCTGGCCGGCTCATGGGCTCCCGGAGCAGAGCAGTCAGTCTCCTGATCGGTCAGAGAGGGGCCCCCTGTCCCGGAAACTGCCGGATCGGCAGTTCCCTGCTGGGTCTCTTTGCTGGCTGCTTCCTGCTGACTTGCTTCTGGCGCAGGGCCTCGGGTCATCTTCGTTTCTCCTCTCATGTATGGTGTCAGGTAGGTTGTTTGCCGGATCCAGGATAGCAAGTGCGGCGGATCGGCCAAGATCCGGCAGTGCTCTTAAGATCGGAAAGGCAGCGGCATCAGTTTTCCAGTGACGGGCATGATCCTCTTTGCCATGGTATTGTGGCCGGGTCCGGCTGGCAAGCAACTTCCCACAGGCTTGCCCTGGAGCTCTGGTTTGGGCTTTGGCGGCATCATTTCTGTCATGGGGCTTTTCCATGTGTCCGTTTATTCGGCAGGCAGTGCGGGGTGTCACAAAAAACATTTGCAAATTTCCGCAGATCCTTTAATATATGCACCGTTGACGCGGATCGGGTCGTTAGCTCAGTCGGTAGAGCAGTGGACTTTTAATCCATTGGTCGAGGGTTCGAATCCCTCACAACCCACCATTGTGAGGTCGCTTAGCTCAGTTGGCAGAGCATCTCCCTTACAAGGAGAGGGTCGTAAGTTCGAGACTTACAGCGACCACCAAAGTTGCACGGGTCGTTAGCTCAGTTGGTAGAGCAGTTGACTCTTAATCAATTGGTCCCGGGTTCGAATCCCTGACGACCCACCAGCAACCTCCACGTTGACAGCCTGGTCGCTTAGCTCAGTTGGGAGAGCACCTCCATCACACGGAGGGGGTCGTAAGTTCGAGACTTACAGTGACCACCAAACCCTTGCTGCACGGGTCGTTAGCTCAGTTGGTAGAGCAGTTGACTCTTAATCAATTGGTCCCGGGTTCGAATCCCTGACGACCCACCACTTACTGCTTGGGTCGTTAGCTCAGTTGGTAGAGCAGTTGACTCTTAATCAATTGGTCCCGGGTTCGAATCCCTGACGACCCACCAGCAGTGCCAAGGTCGCTTAGCTCAGTTGGCAGAGCATCTCCCTTACAAGGAGAGGGTCGTAAGTTCGATCCTTACAGTGACCACCATTTTTTTCTGTACGGGTCGTTAGCTCAGTTGGTAGAGCAGTTGACTCTTAATCAATTGGTCCCGGGTTCGAATCCCTGACGACCCACCATACAGAAAACTCATCCTAATCTCATTTCTCCCGCTCCCAGTTTGACTTTCTTTCGCTGTACCTGTACGTTTTTTCTGTACTGTGACATCAGTCATTGATCGGATCTGATCGCTTCTGTTCGTTGTTTGTCTTGCATTTTGAACGGGTGACGCATTCTGATCTGACAGTGATGCTGAGCCATTGAGGCTGGCAGATAGTTTAAGCAAAGTTATTAAGATACCGCCGGTCAAAGTGACTGCCTGCAAGTTAAACGAGGGAAAAATACTCTTGTTTAACCGAGACAAGAGAAAATTTATGAAACGTATTCCTGAAGCTGTTTCCAACTTTGAAGTGATCCGGCGCGATAACTATCTTTACATAGATAAGACCAGGTTTATTAATGAGTATGAAAAACTGTCCCCGGTGACGGTTGTTCTGCGGCCCAGGAGGTTTGGTAAAACTTTATTTACTGAAATTCTGCGATACTATTACGATCTTGCGCTTAAAGAAAAAGGTGGAGCCCTCCTTAAGGATACATGGATTGCAAGCAACCCGACGCCCTATAAAAACGGATACCGGGTGGTTAAATTGGATTTTTCCGGGATCCAAAGCAATCATGGAGCTGAATATGCCCTTGAAAAATTCAGACTCAAAATTGTTGATGCCGTCATTGATTTTTTTGAACTTTATCCTGATCTTATTCACAGGAATTACAAGGGCAAGTCGGTTGATGAGCGGTTGCAGCATCTTTACAGGGAGTATTCAAATTCCCGGAAATACAGAACGGCGTCAGATGTTCTGGAGCAGTTTATCAGAGATCTGAGGTTCTACCTTAAAGATGGCTATAATCTCTTCTTTATCATCGATGAGTATGACAATTTTACCAATGATATGTTGGCCTCAGATCCCGGTGTCTTCAGTGAAATTGCACGCAAGGACGGAGACTTTGGGGGCTTTTTCAATGTATTGCGGTTCTACTGTCAGAAAGGACTTGTGAGCAGGGTTTTTGTCACAGGTGTCCTTCCCGTCACTTTGGACACTGCTGTGTCTGGCTTTGTTTCTTCCAAAATCTCTTATGTAAAGGAACTTAATGCTCTTGCCGGGTTTACTGAAAAGGAACTTGCCGAAGTGATAGCGGCAACTGTTGATCTGTCCTCAGGCACCTTCTCTGAGCAGGAACTGATCCGTGAGATGAAGAGACGGTATAACGGTTATCGCTTTGCCCCTGGCGTCTCTGAGTCTGTGTTCAATCCTTCCCTGTGCCTGAATTTTATTAATGGATTCAATAACCAGGATCAGAAGAGTATTCCTCCGTTCAGCGTAAGTTCATCCTGTGATGTCGATTATCTGAAACTTAACTCCTTTCTTGAACTGATTAATGACCAAGACCGCGACAGCATCGTAGATCATGTCCTGGGACAGGAACCGATCCCTGCAGCATTTGCCGGTTCCCTTAAACGATCTTTCCAGGATCAGAAGTTTAATTTTAACGAAGGTGCCACACTGCTATATCATTTGGGCTTTCTTACTTTTGCTTCATCTGAAGTCCTGAAGAATAAGAATCTTTCAAGTGAGTATCTGACCGTTCCCAATGAGTATTTCAGACTGCTTTTTACCAGGTATTACTATCTTCGGCACCACATCGGCTGGAATAATTTTGAGGGTCAGTACAATTTATCTCAAATGCAGGAGGCTAACAGCATTCTGCCTTTAAGAAAAATTCTGGAGTCGCTTGCCGGAGCCTTCATTAAAACGGACAACACGAATGAGGGTGAAAGCCATATTGCCCTTGCTGTTTATACTGCGTTTTCACTGAATGCCGGACACATTTTTGAACTGACCCGTGAGTATTATGTAAGGCACAATGGCAGATTTCCTCTTGAAATGACTGAGGGCAGGGATGGTACCGGAATTATCTCTCTCAAAAAGGGGCGCGCTGATCTCGTGGCAATCAACCGGAAGTCCGGTCCTAGTTACCTTTTCGAGTTTAAATATCAGAGGGACACCAAATCCGGTAAGGAAACCAAGGAAAAGGCTGTCCAGAAACTCATGGATGAGGCTACGTCCCAGATCCGTTTCTATGTCACCGATGATCGGCTGAAACAGATTGCCGATCTTCATAAGTATGTGATCATGTATGTTTATGGGGAGTTTGTCATCAGAGAACTCCAGGATCTTTATTCTGCACAGTGACCCTTTGCCGAACCCGTTATCCGTCTATCTCCTGCTTCGTCTCTGTGGTCACCTGTGCTCATCTGCTTTCTGGTGACCCTCTGCCATCTTTTACTGCCTGACTTACCATCTCATCCCGTTCTCTGCCGTTCCCCTATCTGGCAGGTGCCCCTTTACCTGATTTTTGCTAAAATCCCCTCCGGTTCCGGGGCTGCCTCTGGCGGCTCTTTTTCCGGTGTTCCCCCGGTGATCCTGGCCCCCTCAGCATGCGGCGGGGAGGGGTTTTGCGGGGTGTTTTGGTTTGCTTGGATTTCCGTTCCGGACGTTGCGGTCCATGGGGAGCTCTTAACTTAAGAGACTCATCCCAGGGGGTGCGGCAGTGCCGGCGGAGATCAGATCAGGATTAATGTTGTGGTGGACTTTGAGAAGATAATCCCCAGGGAATACACTTATCCCCGGGCGGCTGCCCAGCTGGCAGAGGGTGAGAAGGAGCAGTGCTTTGCCGAGGCGGCTGCCCTGCTGAAGGAGCACAATGCCGCGGTCATCGCCCATTACTACTGCAATGCGGATGTGCAGGAGCTGGCTGAGAAGACCGGCGGCTTCATCGGTGACTCCCTGGAAATGGCCAAGTGGGGCCGGAAGTCCCCCTTTGACACCCTGATCGTGTGCGGTGTCAGGTTCATGGGGGAGACCGCTAAGATCCTCAGTCCCGAAAAGAGGATCCTGATGCCGTCCCTCAGTGCTGAGTGCTCCCTGGATCTGGGGTGCCCCGGGGAGGAGTTTTCCCGGTTCTGCGATGAGAACCCTGACCGCACCGTGGTGGTCTATGCCAACACTTCAGCCGCCGTTAAGGCCCGGGCTGACTGGGTGGTCACCTCCTCCATCGCCCTGGAACTGGTGGAGTACCTCTCCTCCCGGGGGGAGAAGATCCTGTGGGCTCCGGATCGCCACCTTGGAGCATATATAGAACGTATGACCGGCGCCGACATGCTGCGCTGGCAGGCCCACTGCGTGGTCCATGACGAGTTCAAGGCCCAGGCTCTGGAGAAGCTCCGGGCAGCCTATCCTGACGCCGCCGTCCTGGTGCACCCTGAATCCCCTGCCGCCGTGGTGGCCCAGGCGGATGTGGTGGGCTCCACTTCCCAGCTTATCCGCAGAGCTTCGTCCCTGCCACAGAAAACCCTTATTGTGGCCACGGATTCCGGCATCTTTTACCGTCTCCGCCAGGCATGCCCCGACAAGGAGATGATCATTGCCCCCACCGGGGGAGAGGGCGCCACCTGCAAAAGCTGTGCCCACTGTCCCTGGATGGCCATGAACGGGGTGAAGGAGATCCGCGCGGCCCTGACTGCATCCGACACCGCCTCCTACGAGATCCAGGTGCCTGAGGATGTACGCCGGGGAGCACTGGTGTCCCTTAACCGGCTTCTGGAGTTCTCCGATGATCTGGCCTCCGGGAAGATCCCCCGCACCCGGAAGTGACCAGATCGTTTCCGGAGCCTCCGGAGCTGCCGATCCGGCGGCCAGCCCCAGGGGCTTGTGATCATGCCTTTTGTCCAGGCGGATCTTCAGGGAAACCACCGGGGCAGATGCCAGCGCAGGTTCCCGGGATCCCCGGCGGTGCCCGGGAAAGCTGCTCAAAATCTGAGCAAACGAACCGTTCCCGGCTGAAAAAACGGGCTTTTTTGAGGGCGGACCCCCAAAATACTTGATGTACTTAACAAATCGGCTATAATAATCAATGTTTTTTGGAACTTTCAGTCGATCCTAAAGACAGTTTCGTTTACGGGAGAAAATTTATGAAAAAGGCTTTGATTGCAGTTGCTGTTGCAGCTGTCTGCTCATCCAGTGCTGCTGTTGCCGGCACCGATGGTTTTTATGTTGGTCTCAAGGCTGGCATGGACATCTGGTCTGTGAGCACCGAGCATGACTACAAGAGCAGCTTCCCTGGCAGAGCACGTGCATATGATCGTGATGGTAACTCCACCCATCAGCTGTACACCAACACTCTGGACAGACTGAACTTCACCGGCGGCCTCTTCGCTGGCTACAACTTCAACGACTATGTTGGCCTCGAGTTTGAGTATGACTACCTGGCTCCCATGGAGTACAAGCGTCATCATGAGGGCCTGAAGGTGTGGTCCAATGCCTTCGGTCTGTCTGCAAGGTTCATGTATCCTCTGTTCTCTGATGACTTCGAGATCTTTGCCAAGGTTGGCGCTGCATGGCATCAGGATCAGGCTAACTACGCAAGACATCACAACGGCGTCAGCCCCATCATCGGCGGCGGTCTGCAGTACTACTTCACTGACAATATCTTCGCCCGCGCTGAGTACGAGTGGCTCCACAACCTGGGCACCACCAGCGGCAGCATGGGTGTGAGACCTGATGCCCACCTGGTTACCCTGGGTCTCGGCTACAGCTTCGGCAGCCGTGACCAGGTGGTTCCTGTTGTTGCTCCTGCTCCTCAGAGAAGGACCATCAACGAGACCAGGACTCTCGGCTCTGACGTTCTCTTCGGCTTCGACAAGTTCGCTCTGACCCAGGCTGGCCGTGACACTCTGGACACCCTGGCAGACGAGATCAACGATCAGAACATCGAGGATCGCAAGGTTTCCGTTATTGGCCACACCGACCGTATCGGCAGCGCTGCCTACAATCAGAAGCTCTCTGAGAAGCGTGCCGGCGTTGTTGCTGACTACCTGTCCACCAAGGGTGTCACCCCTGACGTGGTTGAGGGCCGCGGCAAGACTGAGCCTGTCACCGGAAGCGAGTGCGACGGCCTGTCCCGTTCCAAGCTGATCCAGTGCCTTGCCCGTGACCGTCGCGTTGACGTTAACGTTCAGGGTGTGGTCACCGAGGAAGTCGAGGTTTCTGCTAACTAATTCCTTAGTTTAGGTATCCTCTAAAGATTGTTAAGCCCGGCTTTGTCCGGGTTTTTTCTTGTCCGGAAATTGCACTCCCGGGGATCGGGCGCCTTGGATCATGCTCCGGGAGGTGCGGATCTTAAGTCCTAAACCGGCCCGGTGGCGTCCCCATGGACTGAGGCTGCAGGACGCCGGTTTCCCGATCTTACGGGAAGAGGTGCCAGGGGCATTTCCCTTTTTGACTAACCGCCGCTGTTTGTGTAAAGTGATGGCAGTTGCGGATCACCGGCTGGATGACTAACCTTAGCGGCATCTGTCCAAGACAGCAGGGTGCAGGTTCATGATGAAGGCATAGGCATCCTTTCCGGAGACCCCACACAGCGATTTGCAGGAGTTAGCATGGCCACAGGTATATTGCGCCAGATAGTCAATTATGTCATCCGTCTCCTGACCAGGAAGGCGGCCAATGAGATCATCAAGTCCGCCGGGGGCAGAACCACCAGACGGAGTTCAACCTCATCCCGGAGCCGATCCACCGGCTCCAGGAGCACCTCCCGCCAGACTTCGGGAACCAGGCGAAGTGCTGGCAACCGCAAGTCCCTAACCGGGGATGAGGGGGATGATCTGGAGTAAGGCTTTGCCTGCTGCCCGTCATACCGGATGAACCGGTGTGGCAGATCCAGTGCTGTCCCGTGATCTGGGACTGAGCCGGTATGGTGGGAGTGTGGCGGAGTCTCCACCTGCGGGGAGCCGGAACCTGATCTGCTCTTAAACCGGTGAAGGCTTCACTTCGGCTGGGCGTCCCCTTTGGTCCGGATCGCCTGTCAGCCAGCGGACTTGATCACTGAGATCTGAGTTCCAGGAACAGGACTTTCATTCTGGCTCTGGACCCTTGGGTGTTTATTTGCTGTGCCGCGCGGCTGTGCGGCAACTGGAGAAAAATGTATGTCTGATGATCCTGACTTCAGTTCTGATCTTGGATCTGATTATGAAGCCTACGAGAAAGACTGCAGCAAGATCAGGAAGCAAAACAAGAGTTATCTTGATCTTTTCGAGAAGGATATGATCAAGGCAAGACTTGCTTATTCAACCATTGAGAAGCATATGCGCAACATGCAACTCTTCCTGGACGACTTTCTTCTCCAGGAAGAGCCTCTCACTATGGTGGACGGACTTTACCATTTGGATCGTTTTTTTGATTTTTTTGCCCGCAAATGCACGTGGTCATCCCCAGGCACAGTTAAGACCACTGCCGCCAGCATCAAGAAGTTTTACAAGAGCATGCTGGATCATGGCCATGTTAATGCTGACCAGTACGAAGAACTGTGCACCGAGATCAAAGAACGCAAGGAGGACTGGATGGAGGCCGCCATTCCTTATGATCAGGATGATGGCTTTGAGGACTGGTAGGGCGGTTAGCTGCTCCTCCCTTTGCGGGGACTGGGCGCAGTTCTCCTTCGGATGCTGAGGCGTGCCTCACTGGTGCGGGCACTCTGCACTGTGGGCACTGATGCTGTTATGTGCTTTGCCGTTATTCAGCTGCGGTGCCTGGTGCAGAAGGCTCTGATCTTGCCCTCATGATCTAATTGGAGTTCTTTCTCCGCTCTCCTTGAGCACCTTCTACGGCTCATCCGGGGTCTCACATCCTCACCCTCAATGCTCCCCCTGTGATTTTCACCATTCCCTGTCTGCCTAACCTCTGATGTCCCGGGTTAATACGGACTTCTGGGCCGCTGACAGGCTGCGCGCCCTCTCAGTGCTGTCTCCCTCACCTTTCTGGCTCGGTTTGCTGTTCCTGGCAGCTGCCGCCCCGGATCCCGGGATCAAAAAAGCCTGCCAGGTAATGGCAGGCTGTCTTAACAAAGGAGACCTAAAACTGGTTTAGGATCTGCTTACTCTCAGTTGTTCATGATGTGATAGGTCAGATCAAGAACCTTGTTGGAGTAGCCGATCTCATTGTCGTACCAGGACACCAGCTTGACGAACTTGTTGGTCAGGGACAGACCAGCCTTCTTGTCGAAGATGGAGGTGTTGGTGTTGCCCAGGAAGTCGGAGGAGACCACTGCGTCCTCGGTGTAGGACAGGATGCCCTTCAGTTCGCCCTCGGAAGCGGCCTTGATGGCAGCGCAGATCTCTTCGTAGGTTGCTTCCTTGACCAGGTTGCAGGTCAGGTCAACCACAGAGACATCGGGGGTAGGAACGCGGATGGAGATACCGGTCAGCTTGCCGTTCAGCTCAGGGATAACCTTGCCCACAGCCTTGGCAGCGCCAGTGGTGGAGGGGATGATGTTCTGAGCTGCGCCACGGCCGCCTCTCCAGTCCTTCTGTGAAGGACCGTCAACGGTCTTCTGGGTGGCGGTGTAGGAGTGAACGGTGGTCATGAGGCCGTCGGCAATGCCGAACTTGTCGTTGATGACCTTGGCCAGAGGAGCCAGGCAGTTGGTGGTGCAGGAGGCATTGGACACAATGGTCTGACCGGCATAGGTCTTCTCATTGACGCCCATGACGAACATAGGGGTGTCATCCTTGGAAGGACCAGTCATGACAACCTTCTTGGCACCAGCGTCGATGTGAGCCTGAGCCTTCTCCTTGGTCAGGAACAGACCAGTGGCCTCGGCAACAACGTCAGCCTTAACCTCATTCCACTTCAGATCAGCGGGGTTGCGCTCAGCGGTGACGCGGATGCGGTCGCCGTTGACGATCAGGTCGGTGCCGTCAACTTCAACGGTGCCCTTGAAAGGACCGTGGGTGGAGTCATACTTCAGCATATAAGCCATGTACTCAACACCGGCGGGGGACAGACCGCCCTTGCCGTCGCTGGCCAGAAGGTCGTTGATCCCGACCACCTTGATGTCCTGGCTCTTGTGCTGATCCTCATAGGTGGCTCTGAGAACAAAACGGCCAATGCGGCCAAAACCGTTGATACCAAGTTTGATTGTCATAATTCTTTCAATCCAAGTTAATGTTGAACAAAATCCTTGCGGACCTTACCCTTTACCGCTGCGGCCCCGATAACCGCTGCCCCAGCGTGTTTCAAAAACTGACAGGATTATATAAAAATACGGCCCTGCACTCAAGACGGGGCCGGAAAAATTGTCTTGTGCCATGACCCGTTCCGGGGATCCCTGATCCCGAAAAATCCTCCTTCTGTGCCTCACGTTCCGATGCACGGGATCCAACCCCGGGATTGCTTCAATCCGCCTCCCGAAGACCCTCCCGGAGACGCTCCCATCCCCTCCTGGTACGGTCCCTTCTCCCCCTTCCAAGCCGGTACGCTTTAAGTTCAAGACAGCGGGCCTTATGGTGTGCTGGCTTATCGGATTGGCCTGATCGGAACGGATTAGATCGCAACGGATCGGATCGGATCGGATCGGATCAGTTCATTTCATTTCATTTCATTTCATTTCATTTCATTTCATTTCATTTCATTTCATTTCATTTCGGATAACAGGATCCTCTGATGCACCCTCCCGGTCGCCCCGCCGGGATATGAGGTGAGGAAAGGGCGGGGATGCCGGAGGGTATGAAAGGTCAGGTGTCAGGGATGCCGTGCCGGGCGAGAGGAAGGGCAGGGATGCCGGGGAATGCCGAGCTCAGGGAGGATGGGAAGGCAGGACATGGTGCGGTTGTGAGGTCAGGCCAGGAAAGTAAAGATGGGAATATGCGCCTTGGCCGCTGGCCGTCCGGCGAACTGCCCCTGGGCCATGTGGCTGGTGTCAGTCAGGGTGTATGCGCCTGGTGCCGGTCCGGTGGCGGCCGGCATACCTCAAGCAGTTCTCCAGAGCCTTGTGGGAAGTGTCCCGGAGACGAGCAGGGGCAGGGGCTGATTTTCGTTCATTTGGCCGCCGTTTCGCCGGTTTTCCGTCCAGACGGCACTCTGGGCAGTCGCTTTTGTCAGGATTTGCGGGTATCCTCACACCCGGGAAATCCGGTGCGTCTGCAGGGTGGTTTTCAGGGAGTCTTCCGGCAGTCTTCCGGGAGCTTTCATCCGGGCTCCGCCCGATCGTCCGGCGGCACCTGGTGCCTTCCGACCGGCGGGATCGGCTCCTGGCATCCGGCGGCCTCAGAAGTCTTCTTTCAGGCGGGTCTGGAGCCCTCTGTCAGGCGGGAACTTAGGCGGTCATTCAGGGCGCCCGATCCCCTCAGTCAGACGGGATTTGGCACCTTCACTCCGGGGCGTCCCGGCTCCCGGACCCGGGGCAGAAATTTTTTTCAATTTTTGCCTCAGGTCAAATTTACAGCAATACATATAGTGTGTTTGTCAGAAGCCTCACACATTTTAGACGGGTGTTTTGCGAAAATCTGCCTGTATGTTTTTTGATTTGCGTTTTAAGGAACGTTGGTAAAACTTATGACTTCACTAGTTGAACAGTTGGCGGAGAGAAAACAGATTTCTTCCGATTACATCGACTCGGAGGGAAAGAAGGTTGTCATTCCTCCCGAGAACAAGGCCGCAGTCCTTGAGGCCATGGGCTATGCAGTGGACGATGACAAGAAACTTGCCCAGCAGGTCGAGGCGGAGGAACGCGAATACTGGCAGACTGTGCTCGATCCCGTGCTGGTGGTGAAGGAGAATTCCGACATTGTCCTGAACGTCCGGTTGCCGGTGAAGGACGGTGGCACCGGCAAGAAAAAGAAAAAGATCAGCGAGGACAGCCTGGTGTATGTCATCCGACTGGAAGACGGGAAGGAGATCAAGGGCACTGTTGACGCCTTCATGGTGGATGCCTCCTCCTCCAAGACCGTTGACGGCACCGAGTATGTGCTGAAGAAGCTCATCATCCGAGCTCAGATCGCCATGGGCTACCATACCCTGGAACTCACCGTGGATGGCAAGGTCCACTCCATGAGCCTCATTGTGGTTCCCCACCGTTGCTACATGCCTGAGACCATTGCCAAGGGCGGCAAGATCTGGGGCCCCAGCGTTCAGCTGTACACCCTGAGGAGCGAGCACAACTGGGGTGTGGGCGACTTCGGCGATCTGGCCGAACTTATCCGGAACCTGGGCGCCTGGGGTGCCGGCTTTGTGGGCCTGAACCCCATCCACCAGTTGTTCCCTGCCAACCCCGAGTCTGCCAGCCCTTATTCCCCCTCCACCAGAAGATGGCTCAATGTCATCTACATCAATGTGGAGCAGACCGAGGAGTTCAGGAACAACAAGAAGGTTCAGGAGTATGTGGCCTCCCCTGAGTTCCAGAGCCGCCTGGCCGATCTCAGGGCTCCAGAGTATGTGAACTACAAGGGCGTCATGGAGGCCAAGCTTGATGTCCTCCACCGGCTTTATGATGATGCCCAGCTCCATAAGAATGCCGACTCCCCCCGGGGCAAGGCTTTCATGGCCTTTGTGAAGCAGGGCGGTGACAGTCTGAACCAGATTGCGGTGTATGACGCCCTGCAGGCCCATCTCTATGCCCAGGGCCAGAACGCCTGGGGCTGGCCGGCCTGGGATGACTGCTACAAGCGCTACAGCAACCCCGAAGTCCAGAAGTGGGCTGCTGAGCATGAGGATCAGGTCTACTTCCACAAGTATCTTCAGTTCCTGGCCGACGAGCAGTTGGAGAATGCCAATCGTGAAGCCCAGAGAGCCGGCATGGCTGTGGGCATTTACCGGGATCTGGCCGTGGGTGTCTCCTCCGGCTCTGCCGAGATCTGGGCCAACTCCGAGATCTACTGCACGGCCGCTTCCATCGGCTGCCCGCCGGATCGTCTGGGTCCCAACGGACAGAACTGGGGTCTGCCTCCCATGGATCCCAACAAGGTCTTCCGTCAGAAGTACCAGCCCATCATCGATCTGTTCCGCTCCAACATGAAGTCCTGCGGATCCCTGCGCATCGATCACGCCATGTCCCTGTACCGCCTGTGGTGGGTGCCCAACAAGGACGGCAACTCCGATGCCTCCAAGGGAGCATATCTGCTGTATCATGTGGAGGACATGATCGGGATCCTGGCCCTGGAGTCCCACCGGAACAAGTGTATGATCATCGGTGAGGATCTGGGCACCGTCCCGGAGATCATGAAGAAGCTGCTGCCTGAGAGTGGCATCCTCTCCTACAAGATCTTCTTCTTTGAGACCTCCAAGACTGACGGCGGCTACATCTCCACCAAGGACTATGCGGTTCAGGCCATGTCGGCCCTGACCACTCATGACATGGCCACCCTGAAGGGCTTCTGGCACTGCGATGATCTGAAGCTGGGCCGCAAGATTGGGGTGTACCGTACCGATGAGGTGGTGAAGGATCTCATGGATGACCGCCTGAAGAGCAAGCAGCTGATCCTCAACAGCCTCAACGGCCACGGGGTGCTGCCCCCTTCCGTCAGCAGGGATGCCCTCTACTGCGGCATGACCAAGGAGCTGAACCACGCCATGCAGATCCACATGTGCAACGGCTCCTCGGCTCTGTTCAGCACCCAGCTGGAGGACTGGCTGGAGATGGAGAAGCCGGTGAACATTCCGGGCACCAGCGACGAGTACCCCAACTGGAGACGGAAGCTGAGCGCCAACATCAGCGACATCTTCAGCCGTGAGGATCTCAAGGAGCTGGCCCGGCGCATGACCGAGGCCAGAGCCCGGGCATCAGCCAGCTGAGCTCCGTCTTTCCCCCCAAATAACCAAGGACCGGCCCCGGGCCGGTCTCAACACAAGGAGTATATGCAATGTTAATAGAGAGCTTAATGGGAGCTCGTCTCAGCAATCCGTTTGACGAACTGGGACTGGTGAGGAACGAGAATATCAAGGGCTACACCCTGCGTGCGTGGCTGCCGTATTCCTCCAAGGTCACCGTGAAGGACATCGCCAACAAGCGCGAGATCAAGGTCATGGAGTGCGTTGATCCCGAGGGCCTGTATGAGGCTAACTTCCCTGACACCGACGCTCCCTTCAACTACTCTCTGGATGTGACCTATCCTGACGCTGTGGTCAATGTGGTGGATCCCTACCAGTTCCATGATCAGGCCTTTGCGGGTCTGGCTGAGATGAAGATGGACGCTGCCAACCTCTACCGCACCCTGGGTGCTCACATTGTCACCCTGGACGTGGACGGCACCCAGGTGTCCGGCGTCAAGTTTGCCGTGTATGCTCCCTCCGCCACCTCCGTGAGCCTCATCGGTGACTTCAACTTCTGGGACGGCCGGCGCCATCCCATGCAGCGCAGCCTTGACGGCCACTGGGTGCTCTTTGTCCCCGGGCTGAAGGCCGGCGACCGCTACAAGTACGAGCTGAAGGATCCCCTGGGTAACCGTTTGCCTCACAAGGCTGACCCGGTGGGCTTCTATTCCGAGCAGTACCCCTCCTTTGCCTCCGTGGTCTACGATCAGTCCAAGTACAAGTGGAATGACGAGGAGTGGATCAAGTCCCAGATGAACAACAAGCTGGAGCAGCCCATCTCCATTTACGAGATGCATTTTGCCTCCTGGAAGCGCAATGCTGACGGCTACTCCCCCAGCTACCGGGAAATGGCCGATCTGCTGATCCCCTATGTGAAGGACATGGGCTACACCCACGTGGAGCTGATGCCCATCATGGAGCATCCCTTCTCCGGATCCTGGGGCTATCAGCCTGTGGGCCTCTTCTCCCCCACCAGCCGCTTCGGCTCCGCTGATGACTTCAAGTATTTTGTGGACAAGTTGCACCAGGCGGGCATTGGCATCATCCTGGACTGGGTTCCTGCCCACTTCCCCACGGACTCCCACGGTCTGGCACGGTTTGACGGCACTCCCCTCTATGAGTATGAGGATCCCCGCCGGGGCTGGCATCCGGACTGGAACTCCTACATCTATGACTTCGGCCGGGATACGGTGCGTCAGTTCCTGGTGGCCAGCGCCCTGATCTGGATGGACTACTACCACATTGACGGACTTCGGGTTGATGCTGTGGCCTCCATGCTGTACTGGGATTACTCCCGGAAGGATGGCGAGTGGATCCCCAACATCAACGGCGGCAACCACAACTATGAGGCCATCAGCCTCTTGCGCTGGTTCAATGAGGAAGTCTACAAGAGATATCCCCATGCCATGACCATCGCCGAGGAGTCCACCGCCTTTGCCGGCGTCTCCCGTCCCACCTTCATGGGCGGCCTGGGATTCGGCTTCAAGTGGAACATGGGCTGGATGCACGACACCCTGGAGTACATGAGCCTGGATCCCATCTACCGGCAGTACCATCACAGCGAGATGACCTTCTCCATGATCTACGCCTATGATGAGAACTTCATTCTCTCCATCTCCCATGACGAGGTGGTCCATGGCAAGCATTCCCTGCTGTACAAGATGCCCGGCGACGAGTGGCAGCAGGCCGCCAACCTCAGGGCCTACCTGGGCTACATGTACGCCCATCCCGGCAAGAAGCTGAACTTCATGGGCACTGAGTTCGCCCAGACCGCAGAGTGGAACCATGACGGTCAGCTGCAGTGGTGGCTGGAGCAGTTTGACAAGCACAAGGGTGTGAAGAAGATGGTGCAGGATCTGAACAAGATCTACAAGTCTGAGCCGGCCCTCTATGAGGCTGACTACGACAAGCAGGGCTTCGAGTGGCTGGATTACGGCGATTACCAGAGGAGCATCTTTGCCATGGTGCGCTTTGACAAGAAGCGCAGCAACATGGTGATTGCCATCAGCAACATGACCCCCACACCCAGGGAGGGCTACCGCATCGGTGTGCCTGAGCCGGGCAACTACCATATCTTCTTTAACACTGACAGCCAGTATTACTGGGGCAGTGACTACTCCACGGGCAACGATGTGATCGCCAGCGAGAACATCGAGTCCCAGGGCAAACCCCAGTCCATCTGCTTCAATCTTCCTCCGCTGTCCACGGTGTACCTGAAGAAGGTTGAGGGTTAAATATCTGTCTAGGAGCAACAATCCGTGAGTAACGCTGCTTTTGAGTTACTCCCCAGCAAGCAGGGGGCGCCGCAAGGCGCCTTTCTTGATGAGGAGGGGTGCAATTTTATCGTCTCTTCGCCTGAGGCCACGGAGGTTTTCCTCTGTCTTTTTGATCAGGCTGAAAAGGAAATCTGCCGTTTCAGTGTGGTGGAGCGCCTCGGTCCCTACTGGTGCTGCTATGTGAAGGGTGTGAAGGCCGGCCAGCTGTACGGCTACCGCACCAACGGTAGCAACAACCCCT
The DNA here is from genome assembly GCA_902782145.1 of uncultured Aeromonadales bacterium. Taxonomy (GTDB): domain Bacteria; phylum Pseudomonadota; class Gammaproteobacteria; order Enterobacterales; family Succinivibrionaceae; genus UBA2804. The sequence continues at coordinate 31,513 of CACZLZ010000039.1, forward strand.
CAGCGGGGAATGTTTTCGATCCCAGCAAACTGCTTATCGATCCCTATGCCAAGATGCTGAGCCGCCCCCAGAAGTGGAGCTATGAGCGCTACTGCAATGACAATGAGGCTCTGATCAGCAAAAGTGTGGTGGTGGACGGTGCTTTTGACTGGGAGGGTGTGACCAAACCAGCGGTGAACGAGCGCAACGCCGTGATCTACGAGACCCATGTCCGGGGTTACACCAAACTGAACCGGAAGGTGCCGGAGCATCTCAGGGGCACCTATCTTGGCATGTGCGAGCCCTGCGTCATTGAACATCTGAAAGGTCTGGGGATCACCGCGGTGCAGTTCATGCCCGTGCACGCTCACATGGACGAATCCCGCTTGGTGGATATCAAACTCTCCAACTACTGGGGTTACAACACCATCAATTTCTTCTCCCCGGAGCCCTCCTATGCCTCGGATCCACTGAATGCCGTTAACGAGTTCAAGCAGATGGTGAAGACACTGCACCAGAACGGCATTGCGGTGATCCTGGATGTGGTCTACAACCATACCGCCGAGGGTGGCTTTGGCGGTCCCATCATTAGTTTCAGGGGACTGGACAACAAGAATTTCTACATGTACGAGCGGAACGAGCACGGCCACCGCATGTACAACGCCTATTCCAACTGTTCCGGCTGCGGCAACACGGTGAACGTGGACAGTCCTGAAGTACTGAAGTTGGTAATTGACTCCCTGCGTTACTGGGCAGTGGAGATGCAGGTGGACGGCTTCCGTTTTGATCTGGCCACGTCCCTGGCCCGTGAGGAGAGCGCCAACGGCTACACCCCGAACGCTGCCTTCTTCAAGGTGATTTCAGTGGATCCGGTGCTGTCCAGGTGTCTGCTCATTGCCGAGCCCTGGGATATCGGCGGCTATGGCTACCGGGTGGGACAGTTCCCCAACACCTGGAAGGAACTCAATGATCATTACCGGGACACCATCCGATCCTTCTGGAAGGGTGATGACGGCAGGATGGCGGAATTTGCCACCAGGATCCTGGGATCCAGGGATCTCTATCCTAAGACTCTGAGATCAATCCACTCTTCGGTGAACTTCATCTCCTACCATGACGGCTTCACCCTCCATGATATTGTCAGTTACAACGAGCGTCACAACGAGGCTAACTGCGAGGGCAACCGGGACGGCCATGGTCAGAATCTCTCCTACAATTACGGGGAGGAGGGGCCTACCGCCAATGTGCGGATCAACAGCATGCGGGAACTGCAGAAGCGTAACATGCTCACCACTCTGATGCTGTCTCAGGGCATTCCTCACATAGTCGCCGGAGATGAGATGGGACGCAGCCAGATGGGCAACAACAACGCCTACTGCCAGGACAACCGCATCAGCTGGGTGAACTGGGATCTGTCGGATGACGACAAGGATCTGCTGAAGTTCACCTCCAAACTCATCCGGCTGCGTCTGGGCTCAACATTGTTCACCAGCCTTAAACTGCCTGATGACAACTATTACGGCAAGATCAAGCCGGAGCACCAGGTGCTGTGGTACCACGCCGACGGTCATCAGCTTACCGCTGATGACTGGAACAACCCTCAGTCAAGGCTCTTCACGCTGGACATCGGGGATATTTCCAACAAGGGTGAGCGGTGGCTGGTGCTTTTCAACGCCTCCCGTTATGATATCGGCTTCCATCTGCCGGTGCCGGGGTACGGTATGCTGTGGGAGGCGGTGCTGGACTCCGCTGAGCCTGATGGTCAGCCTTATGACATGGCCTCCAGGCATCTGGATCTCATGAGCCTGACCAAGGCTCATTCCATAAAGGTGCTCAGGCAGATTGTCAATGAGAACCCGGAGGTCACCAAGCAGTACCGGCATCATCCGGGCACCAAGATCCGTATTGGCATCAACGGCTTCGGCAGGGTTGGCAGGTCGCTTCTCAGGGAGGCTCTGCTCAGATCGGACGTGGAGATCTGCGGGATCAACGATCCTGCCGCCGGCGACGGCAGCGGCAATGTCCGGCGCGAGGGCGTTGAATATCTGGCTTATCTCTTCGCCCATGACTCCACCCATGGCAGCGTAGATCACCGGATTGAGATCAACGGATCCAACCTGGTGATCAACGGCCGGGCGGTCCGGGTCACGGCCCGTCATTATCCTTCGGAGATCAACTGGGGCGAGATCGGCGCTGAGGTGGTGATTGAGGCTTCGGGGCGGTTTAATAACCAGACACTGGCTGCAGGTCACATGAAAGCCGGGGCCATCAAGGTCATCATTGCGGACACCCCTGAGGATGACACTCCGCTGTTCATGATGGGGATTAATGAGAAGACCTATGCCGGGGCGGATGTCATGTCCTGCGGATCCAGCGCCGCCAACTGCCTGGTTCCCCTGCTGACTCTCCTGGACAGCAGGTTCGGGGTCGTCTCGGCATCGGCCACCACGGTCCAGTCTTATTCTGCCGCTCAGAAGACGGTGGACGGACCTTCCCAGGACAACTGGCGTATGGGACGGGGCGCAGCCCAGAACATTGTGCCTTCAGGATCTGATCTGTCCCATGCTCTGGATCTGATCATGCCTGACTCCGAGATCCGCTTCGGTGCAGTGTCTGTGACGGTGCCCACTGCCGACGTGTCCCTCCTGGATCTCACGGTGAACCTTAAGACGGATGCCACCTATGAGGAGATCAGCGGGGCGGTGGCCGTGGCATCTGAGGACGCCATGAAGGGCCTGGTGCGGTTCGTCAAGGATCCGGTAGTGTCATCAGACTTCCTGGGTGAGAAGACGCCCTGCTGCTTCGATGATCAGGCCGGCACCCATGTGGGCCACAGGCTGTTCAAACTCATCGCCTGGTATGACAATGAGATGGGCTTCGCCTCCAGGCTGCTGGATCTGTCGGCGTTCATCATGAACCAGTGATCTCGCCTGACTGAACGGCGCCTTACGGATCGGGGTCTCCGGAGCCTGATCCGGAAACGGCTTAAGATCCCGTCCGGGGAACCGGGCGGGATTTTTTGCTTTGGGGGAGGCGGGCTGGGTTTGTTGGTCTGGGGAGCGGAGTTGGATTTTGCTCTGAGAGAGCGGAGTGGAATTTTTGGTAATCCCCCTATGACCGGATCCTAGCCCCTAACCACTCCACAGCCACTTTATATAATGATCCTCAGCGCAAGGTCTGCCGAACAGGACCCTGCCAACGGGCACTGAACACACCCGACCAAGCCAACTGAGGACATTATGACATCAACACTACCCACATCCCCATCTTCCATCTGCCCCGGCAAAGCCGGATTCAGCCCCTCCTTTTTCTCCAGCGGGAAAATCTACATGGTGACAGCCCCTGTGGATTTCCGGAAGGGCATGGACAGTCTGACGCTGATTGCCAAGGGTCTTGGCCTTGATCTGACGACCAACCATGAGTACTGGGTGGTCTTCATTTCCAAGGTGTGCAAGGCTGTGAAGATCATCCACGCTGATCTGACTGGGATCATGCTGCTCAACCGCAAACTCCATCATGGGACCTTCCAGCGGCTGCTAAGCCAGAGGAACGGACCTGCTGTCTGCGAGATAACCGCCCAGGAGCTGAACGGCTACTTGGATGGTGAGCGGGTTCAGGTCCAGCGGAATAACCTGACGTTCAGCGGCTGAGGAGGAGGTGCGGGACTGATCAGATCAGCCGGGGTGGCCGCCCGGTGGTACTGATCAGACATGACATAACTGATCAGATCAGTAGATCAATCATGAGAAACAGATCAATACTGATCGCTGATCAGTATAAATAATGAACTGATCAGCGGTAAAAAGAAAATTGTTGACATAATTGAAACTGCCAGTACAATGTGCTCTGAGTCGTGCAGACGTCAGAGGGTGTTGCTGTGAACGAAAAATTAGACTGTGAAAGCCAGCTGATGGCAGCGGGCAAGCCGCTGGGCGAGATGTCAAAGGAGGAGCTTTTCGTCCGCATCACCGATCTGCTTAGGATCAATAAGGAGCTTACCAAGGATCATGATCTCCTGGTTCAGGAGAATGCTGTCCTCAATAAGAAGGTCACCGATCTAACCGAGGAGAACATTCAACTCAAATTCGCCGCTAGTGGCGGTCACATCGTGAGTATCTCCATTACTGAAGCCATCTTGAAAAAGGAGATTGCCCCCCTGAACCTGTGCCTGACAGAGCCAGCCGTCTCCAGGAACCAGATCTATACACAGGTGATCACCAGCGCCAAAGAGCTTGTGCATGGTTACATGAACCAGCTCAGCCAGAACAAGGAACTCAGAAGCCGTCTTTACGGTCACGCATCCAAGAGTGAGAGCATGCACACAGGCATCTGGGAGCAGGAGCCGGAGAGGCCCGCTGCCGGGGTACAGGGCAGCGGCGCTGCCGATGCCCTGTCAGAGGCTACAGGAGAAACCACATCCGCACAGCAGACGGAACACGGGGAAGTTGCAAGCCCTGCTACCGGAGTGGAAGCCGCCCAGACAGATGGACCTTCACCTCAGGCAGGTGAGCCTGCTACAGGTGCTGACGCTACAGCAAACAAGACGCCGTCCGGGATCGGAGACGGTGTTACTCAGGAGGCCGCAGGCACATCCGGTGATGCGGCGGCTGAAAGCTCCGGCAAAGCCCATAACGACAGCGGGAAGGATGCCAGCCAGAGCGGCGGCAAGGCCGGGGACCGGAGCTCTGACAGTGCAGTGGCAGCGTTGCTGAAAAAAGTGGAAGCGACTGATCTGAACACCATGTCAGAGGAAGAACTCCGAAAGTTCAGTCAGGAACTCGTGGAAGTTACCTTAGCGGGGGAAGACCGGACGGAAGCCGACAAGAAAAATCTGGAACTCATGTATGACAGCATGATAGATGTTCTCCTGAACAGGAACTTTGACAAGTTCTGTTTACTCAGTCAGGTCAGAGAAAGCCAGAAGGCCGATGTCCAGGCAATCCAGGAGGTGTCCAGTAAGGCTGATCGGGCAGCCGAATTGTTCAGAATGCTGAAGAGCGTGAAAAAACAGATAAGGGAGATTGACAAAATTGTAGGTGGGCAGGACAAAAAAACCAGAACCAGCCCCGGGCGACAGGTCAACAACCACGACAATATCCCCGAGAGCCGAAACGGGGAAACGGAAGAAAGCAGCGACATGACAGACGAAGAAATTATCGCTGCCATGAATAAGTGCGTTCCCGGGCTGGTGAACCCTGAATGCATCGATCCGGAAACGGGCAAGAAGTACGATAAGCATCAGTTCATCTGGATGACTAACCTTGAAGAAGAGATGGTGAGTGCGGTCAGTTCAGTGTTCGACATGATAAACAAGGATAAGACACTGAGCTCTGTCAGGATCTGCGTGCGTTGTGGACAGGCGATTTTCCCGCCATCAGATCCGAATAAGCTCAAGCTCTCTCCGAAGGGTACCCTCGGCGCTTCGCTTGTGATCCTGCTTATGGGCATGTACTCACTGAATATGCCGGTGCACCGCCTGGCCAAATACGTAAGTGAGCGTCTGTCCCTGGGGCACTCAACCATTGAATACAACATGAACCAGTTCTGCGACATTGCCGTCGCCCCGATGTACGATGAAATACTCAGATATGCCCAGATGGCGCTGCACTATGGGGTTGTTGACGGCACACCGCTGACTTCCAAAGAGCTTCGGCAGCAGGGCAACAGCAACTCACACCTGCAGCTCATCGATCAGGATCCGTCAAAGTTAGGTGACTATTACAATGTTTACCAGCATCCGGCAGAGGAACAGACAGGCTCTGAGCAGACAGGCTCTAAGCAGGAGATGGGACTTTATGGTGCTCCCACTGGTGAGACGGCTGCAGGGGCCGCAGACGGGGACTTCATTTCCCCGGAAATCATCTCCATGGATGACATCGCCGCCCTGGGAGACGAACTGGCAGCAGCCGAAGAAACCGGCGGAGACGCTGGAGATGCGGTCTGTGGCGCAGGCGCTTCAGGCCTGGTGGCTGATGCCGTCACCACAGTTGCCGCCGATAACGCCGGTTCCGGCTTCGTGACCAGTGCCGGTGAGGGCACCAATACCGGAGCAGTCATGGCAGGTGGTGTGGTAAGCACCATGAGCGGTGTGGTCTTTGAGCGGAAGCCCGGGAACGGTTACGCCCTAAGCCTGACGACTCCCGATTATGAGTCAGTCCAGATTGTGCTGTTCTTCGCCACAACCAGCAGGAGCAAGGAAAGCATTCAGAAGCTCCTGGCACCCTTCAGTTTTGAGGGGGTGATCCACGACGGTTATGCCGGCTATCATGAATTTGATCTTCAGTGTGGCTGTGACAGCAATGTCCAGATATGCCTCATCCATTTCCGGCGCCGCATCTACGAGGTTCTGAAGAAAGCAGAGTTGGGCAAGGAACTGGCGAAAATGAGCCGCAGCCAAAGGGCGGACTATCTGGCAGGTCTGCTGGGGAAACTCCCGGTGCTATGCGGACAGGCCGCCAGCACGGACAGCAGCTCACCGGGTGTTATCCTGCAGGACACCGGATCGGAATATCTGGCGGTGCTTCTCATCCTCATGCATCTGCTCAGCAATATCTACAGGGTTGAGGGGATGGCTGACGTCCATGCTCCGGACTATCTGGAGAAGATAAAGGGACTCCGGGAGCAGTACTCCCGCCACCTGTGGAGTCATGTTGAGTTCTTCATGGATATGCTTGTCCGTCTGGTCACGGTGCCTGACGGCAAGGGCGGACTCAAGGTTATCCAGACACACCCGGCAAAGGAAGTGGTGTCTTTCTGGCTGAGTTACTCGGACAAGCTTGGCGCCTTCCTGGCTGAGCCCCGGCTCAAGCCAGACAGCATGGATGTGGAGCGGGCGATAAGGCCCCTGGCGGTGCTGCGTAAGAACATCAGCTCTTTCACCTCCGAAAAGGGTAGGCTGAACTACCTCAAATACCTTTCGCTCTGCGAGACTTTACGCAAGAATGGGGTCGATGATATCAACGGTCTCCTGGCCAGGGCCTTCCGGGACTTCGTGGTCTATGCCCGGCATGAATGCCTCACCTCGTTGTATCCGAAGTTCATGGAGAACCCGAAGTACTTTGACAAAAAGAACGTGATGTACCAGCAGAACTATGCGGACTACAGCCCGGGGTTTGACTGGAAGCGTTACCTGCCATGGAACTTCACCGATGAACTGCGGGACATGTTCGTCTCTAAGGACTTCCTGAAGAGGCGCAGTGAAAGCCAGAACGGCCGCTTCGCCAAGAGCCTCAGACAGTTAGGCTGAGCCGCAACCGGGACTCCGCCGCCAGGGCGCAGGGCATACCTGTGCCTGCCGCTGTGTCCCCGGCACATCACACCCACCCATGCGTTCCCGCCGGCGGCGGAGAATGGGCGTCACCATATCCATCTGACGTCCGGCCTCGGCAGCTGCTGACGGTCATCCGCGTCCTGTCGGGAAATACACCGCCAGCAACACCTCACCCAGGAGACCGCCCGTGACGGTTCTCCTGTCCCCACCATTCATGCCTCCCTGACACCACCTCTGGCACTGCCATCGGTCCGGTGAAGAACGGTCGTTCCACAAAAAACGGATCAGTCCTACCCAAATCCTGGAGCACTCTTCCACAAAATCGTGACACACCATTCTTCAGGTTCTGACCCTTTATCTCAGCCCGAACAGCCGATCTCCACCTTCTTCAGGCCGAAATTACGGTCATAGGGGGCTTACAATTTTTGCTCTGGGGAACTGGGCGGGATTTTGCTCTGGTTGCTGATGAGACTCTGAGTTGCTCAGTCAAAGCATGGCCGATTAACTTAGCTTTGTACGACTTGGTTTGATTCAGATCCAGGTAAGCCCCATGTCAGGAGTACCCATGAGAGCAGAAGAGCCCCGCAGATCCAGTCTGTGGACACCTCAGTGCAAAAGTGCCATCTGTTCGTATCTGAAGTCCCAGTCACGGAGAAACATGCTGCTGTCGGGTCTGATGGTGCTGACAAAGTATGCCCGGTACTCCTCATACCACCATCCGTGATAGGATGAGAAGCGGTTGTTCCAGCGGATCATTCCGCCTTGTCCTTCCCTGAGAATGAAAGCGGTCTTGTTGAGACGGTTGGGATCGCCGCAGAACTCGGTTCCTCTCTTCCGGAAATCCTCATTTCCTCCCCGGCGCCGCACATTGCCGGCTCCGCTGTCGAACCATCTGATACGGTAGCTGTCGTCCTTCTTGAGGATCCCTATATCCCGGATCGGATGAGTATCCAGGGGAACAGATCTGAACCCGCCTATGTCAGGCATTTCCTCTCTGCCACCAGGAGCCCGCCTGTTCCGAACCTCAGAGATCAGATCGTCACTCTGAACATAGAAGAGTTCCTTCAGCAGGAAAGCAGTGTCAGTTTCCGCACCGGAACCAGGAGGAACAGATACGGCAACCGGCTCAAGGCACTCCTGCCGCCGGACGGCGTTTTCAGGAGTGCGCTCGGACTTTGTCCAGCGGATTTGCTTGAAGAGAACGTAGAGCATAGGGTCGATCTTAACATTCTCCAGCAAGGTTGTGGCGCCTGCTTACTAATTCCCTCCTGATGACAGATCCATGAAATCAAGTGTTTCTGTCTTCTTTGGATTGAGTTCAAGTCTGGCAGGCACCTGTAGATAAATATTTGCTGGTGTATGTCCGTCAAAGGCGTCCATCATCTGCTTATAACTGAAACCGCCGTCATTGTTGTCAAAGCCCAACTGACCGAAGGTGCTCGAGCCCCAGCAGTAAAGTTCATTTTGGGTAGTTGGTCTGTCCTGGTCATCATGGACATTGACTGTTGCACAGGCTGAGTGCTTTCCAAGGGAAACATCTTTGACGTTAGTGAGTTTTGTTCCGTCTTTGAGAATAGGTGTGAAAAGGTAGTACAGCATTCCATTCCCATTTCCGCTGGGCGTTATGAGCTTTTTGAAGCGTTCACGCACTAAACTCGTGACCGCCCGTTCCACTTTTCGTGGCACACCATTCCACTATTTACGGATCACCGTTCCACAAGTTTTGGAGCACAGTTCAACAACTTTTGGCGCACGTCTGGCGCCCCTGAAGCGGTAACTGGAGTTGAATACCGTGAGGTCTCCGGTTGGAAGAACCGGGCGGCTGAAGGGGGTATAGGACTGGTGAAGACAGGAACACCGCCAGTTGGGATGCTGACGGCGTTAAGGATAGGGATGCCGGACAGAGCTCCGGGCTTTCTCAGGAAGTCTTTTGAGCGGTCTGCTGGACGATTAGCCCCACCTTATCGGCCAGGGCACTGTAGTTCTTCTGCATGACCTCAAGCTGGGAGCGGCTGCTGTTCAGCTCTGAGTTCGCCTGCTGCAGCCGGGCCTTGTATTCCTCCTCCCGGCCGTGACTCTGCTCCAGTTCCTCCTTCAGTTTGGCGATGGTCTGGCTGGAGACTTCCGCCTTCTTTTTGAGCTCTTCAATCCAGTTCCTCCTTCAGTTTGGCGATGGCCTGGCTGGAGACTTCCGCCTCCTTTTTGAGCTCTTCAAGCTCGTTTTCCATGAGCATCCTGGAGTGACGGGCCTCCTCGACGTTGATTTTGCAGCTTTCCTCAGCCTGCCTGACCCTTTCATTGCTCTTCATTTCCAGAACCGACCACATCCTT
>CACZLZ010000040.1 GCA_902782145.1 uncultured Aeromonadales bacterium
AGAGGATAAGCCGGCCTACTGCTGAAAAGCAGGCCGCCTAAAGCCTCCTTAAGGCTTCCTAAAAATCAGACATCAGGACCCGCATAAAAATGCGGACGCTACTCTTTTGTCCAAAATTTGCCAGAAGGCCGCTTCTGACGAGAAACTGGGGGCTGATACTTCCCGATCCCCGGGGAGGCTGTATAGGGGCCTATATAGCCACCCTACAGAAAAATGCAGACGTCAGATAATGTCTTTAGTAGAGTATCGGCATGTCACTCATTAGCAGCGGGTACATGCTTCCCTGATGGCTTTTTTGAGTTTTTCTGGAACAAGACCTAATTGCTAATAGGTTGATCGTTCTTCCATACCTCTCCCCGTTTCCATGCCTCGATTGTATTGCGGACTCTACGGTAGGGAGGTGGAGAGATTTTTATTCTTAGAAAGATAATCTAAAACTCCACCAGGTTTGGATTCATCTTTAAGTGTTTGGCTCTGATGCTATGGGGCTTAGCAATCAAAAATTACCTGCTCTATAAATGACACTCTTCTTTTTCCATTTCTAAACTCTGGCTTGATTTCGATATCACAAATGATCTCGTCGAATTTAAGAACTACATCTTCTATATCATTCCAGTCTGTAATTTGCAATGCAGAGGTGTCATAACCCAGATCTTTAACAACTTTTAGCAACGGATCATACCAGACATTAGTTTTGTAAAATTTGTAGATGCCAGAATATATATCTTCAACTAGTATATAACCAGTGTCTCTTGCAAGCCATAATCTTTCCACTTCAGTCATAGTGGAATATTTTACCTTTGGCAATTTTGGTCTGTCTGAAAAAAAGGGAAGATCAGGATATTTAATTGAACTCATATCAAATTTTGATTCGGTCATAAACACCTTACCGTTTATTACTTGTATATTAGAATAAAATTATAAAGTTTGTTAAGAAACCTATTCTTCTAATTTGTAAAATGCGACTGAATTCTTAAACCGGTACGGCATTTCTGAACTTCACCTGATAACCCCGGTACCTACAAAGCGCATTGAAGACGAAGTCCTTTAAGAACTTGATCTAATCAGTCAAAGTCTTCTTGGCAACGATCACAAAATTATGGTACACCACATAGTTAGTGAAATATTTGGGGTACCTTTAAACCTGTCATTGATCAACCTTTTGAGTTCGGAGTTAAAACTGTCTACCGTCTAAAGTCAAAGACGCTGTTCTAATGCCTACCTGGTTCAATCTCATTGTGAGTCAGAATATTTACCTCAGCAACGGTATTATGGCACTAAATCTGTCAATGGCCAGGAATGCCACCCCTTCTATTCGTCAGTTGATCAAGTACGACAAATCGTCGATATCCGGTCTTCCAGGTTAGTCCCCTACCGATTGAGAGACCATTGAGATTTAAAGAGCACGAAATCCATACCAGTTCGTTTGAAATTCATCTGGTATGGTTGGAGCAACCATGCTGAGGGCGGGTATCAAAAGTCCCCCGGAGCACTTAAAACTTAGGGGGAAGTGGTCTCATCTGATTCCCCAGTTCCATGCAAAATAACCTCATCCTGCATGTTCTGAAGTGCGTCTAAAATCTTATGACGCCACTCAAAAGCCGTGGGAACAGAAATCCCACAGTGTTCAGCACACTGCCTAATAGTCATCTTCTGCATCATACAGTCACAGTATGCTAAAAGGGTATCATAGTCACTCTTAATACTGTATAAAAAGGTGTTATTCCTCCAGGAAAAGGTATGACCGCATTCCTTGCACTTGAAACGCTGACGGCCGTCTTTAGTGCCATTCTTGACAATCCCATCGAATCCGCAGTGCGGACATTGTGGGCGATCAACTTGTGAACGATCAACTTGTGAGGGATCATCATGTGAGAGATCATCTGATGCCGTTTCTGTTTCCTTGATGCTCTGAATAAGGAGTTTGAAATCCTCAATGTGTTCTAATGGATCAAACGGAATTCTAGTCCCTGCCATCTCAATAACATTTCCCTCCAATTTTAAAACTTAACTTCATAATGAATAATATAGATAGCTATCAGCCAAATTTCAAAACAATAATCGTCAAATAGAGAAAACCTTGAGATTTAAATTGATACCAGATCAAATTCTTAGCAATTTATCCTATCCTTTCATCCTTCGACGGCAGATCTGACATTGCTCTATGGTATGTGGTAAGAATCAACTACAGAAAACTAATGTCTAATCCATAACTGACTGTAATTCACCTGATATTTAATACCAACTGGATAGGCTTATCTTTATCAGTTGATTTCAAGTTGAAATCTTAAGTTAGTCTATAATCATATAACGAATGTTTATCGTATGTAATTTATGGCATTCAAAGTAAATATCCTTCTCAAATTTTAATTGATATCTATCTTCGACTTTGTTTCTTACCTTTGATATGGCATGGGAAAATCTTCTGGGATGCTTCCAGTCAAAATGTCTGATCGTTCTATTAAAAACCCCAATACTATCCAAAAGACAAATAACATTACTAAAAACTTTATTGTTGGAATAACTTTTGACAAACCCAGGGCAATAGGGATTGCCTATAATTTCCTCAGTATATTCACTTAGAGTATCATAGGCGAGCCACCATCTCTCTTCATCTGACAGATCCGAGAACTTGAAATACAGTGATTCATCCATAACAGTTGCCTGTGATTGTTGCTGCAGAAAGATAAATCCAGAAATCTACGATCTTATACAAAACTGACTGTATGGCACCGCATACATAATACCCACTGGGTAGTTTTTTCCTTTGTACTTTTTCAATAATTTATTTTCTGCCTTAATAGCCTGCGAACAATATCTTTTTTTATTCTTCCAGTCAATATGTCTAAGTGAGTAAATATGAATTCCCATACTTTTAAGAACGCTATCGAGTTTTTTGGTTAATTCATTTCCCTGAAGTTCGGGGCAAGCCCCTTCAGAAATCACTGCATCTAAAATCCCTAACAAGTTATAAGCGGTACAGAAACGCTCAATTTCTGTCAATTCATTAAGATAAAAACTTTTGCCGCTTTCCTTTTTTTGCGCAAAAGTTTTAATATTATAATCTTGATCCATTCTTATACCCCTGCCCTAGATACACATCTTATTCTCCATTTTAATTAACTATCTAATTACGATATTCTTGATGCTATAAGGCACCAAATCCTTGTGCTTTTCGTTAATTTCTTTGAAGTTAGGATTTTTCTTTTCTAGATAATTTATTGCTTTAACCATTGGATGAATATATCTTTTAGAATGTTTCCAATCAATATATCTAAAAGATTTGTTATAAATACCAATATCATCTAAAAGCTTAATAAGAACTTTAAATACTCTATTTGAACAATAGTTTGTAAAGATGTGCGGGAAATACAAAAAGTCTTCGATATAGGAATCTAAATAGTTGTACGCAAAGTAAATTTTCTGCTCTTGAGTCAGTTCGTCATAAAAAAGCTGTTTATCTTCCATCATAATAAATCAGATTTCACTGGGCTGTCATTTCCCGGAGTTTACGTGCCCACGTTATTCCCCTGCAGCTCATTGGCCATCCAGTTCAGCAAACTGCCATCTGCTCTCCGCCCGGACCAGTCTTCTCGGTTCCAAAAGCACGGCTTCTCTGCCCTGTGGGTGGAATGTAGTGGAAATGGAAGCGAGAAGGCGGGCACGTCTGACACGGGACTCCGGCTTTCAGCAGGATTGATCAGAGGTAAAGTTCTCAGCTCTGTCCCTGCTCCCCATACTGGCTGCGCACCACATTCCAGGCCTCCTGGATCTCCTGGGTAATGGCCGTCTGGCACCTCACCTGATCCGGAGACAGCCCCGCTGCGGCCGCCCGATCTGGATGGTTCTGGATCATGAGCCTCCGGTAGGCCTTCCTGGCAGTCTCCAACGGGGATCCGGGATCAATCCCCAGGATCCGGCATGCCTTCCGGATCTCCCGCCGGGAGGGCATGCTGATCCCGTGGCTTCCAGGCCCCCACTGCCAGCCGTCGCCCCCGCGCCACTGATCACCCTCATTCTTACCGCGGCTCTCATAGCCGCCGTAACCGTAGATCCGGCACAGAAGTTCAAAGAGTTCCCTCTGCTCATGGTCATCAATTCCGTACCACAGCGCCAGCATCCGGAACAGTTCATTCTCCCGCCGGAACAGCCCCACATCCGCCAGTGGCAGAGTGAAAGACGGATCGGCGAAATAATACCCCCAGTAATATACCGCCCCCATCTGCCAGAGAAACAGCCGCCGCCGCTCTTGGGGTGTGAACCAGTAGGCATGGAGCCGCACCAGTACATCCCGGGCCTGCTGGGAGGTGGAGTTGCGCCCGGCATGGTAATACCTGAGAGCGGCCCTCTGCCTGCCCTCACCCAGCCGGAGGACACCGGTGCACACAAAGGTCAGGTAACTTTCCTGGCTTCTCCGGTAGCCTCCGGATCGGGCGGCCAGAAAGCCCATGGGAAGAAACAGAGCCTCAAGGAACCCGTTGCTAGGGCCGGAGTGGATCAGGGCACGCCGGATCCGGAAGGGGAGATACAGCAGTGACAGGAAGCCGGCTACCAGAAAGGCAGTACCGGCAAGGAGGATCCAGTTCCGATCCAGAGGCGTGTGCTCCTGCAGAAACACCATGAAACTGGCAGAGGCAACACCGGAGGCGGCAGCGGCTAACAGAGCCGTAACAATCACCACAAAAGTGAAAAAGGATCGGGAACGGAGGAATTCAGACTTCAAAAACAGTCGTAGGGGGAATTAAATGAATAAGAGGAAGGGAATCGGTGGCGGTGAGAGAGGGAGTCGAACCCTCGATACATTTCTGTATACACACTTTCCAGGCGTGCTCATTAGGCCACTCTGACATCTCACCGGACGAAGACTATTCTAATCATTTTTAATTTTCTGGCAAGGGGAAAATAGGGCTGACAGTAAAAAATCCCCCTCCGGGGTTATCAGACGTTCAGAAATCAACCGATACCGCCGCCACAGCGGTAAAGTGGTGCAAAAAAAGAACAGTGAACGGCAGCAGGAAGCCGGATACAGATGGCGATCTGGCCCCAGGGAAACCGGAGCTCCGGCGGAGAAACTAGGAAGCCGGCGGGGAAAACAAGAGATCCGGCGTGGGAACCAGAAAGCCGGCGGTTAACTGATTACGGCTGGGGGATCTCGGCAGGGAGCACCGGCATGATCGGTACACCGATACTGGCTCCAGTCTCTTTCCGGTCTCTTTCCAGCCTCTGCCCCGCACCCCTTTTCCGGAGGCTTTCAGTCCGGATGCAGGATCAGTCCTTCCGGGGGAGAAGCAGCATGCAGCGGCCGGACACGCTGTCGCAGTCCCGGGAGATCTTCTCCTCAAGCCGGGACCAGGCCTGCTGAAAGGAGGATTTGAACAGCATGAGATCAGAAGCCAGGCAGCGCCTGAACTCCAGCCGCCGGCCGCCACCGCTGTTAAAGAGGGGCGCAAAGGACAGGAGATCCCCCAGGCGGGTGCCGCTCCCGGAGGGCTCAGGGGAGAAATCACTCTGATCACCGGCAAACAGCAATGCTAGTTCCCCGGGATCAATGCTGAAATAACTGTTCAGCACCCTGGAGGTAATGGCGTCAGCCTCGGCGGTGCGCACCCGGAGATCTTCCAGGGTGTCATGGATCAGACGGTTGCTCAGTTTCAGGAAAAACGATCTCCGCTCCCGGAGGAACCCCTGGTTAAAGCGGGTGAACAGGGATACACTGCGGTCAAACTCCGCCATCACCGCCTGGTGCATGTCATGGATCCGCTCCTCGGCCAGGCGGTGCTCCAGATCCAGTGTCTTCAGGATCAGGTTCCGGCGGAAGTTCAGCAGAATGAACTCAAAGAGCTGCTCCCGGCCGAAGGGTTCAGTGATCCTGCCGCCCCGCATTTTCCGGCTCACCGAACAGATCCGGATCAGGGGCCGGGGCGGATCAAACAGTTCCCGGAGACGATCCTCCATGATCTGCAGCCGATCTTCGGACACCAGATCGCACTTGGTGAGGATCAGCATTACCCGGATCCCCTCCCGATCGGCCTCCCGGATAAGTTTCTCCTCCCCGGGATCCAGCCGCTCACCCTCAGCGGAGACACAGTAAAGCACCGTGTGGAACCAGTCCCGGACACTTTGCAGGTTCCTTGCCGCCAGTTCACGGAGCAGGTTGTCCCGCCATTTATCCACCTGCTCCCCGCCCTCAAAGCCGGAGGAGTCAAAGGGGGCAATGACTATCCCCCGGTAGGGGAATTCCGGGGCGGCGTGGATCCCGAAGGGCGTCACGGGCCGGCCGGCTCCGGTGGGCAGATCCATGCCGTACAGATAGTTCAGCAGGGAGGATTTACCCGCCCCGGTCCTGCCGATCACCAGGACATTGGTCACTGTCCGGGAGTCATCCCGGGAATCAGACTGTGGCATGCTGTCCTCCAGTTCCTGTCACCGCTCCTGACTGCCAGTCCTGCCGGCCGCTACTCCGGTCAGCCGATCCTGACTGTCACCACTCCTGACAGCCGCTCCTGACTGTCACGGATCCTGTCAGCCGATCCCGGCGGCCGCCGGCAGGCGCTGTCACAGCCCCTGCAAAGGCCTCTCAAGATGGTTGATCCGGCATGGACCACCAGGGGATCCGCCGCGGTCCCGCTATGAGATCCGACGCGATCCGCCACCGTCCCGGCAGTCAGCCATGCAGGGACAGGATCATCAGCCAGATCTCAGGCCCCCTGCCCGCCACGGCGGGAGCTCCCCGCCTCCGCTCTGCCGGCCCGCAGACGCAGGATGGCAATGAGAAACACCGCCGGCACCGTCACCCGCCAGGCGGGGCCGGCAAGATCTGCCGCCGCGGCCCCCACCGCCGCCGGACCGCCCAGACGCCTGGCCAGCAGCCGTCCCAGGGCATAAAAGGCAACATACCTGCCGGCCCGGGACGCACCCTCAGTTGCCGGAGACAGGTTCTCCAGGAAGGTGTTCACATCATCCCGATCCATGCGGGCACAGACCGCCTGCAGATCCTCCCCGCCGCCCCTGGCGGCAGGATGGCGTCCCAGCTCCTGGGTCAGCAGGGCATGCTCCAGTTTCTCCGCCGGATCATTCCTGCCCCAGGAGCCGGCCGGCAGAAAGCGGGCACACACATCCACCAGGATCTCATGGTAAAGGACGCCCCTGCCCCGGCGGAACACGTTGACCAGGGTGTTGCCGCCAAAGCGCTGAAGCTCTTCCCCCAGAAGACGCCAGTACTGTGAGTAATGCTCCCCGTGCTGCTTAAATTCCCGGCTGCGGGTGATCCCCTGGCTGATCCGGGGGCTGCCTTTGCTGTCATAGGCCAGAAGCCGGAACAGGAGCTCCAGTTCGCCATCATCCAGATCTGCCAGGAAGTCAAGATCGGGATCAGGAATATATGCCATGGAGACTTCTCCTCAAGTAGGCGGGAAGACAAAAACGGAGTCCGCTCCCCGAAAGGCCCTGATCCCTGGAGAGGGAAAGGGGATGCGGCAGCCGCTGGGACGTCCGGGACAAGCCGCAGGGCAAACCAGAGACCTCCCTCAGACAGAGCCGCAGGGCAAAACGGCGGCTTCTGGCAAACGGTACATCCAGCAAGGATCCGGCACCTGCTGCCGGACGGAGCCGCCGGCATGAACCGCACGCTCTGGAGCCGGACAAAGCCACCGGGCAAACCTGTGCCCTCCGCCGAACACCGCAGGTGAAACCGCATCTGCTGCCGGACAGATCCGCCGGCAGGGCTCCTGCGCAACATCCTCAGGCTTCCTTAGGAAAGACGCCGGATCCCGGTGTCCCGTGAACAGGGTTATTTGCCGCTGCCGGAGTATTTCTGCTGGAAATAGGAAAGGGCCATCTGGAGGAACTCCGAGGTGAAAATGGTCCGGGCGGTCTCCAGGGTGGGACTGCCCTCCAGGGCCATCTCGTTGATCTTCCGGCAGCAGGTCACGGCGGCCTTGCCCAGGGCATAGGTCACCGCCGAGGCCACAGCGGAGTTGATCACTGCCCCGGCGGCGGTGCCCACTCCCGGGATCAGCTTCAGCAGGCTCCCGGCAGCTGTCCGGCCCAGGGAGGTGGTGATCAAGGTGGAGATGGTGCCCACCAGGGCATCGCTGGCCCCGGAGATCCCCCACACCGAGGTGATCTTGGCCAGCATGGCAATCTGCACCGGCACCAGCAGCACCGCATCGGAGAAGGGCACCGGCGAGGCGGCAACCCCGGTGGCGGCGGCCGTGGCGGCGCTGATGATGGTGTCACACTGCCGGGCCTTCTCCTCAAAGCCCCGGCGGGAGGCTAGTTCAAAGGAGACCCGCCGGGAAACATCCAGATGATCCGAAGTCCACCGGAACAGATCACGGATCCCCTTCCTGATGGCCCGATCCAGATCCCGGGCCTCCTCGCCGCTGACCTGGCGGGGATCATAGGTCTCAAAAACCTCCATGTTCACCGCCATGTCCTCCGGGAAATACCGCCGGACCTCCTGGATCATGGCCGCGGCCGACTCGTCATCGGCATGATCCTGCTTGGTGAGCACCACTGCCAGGGGCTTGTGGCCCGTGGTCTGGTTGATCCGCCGGATCAAGGTGGCGTCATATTCCGTGAACCGTCCGCCCCCGGCGCTGACGCAGTACCATACCACATCCACCGGAGGACAACCCGGCTCCTCCCCCTTCTCACAGCGGGTGATGAAATCCAGCACATCGGAATTGAACTGCCCGTCAGCCTGGGATCCGGTCTCATAGCCCCGGGTGTCGTAGAAACGCACCAGATCATCCTCATAGACATCGCAGCCCTGGGTCACCGGCCGGCCGGTGCCGGTCTTGGCCACGTCCCGGCCCATGACCGTGTTGATCAGGGTGCTCTTGCCGGCCCCCGTGGGACCGGCCACCAGGATGGAGGGAGCGCTGTCCTTCAGGGCGCCGATAAACTCCTCCTGCTCCCGGCGGAACTTCTCCGCCAGCTCCTCGTGCCCGGGAAGGGATGATCCGCCGTTGTCCCCGGCGCCGTTTTCCTGCTCATCAAACTGATCCACAGCCATGTCCTCCATCTGCAACTACCTGCCTGGCTTCTCACCCGGCCAAACCGCCGGTGATCTGCCCCCAAACTCAAAACCCGCCGCCACCTTCCGGAAAGCAGCCTCCCGGAAGAAGCCGCCTTCCGGAAAAGCCACCTTCCGGAAGAAACCGCCATCCGAAAAAACTCCACACCGGGAAAAACACGTCATCCGCATCCATGCAACCGGAAAACGCCGCCTGGGATAAGGCGCTGCACTGGAGAGGTCGCTACCAAACAGTTCTGCGCCCTGGTGCCTCTCTAACAGATCAGCACCCTGGTGCCATCCTTGCCGATCAGCGGCCTCAGGCCTCCCTAGCCGATCAGCGCCCTTGCACCCGTCTCCTTTTGGGCACCCGTGTACGCACCAGCACCCTGATGGGCATCCTGATCGGCACTGCCGGGATCCGCGCCCTGCGCCCCGATCTGCTCCGGCCCCCGCGGCAGGCACTGGGATCTCCCGGCGCCGTCAGCATCGTCCGGCTGATCCATCTCCCCCTGTTCCCGGGGATCCCGGATCCCCAGGAAACTGCGGACCGCAGAGGTCTCCCGGATCAGGGACTTCCGGGACAGCAGCAACTCTTTCCTCAGATCTCCGATTTTCCCGCCAAGAACGGCATAAGATCTGTCGGCGTCCTCAAATTTTTTAAGCACCCGCTCCACAGCTCCCTGAAAATCCCGGAAGGAGGCTTCCGCCGCGGCATAGGTGCCCGCCCGGGTGTGATCCCGCCACAGCAGCCGCACCATCATAAGACAGGCCATGAGGGTGGAGGGGGTGGTCAGCACCACATGCCGGGAGGAGGCAAACTCCAGAAGCTCCGGCAAGGTGGCGGCACAGCAGGAGAGCATGCCGTCCGAGGGCAGGAACAGCAGCACAAAGTCCCACACCCGCCCCTGAAGCTGGGGCAGCTCATGGTAGCGCCGCTCCCCCAGGGCGGAGATGTGGTGCCGGATGTGCTCCACATGCTGCCTCAGCAGGCTCTCCCGCCGCTCCGGATCAGTCTCCCGGCTGCTGGCGGCATAGGCGTTCAGGGGGCACTTGGCGTCGATGATCACCTCCTGTTCTCCGGGAAGATGCAGCACCGCATCCGGCCGGAAGCTCCGCTCCGTCCCCCGGAAAAACACCTCCCGGTCAAACTCCGCATGCTCCCGGAGCCCCATGCTCTCCAGGCACCGCTCCAGCAGCATCTCCCCCCAGCAGCCCTGGGTTTTGGATCCCCTGAGGGCGTCCGCCAGGGAGTCCGCCTCCTGGGAAAGCCGGGCCTGGGAGCTGATCACATCCTGAATGCTTTTTCTAAGCACCAGGCTGTTGTCGTTGCTCCGGCGCAGCTCCTCCCCCAGGCCGCTGATATTGTCCCTTAAGGGGGAGATCAGGCCTCCCAGTTTCATGGTCACCGGCTCCAGCAGGCTCCTGAACCGGCGCTCGCTGGCCATCTCCAGCTGCCGCCCGGCCTCGGCCAGCTCCCGGCCGGCCATCAGGGCAAACTCCTCCCGGAGGGAGGTCCGCATGCGCTCGATCTCCCCCCGGATCTCCTGCTTTTCCCGGATCAGATCGCTCCGCTCATGCTCCAGGGACTGGATCCGTTCCTCCTGCCGGGCGATGATGCTGTCCTTCTCCCCCAGGGCCTTAAGGGAGCGGCGCATCTCCTCCTCGCCTTTGGCGATCTGATCCTGAAGCTGCCGCTGGGCCTCCTCCTGCAGAGCCTCCACCTTCTCTATGTCCTGGCAGTTGATCGCCAGGCGCCAGCGGAGGCCGGAGGCGGTGCTCAGCTGCCAGGCCAGAAGCAGTGCCAGGATCAGGCAGGCGCCGGCCAGGATCAGTAGCAGCACCGGGGTGTGCTCCCAGGCCGCCAGGAAAGTCAGGATCCCGCTCATGAAGGACTCTGCCACCCCGCCTCGCCCCGGAGAACAGCCTCCAGGGACACCGGACTGTAGCTGGTGACCTCCACACAGACGCAACAGGAGGGCACCGGGGGCTCCTCAGGCAGATTGTTGTGGACATGGCCGTAGATCAGCATCTCCCCCGGTCCCAGGCTCCGCTGGGGCGCCTCACCGGTTTCGGGATCAGGAAGGAAGGGCGCCGGATCGTGCAGAAGGATGAGGGTGCGCCCGTCAGCCTCCAGGCGTTCCTCCTGCCCAATGGACAGAAACAAGCCCCGGTCAAAGTCCGGACTCTCCAGAAACCAGCTGTCATGGTTGCCGGCAATAAGGTGCTTCCGCCCCTTAAGCTTTTTGATCACCTTGTTCACATCCCGGGGAGTCAGGGTGCCCTGGCGGATCCGGCGCCGGTGGAAGGCCAGATCCCCCAGAAAGTAAACCTCGTCACTGTCAGTGACCATATCATTGTAGAGTTCCACCAGACGGTGATCCATCTGCTGGATCCCGTCAAAGGGCCTGCCAGCCAGGCGGATGATGTTCTCATGGTAGAAGTGGGGATCCGAATAGAAATAAATCATCGGTTGTTCTCCGGTAGCAGGGTTATGAGCAGAATGTCCCCGGGGGCAAAGATCCGGAAGGCCGGACCCCAGGTGCCGGCACCCCGGGAAACGATGATCCGCTGCCCTGAAGGCATCTCATACAGTCCCGCCAGCAGGCCGCCGTTTTTAAGCCAGGCTGGGATCTGGAAGGGGAAGAACTGGCCGCCGTGGGTGTGTCCGGAAAGCACCAGATCTGCACCCTTCAGGGGATAAGGCTCATGGGAGATCAGGATCCGGTACTGGCTTTTCCGGGAGGATTTCAGCGCCTTCCGGGGATCAGCGCGCTCCCCGTGCCTCCGGGAGGCCTTAAGATCCGGGATCCCTCCCAGAAACACATCCTTCCGGATCCGGCGGCCGCGGTTGTCCAGCACCTGGATCCCCAGTTTTGTCATCAGATCACCGGCATCCAGATGGCTGTGGTAGAACTCATGGTTGCCGGTGGTGAAGAACACTCCCCGGTGGGCCTTCAGTTTTCCCAGGGGCCGGGCCAGATCCCGGATGAGGCCGATCTGATCATCAAGGATATCCCCGGCCAGCACCGTGAGATCGGGATCAAGACGGTTGATACGGCGCACCACCCGGCGGATCCGATCCGGATCTGACAGGCGGTTGATATGGAGATCTGTGACCAGAGCCACTGTCAGGGGACGGGAGATCCGGGAACTGGCCAGGGTGATCTTCCGGATCTCCGGCAGTTTCAGCCCCTCATACTGTCCCCAGCAGGTGATCCCCAGGGCAAGGCTCAGGAGAACAATCCGCACCCTGGGACTCTGCCAGTAAAAAACCCGGCTCCGCCGCCAAAGACAGCAGGGAAGCCCCAGGATCAGATCGGCCAGCAGGGTGATCCAGAAGATCGTCAGGATCAGGACAAACAGGAAATAGAACAGCCTCTGCCACCAGGGGAACAGCAGTTCCCCGGTCAGGCTCTGAAAGGAGAAGTCCCCGAAGCAGATCCCCAGGCAGCAGATCAGAAGCCCCAGGTAGGCGGCAGTCCCCGCCCTGGGGCTCAGACGGTAAGGCCGGATGTAGCGGAGGTGGATCCCTGCCGAGACCACCAGCCCCAGCAGCAGTGCCAGGATCTTCCAGGAGATCACTGATGTGCCTGGATCTCCTCCAGGGCATTCTCAACCTTGAGCCACAGCCACAGCATGACACAGGAGATGTAGACGATAAACGGCAATGCCAGGATGATGAAGGGGATCCCGATGACCAGCCACCAGGTGAGCATGCCAAAGCCCGCCACACAGGACCAGATGATCAGCCACACATTCAGCCGGTAGGCCCGGTGGGCGGCACCGCAGGCGTCGTCAAAACGGCAGGCCCGGAGTACCCGTTCGCTCCGGGGGATCACCAGGACATTCATCACCAGGAGGATCACCGCCGTAAAGCAGGGAGCGGGCAGAAACCAGAAGGAGATCACCGTGGTCAGGGCAGTCACTGCCCCCAGGGCCAAAGTGATCCACATGAGGGTGCGCACACTGGCCGCCTCCTGCAGGCACTCAGCCGGGAAGCCGCCTCTCCGGCTCTTCACTGAATCCGTGTTATTCATATCCTCCACGTCCGCCATGGGATCCTCCTTATATCTCGTTCTGACGCTGTCCGGCAAGACCGCTCCCCATTGTTTGTCCGGTGAACTCCGCCCCAGAGGGGTGCCCGGGAACCTGTGCCGTCACTGCCAGGATCAGATTTTAAGGGAGCCGGGGAATTAATCAATGGCACCGGGACAAAAACACCGCCCGGCGGCCAAAGATCCGGCCATATAGCCCTGGAGGGCTGGAAGCGGAAACCAGAGACTCTGGCAGATGAGACGGGAAGAATTTAGCAGGAAACTCTGGGCGGGCGCTGTCTGTCGCTGACATCAGATGAAGAGGAGAAACGGTTGAGGAATAGGAGACGAGGATGAGAGAATGATGATATGCGGATTTGCGGATTGATAGAGATGTGCGCAAATGAGGTGAGAATGATGAAGAGAAGGAGGAACTGAGACAGCTGAGATGAGAATAAGGCGAAGACAGGAGAGAGGGAGAGAAAGACGGCGAAAAGCCACCCACCGGGTTCTACCAGCCTCTCAGCGGGCAAAAAAAAAGACCGGACAAGCCGATCAAAACCCACAATCTAACACAAACAAATATGAGGTTGACTAAGTCAAACACACGAAAAACTGTCAGTTGACCTAAGTGGTTGCGGAGGGAGGATTTGAACCTCCGACCTTCGGGTTATGAGCCCGACGAGCTACCAGACTGCTCCACCCCGCGTCAACTGTGGTTATGATAATAAGCCCCGGAAATGAATGCAAGAATAATTTTGTCTGATCCTGTCTGACTGGGCAAAGAATAGCCAAAAAGGCTTTTTTCCCTGTCTGAAGGCGGTTTTCTGCATTGGAGCGGTTAATTGTTGCTCAAAGACAACGATCCGGGTGGCCATCCCACGGCGCTGGATGGCGGGAGGCTAAACTTAGTCCCGGCGCTGTCTTGGTTCTTAGCAGCGGCTCTGCCATGATTCACCTCCCGCCTCGGTCACAGTTCCCCGCCCGGGTTTCCTTGGTTCTCAACACGCCACTACCTGTTCTCACCCCGGATTGGTCACAGTTCTCCCCCACGGCTTCACTTGCTTCTTTACCCATCGCTGCTAATTCTCCACCCGGAATTGGTTACATTTCTCAGCACCCCGTTTGTCATATTGGGGAGATCGCATTAGATGATGAGACCGGATCCGGTCTTCCCGGTGACGGCCCTGGCCACCCCGGGCTTTCCGCCACCCGGCGCCGCCTGTCCAAATCCGGGATCGGTGATAGAATAGGAGGACACCGGAGATCCGCCCTTATCCGGCGCATTCCATGATCCCGGCGGACAGTTTCACAAGGAGACGCCATGCTTTGCCCCCACTGCCATGAGATCATCCCCAATGAGGCCCGCTTCTGCCCCCGCTGCGGCGCCAATCTCAGTTCCGGATCCCCGGTGCCAGCTCCCGGCTCCGTCCCGGACTCCTCCGGCGGCTCCCTGCCCCAGGTGAACACACCGGACGCCTCCCAGCCCCAGGTGAACACACCGGATGCCACCGCCACCCAGACTGAGGACTCCCTGAAGACCCTGGGCACGGAAACCTCCAGGAACATGAAGATCATGGGCTACCTGATCATGGCATGCCTTGTCATGCACGGCATCTACCTGCTGGTGCCGGTGCCCATGATCAGGAACATGCTCTCCTCCCCCGTGGGGATCCTGGAACTGGCGGTGCTTATATGGTCCTTCTTCGTCCTGGGCTCAGCCCGGACCCTGCTCACAGATCAGGATCAGACCGGCTCCGGGAATTACGCCCTTCTGTGCTCCCGGATCAAAACCTCCTTCATCATACTGGCAGTTTCCGGGGTGCTCCTGAGACTGCTCCAGGGGATCTACGTCTTTGTTCTGAGCATGACCATAATGGTGAAGGAGAAGATCCCCATGCCACTGGATCCCGCCAACCTCCCTCCGGAACTGCTGCGGCCCGTGAGCATGAGCATTCCCCCGGATGCCCTCCTCCTGATCCCCATGGCCTACCCCCTGGTGAAGTTCTACTATGTGAAGTCCCTGGTGGATCAGATAAGCCGGGGATCCTTGCCAGATGACAAGCCCCGGGATCACACCATGGCCATTGCCCTGACGGCAACGGGCGGGATCCTCCTGGCCTGTGCCTCCGCCCTCCTGACCATGCTGGTAATGGGTGATCCCGGGAGCGCCTCATGAGCCGGATCTTCAGGGCCCATCCGGAAAGCACCGGCGTCATGGCTCCCGGATCCCCGGATCAGATCCCCTTCCCGGATCCGGATCCCGCCATGTTCCCGCCCGCCGATCCCGCCGCCTCCGGGGACAGCAGCCTGTACACCGTGGGCCGGCTGGTGCGGGAGATCCGGAGCAGCCTGGAATCCTCCTTCCGCCAGATCTCCGTGGTGGGGGAGATCACCAACTCCAAAAGCCGGGAGGTGCTGGAAAAGGCCTCCTACTGGTATTTCTCCATCAAGGATGACACCGCCGGGGTGGATGCCCAGATCGCCTGCTACATGAGCGGCTACTACATCCGGACCGCCAATTTCCTCCCCCTGAACGGCTGCAAGGTCATCCTCAAGGGCAAGGCCACCGTCCAGGAGAAGTACGGCAGCCTCCGGATGGCAGTGACCTCCATGCAGTTCACCGGTGACGGCCGGCTCAAGGAGGAGTTCCTGCGCCTCCAGCGGAAACTCCGGGAGGAGGGACTTTTCGATCCCGCCCTAAAGCGCCCCCTGCCCCTGTATCCCCGCACCATCGGGATCATCACCTCCCCCAGCGGCATGGCCCTGGGGGATATGCTGAAGCAGATCACCTCCGCCCGCTTTCCAGGAAAAGTCATCCTCTACCCCGCCCTGGTCCAGGGGATCTCCGCTCCGTCCAGCCTCAGCTCCCAGCTGCTCCGGGCCAACCGCGACGGCCTGTGCGACGTCATCATCATGGGCCGGGGCGGCGGCAGCTACGAGGAACTGTTCTGCTTCAATGACGAGGCCCTGGTGCGCCAGGTGCGCGCCTCCCGGATCCCGGTGATCTCCGCCGTGGGCCACACCGGCGATCACTGCCTGTGCGACGAGGCCGCCGACGCCTTCCAGCCCACCCCCACCGCCGCCGGCGCCGCGGTGGTGGCCGCCTACGATCAGCTCTATGTCTGGCAGGAGGATCTCCGGAAATGGATGACCGGGGTGATGGAAAAACGCCTCACCGCCGCCCGCACCGATCTTGACCGCTGCCAGACCCAGCTGCAACGCCACAGCCCGGATCATCAACTGAAGCTCCGGGCCGGGGCCCTCAGGGAGACCGTCTCCCACCTCCGGCAGCTGACGGAGCACCGTCTGGGAAGCCTGGCCTCCTCAGTGGCCGCCATGGCCGTGGAGCTGCAGCGCCACAGCCCAGCTGTCAAGCTCTCCGCCGCCCGGGAAAGGCTGGACAGCCGGCGCCGGGAGCTGGCCGGAGCCGCCGCTGCGGGCCTGGCCGGATGCCGGAGCCGCCTGGAGCACGCCACCAGCAGCCTCATGCACCGGGTACCCTCCGTGAAGCTCAGCGCCGCAAGACTTGAAAGCCAGCGGGAGCGCCTTGGCAGCGCTATGCTGCAGCATCTCAGGAGCCGGGAGGATCTGCTGCAGAGACTGTCCTTGAAACTGTCAGATCTGAACCCGCTGATCAGTCCCCGGTTCAGCCGGACCATCACCCTGGATCCGGCGGGCCGCTCCGTGTCCTCGATCCGGGATGTGAAGAAGGGTGAGCAGATCACCACCGTCCTGCCCGACGGCGGCAGGATCCTGTCCCTGGTGACCGGCACTGTCCCGCCCCCGGCGGAAAGAGATTGCACCGGAGAAACCGCCGCCACCCGGGAAGCAGCACCCCAGGACATGACAACGCCGGCCGGAGATACGTCCGCACCGGCGGCGCCGGCCGGAGATACGCCCGCACCGGAGAAGCCCGCACCGGCCGGAGAGGCGTCCGCACCGGCGGTGCCGGCCGGAGATGTGTCCGCACCGGAGAAGCCCGCACCGGCCGGGAGAGCATCCCGCACCCGGAAGAACTCGTCGGCTGCCAGGGCCGCTGCCGCCCCCAGGAGATCTGCCCGTAATAAAGAAGCTGCTCCGGCAGCGGCAGAAGCGACGTCACCTGAGGCACAGGATGCACCGGAGGAAGCAAGACTGTGAGAGACAAGCATCAAGCCGCCGGGGACACCGGCGCCGGCTCACCAGAAGAGCGGGGAGGACTTCATGACTGACCGTTACGGCCCGCCGCCGGAAGATCGTTTTTCCCCGGGAGGACGTTCCCGGGCAGATCGGGGAAATGCCGGGGCCACTCAGGTGCGCCGGGATCCGGCACTTGATAATGCTGATGCAACCCGGTTGCGATCTGTTCCGGTTCCCGGAGATCCCACCCGGGTACGCCGGGCTCCTGCTCCCGGGGGTGCCACCCGGATCAACAGCGCCCCCGGCTCATTCCAGGGCACCCGGATCAACGCCGCCGCCCAGGAGGCCTTCACCGACGCTGCGCCCCAGCTCACCCCGGGGGATCTGATCCTGGATCGGTTCCAGATCCTCGGCCGGCTGGATGCCCGATCCGGGGAGGCTGATCTCTATCTGTGCACCGACCGCCCTGGCGCCCTGGAGGCCACCCATGTGGCCAAGATCTACCGCCGGCAGAACGCCATCAAAAGCCAGGTCCTGGAAACCGTCAGCCGCATCCATGCCCCCGGCATTGTGTCCGTGACCGCCTGGGGGGAACTCCAGGGCCACACCTGCCTGATCCTGCCCTATTTCCGGAACGGCAGCCTTTCCGGGCGCACCTTCACCTATGAGTTCCTCCGGGACACGGTGGTGCCCTGCCTCAACAGCGGTCTGGAGTACCTGCACCGCAGCGGCATCATCCACCGGGACATCAAGCCCTCCAACATCATGCTCTCCGACGACGGAAAGCAGGTGCAGATCATTGACTTTGGCATCAGCTCCGCCCTGGATGAGGGGGTAACCGTCAGGATCACCCGCACCGGCATGACCCCGGAATACAGCGCCCCGGAAACCTTCAGCGGCGTGGTCACTGCGGAGTCGGACTACTATTCCCTGGGGATCACCCTGTTTGAGCTGTTCACCGGCAGGACTCCCTTTGCCTCCAGTGATCCCAGCACCGCCCGGGACATGGCGGCCATGGCCGCGGTGAGCATCATTCCCATCAGGGACAGTGACGGCTTTCCCCCGCGGCTCAGAAACCTGATCCTGGGCCTGACCTACCGGGACATCGGCTTCAGGAACTCCCCGGACAACCCCAACCGGCGCTGGACCTGGAAGGAGGTTGACCGGTGGTGCCAGGGCGAGGATCTGCCGGTGCCCGGGGAGGCTGCGGCGGCCGCAGCGGCCGCCCGTATGACATCTTCCGGAAAAACGGCTGACAGCGGCGGCAGCGCCTTCTCTCAGGCCTATTCCTTCAGGGACACCAGTGGGAAGGTGCAGCCCCTCCACGATCTGGGGGAGTTCATCCAGGCCTTCGGCACCAACTGGAAGGACGGCATGAAGCATGTGGGCCGGGGCATGGTGTCCCAGTTCTTCAAAGATCAGGGGATGCAGAGCATCGCCAGCATCGCCCAGGACTATGAGGAGTCCAAGGGCCAGGATGATGACTACTTTGCCTTCCTCCTGGGCCTGCAGCAGTGCGCCGGGCAGGAGCCCGCCTTCTTCTGGAACGGGATCTGGGGCTCCGGGCCTGAAGCTGTGGGCTCATGGGTTCTGGACAACATCACCCAAGCCCCCTGGAATGACAGCGGCAAGGAAGAGAAGCTCCTGCAGGAGAAATACGATCCCCTGATCCGGGCCCTGCAACACTGGTACAGCCTTAATGGCGGGGAAGATCAGAAGTCGGTTCTGAACCACCTGGGTAACATCGCCTATGCGAACGGCTTCGGTCCCCGGGAGAGGGCATCCGCCCTGGCAACATTGCTGCTGGGATCAGAACGGGTGATCCTGGCCTACCGCTCCTGGGACACTACCGGAGAGTTCATCCAGAAAACAGATCAAATGATGCAGCACTACCCCTCTGACCTGTACGCCCTGCTGTCAGATGGGGAAAAGGCCCTGAACTGCTACCGTCTGTGCACTTCCGGGCCTGTACAGGCCCAGGCGGAGAAACTCTGGGGCTTTCTGGAGGAATACCGGGAGCGTGAGCGCCAGATCCGAGCTGAGGAGAGGCGTCAGCGAGAGGAAGAGGAGCACAGGAGGAAAGAGGAGGAGCGCCGGGCCCAGGCTGAGGAAGCGCTCCGGCGGAAAGTCCAGGAGGAAGAGGAGCGGGAGCTGCAGCGGCGGACCGATCATCTCAACAACCTGGCCCACAGCCGCAAGAACCCCGAATGGTCCGGCAGCGCCGCCCCCGCCAAAGCCCACTTCTGGAAGAACAGCTTCCTGGCTTCGGCTCTTCCCTATGCCGTGACTGCGGGGATCTTTGGCCTCAGCCTGTACCTCCACGATGAGTTCTTCAATGTCCGGTATCTCACCCAGGTGTTCTTCTGGTTCCTGATCCCCTTTGTCATCATCAGAGTCACCTTGCAGAAAAACAATGATCCCCTGGCGGGGGCCGGGATCCCCACCGGAGCCGCAGTGATCATGGTGGGTCTGTTCTTTTTTCTGCTCATCCTGACATTGATCCTGATCCTTGGGCTCCTGGGTGTCGGCTGGGCCATCACCATGATGGGCGAGCACTTTCCCCAGTGGGCCATATGGACCGTCATCCTGGGACTGGCGCTGGTTTCCATGATCATCGGTGCCTCCTCCTCCGATCCGAAAAATCCCAATGAAAACGCCGCCGGAGGCTGCGGCTGCGGCTGTCTGCTGGCCCAGGGGATCATGATCCCCCTGGCATACTGGCTGTACGATAAACTGCTGTCTTTGCCCTACGGGACCTGGCTGAAGGCGGTCTGGGAATATCTGAAGTTCTGGTAGGCCAGGAGATCTGGGAGGCGTTCTGGTAGGCCAGAAGGTCGGGAAGGCATTCTGGTAGGCCCCAGGATCTGGGAGAAGCACTGATAGGAGAGGGAGGTTCCGCTTTCCCGAAGGTTCATCACGGAAGGCGGGCCGGGGCAAAGCCCGCACAGATGACACCCCGATGAGATCCTGGGGAAGCGGCAGCCTCAGACTCCCGGGCACGTCACATCGCTACTGAGACTTCCGCCACCCTGCTCTGCCCGGAACCCGAACAACAAGCAAGGCGTAAGGCTGAGACAGCATAAGACTAAAACAGGGACCGGGCGTTCATGCCGCAGACTCCCCATACTCTGCCCGGAAACCGGCAGCACAGGGACAACTCCCGGAGCAGGAAAGGTCCCGAATACAGAGACGGTGCGCACCTTCCGATCTGGAGGAAAAAACCGCACCCAAACCGGAAACACCCCGCCATGATCCCGCCGTTTTTTGGGATCCGTGCCCGGGGCACCACGGGTGACGGGTGCTATAATCCGCCCCTGTAGGGATAGAGCCGGGTCATGTCGGACAAAAAGGGAATGATGCCCCAGTTCACGGTGAAGGCAGTTGAGACGACACCGACACCCCTGGATCCTAAGCGGAAGCCCGGATCCGCTTCCTGATCCTGACTGAAAGGATCAGAAACAGGATCAGGATTAGGATTAGGATTAGGATTAGGATTAGGATTAGGATTAGGATTAGGAACAGGCACCAGCCCCGCTGAAGGGCACTGAAACTCACAGGAGCCAGAAACAGACAGCCTCCGGACACTTGGGATCTGCCAGGGGCAGGTGTCACGCCAAACACCGGAGATCTGCCGGAAACCGGAGATCCGCCAAGCAACGGAGAAACATCAAACTCAGGGAACCTGCCAGGCGCAGGTACCCCGCCAGACACAGGGTGCTCGCCAAACGCGGGAACCCGATGAACACAGGGAAACCACCAAACACAGGGAAGCCAATAACGTGAAGAAATTTTTTCAGATAATAGCCTGCGGGATCTGCTGGTATGTGCGGATCGTTGTCGCCCTTCTTGTCATATCCGGCTCCCTGTGTGCCCTGGGATGCGTGTTCATGGTTCTGGCAGTGGCCCTGGTGGCAGACATGCCCGACTCCGAAGGACCCTGGCTCCTCACCATCAGGCCCACCGGGATCATCACCGATCACCGGCTCAACGCCCACAGCGACGAATTCTTCTATGAGTGGAGCGAGGTCAAGCCGCCCTATTCCTACACTGATGAGATCAACGCCGCCCTGCATCACGCCGCCTCAGACAGCAGCATTGCCGGCGTGGTGCTGGATCTGTCGGATGTTGACTATGTGGACTACGGTCTGGCCATGGATCTGGGAAGGAAGTTGAAGCAGTATAGCAAGAACTCCGGCCGCAAGATCCATGTGTACTCCGAGGACTACACCCAGTCCCAGTACCTGCTGGCAAGTTACGGCAGCGAGATCATCCTGAACCCCACCGGCTCAGTCTCCCTGGACGGCATGACTGTGGGTGTGGCCTACTACAAGGATCTCCTGGACAAATGGAAGGTGGAGCCCTATGTGTTCAAGTGCGGCAAATACAAGTCCGCCGTGGAGCCTTTCACCCGGAATGACATGTCCGAGGAAACCCGGGAGAGTTACTCCTTCCTGCTGAGCAGCCTCTGGGGCACGGTGTCCCGGGCCATTGCCGCCAACCGGAACATGGATCCCATGAAGATCCTGCAGACCCCCGAGGATAAGATCACCCTGCTGCAGATGGTGAACTTCGATGAGGCTGCCTATGCCAAGGAAAGGAAACTGGCAGATCAGATCATGACCCGGGAGATGCTCAACGATCACCTCATCAGCCTCTATGGCAGTGCGGTGACAGAAAAGAAGAAACTGAACCGGATCAGTTACAAGGACTACCTGTACAAGAAAGTGGCTGCGGATATCAGCGGACGGGATCCCCTGGATCTCCATGGCAAGACCGCCAGCGACAATGTGATCAAGGTGATCTATCTCTCCGGAGAAGTGACCCCTGCAAGTTCTGATCCGTACTCCATCAGCTATGAGGCCTACACCAGGATCATCCGGGAAACCGCCGATGATCCCAAAGTCAAGGCAGTGGTGCTACGGATCAACACTCCCGGCGGCACCGTCACCGACGGCGTGCAACTGACCAAGGCCTTTGAATATCTCCGGAAGAAGGGAAAGAAGGTGGTGGTGTCCATGGGATCCATGGCAGCCTCCGCCGGCTACTACATGTCAGCCGGTGCTGACTACATCTTCGCCGAGCCCACCACCCTCACCGGATCTATCGGCGTCTTCGGCGTCCTGCTCTCCCTCCAGGACACCGCCGGTGAATTCGGGATCACCTATGACCAGGTTTCCAACAACCCGGATCACTTCACCAGCGTCCTGCAGAAGCTCACACCTTCTGAGCGGAAGGTGATCCAGGGAGGCATCGACGGCGCCTACGACCGGTTCCTGGAAACCGTCTCCAGCGGCCGGCACATGGAACTGGCCAAGGTCAAGGAGATCGCCCAGGGACGGGTATGGTCCGGAGCAGACGCCAAAACCCTGGGGCTGGTGGACGAACTGGGATCCCTGGACAAGGCGGTGAAAAAGGCAGCTGATCTGTGCAAGATCGGCGCCGACTACCGGATCGTAAGGGAATACAAACTGCAGAACGCCTCCAACATCATTATGTCCATAATGTCCTCGGCCTCAGCCCTGGTGGCTGTACCCCGGTTCCTGATCCCGGATCATGTGCTGGAGGGACTGAAGGAGACTCTCCCCGGGATCCACCATGACAGCATGGTTCCAGAAACACCCCGGAGCGGGATCTACTCTTATACGCCGGTTAGGGTGAAATGAAGGGTCAGTGTTGGGGGCATGCACTGCGTGTGCCCTACATACCCGTCATGACAAAACGATGGGTCAACCAACCAAAGGCAAAAACGCTGCGATGGTGAAATGAATGGCTGGATCAAAATATGATATGAGTTCGATTAAGTACCCTAAATCGCCATTTTTTGCTGACAGGCCCAAATTACCTAAAATCAAATACTCCTCTATGACTGAGGAAGAAAGAATGGCGTTAGCTAGAGACACAGCCTACGAACTTTGCGAAGACATATATTTTGGACGTTATTCCTTTTACAAAACAAACGCATGGTATGATCCATTATTGGAAGTAGTTAGAGATATAGGCTACGACACTACGGACTTACAAATAACGGACTGGAATAACATAAAAGAAGTTGTCGACAAATTTAACATTATTATTCATGATATAGAAAGAAGTCTGAATCTTAAGAACAATCCAAGACCATCAAGTTATTTTTTAGAACAAATAATTTTTGATAATTTTATCAAATCAAATCAGCAAAAATGCTCAAAATAAGGGTCTTTGCAAAATCTAGTTGGGACAGGGGGGAAGGCAGGTAGACGCCGGGCCCCCTCCCATTAGGGTTTTGGGGGTGGAAGAAGTGTGGTTCCTATC